>NZ_JBWLUZ010000001.1:0-631012 GCF_057784325.1 Mesorhizobium sp. CNPSo 4689
GTCCTACGGGTGACCGGCGCCCCCCCAAACCCCACCCCCAACGTCGGTCGCCCCGTCTTTTCCTGGCATTTTGCGGGACGATGGTTGATAGACGTCGAGATGTTTAAGCTAGATGCCGGGCGCGCAGGTGAGTTGACGCTTGGGGAACTCGCCGATACCGAGCGCATGGTGCGGGCGGCGATCGACTTTATGGATCGAACGCGGCAACTGCGCCAGCACACTGCGCGCTAAATGCACACTTTGACGGTCGCGAAAGTGACCACCGCTTCTGGTGCAAAGTCTTTCAGGAACTGGAGGCGCTGAGCCAAAACCCGCGTCACGAAGGGCCATTCGCGCGGCGATCCAGAGGGCGAAGCACTGGCCAAGGCACTCATTGAGACTCTAGATCGATTTACTGCTTTGCGACCTGATCGCCGTTCTTGACACGCAAAAATGCCCTTCACATATTTGCCGGCGGCCGTCTGCGAAGACGCTTTTTTGAGGCCCAAGCACTCGTTCAGACTGTATGGAGGATCTCATGAACGACAGGACTTTTGATCGGCCCGTGTTGGTAAAAAATGGGCAGGTTATGATCGAAGAGATTGGATGCCTGGCTGATGCATTCGAGTTCCTTGAGGAGTGGCCAAGGAACCGCAGGGGACCGATTTATGACACCGCGTTTCGCGCCTGTCAGCGAGCCCATGATGGCCACATTCCACTTTCCGTCGCGCGTGACGCATTCGCTGGCTTCGCCAAATCGGCAAAGATTCTAGAAGATGTCTCTGCCGCAATGCCTTGGATGGCAGGAAAGACCGGCCGCGGTGGTGCAACGGCATAACTCACACCTCTATTGAGGTCGCCGGCGTCGTGGCAGGTTATGACGCCGGTGCCACTTTCCGACCTCAGCACCTCTAAGCGCGAACGTCTGGTGTAGTGCCCGATGCGCGCGTTCGGAGGGCATTTCGCTGTTACATCGCCGTGACAAAAGCACGCCACGGTGGCGTCAACCGGTTACCAACGGCAGCAAATATCTCCAGCCTTCTGGGAGTGGCGTGTCAGCGTCCCCAGAGGCTGCGTGGGCGTGTCGCCGGTTGGCTGTTAGCGCGACGACTGGATCGCTCCACGCCTCGCAAGCGGGATAGCGAAATCTCGTGAAGGCTAGGTCAAGCTGCGTTCTCCGTTCTGAATCGGCGACGGGTGGCGGCTGGGAGAGGTGGATGCCATGCACGTTGGGCGTCTGGAAGTTGGCGGGGAATTGGCGCGAGGCAGCCCGCGTGCACGCGCCTGGCCGGGCGGTGCAATGACCGCGCAGCGCCGCCTCGCAGCGATCCTGGCTTGCGACGTGGTCGGCTATTCGCGCCTGATGGAGCGCGACGAGCGCGGCACGCTCGAGCGGCTCAAGACATACCGCAAGGACCTCCTCGAACCGCTGGTCTCCGAGCATCAGGGCCGGATCGTCAAGCTCACCGGCGACGGCATGCTGTGCGAGTTCGCAAGCGTCGTCAACGCGGTGACCTCGGCGATGGCGATCCAGCAGGCTTTGGCAGAACACGAGGCGGAGACGCCCGAGGAAGAGCGGATTCGCTTCCGCATCGGCGTCAATCTCGGCGACGTGGTCTGCGAGGAGGACGGCGACCTCTACGGCGACGGTGTCAACATCGCTGTCCGCCTCGAAAGCATCGCCGATCCCGGCGCCGTGGTCGTCTCGGGCACCGCCTACGACCACCTTCAGGGCAAGCTCGACGGAGGCTTCACGCCGCTCGGCGACCTGCGCCTCAAGAACATCGAGCGGCCTGTGCGCGCCTATCGCGTCGAGACCGACGCCAGCGCCTCGGTGACTGCACCGCCTCCCCTGCCTGCGAAACCCTCGATCGCGGTTCTGCCTTTCACCAACATGAGCGGCGACCCCGACCAGGAATACTTCGCCGACGGACTGGTGGAGGACATCATCACGGGATTGAGCCGGGTGAACTCCTTCTTCGTGATCGCCCGCAACTCGTCCTTCACCTACAAGGGCCGGGCGGTGGACCTGCGCCAGGTCGGGCGCGAGTTGGGCGTCCGCTACGTGCTCGAAGGTAGCATCCGCAGAGCAGGATCGCGGGTGCGTATCAGCGGGCAGCTGGTGGACGCGATAAGTGGGCACCATGTCTGGACCGACCGCTTTGAGGGCGACGTGAGCGACATCTTCGACCTGCAGGACAAGGTGACCGAGAGCGTCGTCGGTGCGGTCGAGCCGCGCATCCGGCTGGAGGAGATCAAGCAAGCGCGCATGAAGCCGACCGACTACATCGGTGCCTACGACCTCTACCTTCGTGCGCTGCCGCGCTTCTACAGCATGACGCGCGAAGGCTTCGCCGACGTGCGCCGGCTCACCAACGAGGCGCTCAGCATCGACCCAGGCTTCACCCTGGCGAAGGCACTCGGTGCTTATATTCGCAGCCTGTCCGTGAGTCAGTGCTGGCACGAGCCCGACGATATCCGCGTCGCCGTGCGCATGGCCCGCGAGGTGCTGGCGGACGCGCGAGACGACCCGACAAGCTTGCGTTTCGCCGCGCAGGTGATCGCCTACAGCGCCAAGGATTACGAGACGGCGCTGGACACGATCGAACGGTCCCTGCTCCTCAACCCCAATTCGGCGCAGGGCTATACGGGCAGCGGCTGGGTGAACGCCCATTCCGGCCGCCCCCTCGTCGCGATCGAGCACTTCCACAGGGCAATGCGGCTGAGCCCGGTCGACCCCGAGAAGGGCATCGCGCTCTCCGGCATCGCGATGAGCTACCTGATGCTCGAACGCTACGAGGAGGCGCTGGCTTGGGGAGAACGAGCGCTGCGCGAGATGCCGAATTACGGCTCCTCGCACCGGGCGGTGATCATGGCGCTGGTCAAACTCAATCGGTCGGACGAAGCGCAGGCGGCGGCGCGGCGGCTGATGGAGGCGTTCCCGACCTACACGCTCGGCCTGCAGAGGCAGATCAACCCGTGGCGGGACAAGGTGTTCGCCGAGCGCTACGTCGAGGCGCTGGGTATTGCCGGCGTGCCGGAGTAATCGTCGCGTTTGCAAAGATGCCCTCTCCTGCGCGTCACGTCCGGCCAGCCCTTGATCCCGCGTCGCTTCTGGAAGGATAGTTCTCTGGCCGGCTTGTCCGATAACTGAGCGCGTAGAGCAGCTGTGAACAGCCGGCGAGCTCTCTGTTGGGTTCGCGTCGAACTTCCGGTTTCCACCCTGACGAGACCTACCGACGGTCCAGACAAATGTCGCCTTCGGGTCATTGTCGCAAGTTCAGCTGAGGACGGGCGAGTTTCTGCTTGGAGTCGGAAAGCCGACCCCCCCCTGGTCGGGACATTCGCTGCACAGCACGGCCGGCCGATCATGTTCGATCGTTTTACAATTGCTCCCTAAGTTATTGAATTGATTGAAGGGGGCCGCGTCGTGTTTTACAGGCAATGTCTTGAAATCACACCGAAAGGGCTAGCTTCCCAAGCTGACGGTCAACGACCCAGCAATGGGCTGTGAACGGTTTCTGGGTCGGCAAATGAGGAGTAAAAAGTCTGCAGCTGTTCGGTGCCGCCATCCGTTGACATTGCTGAAATTCCTAGGAAAACCTCGGCTTCCTTTGAGGTTCTTATATGGACGCCGAAGCTCAAAGAATAAGCCATCATGCGGGCTTCCACGTCGGTGACATTCGCAATGATATTCACGTAAATGCCGCTTACAATTCGGCGACACCTATTTGACACATCAATTCGAATGTCTTCTTCATTTACTACAATCTCTACCAGATCAAAACCAGTCAGTTCGGCTTCGCGACCTTGGACCTCTATCACGATCCAAAACAAAAAAACCCGATTGCTTAGTATACCCAAGCATTACCTTATGGTGTCCGAAAATAGAATCTCTTTCACCTCGCACATAGAGCATACCTGTGGCCTGCACTGACCACTCTACGTCCGTTTGACCACCGGTCACAACGCGAAGTTCTTTTAGCTCATCGACCTCTATAAGCTTTATGACGTCGGTTGACGACGATATCTCAAGAAATTGCGATGAGATGCCCATATCGAAAACATACTGCGCAATCTTGGAAGAGAGGATTTGCGATTTCCCAATATAATCGGGCGTCGGGTTTCTGAAAGAAAATTGATGCACACCGAAGCGAGATCCAATCGGAAAATGTCTAAGCCTTCCCCCAAGGTACATCAAAGTCGCAGCACTCAAACACGATCCCGGTAGAAGCATGCGCGGAATAATATGCTCCCGGTGCCTGTCATGATCGAGGATATACTTTCCGATTGATGTTGAGTACCACGACGCGCGGATGATCCGACCAATCGACAACGCGGCCTCAACAAACCCACCCTCAGAATCAATGTGGATCGGTGTGCGAGGAGGGGGAGCTACGCGACGAAGGAAATCCTCGAATTTTGTATCGTCACCATCTTCGATTGGCCCGAAGGCATTAATCTCGTGAAATCCTCCGAGTAGTCTTTCCACTTCCGTCTGCGGATGTGTGTATTCGAACTGCAAGAGTCTCCCCTCCTCGGCTTGCCGCAACATTTACCGGAAGACCGTGTGGTAAGCCAGCGCAACCGGCCACCGTCATCCCGTCGGAGTTTCAACTATTGCCCATTTTAGTGCGAATTCGGCCTGCCGAGCTGTCGAAACAGTCGTTGATCAGAATGGCAATTTCACTGGCCTGTCACACCGGCGCTCTAAGCCCAATCGGTTTTACGTTTCGAACGTAACCCATTGAAATAAACAAGCGCGCTTAACCGAGCTTTACAGCCAAGCCATTGGAGTCCGGTCGAAAGGGCTAGCTTCCCAAGCTGAAAGGCCAAGAGCTGCGATGAACGTCCCGAAAATTGCACCTTTATTGACGGCCTAACAGCCCGTAGTCATCATTTATTCGATTCACCTGGGTGCTTTTGATGACCAAAAAATACTTGTCGATCGTTTCGAGCGATTTAGGGCCATTGCGAAGCGCTGCTCTTATCTTGTCGTACTGTGTGGCTGTAACGCTGCTCCTAGGCCCTGGTCCTCGCCTTCAGGGCTTCTTGATAAGCATTCTCAATGGCGATTCCGCGTCGATATATGAGGCCGCCTATGGAGATCAGGTGGTGCCCTTTTTAACTTTGGGCGAATGGCTGACCGAAGCTTATCAACCTGCCTTTCTAATCCTCGCATTCGCAATTTCAGTTTTATCACTCACGGCGCAAAGCCCCCAGCGGATGCTGGGACGGGCAACTGCTGTCGGGTTTATTGCGCTAACGGTCAATGACGTGACCCATAACCTTTTTGATTTTTCGGCATTCGCGGAATCTTCTTTCTCCAATATTGTAGGAGCATTTTTTTTAGCGTGCGTTATTGTCTCATGGACCCAAATCGTCGAGTGGACGATCAACCATTTTCAAGTCGAACGGCCATACATTCTCGCCTGCCTTTGCCTAGAAGTCTGTGTGCTTGGTTTAGCGTCCAACGCAATCATCTTCTACGCTGCGGATTTTTTCTATAGGCCTCTGCCGGTCCACATAGACGCTTATTTGGATGCGCCACTGAACGGGGGTTTATCAACAAATCCCTCACAATTCGATGTTGGTGAGAAGCCTTTCGCGCTGTTCCCCGCAAGTTTCGACGGCTCGCTTTTGAGGTGGTACGACCCTGGCGCGGGACTCAGTGCGGCATGGCATGCCACCAATCAGAACGCGAAGTTCGATCTTAAGATCGATATTCTGTCTGGATGTGCGGAAAGCGATTGGATTCCCGATCCCGAAGCTGAGAAGTCAAGCTTCCGCGTCAACGACGTTAGGCGAGTGTCAATCTCATTCGATGGTGGCGCTTCTGACATCTGGATTCTAGAGACCGACAGAAGCCCGTCGACATTATCCCTTGCGACAGATTTGGCCGCCGCATTTGGCATGGAGGCCGGTAGCAAGCCAGGACTGAAAAACATCTGGCAATTTATTGGCAGTAAATCGAGACTCACCTTTGGCAGTGGTAGCAGAACGGTATCTTTCTACGCAGGTAGATCCTTCCTCGAGCCACATGACAAGGGTAACATCATCGAGCTTGGGCAACGGAAGCTTCACGTCGAGATAGACGGCAAGCCTTACCAAATCAATTTCGTTACGCCACCATCTAAAGTGGGAGACCTAGTCGCTTGCAAGTTCATTGCAAGCCGCGGTGCTTTCCAAAGCGGTGCTCTTACATTGCCCAACTCCGCCCTGAACGTAGGAGTGAGAGCTACGATCGTAGCCCGACCTACTGAGTTGGTTTCACGACAGGAGAGCGAATTGACCTTAGCCGGCGAAAGTGGGTGGGTCGCCGTGGACGACATCGATAATCGTTCGATCCAGGATATGCCTGATGGCGTTGCCAGTCTGATCGAGGCCGAGGGCAATTTGTCGATAGATGTCGATGGGAAGCCGCAGGAGGTCCGGCCGACAGACCGATACAGGGCCGTCGGATGGTTTCGGGCGGGTGGAACTGATGGCGGAAAACTGCGATTTTTGGGCAATGCGAAATCGCTGACAAAAAATGAGCGGCGACTCAATCAGACAAAGTTCGAGAGTACCAAGCTCATGGAGCAACTGACGGTGCTATCACCGCTATGGCTTATGTTTCTAGGATCCTTGCTTGTTCCCCTTCGGTCGGCATTTCGGAACAACGCGACCTTCAAATGGGTGCCGGCAATAGTCAGACAGTGAGAATTCTCCCGGCAACGCGCCAAACCAAAACAAGCGTTAGCCCTCCGCGGATCTGGATTGGCGCCGCGCCGACAATTCGTGCTGAGAACGAAGGGCGAATGTGTGTACGGATTTTGTACGGAAAATGCCTGCACGCTGTGTTCCGTATTTGGCTGCAGGAGACTGCAACCGAGAACGAAACGAGCATCGTTTAAAGACTGATTTTCATTGAGAAATTTTGCGCGCCGGAGAGGATGAAGATGAGAACTGGAGCTTCAGGCTCATAACCTGAGGTCACAGGTTCAAATCCCGTCCCGCGCTCGACGGCTCGAGGGAGCGGGGTTTGTCGCCAACGGCGCGGATCGCGCCATTACCGGAAGCTCGACATTTGACGAAACATCGACCGCTACGAGCCTGTTTGCTGACATCGCGTGCGGCCGATCGAATGTGATCCCGAATGGTCTCATCTGACGATCGAGAACTCGAAACGATCAAAACGAAAGACGGCTCTGTACTCGTTCACCCGCTCCGACGTCCCGACTGGATTGCGGAAGACCGCGCCGCAGGTTGTCTGATCTTTCGGAATAGCGTCGCACAGGAAGTTCTCCTGCACCCAGCTGGTTTCTTTATCTAGCCATGCGCCTCCCCCGCGCAGTTCGCGACCAAGGATGAGAGACCTGATTTCCGAACCGGTAAGCCGGTCCTTCGCATCCAAATCGGCCTCTTCCGGCAATTCCGGCAAACCGGCCTTGTTCAGGCCATCCAGAAGGCGTCCTATGTCGGCCGGGTTCTTGAACACAAAATACCTCTGCGTGACCAGCTGATTTGCCCCTCCATCCTTTCGTTCCAACATGACTTCCTTCAGCCTGTCGCTGTAGGCTGCGACCTGGTCGCTGCGCCCGAGATGTGCGTAGGCCGAAACCAATACCTGCAGGCCATAGAATTTCGGCCATGGATCGGGCGATTGGAGATCAATCCTTTCAAGGTAGTCGACGGCCTCCGCGAAACGACCCTGGCCAAATTCAGCCAGCCCCGCCTGGTAGTGCCGATAGTCATTGCCGCCTGGGTCGACACGGTTGGCCGCGTCGAGATAGTCGCGCGCCTCGTTCGGCCTGCCATTGAAAGTCAGGGCGTCTGCCAACCCGACATAGTTCAAGGGATCGCTCGGGTCGAGCGCCACTGCCTTGAACATAACGGCGACTGCCTCGTCGGACCGGTGCTCGCGAACCAGCAAACTGGCAACGAGCTGATAGTACGAGGGCGAAGGATGCTTGGCCGCCTCCTCCAGGTACTTGTAGACTCTGTAAAGCGCGATAGTTTCCGAAAAGGCCAAAGCCTTGACCCGTGGCCCGTCCATCTCCCAATAGGCCCATGCGAGCGATGCTGCCGCCGCGCCGAAATTCGGATCGAGTTCCAGCGCCTGCTGGAAAAACCTGACCGCCTGCGCAAACTCCTCTGGAGTATTGCGACGATTATAGATTTCCATGCCCATGAGGTAAGCTTCGTAGGCTGCGGGATTGCGCGTGCCTCCCGCGAAGTCAGCCTTACCTTGGGCGCTGACGAGACGGAGCTTGAGCGCGCCTGCGATGCTGGCGACGACCTTGTCTTGTAGCGCAAAGACATCCGCCCACTGGCCGTCGAAACGTTCCGCCCAGAGATGACCGGTGGTCGAGCCGTCGATCAATTGAGCGTTGATACGCATGTCGTCGCCGACCCGACGTATCGAGCCCTCCAGCATGTACCGGACACCAAGCGCTGCGGCGATCTCTGCGGGTTTAGTCTCCTTGCCCTTGTAGGCGGAAGCCGCGTTTCGCGACACGACGAACAGGCCGGGTATGCGTGCAAGTTCTGTGGTCAGGTCTTCGGTGAAACCGTCTGCCAGATAGCCTTGCGCCTGGTCGTCGCTGAGATTGTCAAATGGAAGCACGACGAGGGATGGCCGGGCGTCGGCTTTCGCGTTGGCCTCCAAAGCGGCGGGCCGAATCGGCGGCTCCCACGGTCGCCACCAGGCTGCTGCAAGGCCGACTGCGACAACAAAGACCCCAACAGAGACGGCCAGATTGCGCCAGAAGCGTGGGTGTCGATTGACATCATCCCTAGGCTTTCCCGCCACCGCGGGATCGAGCAGCACCCGGTATGCCTGCACCGGTTCGGCGATGTTCTTCAGCTTCTGTTCGCCCATCGGCTCAAAGCCGAAAGCCAACTTCTTCTCGACCTCTTTGGCTACTTTTCCCGAGACACAGATGCCGCCAGGTTCCGCTAGCTGTTGAAGCCTGGCAGCGACGTTGACGCCCTCGCCATACCGGTCCTCGCCCTCGACAATCACCTCGCCGAGATTGACCCCGATCCTGACGCGAATCCGATGATCTTCGGAAACGGCGGCGTTGCGTTCCACTAGGCCGCGCTGCAACGACACGGCACATTCGACCGCGTCCACGACGCTGCCGAATTCCGCGAGCATCCCATCGCCTATCAGCTTGAAGATGTGGCCGTGGTGTCGGGCAATCTCGGGCTCGAACAGTTCCTTGCGTCCGGCACGAAGGCGTTCGAACGTGCCCGTCTCATCGCGTTCCATTAGGGCGGAATAGCCCACGACGTCGGCGGCGAGAATCGCGGAAAGCTTGCGGTCCATTGTCTGCCCTGGCTCCGGCGGATTATAGGATCGGTCGCACGAAAAGGAAACGTCCGACCTCACCAGCGCATCAGCGAACCCCCTTCCTTCCGCGCTTCATCGATGGCTGCTACTGGGACGCCCAAGTGAACGACTTGCTGTCCTGCTGGTGCGGGAGGCTTATGTCAGCCGAATGCTCGTGGGCCTCCCTCCGCAGTCGCGCCAAGCGAAGACCGTCAACGAACGCAGCTTCTACTGGGCGATGCGGATCTAGGCGTGGCGTTTGCCCCCTGCCGCATTTCACCAATTCGAGACATTTGGGCTTGCCTCCCGGATTGGCTAGCTTGGGTCAAACTTTCGCGTTCAAACGGCAACGCCGCGTTGCCTTGTCGTTGGTGCCAAATTACCGTCCGAAGCAGTTCTATCTTTTGTTCAGAAGCCCCGTCGGAAAACCGGTCCGAATCAAGCTGTTCGAAAGTTTGGCGCACCCGACAGGATTCGAACCTGTGACCTCTGCCTTCGGAGGGCAGCGCTCTATCCAGCTGAGCTACGGGTGCCTTCAGGATCGGCGATCTTGAAAACGAACCAGCCGGTGAACCGGCCAGTCACGGCTTCTTAGCGGAAGCGGCGGCGGGCTTCAACGGGCAATTGCGCTGCCTCCTCGCGCAGAGGTCACAGGTTCGAATCCAGTCGGGTGCGCCATTTATGTGCTGAATGAGAGCTGGATCGAACGGGGCCGTCCAACGAGAAGCCAAGCCCGCCGGCCCGCAAGCCTGAAACGAAAAACCCGCCTCGGCGGCGGGTCGCTGGCGCAAATCAGCACCATGTCCAAATTTATAGCATAATTGCCGTCACCGGGCAACCGATCGCGAGCCGCCTTCACTCCCCTGCCTCACTCTTCACCGCCCGACTGCGCCCCCTGCGTGGCGCCCGCTTCACCTTCTTCGCGCCGGTCAGCTCGTGCATCGCATCCAACTGCATCTGCTGCATTTCGGCCAGCCGCGTCCATTGGCGCGAGATGAGGTAGTCGAGCTTCTCGTGCAGGTGCCGCACTTCCAGCTCGGCTTTCAAATTGACCCGGTAGTCGTTGAACGAGCGCAGGCGGTCTTTTGCTTCCTGCCGCCTCTGGCTCATCATGATCACCGGCGCCTGGATGGCGGCGATGCAGGAGAGCAGAAGGTTCAGGAGGATGAAGGGGTAGGGATCGAAGGCGCTTGTGGCGCCCTCGATCAGGTTGATGCCGATCCACACCAGCAGCACGCTGGCGAACGAGATCAGGAACCACCAACTGCCGCCAAACGCGGCCATATTGTCGGAGACGCGGTCGGCGAATGACCTGTGCTCCTCGAACTCCTCTTCGCTGTTTTCGGAAATCGTGTCCTGCCTGGCGATGCTCTCCACCACCTGCCGGTCCAGCTCGGAGAATTCGCCGTGCTCCTGCTGCAGAAGCTCCTCCATGTAGCGCATGCGGTAGCGGCCGAGCTCCTCGCGGCTGATGCGGGCGCCGGTCGGCAGGTCGGGATGGTCGGCGCGGATGCGGTCGGCGAGGCTCGGGCGCAGATCGTCGATGCGCACGAGGTCGCGCTTGCGGAATCTTCTACCTGATATCGCCGATGGCTTCTTCTTCGGCTTTACCCGTGATGCGCCGGGTGCGGCCGGCTCGGAGTCCGGCACGTCTGGCGTTTCGAGGTGCTCGTCCGAACTGTGATCGGCATCCCCGATGGTCGGCGCCTCGAAATATTCGCCGCCGCTGTCGTTGTCTGGCATCTTCTCGGGCGTCTTGGGGGCGGTGCTCATGCTGCGGGCTCCTGCTGTCTCGCTGGGCGAGAGGCCGGGGCGGCGGAGCAGATCCACCGCTCGGGCGGATTCCCGCATCCCATGTTGGTCTTTTCAGGTCGAGGGGGGAGAAGCCGCGTAGTAGC
Source organism: Mesorhizobium sp. CNPSo 4689 (assembly GCF_057784325.1). Classification (NCBI taxonomy): domain Bacteria; kingdom Pseudomonadati; phylum Pseudomonadota; class Alphaproteobacteria; order Hyphomicrobiales; family Phyllobacteriaceae; genus Mesorhizobium; species Mesorhizobium sp. CNPSo 4689. The sequence goes on from NZ_JBWLUZ010000001.1 coordinate 11,194, forward strand.
GGCACTGCGTTCACGATTGCGCGAGAAGGGCGCCCGGCCTGCGTGCCGAACGTGCCGGCAAGTTGCGAAGCTTCTATCCGGCCCTTCGCAGGCTCAGGGCGTTCGTCGTTCGAAAAGCCAAGCAATTGGCTTTTCGTCCGCTATGCGGACCACTCCTCACTGCTGCACGAACATCAGCCGCGTCTTCGCATCCGCCACCGTTGGCGACAGACTCCGTTGGATCAGCGCCTCGACATGATCGTTGCGCTGGCGGGCGCTGTCGGCGCCCATCACCACCACGATCAGCTGGCGGCCGTCGGCGCTGTAGGACGTCACGATGTTGAAGCCGGAGGCCCTGATATAGCCGGTCTTGATGCCGTCGACGCCGCGCACCCGGCCGAGCATGTCGTTGTGGCCGCGCACCAGCCGTCCCCGGAACATGAAGTCGCTTTCGGAGAAATAATGGAAATGCTGCGGGAAGCGGTTGCGCAGCGCCATGCCCAGCACCGCCATGTCGCGCGCCGTCGTCATCTGGCCGCCGTCGGGCAGGCCGGACGCGTTGCGGAACACGGTGCTCGACATGCCGAGCTGGCGCGCCTTGGACGTCATCATGGCGGCGAACTGCTCCTCTGAGCCGCCGAGATATTCGCCCACCGCCACCGCCACGTCATTGGCCGATTTGACGACGATGGCGCGGATGGCCGAATCGACGTCGATCGTCTCGCCGCGCCGGAAGCGCAGCTTGGTCGGCGGCTGCCTGGCGGCATTGTCCGAGACCGGGATCTGCGTCTCTTTGCTGACGCGGCCGCTCTCCAGCGCCTCGAACAGCAGATAGAGCGTCATCATCTTGGTCAGCGAGGCCGGATAGCGCTGCGCCGACGAGTTGACCTCGAAGAGCTGCTTGCCGCTCCTGGCATCGACGACGATCGCCGCATATTTCTGCGGCGCCGCCGGCACCGCCAGCACGGTGTCGGGCGGCGCGGTGGTGCAGCCGGCGACAAGCACCAGCAGCGCGAACGCGGCCATGATCTTCTGGATGAGCGGGAAGGGACGCTGGTCGGACAAGGGCTGGACTGTTCTGAACGCGGCTGTTGCTGAGATGCGGCGAAGCTAACGTAATGCGCCTGCCGCGTCCATTTGGTTAACACCTGTAGTGACGCATTTGCCCAGGTTTCAGAGGCTGGCGCTGCCCCTCACCTGCCTGCCGGCATCCTCTCCCCGTATAGTGACGGGGAGAGGGGCGCTATCATAAACGGCTTCGCCAATCACCAGCGTCGCAAGATGGGGCGCCGGGGCTGCGGCCAGCCTCTTTCTCCCCGTCACTATACGGGGAGAAGTGCCCGGCAGGGCAATGAGGGGCGGCGCCAGCCTTGGCAATTGGCGGGTTCCTCTGCGGCCCTGTCCTGCCGCTCGCCCAGCACCCTCCCATACCCCTGCCCCGAAAACGCCCGCTTCCTCTCCTGTTTTGCTCACGGGGTCGCGCTGCTATTATGCGCGTGGCAAAGACTTGGGGGTACGACATGACGGGTGGAATGGAACTCGGCGCCAAGGCGCCGTCGCTTCTCAAGGCATCGCTGGGCCGTACCGGCAAATGGGCCGGCAGCGTCGCGTTCGTCAGTGGCGCCGTTTCCGACGTGCTCAATCCGTTGGCGCCGTTTGCCGCCTATATCGCTTTAATCGCCGCTGTCGCGGCGGTCATCATCGCGATTGCCGTCGTGCTCAAGCTGGTGCTGGCGGCCAAGGCCGTGCCGGCATTGATTTTCGCCACCAGTGCGGCTGCGGTCGCCGGCGGCGTCTATGGCCTTCAACAGCAGACCAATTCGCAAAACGGGGTGATTGCCAGCCTGGTGCCGGCGGTGGCCGAGCTGCAGCAGTCGATGGGCATCGTCGCCGAGAAGGTGGCCAAGATCGAGCAGACGGTCACGCAGACGCAAAAGACGGTCGAGGCTGTCAAGCAGTCGACCGATACGGTGGCGAAGAAGACCGAGGAGATCGCCTCCAACCAGCAGCAGCAGACCGTCCAGGGCGCGGAAACGCAAAAGACCGTCGAAGCGGTCAAGCAGACCACCGACACGCTGGCCGCCGGCCAGCAGCAGCAGGTGGCGCAGGCCGAAAAGCTGCAGGCGACGACCGAGCAGATCGCCGCCTCGATCGACACCATCGCCAAGGGTTTTGCCGCTCTTGCCGCGCAGGGCGGCGCAATCGCCGACCCCAAGCGTCCCGACGAGTACTACCACAATGCCCGTGTCTACGAGCTGTCGGGCGACATGCTCAATGCACGGCGCTCCTATCTCGCCTTCGCAGGCTTCGATGTCGACGCCGTCGACCCCTACACGCGCTTTGCCACGCTGCTTCGGGTGCAGGACGGCAAGGCCGGCGCCCGCGAGGTGTTCGGCGCGCTCTCCGACAAGGGCAAGGCGCTGTCGATCAAGCTGGTCCATCTCATGCAGTTCGACGATGTCCAGCGCCTTGACAAGCTCAACGCCTTCATCGCGGCCCACCCCGATTTCGCCCCGGCCTATTTCCTTTTGGCGCAGGAGTTTTCCGAAGATCGCCTCGGCAGCCAGTCGCTGTCCGACAAGCGCAGCGAAGCCCAGGCGCTGACAAAATTCGTCGCCTACGAGAAGGATGGCGGGCTGCTCAAATATTTTGTCGACCAGAGAGAGCTCGCCGACTGGCTGGACCGCAGCCGCAGCCGTCTGGCCGCGCTTGGCGACGTGCTCGATCCTGCGCTGTTCGCCCCGACGCTGACGCCGATGCGGTCGAACCAGGGCTGGTCGATGACCATCTCGCTGCCCGAGCCGGCGATCGCCATTTCCTGGCGCCTGGGCAACAGCGGCCCGTTCACCGACACCGGTTTCATGGCGATGAACGACCAGCGGACCGGCAAGCCGATGCCCAATCCGAGTTTTGAGCTGCCCGACAGCACCGCGGCCACTACGATCGGGATCAAATATCTCGATCTCCGCGGCCGCGAGACCGGCCCGTTCGACATCAGCTTCGATCCCGACGCCGCCCTTCAGCAAGGCGCGAAGCAGATCCTCGACCAGTTCTGGACGTCGTGGATCGCCTTCGACGCCAGCGGCAACCATGGCCTGGTCTATTTCTCGCAGATGCTGTCGTTCCGCTGCGCCATCAAACAGGTGCATTACGGCCTGAACGGCGCCGCGCTCGACAAGGAGATCAAGATGCCGCCTTGCGACAAGAAGGACCCTTACGCCATCCCCTACGACTACCAGCCCTATTTCAAGGTCGCCGACAGCGTGAAGTCGATGTCGGTGCAGGTCACCTACACCGACGGCACAAAGTCGCCGGTGCGGGAGTACAAGCGGCAGTAGACTTGGCGTCGGCGCCGCCCCTCACCTGCCTGCCGGCACCCTCTCCCCGTAAACGGGGCGAGGGACGCTCTCATGGCTGATTTCGCCAATCACCTGCGTTGCAAGAGAGCGCCGACACTGCGGCCTGCTACTTTCTCCCCGTAAACGGGGAGAAATGCCCGGCAGGGCAATGAGGGGCGGCGCCGACAGTCGACAAGTGGCCGCCTCACGCTGAGGCTCGTGCACAGCCTGATGCAAAATGCCTGCCCTCATGCTTGCACAACCGGCGCCGACCGGGCTTTGCTCACGCCGGGCAGAATCGGCAGGTGGACATGGATACGGTCACGATCAACGCAAAGGGCATTTCGGTCTCGCTCGACCTCGCGGTCGGCCACCTTGCCGACATGGCGGTCGACATCGATGGCCGCCGGCTAAACCCATTGCATCGCGCGCCCTGGGTCGGCGCGCCGCGCGAAACGCTGCCTGAAAACCTGCCCGAGGGTACGGTGCGGCTGTCAGGCGATTTTCTCTGTGCGCCGTTTTCGCGCAGCGATGTCGAGGAGGCACCGCTGCATGGCTGGCCGGCCAATAGCGCCTGGGATGTCGTCGAAAACAGCGCCATCGCCGATGGCTGGCGCGCCACGTTCCGGCTGCGCCGCAAGGTCATGGGTGCCGCCGTCGACAAGGTCCTGACCGTTCGCGACGGCCATCCCTTCCTCTATCAGGAGCATGTCTTCTCGGGCGGCGCGGGTGCCATTTCCGTCGCCCATCATCCGATGACGGCAATGCGCGACGGCGGCCGGCTCGCCTTTTCGCCCAAGCGCTTCGCCGCCACCCCCGCCGACCCGCTGGAGCCCGATCCGGCCCGCGGCCGCTTCATGCTCGCCTACCCCGCACGCTCCACCGACCTGGCGCGGTTTCCGACCGCCGATGGCGGCGCGACCGACCTTGGCGAGTACCGCAACGAACAGCTGCGCGAGGATTTCATCACTCTGGTCGAGGCCGATCACGGCGGGCCGGGCTGGACGGCACTGGCGCGGCATGCCGAGCAGGATCTGGTGCTGGTGCTGAAGAACCCGGCCGAACTGCCCATCACCATGCTGTGGTTCAGCAATGGCGGGCGCGACTACGCGCCGTGGAACGGCCGCCACCGCGGCGTGCTCGGCATCGAGGACGGCCGCGCCGCCGTCGGCCATGCCGCCTCGCTCGGCGACAATTGGCTGAAGCATGAAGGGGTGGCGACAGCCTTCGCGCTTGCCGAAGGGCGCTCGGTGTCGTTCCGCCATGTCATCGGCGCCGTCCCCCTGGCCGGCGGCGAGCCGCCGCGCGACATCGAAACCCTGCGCGACCGGATGCGCATCCTCGCCGCCGACGGTGCGACGAAGGAAATTGCCTTCGACGGCGACTTCCTGCGCATCGGCCGGTCCGTCCCGGCCTGAGGCGCGAGCGCCGCGTTTGAAATTTCCACCAACTGTCGCCAAGATGCGCCGATCACCCTGCGGAACATCCAGCCAGGAATGCCTCATGTCCGAAATCGCCCATCTCGCCGCCACTATCTTCAAGCGTGCCGGCAAGGCGCCGCGGTTCATCGTCGCCATCGCCGGCCCTCCCGGCGCCGGCAAGTCGACGCTGTCGGCCTCCTTGCATGACCTGCTGCCGGAAGGATCCTCGGAAGTCGTGCCGATGGACGGTTTCCACTATGACGACATCGTCCTCAACCAGCGCGGTCTTCGGCCAAGAAAAGGCGCGCCGGAAACCTTCGACTTTGCCGGCTTCGAAACGCTGTTGAAGCGCATCCGTTCGGGCGAGCCCGACATTGCCATCCCGGTGTTCGACCGCAGCTTGGAATTGTCGCGCGCCGCCGCAGCAATCGTCGGTGCTGACACCAAGTTCATCCTGGTCGAGGGCAACTATCTCCTGCTCGACGAGGAGCCATGGTCGAAGCTGGCGCCGCTGTTCGATTTCACCATCTTCGTCGACGTGCCGCGCGACGAGCTCGAACGCCGCCTGCTGGAGCGCTGGCACGGGCATGGCCGCTCCGATGAAGACGCCCGCGCCTGGATCGCGTCCAACGACATGCCCAACATCGACCGCGTGCTGGCGCGGCGGCGGCCCGCCGATCTCGTCATCGGCGATCATGGCGGATTTTAGCAGTGTTGGTCGGGGAACCTTAAGACTTTCCGGTCGTTATGCCCGACACGGCATTTAGCTGTATCAGGGAAAATCCGATGGCAACCAGGACCAAAAAACCCGCCAAGGGCAAGTCAGTTCAACCCAGGGCAACGCAGGCAAAAGCGGGTGCCGGCCCGGCAATCGCCGAGCGCTCGAAGGACGCCAAGCCTGCCTTCGGCAAGGCCGCGCCGAGGAAAGTGGTGCCCGGCGCCGCGCCGAAAGTCACCAAGGCCAGGAAGCCGGCGGCAAGCACCTCGAAGGGCGCCGTTCGCACGGCAGCCAACGTTGCGGCCGGAGCGGTCGTCGCCACTGCGCGAGGCGTCGCGTCGCTTGCGGCCTCCGTCGTCGGCCGGGGCGGGTCCAAAGCCAAGGCAAAATAGGGCCGGTCCTCCGTCCTTGCGGCCGGCCGCGCTCAGCCCCTTGCGGGAATGGTCAGGCCTTTTTGCACCGCGGGCCGCGCGAGGCCGCGCTCCAGCCATGCCGCGACGATCGGGAAATCGTCGAAGCCTACCAGTTCGCGCGCCTCATAAAAGCCGATCAGATTGCGCACCCAGCCGAGCATCGAGATGTCGGCGATGGTGTAGTCGTCGTCCATGATCCATGTCCGACCCTTGAGCCTGGTCTCCAGCACGCCGATCAGCCGCCGCGATTCGTCGCGGTAGCGCTCCAGCGGCCGCTTGTCGGCGATCTCGCGCCCGGCGAATTTGTTGAAGAAGCCGACCTGTCCGAAGATCGGCCCGATCGAGGCCATCTGGAAGAACACCCACTGGATCGTCTCGTAGCGCCGGATAGGGTCGGCGGGGATCAGCTTGCCGGTCTTGTCGGTGAGATAGAGCAGGATGGCGCCGGATTCGAACAGGCCGATCGGCTGGCCGCCGGGACCGTTCGGGTCGATCATCGCCGGTATCTTGCCGTTCGGGTTCAGTGATAGGAATTCCGGCGTCCAGCTCTCGTTCTTGCCGATGTTGACCGCGTGTGCCTCGTAGGGCAGGCCGAGTTCCTCCAGCGCGATCGAGATTTTCACGCCGTTGGGCGTTGTCGCGGAATAGAGCTGGAGGCGGTCTGGATGCTTGGCCGGCCAGCGCTTGGTAATCGGAAAGGCGGACAGGTCGGTCATGGAAGGCTCCGGGATCGGAAGCGGCGCAAGGGGCGGGTCGCAAAGAATTAGGAGCAGGCCCGACCCCGATCAATATGGCCGGCAAAAGTTCCGGGCAAATGGTGCAGAACGGCCTCAGACCGCCTTGAATGCCAGCACAGCATTGGTGCCGCCAAAGGCAAAGCCGTTGCTGATCGCGACGCGCACCTTGCGCTCGCGCGCCACGTTCGGCGTCACGTCGAGATCGCAATCTGGATCAGCTTCGCGGAAATTCGCCGTCGGCGGCACGATGCCTTCGCGGATCGCCATGACGCAGGCGATCATCTCCAAGCCGCCCGAGGCGCCAAGGCAGTGCGCATGCATCGACTTGGTCGAGGAGATGGAGAGCGAATGCGCGTGCTCACCGAAAACGCGCTTGATCGCCGCCGTCTCGATCTGGTCGTTGGCCTTGGTGCCGGTGCCATGCGCGTTGAGATAGTCGATGTCTTCCGGATTGAGCCCGGCGTCCGCCAGACAGAAACGCATCGCTGCTTCCGGTCCTTCAATGGTCGGCGCGACGATGTCGGATGCGTCGGCGGACAGGCCCGTGCCGGCGATCTCGGCCAGGATGGTGGCGCCGCGCGCCATGGCGTGGTCGTAGCTTTCCAGCACCGCCATGCCGGCACCTTCGCCGAGGATCAGGCCCTGGCGATCGGCCGAGAACGGTCGGCATGTGTCAGGCGACAGAACGCGCAGCGCTTCCCAGCCCTTCAGCACGCCCCACACCAGCGGCGCGTCGGTGCCGCCGGCGACCATGACGTCGGCGCGGCCGAGCCGAATCTGGTCGACCCCCGCGGCGATCGCGTGGTTGGCCGACGAGCAGGCCGAGGTGACGCCGAAGACCGGCCCGCGCAGGCCGAGATGCATGCTGACCTGGCCGGAGGCCGCTCCCGGCATGACTTTCGGCACCGTGAAGATGCCGGCGCGGTTCTTCTTCTCGATCAAAATCGCGCGATAGTTTTCCTCGACCGCCTCAAACCCGCAGACCCCGACGCCGACGATGGTGCCCATGCGGTAGGTGTTGTCCGCATGCGCGGTCAATCCGGAGTGCTGCATGGCTTCGCGCGCGGCAATCACCGCCAGCAGGCTGAACCGGTCCATCGATACCAATTGCTTGCGGTCGATGCCGTGCTCGGGCAGCGCCTTGATCTCGCAGCCGATCTTGACCTTCAAATCATGCAGCAGCGGATTGTCGATCGGGCCGATCGCCGAGCGGCCGGCGCGCATTTCGTTCCAGATTGCCGGTGCATCGGTGCCGAGCCCGCAAATCCCGCCGATGCCGGTAATGACGACGCGCTTCAGCATTCGGTTAGGCTTTTTTCGCGATCAGCGCGCGAACAGCCTCGACCATGTCGCCGACATTCTTCAAATTGCTCCAGGCATCGACCGTGTTCATCTCGATCTCGATGCCATACTGTTCTTCGAGATCGAAGATGATCTCCGTTAGTTCGAGCGAATGGATGCCCAGCGACGTCAATTCGGTATTGGTGGTGATCTCTTCGCCGCCAGGCTCGGCATGAGCCTTGATCTTCTCGATGATGTCCGCTGCCAGCTGGTCAGCCATTCGGTTTCTTCCCCAACTTTGTCGTTTCCCGACGCCGACTGATCAGCGCCCCTTTGTCCCCGGATTCACATCGTCGTCGTCGCCCTATACCCCGCCAGGCGCTGCGTGACCGTTCCAAGGAGGCTCCCTCTATAGAAACCGAAACGTTGTGAGGCAACAAGCTATATATCGACAAAGCCACGGGAGTGCTTAACGTTGGTCGTGTGGACATGATGGAAACTATCTCGACTTCGGCGCCCGCGGCCCAGCGTGTTGCGGGGCGAGCCAGGCTTTTCTGCGGCAAGAGCGATGGTCGCACGCGCCTTCGGCGTCTCTATCAGGACGGCTCGGCCAAGATCCGCATGCCGGCAGTCTCGGCCGATCCGCTGGAAGCCGTGCTGATCAACACCGCCGGCGGCCTGACCGGTGGCGACCGTCTCGACTGGGAGGTGGATGTCGGCGCCGGTGCCTCGGCCTCGATCACCACCCAGGCCTGCGAAAAAATCTATCGCGCGGCATCGGATCGCGCCGAAGTGCGGCTGAGGCTGACCGTCGGCGCCGGCGGCCGCATCGCCTGGCTGCCGCAGGAAACCATCGTCTTCGATCGGGCGGCCTTCGCCCGCACGCTCGATGTCGAGCTTGCCGCCGATGCCGAGGCGCTGCTGCTCGAGGCCACCGTCTTCGGCCGCCTGGCGATGGGCGAGCGCGCGACGCATGGCGGTTTTCACGACCGCTGGCGCGTCCGCCAGGACGGAGCGCTCGTCCACGCCGAGGATTTCCGTATCGGACCGGCTATTGCCGCCAGCCTTGGCCGTGCGGCCGTCGCCGGCGGCGCCGCCGCGATGACGACGGTGCTGTTGGTCTCGCCGCGCGCCGAGGCGTTTCTCGAACCGGTTCGCGCAATCATCGGCGGTGAGGGCGACGCCAGTGCCTGGAGCGTGAAAAAATCTGGCAAGCTTCTTGCGAGGCTGTTTGCCGAGGACGGCTACCAGCTCCGCAAGCGGCTGGTTCCGCTTGTCGAATTGCTCAACGGGCGGGCGGGCCTGCCCAAATTATGGTCACTCTGATTCTGCCACTTTGATTCTACCTCTTAGGAAAACGCATGAACCTGACGCCGAGGGAAAAGGACAAGCTGCTCATCGCCATGGCGGCGATCGTGGCGCGCAAGCGGCTCGAACGCGGCGTCAAGCTCAACCATCCGGAGGCGATTGCGCTGATCACCGATTTCGTCGTCGAGGGTGCTCGCGACGGCCGTGCGGTCGCCGAATTGATGGAGGCCGGCGCCCATGTCGTCACCCGCGCGCAGGTGATGGACGGCATCGCCGAGATGATCCACGACGTCCAGGTCGAGGCGACGTTTCCCGACGGCACCAAGCTGGTGACCGTGCACGAACCGATACGGTGAGGAGAAAAACATGCTCGAGCTGCGCCCAAATTGCGAATGTTGCGACAAGGACCTGCCGCCGGAGGCGACGGATGCGCTGATCTGCACCTTCGAATGCACCTTCTGCGCCGATTGCGCGGAAAACGTGCTTGGCGGTGTCTGCCCGAATTGCGGCGGCAATTTTTCGGCGCGGCCGATCCGCCCGGCAGCGAAGCTGGAGAAATATCCCGCTTCGACCAAGCGCGTGCTCAAGGCCGAGGGCTGCGGTCCCCGCAAGGCCGCGTGACCGGCACGAACCCTGTCAGCAGAGAAGGCATTTCGATGATATCAGCTCCGATGAAACGAACCACGCTCGCGACGATCCTGCTGCTTGCCGCCGCCATGCCCGCCTACGCTCATGTCGGCGTCGGCACCACCTCGTCCTTCGCGGCCGGCTTCATGCATCCGCTGTCGGGCCTCGACCACATGATGGTGATGATCGCCGTCGGGCTTTGGGCGGCGCTCAAGGGTGGCAAGGCGATCTGGGCCTGGCCGGCGGCGTTTGTCGGCGTCATGCTGGTCGGCGGCGCGCTCGGCATGCTGCACGTGCCGCTGCCCTTCGTCGAACCGGGCATCCTCGCTTCCGTCGTGGCCTTGGGCCTGCTGGTGGCGCTGGCGGTCGATCTGCCTGTCTCGGCGGGGGTTGCCACTATCGGCCTGTTCGCGCTGTTTCATGGTCATGCCCATGGCACTGAGGTGCCCGAAAATGCCGGCGGGCTGGAGTACATGGCCGGCTTTGCCGCGGCCACCGTGCTGCTCCATGCGACGGGCATTGCGGCTGGTCTGGGCCTTGGTATGCGCTTCCGCGGCTTTGCCCGTGCGGCCGGCGCCGCCTGCGCGGCTGTTGGCGTCGGCCTCGTCTTCGGCGTGCTGTGAGGCCTCAGATGATCCCGGGCGAAGTCATCACCGCGAGCGGCGAGATCGAACTGAACAAGGGCCTGCCGACCGTGACGCTGAAAGTGGCCAACAGCGGCGACCGGCCGATCCAGGTCGGCAGCCACTACCACTTCTTCGAGACCAATGAAGGGTTGAAATTCGATCGTGCAAGGGCGCGCGGCATGCGGCTCGACATCGCCGCCGGCACGGCGATGCGCTTCGAGCCGGGTCAGGAGCGCGACGTCACGCTGGTGCCGCTCGGCGGCAAGCGCGAGGTCTACGGCTTCCAGCAAAAGGTGATGGGCAAGCTGTGAGATCGATTGCTGATGCATGTCGCCCAAAAGTGCTGAGTGGTTTTGGGGCAACGACATGCATGGAAACAAGCAGCGCTTTCGGCTCAGCCCGACGGCTTGGCCGCCGCATAGATGACGACTTTTCCCGGATCGTCGAACTCGATGGCGAGAACGTCCTCGGCGGCCACGCGCCTGGAATCGATGGCATTGAACAGCAGCGCGTTCGCCTCGATCTCCTTGCGCAGTTCCGCGATATCGTCCTGATGCTGCTTGATCTTGGTCTCGATCGCCGGCGGCGGGCCGCCTTCGCTGCGCGCCGCGTCGGTCAGGAACACGATATCGACCTTGTCGAGCTTGGACGTCTTGCGCACCGTGCCGATGTTTTCGCGCGTCCGGTCGATCGCGCTGCTGACCTTCCCGGCTTCAGTGCTTGTCCTGGTCTCTTCCTGCTTGACCTCCGAGCCGATGATGCGGTCAACGGTCTCGTTGCTTCCAAACCCTTGCGCGTTGAGCTCGGTGTGGGAGCCGGCCGCAGCGAGAAGCGCCAGCGCGGCCATCGCTTGCAGCCATCTTGTCGTGAGGGTAATCGCCATCGCTCGCTCCAGACGGAACTCTTTTCGGGACGCGGTTCAGCGCGAAAAGATAGAAACGAATCCCGCCCGGCGAAGGTTCCCTTTCTGATGTGGCGGGCGGGCCGGGTGCCGGCCCGCCGCAACCACGCGTCAGCTCGCCTTCTTTGTGATCAGCGTCAGTGCGCCGTCGGGGTTCATGCTGGCGGCGATAACCTGCGCCGAGGTCAGCCCCTTGGCTTCGAGCGCCGACTTGACCTTGGGCGTCGCGTCGATCGAGCTGCGCAGCTTCTGCAAACCGCCCTCGCCGCGCTGGGCGATCACCTGGTTGACCTGCGTCTGGGTATCCTTGGGCAGTTCCGTGATGTCGACGATGTTCACGCTCTGGATCGTCGGCACGGCCGGCTGCGCGCCGGGCGCGGCGGGTGCTGCCGGCGGCTGGCTGGGCTGTTGCTGCGCGGGCTGTTGCTGAGCGCTGGCTGCACTCGCCAACGCCAGGGTGGCGGCGGCTGCGATAAGTATCGTTTTGCGCATGGATCTTCCTTCCATCGATTTGGCAAACGGTCGTTTTGGGGTGACTCGCCCACCTCAACCGCCAAATGGGAACACAAGGTGTCGCTTAGCAGGTCATTGCGTGACCATAGGATGGCGGCAATGTGGGGCATGGCTTCGCAGCCGCATTTCGGGAGCAATTGCTGATGGCTAGAATTACCCGCGCCGCCTTTGCGCAGATGTACGGCCCGACGGTCGGCGACAAGGTGCGGCTGGCCGACACCGAATTGTTCATCGAGGTGGAAAAAGACCTCACCGTTCACGGCGAGGAAGTGAAATTCGGCGGCGGCAAGGTCATCCGCGACGGCATGGGCCAGAGCCAGGTTTCGCGGGCGCAAGGCGCGGTCGACACCGTCATCACCAACGCGCTGGTCATCGATGCGTCGGCCGGTATCTTCAAGGCCGATATCGGCCTCAAGGACGGCCGCATCGCCGCCATCGGCAAGGCCGGCAATCCGGATACTCAAGATGGCGTCACCATCATCATCGGCCCCAGCACCGAGATCATCGCCGGCGAGGGCAAGATACTGACTGCCGGGGGTATCGACGCGCATATCCACTTCATCTGCCCGCAGCAGATCGAGGAAGCGCTGATGAGCGGCATCACCACCATGCTCGGCGGCGGCACCGGTCCGGCGCACGGCACTCTGGCCACCACCTGCACGCCGGGGCCGTGGCACATGGCGCGCATGATCCAGTCCTTCGACGCCTTCCCGATGAACATCGGCCTGTCGGGCAAGGGTAACGCCTCGCTGCCGGCCGCCCTTGAAGAGATGGTGCTCGCCGGCGCCTGCTCGCTGAAGCTGCACGAGGACTGGGGCACGACCCCGGCTGCCATCGACTGCTGCCTGTCGGTCGCCGACGACCACGACGTGCAGGTGATGATCCACACCGACACGCTGAACGAATCGGGGTTTGTCGAAAACACCGTCGCGGCGATCAAGGGCCGCACCATCCATGCCTTCCACACCGAAGGCGCCGGCGGCGGCCATGCGCCTGATATTATCAAGGTCTGCGGCCTGCCCAACGTCATCCCGTCCTCGACCAATCCGACCAGGCCCTACACGGTCAACACGCTGGCCGAGCATCTCGACATGCTGATGGTCTGCCATCATCTGTCGCCGTCGATCCCGGAGGATATCGCCTTCGCCGAAAGCCGCATCCGCAAGGAAACCATAGCCGCCGAAGACATACTGCACGACATCGGCGCCTTCTCGATCATCTCCTCGGACAGCCAGGCCATGGGTCGCGTCGGCGAGGTGGCGATCCGTTGTTGGCAGACCGCCGACAAGATGAAGCGCCAGCGCGGCTCGCTGCCGCAGGAGACCGGCGAAAACGATAATTTCCGCGTCCGCCGCTACATCGCCAAATACACCATCAACCCGGCCATCGCGCATGGTCTGTCGAAGGAGATCGGCTCGGTGGCGGTCGGAAAACGCGCCGATCTCGTGCTGTGGAACCCGGCCTTCTTCGGCGTCAAGCCGGAGATGGTGCTGGTCGGCGGCTCGATTGCCGCAGCGCCGATGGGCGATCCCAACGCCTCGATCCCGACGCCGCAGCCGATGCACTACCGGCCGATGTTCGGCGCCTATGGCAAGGCGCTGACCAACTCCTCGGTGACCTTCGTTTCCAAGGCAGCTTTCGAGTCAGGACTGCAAGGCCGCCTCGGCGTCGACAAGGCCATGGTCGCGGTCGAAAACACCCGCGGCGGCATCGGCAAGCATTCGATGGTGCTCAACGACGCCACCCCGCATGTCGAGGTCGACCCCGAAACTTACGAGGTGCGCGCCGACGGCGAATTGCTCACCTGCGAGCCGGCAACCGTACTGCCGATGGCGCAGAGGTATTTTCTGTTCTGACGCGGCAGTTCGATCGCCCGGGCAAAAAGCGTTGCGGCTGCTATCCGGACGCCGCAATATGCCGTCGAGCAGAAGTCGCATTGTGATCAGGCATGGCCACCGAAATCGCCTCTCCCCACGACGTCTTTCCGCATATCCGCATCGTCATGGGCATGGTGATCGGCCTTGGCGTGACGCGGCTGCTGTCGGGGGTCGCCCGCATCGTCCAGCATCCCGGCCAGTACAAGCTCTATCCCGTGCATCTGGCCTGGGTCGGCTCGATGCTGTTGTTGCTGGTGCATTTCTGGTGGTGGGAGTTTGGCCTCTACGCCATCGAGACCTGGACCTTCGGCACGTACCTGTTCCTCATCTTCTATGCCGTCACGCTGTTCCTGCTCTGCGCGCTGCTGTTCCCGGACTCCATGCTCGACTACACCGGCTACGAGGATTTCTTCTATTCGCGCCGCGCCTGGTTCTTCGGCCTGCTGGCGATGACCTATCTGCTCGACGTCGTCGACACGTTGCTGAAAGGGCCGGAGCATTTCGCCCACTACGGCAATGAATATCTCATCCGCACCCCGGTTTTCGTTGCGCTGTGCATCGCAGCCATCCTGGTCCGCGATCGCCGCTTTCACATCGTCTTCGTCGCCGGCACGCTGATCTATCAGGTATCGTTCATCCTGCGGCTCTTCGACACGATCGTATGACGGCGGCGGATGGTCTAGAACATGATCCCGAAAAGTGGGAACCGGTTTTCGGAAAAGATCATGCTCAAACAAAAAGCTAGAGCCCATCCCGATACCATCGGGATGGAACAGGCTCTATGCTTCTCGGAAAAGGCAGGTTTCAACCATGTACAAGGCCGTCGGATCGCGCGGATCCCGGGTTAGTCGTGTTCTCTGGATGCTCGAGGAACTCGGGCAGCCCTATGAATTCGTCGAGGTCAAATTGCGCTCGCCGGAAGCCTATGCGCTGAACCCGTCCGGCAAGGTACCGATCCTGATCGACGGCGAGCTCATGGTGACGGATTCGGCAGCGATCTGCGTCTATCTCGGCGAAAAGCACGCGGATAAGGGCATGGGCGCCAATTCCGGTCTCGCAGGCCGGGCCGAGATGGATTCCTGGATGCATTTTGCCCAGTCGGAATTCGAGGCACCGCTGTGGAACAAAGTGCGCCACCGCTTCCTGCTGCCGAAGGAGGTGCGGGTCGATGTCGGCCCCGCTGCGGCGCATGACTTCGCCACGGAGGTCAAGGCGCTGGACCGTCGGCTTGGCGACAAGCCCTTTGCCCTCGGCGACCGGTTTTCCGCTATCGATGTGCTTTTAGGCGATATGGGCGGCTGGGCCCGCGCCGGCCGGTTCCCGATAGAGTCCGACAGCGTCAACGCCTATTTCGACCGCGTGCTGGCCCGTCCGGCCCGCGCCCGCGCGCAGGCCAATGGAGGATCTTCCAGATGAAGCTCGACATCCGCACCGACTTCACCAAGTTTCCGCGTGCCGTCTCCGTGCTGGCAGGCGCAGAGGCGGGGCCGACCGTGCCTTACGCCAAGGCTGTGCTTGCTCACGACGAGCGGCATCTGCGCCGTCGCGCCATCGAGACGTCAGTCGGCGAGAAGGTGCTTGTCGATCTGCCGGAGGCGGTTGCCTTGAACGACGGCGACAGGCTGGTGCTGGAGGACGGCCGTCATGTCGAGATCGTAGCGGCGCGCGAAGAGGTCTATGACATTCGCGCCCGCAATGCCGTGCATCTGGCCGAACTCGCCTGGCATATCGGCAACCGCCATCTCGCAGCAAGCATCGAAGCCGATCGCATCCTCATCCTGCGCGACCATGTCATCAAGGCGATGCTGGAGGGACTCGGCGCCACGGTGAGCGACGTCTCCGAGCCATTCAAACCTGTACGCGGCGCCTATTCCGGCCACGGCGGTCATGATCACGGTCATGCCCATGCCGAGGCGCATGCGCACAGCCATTCTGAATCGCATTCCCATTCCCATGCCGAATCGCATTCCCATTCGCACGGCCATTCCCATTCGCATGATGATGACCACCACCATCATGACTGACCAGCCTTCCGGCATCGCCTTGCTGCGGCTGATGGCATGGCTGTCGCCGGCCTTTCCTGTCGGCGGCTTTTCCTACAGCCATGGCCTCGAACGCGCCGTGCACGACGGCCTGATAACCGACAGGCAAAGCCTCGCTGCCTGGCTGGAGACGCTGGTCGAGATGGGCTCGGGCTGGAACGACGCCGTGCTGTTCGCCGAAGCCTGGCGGCGTGCCCGCGAAGCCGGCGACCTGGATGAGATTGCCGCACTCGCCGAAGCCTTGGCCGGCTCGCGCGAGCGTCATGCCGAGACCATGCTGCAGGGCGCCGCCTTCCTGAAAGCGGCATCGGCCTGGCCGTCTCAGGTGCTGGATCGTCTGCCGGAAGACTGCGCCTATTGCGTCGCCGTCGGCGCCGTTGCCGGCGGCAATGGCATCGCCTTGCAGGATGCACTCTCTGCCTTTCTGCAGGCTTTCTTCTCCAACCTCGTCCAGGCAGCGATCAGGCTTGGCGTCGTCGGACAGAGCGACGCCACCGCGCTGCTCGCCGGCTTCGAACCACTGGCGCTGGCGACGGCTGCCCGCGCCGCCGGCTCGACGCCAGACGATCTCGGCGGCTGCGCCTTCGTCTCCGACGTCATGGCGATGAAGCACGAAACCCAATATTCGCGGCTGTTTCGTTCATGATCCTCATCGCCTTTACGCTGTCGCTCGTCCTGCTCGTGATCACCGCTCTGCATGTCTATTGGGGGATCGGCGGTGTCTGGCCGGGCAGGGACGCTTCGTCCTGCGCCCATGCTGTCGTCGGCTTTCGCGGCGTCAGTGAGATGCCCTCGCCCTTTGCCAGCTTTGCCAGCTTTGCCGTTGCCGCCTGCCTTGGCCTGGCGACATTGTGGCCGATGGCGCTCGAAGGCGTCTTTGCCTCGCCCTTTCCCAAGCAAGGTCTTGCCGCCACATCGATGCTGATTGCGCTGGTCTTCCTCGGTCGCGGCATTGCCGGCTTCACGCCCTGGTGGCGGCGGCTCACGCCCGAGCAGCCTTTCGCGCGGCTCGATGTCCGGTATTATTCGCCGCTGTGCCTGCTGATCGGGCTCGGCTTCGCCGTCCTTGCCATCACGGAGTTCTCGACATGACCCAAGCCAATGGTCCCCTTCGCATCGGCATCGGCGGTCCTGTCGGTTCCGGCAAGACGACGCTCACCGAAAAGCTCTGTAAAGCGCTGCGCGACGACTTCTCCATCGCCGTCGTCACCAACGACATCTACACCAGGGAAGACGCCATGATGCTGGCCAGGCTGCAGGCGCTGCCCGAAGACCGCATCGTCGGCGTCGAGACAGGCGGCTGCCCGCACACCGCCATTCGCGAGGATGCCTCGATCAATCTGCAGGCGATCGCCGAGCTGAACAAAAAATTCGCGGATCTCGACGTCATCTTCATCGAATCCGGCGGCGACAATCTCGCCGCCACCTTCTCGCCCGATCTCGCCGACCTGACGCTCTATGTCATCTCCGTCTGCCAGGGCGAGGAAATTCCGCGCAAGGGTGGGCCGGCGATCACCCGCTCCGATTTCCTCGTCATCAACAAGAGCGATCTCGCGCCCTATGTGAACGTCAACCTCGATGTCATGGAGAGCGATGCCACCCGCATGCGCGGTAAACGCCCCTTCGGCTTCACCGACCTGTCGCGCGGCAAGGGGCTGCAGGAGGTGATCGATTTCATCGTCGAGCATGGCGGGCTCGGCGTCGGCGCCGCCAAAAGCACGGCCGCGTAAGGCGGGAGCCTCATCCGACCGAAGGCTGCACCAAACGAAACCGGTTGCACGCTTGTCAGGCGCGCGGCATCCTCGCCTCTTTTATGGAGTATTCTCGATGAGCATTGCCCGCCTGCAGAAAGAGCCGCTGACCAATCTACCCTTCTATGAGGAGCGCGTCGATCTCGCTTGCGCCTTCCGCTGGACGGCGCGGCTCAACATGCACGAGGCGGTGGCCAATCATTTCTCGCTGGCCGTCAACGAGGACGGCACCAAATTCCTGATGAATCCCAACCAGGTGCATTTCTCTCGGATCAAGGCTAGCGATCTTCTGCTGATCGACGCCAACGATCCCGAGACGCTCTCCGGCCCCAACGCGCCCGACCCGACGGCCTGGGGTCTGCACGGCGCCATCCACCGCAATGTGCCGCATGCGCGCTGCGTCATGCATGTGCATTCGGTCCACGCCACCGTGCTGGCATCGCTCGCCGACTCGACGCTGCCGCCGGTCGACCAGAACTCGGCCATGTTCTTCAACCGCCATGTCGTCGACGCCAACTATGGCGGACTGGCCTTCGAAGAGGAGGGCGAGCGCTGCTCGCAGCTTCTGACCGATCCGAAGGTCAAGGTCATGGTGATGGGCAATCACGGCGTGCTGGTCATCGGCGACAATGTTGCCGATGCCTTCAACCGCATGTTCTATTTCGAGCGCGCCGCCGAGACCTACATCAAGGCGCTGTGGACCGGCCGTCCGCTGCGTATGTTGTCCGATGCCATTGCCGAGAAGACGGCAAGCGAGATGGACGACTATCCCGGCCAAGCCGAACGGCATCTCAGCGAATTGAAGGCGATCCTCGACGAGCAGGAGCCGGTCTACCGGAACTGAGGGCTATTTTTAAAGCCCGAATTCCCGGCGCAGATCTTCGGCGCTGTTGATGACGACAGCACCAGGCGGCCCTTCCATCGGCGCTTCCGGCCAGAACATCGTGCGCATTCCCGCCGCCAGCCCGGCCATGGCGCCGGTGCGGCTGTCGTCGACCGCCGCCGCGTCAGCCGGCTCGACGCCGGCCAGGAAGGCGGCGCGCAGGAAGGGTTCTGGATGCGGCTTGCCTTCGTGCACATCGTTGCGGCTGATCGTCTTCATGCCTGGATAGACCAGGCCGACCGCGCGCAGATTGGCATCGACGATCAGCCGGTCGGAATTGGAGACCACCGCCTGCTGCACGCCGCGTTCGCGCAATTCGTTGAAGATCTCGATCGCGCCGGGGCGCGGCTTCAGCGTTTCGGCCATTGGCAGATAGTGATCGTATTTGCGCACGATCCAGTCGTCGAACGGCAGGTCGAGGCCGAACTCGCCGCACAGCATCTCGTAGACCGGCCATGCGGCGACGCCCAGCACCCGCTCATGCAGATTGGTCGGCGGCGCGATGCCGACGCTGCGCAGCGCCGCCACCAGGGCTGCCTCGTGCAGCGGCTCGCTGTCGACCAGCGTGCCGTCCATATCCCAGAAAACCGCTTTCGGCGTCATGCAAGGCTCCTTTTGTGACCCCCATAAAGCGTTTGTGTCCGGAGATAAACCGTCGAACCCGCGATCCCCGATATTCATGAGGCTGCAGCGTCTTCGCGGAGGTCCGGCTCACAGTGCCCGGTGCCCGGTCAGGGCATCAAACGGCGTAAGCAATTGCCCTTTGGATAGACAATTGCGCATGGCGCCATTCCTTGTAAGCTAAAGCACCCGCTTGCATACTGAGCGGGGCTTGGGAGGCAGGACGTGAATTCGCGGCAGGACGGTGGCAGCAACCGGTTGGACGACGCGGCGCGCGCCGGCTGGCTTTACTATGTCGCCGGCAACACGCAGGACCAGATCGCCGCCACGCTAGGCATCTCCAGGCAGACTGCACAACGGCTGGTGTCGCTGGCGGTGTCCGAAGGGCTGATCAAGGTGCGCGTCGACCACCCGATCGCCAATTGCCTCGACCTGGCGGCGCGGCTGAAATCGCGCTTCGCGCTCGATCTGGTCGAGGTCGTGCCGAGCGACCCGACCTCCTCTTCCACCATCGTCGGCGTTGCCGAGGCGGCCGCGGCCGAGATCGAAAGGCGGCTGAGATCGCCGGCGCCGATCGTCATGGCAATCGGCACAGGGCGTACGCTGAAGGCCGCGATCGAGCAGTTGCCGCCGATGGAGTGCCCGCAGCACAAGGTGGTGTCGCTGACCGGCAACATCTCGCCCGACGGTTCGGCCGCCTTCTACAACGTCATCTTCACCATGGCCGACAGGGTCAAGGCGCGCTCGTTCCCGATGCCGCTGCCGGTCATCGCCTCTTCGCCGGAGGAGCGCGAGATGCTGCTCGCCCAGCCGATGATCCAGCCGACCCTCGCGCTCGCGGCAGAGGCCGACGTCACCTTCGTCGGCATCGGCGATCTCGGTCCGAAGGCGCCGCTCTACGAGGACGGGTTCATTTCGGAGAGTGAGCTGAAGGCGCTGCAGAAAGCCGGTGGCATTGCCGAGATCGTCGGCTGGGTGTTCGACCGCGAAGGCCGCATGATCGAGGGCATCACCAACGACCGCGTGTCGTCGGCCGCGCTGCCGTCGCGTGAAAGGTCGCTGGTGATTGCGCTGGCCATGGGCGAGCGCAAGCTGCCGGGCATCCTGGCGGCGGTGAACCGGCGGCTGATCAACGGCCTGATCACCGACGAGCGAACCGCAACCGCGCTGCTGGCCGCCAGTTGACCTTCCATAAGACAGGCAAGCCTATTTATACGGTCCGTGAGGGTCGTTGCCGTCGAGGAGACCCATGTCGCGCTGCAGATGCGGCGACAGCTCCCTTATGTCGATGTAGGCCCGCCGCTTTGCCGTGTGCCGCGCAAATCCACGCGCCAGCCACGAAAACCAGCTGTAGCCTGGCGTGAAAGACAGCTTTTCCTGTACCGTGGTCATGATCGTCAGCCTCCGCTATGTCTAGACGAGAGTGATCGTCGACCCCAGATATCGGCCCGATTGGCCCTTGCTTCCAATCAAACGTCGATCATGGCCCATAAGGAGGGCTTATGCCGAATCTCGAGCCACGACAGATTTCCCAACTCCCGCCGCTGCAGGCGATCCGGGTGTTCGAGGCGGTGGCGCGGCATCTTTCCTTCACCAAGGCCGCGGAAGAGCTCGGCATGACGCAGGCAGCGGCGAGCTATCAGATCAAGCTGCTGGAAGAGCGCGTCGGCGGGCCTTTGTTCCTGCGCCGGCCAAAACAGATCGTCCTGACCGAAGCTGGCCAGCGCATGGCGCCTGCCGTCAGCGAGGCGTTCGCCCTGCTGAGCGGAGCCTATTCCGCCGCGCGCACCGGGGCCGATGGCCTGCTCTGTGTCTCGACGCTGCTGACCTTCGCCTCGAACTGGCTGGCGCAGCATCTCGGCTCGTTCCAGCTCGCGCATCCGTCGTTGGCCGTTCGCCTCGACACGTCGAACCGCCTCGTCGATTTCGCTCGCGAAGACATCGACATCGCCATCCGTTCGGGCGGCGGAAACTGGCCGGGTATGGAAGTGCACAAGCTTCTCGATGCCGACTTCACACCGATGCTGAGTCCGAAACTCGCAGCGAGCATCGGCGGCGTCAACGAGCCTGCCGATCTGTTGCGCCTGCCCATCCTCGATCCCAGCGATATCTGGTGGAGGGACTGGTTCGCGGCTGCCGGTGTGCAGTCCCACGATCTTGCCGCTCGTCCCGGCTCAAGCATGGGTGCGCAAGCCTACGAGGCCAATGCCGCCATCGCCGGGCAGGGCGTCGCCATCCTGACCAGAGCGCTGTTCAAGACCGAACTTGCCGATGGCCGCCTCATCCAGCCCTTTGACCTCGTCGGCGACGACGGCCATGCTTACTGGCTGGTCTATCCCGAGGCGCGCCGCAACGTGCCGAAGATCCGCGCCTTTCGCGACTGGGTTCTAGCCGAGATCGCTTGCCAGTAGGCAGCCAGTTTTCTCTGCGGCTCGTCGCCGGTATCCGCCGCTTCGCAGCCGCAACATCCATCATCCTACGTCCTCAAGCGCCCCGGCGCACGATGCCGCGCGGCATCGTCGTGCTGCAATGCAGCAACGAATCCGGCTTGACATAATTAACGCCAGGTGAGTAATTGCTCACAGCCAAGGCAAATGCTCATCTTGGTTTATGGGAGGAATTTGATGAAACTTCGCACGCTCACACTGGGCCTGTTGTCGGCCAGCGCTCTTGCGTTCGCCGCGCACGCCGAATCCATCACCATCGCCACCGTCAACAACGGCGATATGGTCCGCATGCAGAAGCTGACGGACGACTTCACCAGCAAGAATCCCGATATCCAGCTCAACTGGGTTACGCTCGAGGAAAACGTCCTGCGCGAGCGCGTCACCACCGACATCGCCACCAAGGGCGGCCAGTACGACGTCATGACCATCGGCACCTACGAGGTTCCGATCTGGGCCAAGCAGAGCTGGCTCCTGCCGCTCGACAAGCTCGGCGACGACTATGACACCAAGGACATCATCCCGGCCATCGCCGGCGGCCTTTCGGTCGACGGCAAGCTCTACGCCGCGCCTTTCTACGGCGAAAGCTCCTTCGTCATGTACCGCAAGGACCTGATGGAGAAGGCCGGGTTGACCATGCCCGACGCACCGACCTGGGACTTCATCAAGCAGGCCGCCGAGAAGATGACCGATCGCGCCAATGGCGTGAACGGCGTCTGCCTGCGCGGCAAGGCCGGCTGGGGCGAGAACATGGCTTTCCTGACCGCCATGTCGAACTCCTTCGGCGCCCGCTGGTTCGACGAAAACTGGAAGCCGCAATTCGACCAGCCGGAATGGAAGAACACGCTGCAGTTCTATGTCGACCTGATGAAGGCCGCTGGGCCGGAGGGCGCCTCGTCCAACGGCTTCAATGAAAACCTGGCGCTGTTCCAGCAGGGCAAGTGCGGCATGTGGATCGACGCCACCGTCGCTGCCTCCTTCGTCTCCGACCCGAAGGCATCCACCGTCGCCGACAAGGTCGGCTATGCGCTGGCGCCGGACAATGGCCTCGGCAAGCGCGGTAACTGGTTGTGGGCTTGGTCGCTGGCCATTCCTGCCGGCACGCAGAAGGCTGACGCGGCACAGAAGTTCGTGTCCTGGGCGACCAGCAAGGGCTATGCCGAGCTCGTCGCGTCGAAGGAAGGCTGGGCCAACGCTCCGCCCGGAACGCGCACCTCGCTCTATGCCAATCCCGAGTACCAGAAGGCGGCACCTTTCGCCAAGATGACACTGGACTCCATCAACGCCGCCGACCCGACGCATCCGACCGTCAAGCCGGTGCCCTATGTCGGCGTCCAGTTCGTCGCCATCCCTGAGTTCCAGGGCCTTGGCACCACCGTCGGCCAACTCTTCTCGGCGGCACTCGCCGGCCAGTCGAGCGTCGACGACGCCCTCAAACAGGCCCAGGACGCCGCCACCGCGGCGATGACCGAGGGCGGCTATATCCAGTAGGCTCCTCCCGGTGCCGAAGCCGGTCGCGCATCATGACCGGCAGGGGCCGCCCGAATCCCAGTTCGGGCGGCCACCTTCAAAACCCGGGAAATTCTGGCACAACTCTGAAATCTGGCTGACCTTTGGAGGGTGACCGTCATGGCTACTCAGCAGACCCGCTCGCTTGCCCGCTTCATGATGGCGCCATCCGTGGTGCTGCTGTTTGTCTGGATGATTGTCCCGCTGGTCATCACCATTTGGTTCTCCTTCCAGCAGTACAACCCGCTCAACCCGATCCGCGACGGGTTCGTCGGCTTCTCGAACTACGCGCTTTTCTATTCCAACCCGGCCTTCCTGCAGTCGATCCTCAACACGCTTGTCCTCGTCGGCAGCGTGCTGCTGATCACGGTGATTGGCGGCATCGCGCTGGCGCTGCTGATCGATCAGCCGATGTGGGGACAAGGCATCGTCCGTATCCTCGTCATCTCGCCCTTCTTCGTCATGCCGCCGGTGGCCGCACTGGTCTGGAAGAACATGATCATGCATCCGCAATACGGCGTCTTTGCCGACATTGCGCGTTTCTTCGGCATGCAGCCGATCGACTGGTTCGGGCAGCATCCGATGCTGGCGATCATCATCATCGTCGCCTGGCAGTGGTTGCCATTCGCGACGCTGATCCTGTTGACCGCTCTGCAGTCGCTTGACGGCGAGCAGAAGGAAGCCGCCGAGATGGATGGCGCCGGCTTCGTCAGCCGCTTCATCTATCTGACGCTGCCGCACATGTCGCGGGCGATCACCGTCGTCATCCTGATCCAGACCATCTTCCTGCTGTCGGTCTATGCCGAAATCCTGGTCACCACCAATGGCGGCCCGGGCTATGCCTCCACCAACCTGCCCTTCCTCGTCTACCAGAAGGCATTGCTGGAGTTCAAAATCGGCCAGGCATCCGCAGGCGGTGTGATCGCCGTCATTCTCGCCAACATCGTCGCCTTCTTCGCCATGCGCGCCGTCGGCAAGAACCTGGACAAGTAAGGGAGGCTAAGATGGCACGTGCAGTCACCACCCAGCACAAGACGATCGCGACCGCTGCCGCATGGATCGTCGCGCTGCTGATCTTCTTCCCGATCCTTTACACGATCATCACCTCGTTCAAGTCGGAGCAGGAGGCGATCCAGGGCTTCGCCCTGATCCCGTCCGGAACCATCGAGAGCTATTCCGAAGTCCAGGCGCAGAGCGGCTATTTCAAGTTCTTCTTGAATTCCGTGCTGCTGTCGGTCGGTTCGACAATCCTGGCCCTGCTCGTCGCCATACCGGCGGCGTGGTCGATGGCCTTCTCGCCGACCAAGCGGACCAAGGACATCCTGATGTGGATGCTCTCGACCAAGATGATGCCGGCGGTTGCCGTGCTGTTCCCGATCTACCTGATCTTCCGCGACTCGGGCCTGCTCGACAGCCGCGCCGGCCTGATGGTCATGCTGATGCTGATCAACCTGCCGATCGTGGTCTGGATGCTCTACACCTACTTCCGCGAGATCCCCGGCGAGATCCTCGAAGCAGCGCGCATGGACGGCGCCTCGCTGTGGAACGAGATCGTCTATGTGCTGACGCCGATGGCGGTGCCGGGCATCGCCTCGACCATGCTGCTCAACATCATCCTCGCCTGGAACGAGGCGTTCTGGACGATCCGGCTGACTACCACCGAAGCCGCACCCCTGACCGCCTTCATCAGCTCTTTCTCCAGCCCGCAAGGCCTGTTCTGGGCCAAGCTGTCGGCCGCCTCGACGCTGGCGATCGCGCCGATCCTGATCATGGGCTGGTTCAGCCAGAAGCAGCTGGTGCGCGGCCTGACCTTTGGCGCGGTTAAATAACAACGCCGCAGGCGGACGTCGGACACCAATCCCCGGGAGGAAACCATGGGAAACATCACGCTCAAGAACGTCTCCAAATCCTTTGGGTCGACGTCCATCATCCCCGGCCTCGACCTGGTCATCGAGAATGGCGAGTTCGTCGTCTTCGTCGGCCCGTCGGGCTGCGGCAAGTCCACGCTGCTGCGGCTGATCGCCGGGCTGGAGGACACCAGCGGCGGCACCATCAACATCGATGGCCGCGACGTCACCGGCGAAGCGCCGGCCAAGCGCAAGCTCGCCATGGTGTTCCAGTCCTACGCGCTCTACCCGCATATGACCGTGGCCAAGAACATCGCCTTCCCGCTGAAAATGGCGGGCGAGGACCAGGCGACCATCGACAAGAAGGTCAAGGACGCGGCGCGGGTGCTCAACCTCACCAACTATCTCGAGCGCCGCCCCGGCCAGCTCTCCGGCGGCCAGCGCCAGCGCGTCGCCATCGGCCGCGCCATCGTGCGCCAGCCGTCGGCCTTCCTGTTCGACGAGCCGCTGTCCAACCTCGACGCAGCGCTGCGCGGCACCATGCGCCTCGAGATCAGCGAACTGCACCACCAGCTCAAGACGACGATGATCTACGTCACCCATGACCAGGTCGAAGCCATGACCATGGCCGACAAGATCGTCGTCCTCAATGCCGGCAACATCGAGCAGGTCGGCTCGCCGATGGAGCTCTACAAGACGCCGAAGAACCTGTTTGTCGCCGGCTTCATCGGCTCGCCGAAGATGAACCTGATCGAGGGCGCGCCGACTGCCAAATATGGCGCCAAGACGATCGGCATCCGTCCCGAGCACATGGAGATTTCGACCACGGCCGGCGAGTGGAAAGCGACCGTCGGCGTTGCCGAGCATCTCGGCTCCGACACCTTCCTGCACGTCCAGGCCGATGGCGTCGGGCCGCTGACGGTGCGCGCCGATGGCGAGCTCGCCGTCCATCACGGCGACACCATCTACCTGACCCCGGACAAGGCCAAGCTGCATCGCTTCGGCCCCGACGGGAAGGCGCTGTAAGCATGCGCCTGGCCGGCAAATCGGCGCTGATCACCGGGTCGGCGCGCGGCATCGGCAAGGCCTTCGCCGAAGCCTATGCGCGCGAAGGCGCTATCGTGGCGATTGCCGACATCAACCTCGAAGCCGCCGAGAAGACGGCCTCGGAGATCGGCGGGAAAGCCTATGCGGTCAAGCTCGACGTCAGCGATCTCGCGTCGATCGAGGCGGCGGTGAAGACGGTCGAGACCAGGACAGGCGGTCTCGACATATTGGTCAACAATGCCGCTCTGTTCGACCTGGCGCCGATCGTCGAGATCACCAAGGCAAGTTACGAAAAGCTGTTTTCGGTCAATGTCGCCGGCACGCTGTTCATGCTGCAGGCAGCCGCCCGCTCGATGATCGCGCGCGGCAAAGGCGGCAAGATCATCAACATCGCAAGCCAGGCCGGCCGGCGCGGTGAGACGCTGGTCGCCGTCTACTGCGCCACCAAGGCCGCCGTCATCTCGCTCACCCAGTCGGCGGGGCTCGATTTGATCAAGCATCGCATCAACGTCAATGGCATCGCTCCCGGCGTCGTCGACAGCGATATGTGGGACGATGTCGATGCGCTGTTCGCCAAATACGAGAACCGGCCGAAGGGCGAGAAGAAGAGACTGGTCGGCGAGAGCGTGCCTTATGGCCGCATGGGCAGAGCGGAAGATTTGACCGGCATGGCCGTGTTCCTGGCCAGCGAGGACGCCGAATACATTGTCGCCCAGACCTACAATGTCGACGGCGGCCAGTGGATGAGTTGAGGGGCGAAGGCGCTCTTCTCCCCGTACCTCCGCGGGGAGAAGACGCCGGGATCGCGAAGGCCGGGTTGGGCCAAAGGGTAAAAGCAGATGACCGTGAAACTCTCGTCTTCCACTCTCGCCAAGCTTCCCCCGAAGGTCGCCGGCCCGAAATACGATCGCGCCGCCCTCAAGGCCGGCATCGTGCATTTCGGCGTCGGCAATTTCCATCGCTCGCACCAGGCCGTCTATCTCGACGACCTGTTCAATCAGGGCGTCGGCCATGACTGGGCGCTGGTCGGCGCCGGCGTCTTCGAGGGCGAGAAGGTCGGCCGCGGCAAGCTGCAGGAACAGGACTGGCTGACCACCGTGGTCGAGCAGGACTCAGGCCATATGAGTGCTCGCGTCACCGGCGTCATGATCGACTTCCTGACGCCAGGCGATGCGACGGCGATCATCGAGCAGCTTGCCGATCCGGCGATCAGGATCGTTTCGCTGACCATCACCGAAGGCGGTTATTTCATCGATCCGGCCTCCGGCGTGTTCAACCCGACCCACCCTGATATCGTTGCCGACGCGCAGCCAGGGGCGACGCCGAAGACCGTTTTTGGCCTGATCCTGGCCGGACTGATGCACCGCCGCAGCGACGGCGTCGTGCCGTTCACCGTCATGTCCTGCGACAACATCCCTCACAACGGCCATGTCACCTCCGACGGCGTCATCGGCCTCGCCCGCCTGATCGACGAGGACCTCGCCAATTGGGTGAGCGACAACGTCGCCTTTCCGAACGGCATGGTCGATCGCATCACGCCGGCCACCACCGACCGCGAGCGCGGCATTCTGGCCAGCGATTTCGGCCTCGAGGACAACTGGCCGGTGTTCTGCGAGCCTTTCAAGCAATGGGTGCTGGAGGATCATTTCACCGACGGCCGCCCGCCGCTGGAAAAGGTCGGCGTGCAGTTCGTCAAAGACGTGGCTCCCTACGAGCTGATGAAGATCCGCATCCTCAATGGCGGCCACGCGACGATCGCCTATCCGGCTGGGCTGATGGACATCCATTTCGTCCATGAAGCGATGCAGGAGCCGCTGGTGCGCGACTTCCTCGCCAAGCTGGAGCGCGACGAGATCATCCCGACCGTGCCGCCGGTTCCCGACACCGTGCTTGAAGACTATTACCAGCTCATCGAGCGCCGCTTCTCCAACCCGAAGATCGGCGACACCATTCGCCGGCTTTGTCTCGACGGTTCCAACCGCCAGCCGAAATTCATCATCCCGACGATTGCCGACCGGCTGAAGGCGGGAAAGAGCGTCGCCGGGCTGGCGCTGGAATCGGCGCTCTGGTGCCGCTACTGCTTCGGCACCACCGACAGCGGCGCCGTCATCGAACCCAACGATCCGAGCTGGGACCGGCTGCAGGCGGCGTCCAGGGCGGCAAAAGATGCGCCATCCGCCTGGCTTGCCATGGAGGACATCTATGGCGATGTCGGCCGCTCGCCGGTCTTCGCCGAAGCGTTCGCCCATGCGCTCAACATTTTGTGGGCGAACGGCGCGCGGCAGACGCTGACGCGCTATATCGCCGGCCAGCTCTGACGCCGACGGAAGCAGAGAATGACGCCCGAACTGGTCATCTTCGACTGTGACGGCGTCCTGGTCGACAGCGAGGCGCTCTCCGTCTCGGCCCTGCTCGGCATGATCGCGCTTGCCGGCGGCGTGGTCAGCGAAGACGACGCCTACGAGCATTTCCTCGGCAAAAGCATGAAGAGCGTCCGCGAGATCCTCGGCCGCGACTTCGGGCTCGACATCACCGACCAGCATCTGACCGCGATGCGCGTCGAATTGATGCGCAAATTCCGCGAGGAGTTGAAGCCGATCCCCGGCATCAAGGACGTGCTGCCGAAGCTCGGCGTGCCATCCTGCGTCGCCTCCTCGGGCACGCTCGAGCGCATCCGCTACGCGCTCGAGGTCACCGGATTGCTTGGCCATCTGGAGCCGCATCTGTTCAGCGCCACCATGGTGGCCAAAGGCAAGCCGTCGCCCGACCTTTTTCTCCACGCGGCCGCCAGCATGCGCGCCCATCCGCGCAAATGCCTGGTCATCGAGGACAGCCCGGCCGGCATCGCGGCCGCGCGCGCGGCGGGCATGCGCGTCTTTGCCTTCACCGGCGGCTCGCATGCCGGCAACCCGGCATTGAAAGCGCGGCTTGCGTCGAGTGAGCCGGACTTTATATTCGCTGACATGCTGCAATTGCCCGATCTGATTGCAGGCCTGGGAGCGAGAGAAAAAGCATCTTGACCAACAGTTTCGTTTGCGCGGTCGATGTCGGCACCGGGAGCGCCCGCGCGGGCATTCTCGACACCAAGGGCACCTTGCTTGGCCGCGCCGATCACCCGATCGCCATGCACCAGCCCAAGGCCGATCATGCCGAGCATGATTCGCAGGATATCTGGTCGGCGGTGTGCGTCGCCGTGCGCGCCGCCCGAGAGAAGGCCGGTGTGGCGGCAGGCGACATTGTCGGCATCTCCTTCGATGCCACCTGCTCGCTGGTGGTGCGCGACAGGCAAGGCGGCCAGCTCAGCGTGTCGGTGACCGGGGAGCGGCGCTGGGACACCATCGTCTGGCTCGACCATCGCGCCATCGCCGAGGCCGACGAATGTACGGAAAGCGGCCATGCCGTGCTCGACTATATCGGCGGCGTCATGTCGCCGGAGATGGCGACGCCGAAGCTGATGTGGCTGAAGCGCAAATTGCCGGGAACATGGAATGAAGCCGGCTATCTATTCGACCTCACCGATTTCCTGACCTGGAAGGCGACCGGCTCGCTGGCGCGCTCGCAATGCACGCTGACCGCCAAATGGACCTATCTCGCGCATGAAGAGACCGGTTGGCGGCGAGACTTCTTCGAGACGGTCGGTCTTGGCGATCTTTTCGAGCACGGCAATCTGCCGGAGAAGGCAAGTCCGGTCGGGACCGATATCGGCCCGCTCAGTCCGGAAGCGGCGGCGGAGCTTGGTCTGACGGATAAATGCCGGGTCGGTGCCGGCGTCATCGATGCCTATGCCGGCGCGCTCGGTGTGCTTGGTGGTTTTGCCGGCGACGGCAGCAATATCAGCCGCCATCTGGCGCTGATCGCCGGCACCTCCTCCTGCGTCATGGCAATGTCGCCCGACCCGCAGCCTTTCGCCGGCGTCTGGGGGCCGTATTATGGCGCGGCACTGCCAAAACTCTGGCTGTCGGAAGGCGGCCAGTCGGCCACCGGCGCGCTGCTCGACCACATCATCCGCTGGCACGGCGCCGGCGGCGAGCCCGACGCCGCCATGCACGCCAGGATCGCCCGCCGTGTCGCCGAACTGCGCGCCGCCGAGGGCGAAGGTCTCGCGGCGAGGCTGCATGTGCTGCCGGATTTCCACGGCAACCGCTCGCCATTGGCCGATCCGCATGCGGTCGGCGTCGTCAGCGGGCTTACACTCGATGCCTCCTTCGACAGCCTGTGCAAGCTCTACTGGCGCACCGCCGTCGGCATCGCGCTCGGCGTGCGCCATGTGCTGGAGGCGCTGAACGAGAACGGCTATTTGATCGACACGCTGCATGTCACCGGCGGCCACACCAAGAACCCGCTTTTGATGGAGCTCTATGCCGATGCCACCGGCTGCGCGGTGGTCGAACCGCTGGCCGACGAGGCGGTGCTGCTCGGCACCGGCATGGTCGCGGCCACCGCCGCTGGGCTTTTCCCCGACCTCAACGCCGCCTGCGTCGCCATGCAGCAAGGCGGCAAAAAACGCGCCGCCAACCCGGCCGCCGGCACTCGCTTCGACCGCGACTACCGCATCTTTTTGGAGATGCACCGCCAGCGGCGGGCGCTGGATGAGATCCGCTAGAGCAATTCCAGGAAAAGTGTGAAACGGTTTTCCGTCCGGAATTGCGTCAAAACAAACAGATAGGGCGGTTCTGCGTTTCCGTGAAACGCTGAACCGCTCAAGCTCTGGCTCAATAGCTGCCCGCTCCTCCTCCCTTGCCTTCATGTCGCATTTCGTTCAATAGACGGCGCAAACGCCGCGAAACCGAGGGTTTTGCCGTTTGCAATGCGGCTTCCGGCTCCGATGCCGACGCGCCGCAATCGGAAAGAGCAGGACAATGTCTGCGATCGAAGCCGGCGCTCGCGCGCCGGAAAACCTTTGGCGTCAGGAAATCACGGCGACGCTGGCGCTCGCCTGGCCGATGGTGCTGACCAATCTCGGCCAGACGGCCATGACCGCCACCGACGTCATGATGATGGGCCGTCTCGGACCGGACACGCTGGCCAGCGGCGCGCTCGGCGCCAATCTCTATTTCATGCCGCTGATCTTCGGCCTCGGCCTGATGCTGGCGACCTCGCCGATGATGGCGACCGAACTCGGCCGCCGCCGCCATTCCGTGCGCGACCTGCGCCGCACCGTGCGCCAGGGCCTGTGGCTGGCGATCCTGATCTCAATTCCGATCTGGATCGCGCTCTGGCACGGCGAGGCAATCCTGTTGGCCATGGGCCAGGAGCCGAGACTCGCGCATCAGGCGGGCATTTATCTGCGCTGGCTGGAATGGGCGATGCTGCCGTTTTACGGCTATATCGTGCTGCGCTCCTTCATCTCGGCGCTGGAACGGCCAGGCTGGGCGCTGATCATCGTCTTCGTCGCCGTCGCCTGCAACGCCTTCTTCAACTGGGTGTTCATGTTCGGCAATCTAGGGGTCACCTCGATGGGCATTGCCGGCTCCGGTCTCGCCACGACGCTCTCCAGCACGCTGATGTTTTGCGGCATGGCGGCGGTGGTGATGCTGGAGAAGAAGTTCCGCCGCTATCGTCTGTTCGGCCGCTTCTGGCGCGCCGACTGGCCGCGCTTCACTGGCCTGCTTCGGCTCGGCATGCCGATCGCCGGCCTCCTCGCCTTCGAGGTGACGATCTTCAACGCGGCAGCGCTTCTGATGGGCCTGATCGATGCGGATTCGCTGGCCGCTCATGCCATCGCCATCCAGATCGCCTCGATCTCGTTCATGGTGCCGCTCGGCCTCAACCAGGCGGTGACGGTGCGGGTCGGCCTTGCCCATGGTGCGGGCAATCCGGAAGGGGTTTCCCGCGCCGGCTGGACAGCCTTCGTCATCGGCGTCTCCTTCATGGCGCTGATGGGTCTGGTGATGATTCTCTGGCCGCATCTGTTGATCAGCGCCTTCATCGATCTCGCCAATCCGGCCAACGCCAGGGTGATCGCGCTTGCCGTGTCTTTTCTTGCGTTTGCGGCACTGTTCCAGATCTTCGACGGCGCGCAGGCGGTTGCCGCCGGCATGCTGCGCGGCCTGCACGACACCAAGGTGCCGATGATCTATGCCGCGATCGGCTATTGGGGCATCGGCCTGCCGCTCGGCGTGCTGCTCGCCTTCCATTTCGGTTTCAACGGCGTCGGCATCTGGATCGGCCTGTCGTCGGGCCTCGCCGTCGTGGCGGCAATGCTTCTGGCGCGCTGGCTACGGCGCGACCGGATCGCGCCGTCATTGGCATTCGTGCACTGAAACAGAAAGGCCGCCGGTTGCCCGACGGCCTTCTTCTTCGAGCGGATTGCTCAGTTACCGTCGGACGACATCGCGCCGAGCAGCCTGCGGATGTCGCCGAACCGCGCGATCGCGCCGAACACCAGCGCCGCCACCGCGACGAAGAACACCGACACCGAGGCCATGGTCGGCGTGTAGCCGTAGCGCAGCGCGTTGAAGATCTTGATCGGCAGCGTCTCGGTGGTGAAGCCGATCGTCATATAGGCAACGATATATTCGTTGAGCGACAGCACGAAGGCGAAGGCGTAGCCCGAGACGAGGTAGGGGAGAATCAGCGGCAACACCACGGTCTTCAAGACGGTGCGGTCGTCGGCGCCCATGGTGGCGGCGGCCTCGACCAGCGAGCGGTCGATCGAGGCAAAACCCAGCGACAGCGTCACCAGCGGCAGTGTCACGAAGAAGATGGCGTGGCTGATGATTGCGGTGAAGAACTGGCCGAACAGCCCGACCGTCGCCCAGAAGCTGAGGAAGCCGAGCGCCGTGATGACAGGCGGCAGGATGAAGGGCGCGAGCCCCAGCACCTGAAAAATGTTCGCCCATGGCGCGATGCGCCGCCACAGGAACCAGGCCAGCGGCAGTGCGATGGCCACCGCGATCGCCGCCGAGCAGACGGCGAGCGTCACCGAATGGATCAGCGCCAGCCGCCATTCCGGGTCGGTGAAGATCTGTGCGTACCACGCCAGCGAGAAGCCGACCGGCGGGAAAGCCAGGTCCTGCTTCTCGTTGACCGAGACGCCGGCAACGACGATGAGCGGCGCCGCCAGGAACAGGGCGACGAGGCCGAAATAGAAGCGGCGAAGCCAGGTCTCGGTCATAGCGCGTTCTCCTTGCGTCCAACGAGCAGCGTCATTCCAACCAGCGCCAGCGAGATCAGCACCAGGAACACCGCCATCGCCGCCCCGAAAGGCATGTTGGACTGATAGATCGCCTGGTCGGTGATCAGCACCGAAAGTGTCCAGTGTTGCGGCCGTCCGAGAATCTGCGGCAACAGATAGGAACCAAGCGCAAACACGAAGACCATGATCAGCGTTGCCACGATGGTGTTTCGGAGCGCCGGCGCCACGACGTTGAAGAAGGCCCGAACCGGCGAGGCGCCAAGCGTGCGCGCCGCCTCGAGCAGTGTCGGGTCGAGGCGCACGAGGGCGGGGTAGAGCACCAGGATCGTGTAGGGCAGCGCCTGGTAGACCATGCCGGTCAGCACCGCGCCGAAGCTCGGCAGCAGCGCCACCGGCTTGTCCATCAGCCCGATCGCCACGAACAGATTGGTGATGCCCGCGGTGCGCGAAAACAGTGTCGACCAGGCAAAGCCGATGATGACCTCCGACAGCGACAGCACCGACAACAGCCCGACCAGCCACAGCGTTTGCACGCGGCGCGGGCGCCGCGTCAAAAGATAGGTGAAGGGGAAGGCGATGGCGACGCAGCAGACGGCGACCAGCACCGCCAGCATCAGCGAAAAGCCGAGCACGCCGCCGAAGAACATCGACAGGAAGCGTGCGTAATTGTCGAACACGAAATCCGGCGTGTAGAAGCCGGAAGGGTTGCGCTTGAAGAAGCTCACCGCGATCATCGTCGAGAACGGCACGACGAAGAAGACGATCAGCATCAGCGCCGGAAAGAACAGCGGCGTGTAGTCGGCTACCGACTTTGGAGCTTCGCGTCTCATGAGCCGAGCACCACGCAGCTTGCGGGCGGCAGCGTGACGCCGACCTTGGCGCCGACCGGCACGTCATGCCGCTCGCGCGGCGTCGTCACGGCGATGATGCTGGTGCCGCCGACCTCGACGAAGGTCTCGATGGTGCCGCCGAGATCGCGCACGAAACTCACCTCGCCGGTGATTGCCGATCCGCCGGGAGCGCCGAGATGCACGTCCTCGGGACGGATCGACACCGAGGCCTTGCTTTGTCCCGCCGGCATGGCAAGGCCGGGAAAGGCGGTGCCGAGGATGGTGGTGCGCCCGGCGCTGTCGACTTCGGCCGGCAACAAATTGGTGATGCCGATGAAGTCGGCGACGAAAGCGTCGGCCGGTTTGCGGTAGATTTCGATCGGCGGCGCCGCCTGCAGGATCTTGCCGTGGCCCATGACGACGACAAGGTCGGCCATGGTCATTGCTTCGCGCTGGTCGTGGGTGACGACGATGGTGGTGATGCCGAGCCGCTGCTGCAGCTGGCGCAATTCCACCTGCATGGCCTCGCGCAATTTGGCGTCGAGCGCCGAGAGCGGCTCGTCGAGCAGGAACAGTTTCGGCGACAGCGCCAAGGCACGGGCGATCGCCACGCGCTGGCGCTGGCCGCCCGACAGTTTCGCCACCGGGCGATCGGCAAAGCCGGGCAGGTGGATCAGGCTCAGCAACTCGTCGACGCGTTTCTTCTGCTCTTCCTTCGAGGCGCCGCGAATGCGCAGCGCATAGGCGATGTTGTCTCCGACAGAAAGATGCGGAAACAGCGCCAACGACTGGAACACCATGCCGAGATTGCGCTTGTGCGTCGGCAGCGGCGTGATGTCCTCGCCGTCGAGCACGATGGCGCCGCTGGTCGGCTCCTCCAGCCCGGCAATCATGCGTAGCAGCGTGGTCTTGCCGCAACCCGATGGCCCGAGCAGGCACACGAAAGTGCCGTGCGGTACGTTGAGCTGGACATTGTCGACGGCGGCGAAGCTGCCGAATTTCTTGGTGATGGCGTTGATGTTCAATCCGGACATGACTCACCCCTCTCAGGCATTGCACTGCAAGGGCCGCCGGAGGCTATCCGGCGGCCGGTCAGGTTAATGCAGGTCGGCTTAGCCGACGATCAGCTCGGTCCACTTCTGGTTGATCCAGTCGGCCTTCGACGTATAGAGGTCGTAGCGCGGGATGATCGGCTCGATGTCCGACGACACCGCGGCGAACTCTTCTGGCTTGAGGTCGAGCACCTCTTTCTTGAGCGTCGGCGTCGTGCCGACCTTGCGCGACATGAGACCCTGCATCGAAGGTTGGCTCATATAGTCGATGAAGGCGTGCGCCTCGTCGACCTTGGTCGAGGCGCGCGACAGCACCCAATTGCCGGAATCCTGGATGCCGCCTTCCTTGGGGAAGGTCGAGCGGACATGGAAGCCGTCGGCGGCCGCGAGCCCGGTGACGTCGTGATAATATTGGCCCATCGGGATCTCGCCCGACTTCAAGGCCTGCTCGAACTGCGCCTCGTCGCGGTACCAGAGGCGGACGTTCGGCTTGACCTCGGCGAGCTTTTCGAACGCCTTGTTCAGCCCGTCCTCGCTGTCGAGCGCGTTGGTACCGCCCATGAAGGTCTTGGCAGTCACTTCGAGCAGGAACGAGTTGGAGGCAAGCGCCAGCAGGCCGAGCTTGTCTTCGTTGGCCTTGTCCCACAGTGCGGCCCACGATGTCGGCGCGTCCTTGTAGACATCGGTGTTGGTGACCAGCGTGATCCACCAGGCAACGGCACCGATGCCGGCAACGCGGCCGTCCGGATACTTGTTGACGAAGCGGGGCAACAGGTCGTTGTAGTGCTTGAATTTCGACGTATCGAGCGGCGTCCACAATTCGGTCGACTGGCCCTTTATCGTTGAGCCCTGCGACATCATCGAAAGGTCGGCCGGCGCCTGCCCGGCCTTGGCCGCCTGTTCGAGCTGCACCAGCCAGGCCTCGCCGGTCGGCTCGGCGACGGATTCGACCGCGATACCGGTTGCCTTGGTGAAATCCGGGAAGACATGCTCGTCGAAGGATTTCTTGAAGTAGCCGCCATAGACGCCGACCTTCAGCGACTTGTCCTGCGCCCGCAGGATCGAAGGCATGGCGAGCATGCCTGCCGTTGCGAGGCCGGCGCCAAGCACGCCGCGCCGTGTCAGGGATTTTCCGATCAGTCTGTTCATCTCGTTTCTCCTCAGTTGATGCCGGCTAACCGGCGGGTTCCCTTCACACACTGTTTCGCCGCCTGGCGTCAGTGGGCCGCCGCTCGTTGTTCGAGCGTGCGGGCGTATTGCGTCAGTGGAAAGCACATGACGAAGAAGATCAGCGCCACCAGCCCGTAGACCTTGAACGGCTCGAAGGTGGCGTTGTTGATGGCGTTGGATGTCCTGACCAGTTCCTCGAAGCCGATGATCGAGGTCAGCGCTGTCGATTTGATTAGCTGTACCAGGAAGCCGACGGTCGGCGCCCGGGTGATCGAGAACGCCTGCGGCAGGATGATCAGCCTCAGCTCCTGCAGATAGTGGAGGCCGAGGCTGGCGCCGGCATCCCACTGTCCCTGCGGCAACGCGGCGACGCCGCTGCGCCAGATCTCGGCCAGGTAGGCGCTGGCGAAGAAGGTGAGGCCGAGCACCGCCGCCGTCCACGGCTCGATGCGCAGGCCGAGCATCGGCAGGCCGAAGAACATCAGGAACAGCTGCATCAGGAGCGGCGTGCCCTGGAACAGCGCGATGTAGCCGGAAGCAATGCGCCGGCTCCACTTGTTTTTGGCGATCCTGAAGAACAGCACGACGAGGCCGACCAGCGCGCCGCCGACGAAAGCGGCAAGCGACAAAAGCACCGTCCAGCGCGCGGCGAGCAAGAGGTTGCGCAGAATATCCCAGAAGGTGAATTCGATCATGACACACCGGCTCCCAGAACGCGGCGTCCGCCTGACACCAGCAGCCGGCGCAGGCCCATCGACAGCGCCAGATAGACCATCGTCACCACGAAATAGGTTTCGAAGGCGCGGAAGGTGCGTGCCTGCAGCATGTCTGCCTCGTAGGTCAGTTCCCGCACGGCGATCTGCGACACGACGGCGGATTCCAGCATCATGATGACGACCTGGCTGGTCAGCGCCGGGTAGATCACCTTCAGCGCCTGCGGCAGCACGATCTTGACGAACACCTGGCGTGGCCTGAGCCCGAGCGCCAGTGCTGCTTCCGTCTGTCCGCGCGGTACCGCGTCGAGCCCGGCGCCGACGATCTCGATCGTGTAGGCCGCCATGTTGAGCGTCATCGCCAGCATGGCGGCCAGGATCGGATCGAGCCTGATGCCGAGGCTGGGCAGGCCGAAGAAGATGAAGAACAGCTGCACCAGGAACGGCGTGTTGCGCATCACCTCGACATAGACGCCAATCGCCCGCTTCAGCAGCAGCGGGCCGTTTCGCCGGCCGGCCGCGCCGAGGATGCTGAGCAGCGTTCCCACGAACGTGGTCACGACGATCAACAGCATCGTCGTGGCCGCGCCGCGCGCGATCGCGCCCACAGCACCCGCAAGCCAGCCGAAGTCGAGGCTGTAGCCCATGACGATAGGTCCCGTCCGGAATTGCGTAAAAACAAATACTTAGAGCGGGTCCGGCGGTTCATCAAAAGCTGAGCCGCTCTAAGTATCAACGACTCTGGCATCAATCCTTGAGGTTGTCGGGATTGAGCGGCGTCTTCAGCCAGGCCTTCGAGCTCTCATCCAGCTTGCCGTCGGCCAGCATCTTGGCGACCGCGTCGTTGACCGCCTGCTTCAGCCGGTCCTCGTTCTTGTTGAGGCCGATATGCGAAGGCGAAGTGAGCAACTGGAATTTCTGCTCCGGCTGCAGCGCGTCCTGCTTGGCCAGCACCTGGGCGCCGACATCGTTGCCGACCACCATCAACTGGGTCTGGCCGGAGATGAAGGCCTGGATGACGGCGTTGTAGTTGTCGAAGCGGCGGATGTCGGCCGAAGCCGGCGCTGCCTCGGTCAGCGAGGTGTCCTCCAGCGTGCCGCGGTTGACTGCGATCGACTTGTCGGCGAGGTCTTCCTTGCCTTTGACCGCAAGTGCGGCCGGGCCGATGACCGCGATGTAGTAAGGGGCGTAGGCGGCGGCGAAATCGATCACCTGCTCGCGCTCCTTGGAGTAGCCGACGCTCATCAAAATATCGACGCGCTTGTCGGTCAGATATGGGATGCGGTTCTGGCCGGTGACGCTGACCAGGTTGAGCTTGACCTTCAGGGAATCGGCGATGGCCTGCGCCACGTCGATGTCATAGCCCTTGATGCTCATGTCGGCGCTGGCCGAGGAGAAGGGCGGGAAATCGGAGAAGATGCCGACATTGATCGCGCCGGCCTTGGCGATGTCGTCGACCGCGTCGGCATTGGCCTGCGTGGTGAAACCAAAGCCGGTCGCGCCGAGCATCAGCACGGCGGCGATGGATGATTTGAGCTTCATGTGAAAAGTCATTGTCGTTCCCCTGCTGGAAGCTTGTTTGTTTGAGGCCGGCCGCCGGCTCCAGCGCGGCGGCCGCCTTCGATTTGTCTAGTGTCAGGATCCTTTGCTCGTGATCGCCGGGCTGAACACCATCAGGCTCAGGATCTCGAACAGAATCTGAGCGCCGACATGAGCGGTGTTGGTGGTCGCGTCATACTGCGGCGCCACCTCGACGACGTCGCCGCCGACGATGTTGAGGCCCTTGAGGCCGCGCAGCAGTTCGAGCACCTCGCGCGTCGTCAGTCCGCCGATCTCCGGCGTGCCGGTGCCCGGCGCGAAGGCCGGATCGACGCTGTCGACGTCGAAGGAGATGTAGGTCGGGCCGTCGCCGACAATCTTGCGCGCCTTCTCGATGATGGCGGGGATGCCGAGGCCGGTCACCTCCTCGGCATGCACCACGGTCATGCCGGATTCGTAGCTGAATTCCCACAGATACTCGGCCGCGCCGCGGATGCCGATCTGGATGGTGCGCGACGGGTCGAGCACGCCGTCCAGCACCGCGTTGCGGAACGGCCCGCCATGATGGAACTTGGTCAGGTCGAACAGGCCGCTGGTGTCGCAGTGGGCGTCGATATGGATCATGCCGACCGGCACCTTCTTGCCGACCGCCTTCAGGATCGGATGGCTGATCGAATGGTCGCCGCCGACTGAAAGCGGGATCACGCCGGCATCGACGATCTGGTTGGTACGGCGCTCGATGTCTTCATGGCTGGTCTCCAGCCGGTAGCGGCTCTGGAACGGCACGTCGCCGATGTCGGCGACCCGAAGCTCATGCGTTGGAGCACATTCCAGGACGTGGTTGTAAGGGCCGATGCGTTCGATGGCGCGCAGCGCCCGCGGCCCGAAGCGCGAACCCGGCCGGTTGGTGACGCCGAGATCCATCGGGACGCCGATGATCGCCACCTGCAGGTCGCCGAAGTCCGGATTGTCGGCGGCAATTTCGCGATAGGGTGCTGCAAGGAAGGTCGGGATGCCGGAATAGGGCGCCAGCCGCGTGCCGCTCTTTGAAAAGATCTTGTCGGCGACCTTGCGGAATTTCGGGTCGAACATCTCGCCGCCATGGCCTTCGCCATATTTGCGACGCAACGCTTCGAGCTTGCCGCGATCATAACCCATGTCGGTCTCCTCCTGTCTGAATGATGACTCGAAAGGCCTCGGCGACGCTTGGCGAACTGACCACCATCCGGCCGGACCGCTGTCCCGCTCTGGCTGCCTTCGAATTTCACGTCTTGATGCTGCTCTGGTTCAAAGTGTCCGGCAGCTGGATTGAAAAATCAATTGATATTGTTAGTGTAATTACTGTGAGAAAATCTCACAATCAATTTGGCGCGCGATCTTGTCCGAAAACCGGCCCCGGGATCATGCTTAGCGAGTGCCGATGGCCAAGCGTCTGCCCCCGTTGAATCCGCTGCGCGCCTTCGAGGCGACGGCACGCCACGCCTCGCTGACCAAGGCGGCGACCGAGCTCAATGTCACGCACGGCGCCATCAGCCACCAGATCAAGGCGCTCGAGCAATCGCTCGGCGTCAAGCTGTTCGAGCGCGCCGGACAGCGGGTGAAACTCACGCCGCACGGCGCCGAACTCTTGCCGGCGGTGTCGAGCGCCTTCGACGGCATCGCCGCCGCCACCCAGCGCATGACCAGGCCGGCCAGTGCCGGCACGCTCTCGGTCTCCTGCGTGCCGGCGCTGCTGCTTTTGTGGATGGCGCCCCGGCTCGGCAGCTTCATGTCGCAATATCCCGACATCAGGCTGACGCTTGTCCCGTCCAACGACGCCAGGGACATCCGCGCGCCGCACATCGATGTCTGCGTGCATTATGGCGACGGCAGCTGGAGCGACTGCTGGATGCGCAAATGGTCGGGCCTCGAATTGTTCCCGGTGGTCAGCCCGACGCTGATCAACAACCGCCCGATCCGCACCGTCCGCGATCTCGCGGACCATGTCTTCCTGCATGGCGACGACGGCCGCGAATGGCACACCTGGCTTGCCGCCGCCGACGGGCTGGATCTCGAGCGCGGCCGCCGCCACCATCTCGGC
The DNA here is from genome assembly GCF_057784325.1 of Mesorhizobium sp. CNPSo 4689. Lineage (NCBI taxonomy): Bacteria > Pseudomonadati > Pseudomonadota > Alphaproteobacteria > Hyphomicrobiales > Phyllobacteriaceae > Mesorhizobium > Mesorhizobium sp. CNPSo 4689. The sequence goes on from NZ_JBWLUZ010000001.1 coordinate 51,599, forward strand.
GACGCCCGCACGGCAACGGAGGCCGCGGTGCATGGCCATGGTGTGGCGCTTGGCGATTCCGTGACGGCAAGCACGCTGCTTGCCAGGGGCCTGCTGGTTGCGCCGTTCAGCCTGTCGGTGCCGGCGGTCGACGATTTTTACGTCGTCTGCCGCAACGAGATGCGTTCGGCGCCGATCGTGCAGCTGTTCATCGACTGGCTGTTTGCCGAGAAGGAACAGGCCGACGGCCGCGCCGACGCGCCGGTGGCCGGCCGCATCGGCATCCGCAGGAAGCGTCCGGCGCTGCGGGTGATCGGCACCAAGAGCGCTTCTTGAGGCCGTTTCAAGTAAACCCGGCGCTTGCGCAGCGGTCGCTTTTTGTCGGGCCAGGCCGCAAAGCGGGAGGCGCTTTCAAAAATTCAATGCTAAGAGGCATTTCGCGGGAAGCGAGCAGCGAAGGCGGCACGAGATATGGCAAAGACCGATATAGCGCGGCGCGTCTACAACCACACCTGGAAGCTTGACCCGATCGTCCGCAGCCTGCTCGACACCGATTTCTACAAGCTTTTGATGCTGCAGATGATCTGGGGCATGTATCCCAAGGTGGACGCCACCTTCTCGCTGATCAACCGCACCACTTCGGTGCGCCTCGCCGAGGAGATCGACGAGGCGGAGCTGCGCGACCAGCTCGACCACGCCCGCACCTTGCGCTTCTCCAAGAAGGAGATGATCTGGCTGGGCGGCAACAATTTCTATGGCCGCAAGCAGATCTTCGAACCGGAGTTCCTCGCCTGGCTCGAAGATTTCCAGCTGCCGGACTACGAGCTGTCCAAGCGCGACGGCCAGTATGAGCTCTCCTTCAGCGGCCCGTGGATGTACACGACGCTGTGGGAGATCCCGGCGCTGGCTATTATCAATGAACTCCGATCTCGCGCGGCCATGCGCGCCTTCGGCCCCTTTGCGCTCGATGTGCTTTATGCCCGCGCCAAGGCCAAGATGTGGGCCAAGACCGAGCGGCTGAAGGCCTTGCCCGGCATCCGCATCTCCGATTTCGGCACGCGCCGCCGCCATTCCTTCCTGTGGCAGCGCTGGTGTGTCGAGGCGCTCAAGGAAGGCATCGGCGAGGCCTTCACCGGCACCTCCAACGTGCTTCTGGCCATGGACAACGACCTCGAGGCGCTCGGCACCAACGCGCATGAACTGCCGATGGTGTTTGCAGCTCTCGCCAATTCCGAAAAGGAACTGAAACAGTCGCCCTACAAGGTGCTGCAGGACTGGCAGCGCTACTATGGTGGCAATCTCTTGATCGTGCTGCCCGACGCCTTCGGCACCGCGTCCTTCCTGCGCGACGCGCCGGACTGGGTCGCCGACTGGACCGGCTTCCGTCCCGACAGCGCGCCGCCGATCGAGGGCGGCGAGAAGATCATTTCCTGGTGGCGCGAGAGGGGCAAGGATCCCAGGCAGAAGCTGCTGATCTTCTCCGACGGGTTGGAGGTCGAGACCATCGAGGAGACCTACCGCCACTTCAAGGGCAAGGTGCGCATGTCCTTCGGCTGGGGTACCAACCTGACCAACGACTTTGAGGGCTGCGCGCCGACGGAGACCAACAGCCTCGACGCGATCTCGCTGGTCTGCAAGGTCACCGAGGCGAATGGCCGCCCGGCGGTCAAGCTGTCCGACAACCCGGCCAAGGCTACGGGGGACCTGAAGGAGATCGAGCGGTATCTCAGGATTTTCGGGGCGAAGGATCGCGTGGAGCAGCTGGTCAAGGTGTGAGGAGTCGGACGGCAGCCTGCGCCGACATCTGGTTTGATCCGGCGTCAGCGTCCGGGATGGCAAATTTGGATAGGCTGAGTTCCGTCGCGCCCCCCTCTGTCCTGCCGGACATCTCCCCCACAAGGGGGGAGATTGCGATCTCCTCTCCGCCTTCGCCAATTTTCGACGCTGCAAGGGAAGAGCCGGCGGCGAAACCGCCAATCTCCCCCCAAGTGGGGGAGATGTCCGGCAGGACAGAGGGGGGCGCCGTAGAGCGCTTTCGTCACTGGTTAGCCCTTCATACTGCTGCCCTGACACTCCTCCCCACTCCCGCCTTCGCCCACGCCTCCGATCTCGGCCACGTCCTCCTTCTCCCGACCGGCTACTACATCGCCGGCGGTGCCTTGGCTGTCGCCGCCAGCTTCCTCGTCCTGGCCCTGTTGCCGCCCGACGCCCTCGACCGCTTCTGGCGTCGGCGCCTGCCGCTTTTCGTCTTTAGCGACGGGCTCCGCACGATCACCAGCCTGATCTCTTTTGCCGGCTTCGCAATCCTCATCGCCGCCGGCCTGTTCGGCAGCCGCGATCCGCTCTCCAACCCGCTGCCCCTTGTCATATGGACGCTGCTGTGGGTGGGCTTGGCCATGTTGCAGGGGGTACTCGGCGATCTCTGGTCGTGGCTCAATCCCTGGTATGGACCATGGCGCATCATCAGTCGCCTGATCGGGCGCGAAGGCGAGGCGCAGGAAACGCGCCTGCCCGCATGGCTCGGCAGCTGGCCGGCGGTCATCCTGTTCTTCGCCTTCGCCTGGTTCGAGCTGATTGATCCGGCGCCCGACGATCCGGCGCGGCTGGCATTTGCTGCCGGCCTCTACTGGCTGCTGACCTTCATCGCCATGCTTGTCTTCGGCTATCGCGCCTGGAGCCGCCGCTGTGAGTTCCTGACGGTTTTCTTCGCCATGGTGGCGCGTTTCGCCCTCCTTGAGCGCAATAAAGTCGAGCGCGATGAAGACGGCCGGCTCAATCTCTGCTGGCCGGGCGCCAAGCTGCGCGCGACCGAGCCGCTGTCGGCAGGCGGCATCGCCTTTCTGCTGCTTGCCCTCTCATCGGTATCCTTCGACGGCCTGTCCAAAACCTTTTTCTGGCTCGACCTGTTCGGCATCAATCCGCTCGAATATCCGGGCCGCACCGCGGTGATCGGCGTCGGCAGTTTCGGCCTCGTGTTGACATTCGTGCTGCTGGCAGCGGCATTCATGCTTGCCGTCGTGCTCGGCCAGCGCCTTGCCGCCAGCCGGCACTCCTTCGGTCAAGCGACAGGTCTGCTGGTCTGGTCGATCGTGCCGATCGCGCTCGCCTATCATGTAGCGCACTATCTGACGGCGCTGCTGGTCGACGGCCAGTATGCGATTGCCGCCCTGTCCGACCCGTTTGCGCTCGGCTGGAACCTCTTTGGCACCTCTGCCATGCAGATCGAAGCTGGCGTCGTTGCCGGTGCCGACTCGGCCTGGTGGCTGTGGAATCTGCAGGCCGGAATCATCATCGCCGGCCATATGCTCGCAGTGCTCGTCGCCCACGATCTCGCCTGGCGGCTGCACCCAGTTCCGTCGCGTGCGGCACTCAGCCAATTGCCGCTCACCGTGCTGATGATCGCCAATACCGTCTTCGGCCTTTGGCTGCTTGCCACGCCGACAGCGGGATGACACAAGGCGACCACATCCCTTTGGGCAAAGCTCGCTTGCCACGTCGGGGCTTTGGTGATTTAGTTTGTACACATGCAATTTCGGTCCTCCTGCAAGGAGTGGCCCGCCTCGTTACAGCCATTGGTCAAAACTCAAAAAAGGGGAACTGCCGTGACTGACAAGAATGGGTTTTTCGATCTCTCCAAAAGCACTCTTAGCCGCCGCACCGCACTGAAGGGCCTCGCCGCCGGCGCCGGCCTCGCGGTCGCTCCGGGCTTCGTCCGCTACAGCCAGGCGCAGAGCTCGGCACCGGTCAAGATCGGCTTCCAGTCGCACCGCACCGGCATCGGCGCCGCCTATGGCCGCTGGTACGAGAAGACCACCGCTGCCGCCGTCAAGGCGATCAACGATGCCGGCGGCATCAACGGCCGCCCGGTCGAGGTGGTGATCGAGGACGACGGCACCGATCCCGCCCGCGGCGCCGAGGTGGTCGGCAAGTTCGCCACTCAGCACAAGACCGACATCGTCTTCGGCACGCTGTTCTCGCATGTCGTCATCGGCTCGGCGCCCGCTGCCGGCGAGGCCAAGATTCCCTATTTCGTCGTCAGCGAAGGCCATCACGTCGCTTCGACCAAGCTCAACCGCTACGTCTTCCAGCCCGGCATCACCGACGTGAAGAGCCAGATCCAGTCGATGGCGCCGTGGATCGCCGCCAATGCCGGCAAGAAGGTGACGCAGATATTCCCCGACTTCGCCTTCGGCTACGACCACCGCGATTACCTGCCGCCGGCACTGAAGGCTCAAGGCGCGGATGTCATCGCCCAGATCGCGATTCCGCCGACGGAGTCCTCCTTCACCAAATACTTCCCGCAGATTCCGGCAGAAACCGAGGTGATTTACCACGTCATGGTCGGTCCGGCGGTGCTCACCTTCGTCAAGGAGCTCGGCGAGTTCTACGGCTCCAACCGGCCGCAGCTGTTCGGCTTCATGGATTCGCTGGAAGCCACCGACATCAACAGCCCCGGGCTGGAATTCCTCGATGGCAGCCATTTCTGGGAAGGCTCGCCGCGCTATGCGCAGCCGGACGATTCCGCCGCGCAGAAGGCCTACCGCGCTGCCGTCGGCATCGACGACAATGGCGCGGCTGTAGGCGATCCCAAGGATGTCTCCACCGCGTCGCACATGTTCGGCTGCTGGGAAACGCTCTACATCGTCAAGAAGGCGATGGAAGATGCCGGCTACAAAGGTCCGGAAGATCGCGCCAAGCTGGTTGAGGCGACCGAGGCGCTGACCGAGTTCGCCGAGGGACCCGAGCACCCGCAGGGGCCGAAAACCTTCAACGGCAAGATCCACCAGTGTTTTGGTATCCAGAACATCTCCAAGGTCGAAGGCGGCAAGCTGAAGGTCGTCCACAAGACCAAGATCGAGGACGGTCTTTACGAGCCGGAGGGGGATTACACGACGCAGGCGCTGTAGGCTGCTCTAGCAAGCGTGAGCGCCAGGCCGCCCCCCTCTGTCCTGCCGGACATCTCCCCCTCAAGGGGGGAGATTGGCTGTCTTCATCACTTTCGCCAATCGCCAAGGCTGGTAGGTGGCCGCCTTCGCAGGAACTGCCAATCTCCCCCCTTGAGGGGGAGATGTCCGGCAGGACAGAGGGGGGTGCTTCGCGCATCCGCCGGTGCTTAGCCAATGCACTTCGGACCCCATCTCCTCCTTGCCGCCCTCGAAGGCCTCGTCACCTCCGCCGTGCTGGCGCTGACGGCGCTTGGCCTGTCGCTGGTGTTCGGCGTCATGCGCGTCGTCAACGTCGCCCATGGCGAGTTCTTCATGCTGGGCGCGGTGCTGGCCTGGGCGATCTCGACGGCGATTTCGGGCCACCCGGCGATCGGCTTCCTGGCCGCGCTGGTGCTGGCGCCATTGATCGTCGGCGCAATAGCGCTGGTCGCGGAACGACTGGTGCTGCGCCGGCTCAATTACAATCCCGAAGCCACCATCGTCGCCACCATCGGCATGCTCTACATCATCCAGCAACTGGCACTGACCTTCTACGGTCCGGAGGCGCGCCCCGTGGAGCCGCCTTTCACCTATCGCATCCTTCTGCCGTGGTTCGGCTACTCCGGCTACAAGCTGTCGGTCATCGTGGCCTCGGCACTTCTGCTCGTCGCGACATGGCTGGTGCTGACACGCACGAAGATCGGCCTTGTCATGCGCGCCACGCAGTATGACAGCGAGACGGCGCAGGCCTTCGGCATTCCGGTCGACCGCGTCTATGGCGGCGTCTTCGCGCTCGGCGCCATGCTGGCGGCCATCGCCGCGGTGCTGATCGTGCCGATCAGCCAGGCGCACTACCTGATGGGCCAGGACCCGCTGCTGCTATCCTTCATCGTCGTCATCATCGGCGGCCTCGGCTCGCTGCGCGGCACCGTCGTCGCCGCCGTGCTGATCGGCCTGTCGGACGGCATCATCTCGGTGTACTTCTCGCCGACGCTGGCCAAGATCATCGCCACTTTCCTGGTCGCCATGGTGCTGGTGTTCCGGCCGCAGGGTCTGTTCGGGACGGCATCTCGATGACCGAAGCTTCGCCGGCAAAGCCCTATGCGCTGCATCTCGGCGTCATCGCCCTGCTCTTTGCGCTCAGCTTCGTTTTGCCGGACTATCACCACGGCCTGCTTGCCCGCATCATGGTGCTGGCGGTCTTCGCCATGGGCTACAACATGCTGTTCGGCTATGTCGGGCTGCTCAGCCTCGGCCACGCCATGTTCTTTTCCGCCGGGCTCTATGGCGCCGGGCTAACCGTCTATCATCTGGGATGGAACGTGCCTGCCGCCTTTGCCGCCGGCCTTGCCTGCGGCGCGCTTCTGGCGCTGGTGATCGGCCTGCTGGCGCTGCGCACCACGGGTGTCGCCTTCATGATCGTCACCATGATGTTCGCGCAGGTGTTTTACCTGGTCATCCTCTATTTCGCGTCATGGACCGGCGGCGACCAGGGTCTGGTCGTTCAGCAAGCGGCGCGCGTCCTTGTCCTCGGCTCAGCGTCGCTCGACCTGACCAACCCGACCGTGCGCTACATGAGCGCGCTGGCATTGTTTTCGATCGTGCTGCTGGTCACGCTTGCCATCGTTCGCTCCAGATATGGCCGCGTGCTGGTCGCCATCCGCGAGAACGAGGAGCGGACGAAGATGCTGGGCTACGACACCTTCTCCAACAAGCTCATCGCCGTTATCGTCTCCGGCACCATCTGCGCGGCCTCGGGCGCCGCCTATGTGCTGCTGTTCGGCTATGTCGGCTCGAGCTTCGCCTCGGTGCAATATTCCATCCTGCCGCTGCTCTGGGTGCTCTTGGGCGGTGCCGCCACCACGCTCGGTCCGTTGATCGGCACGCTGTTCATGTACTATGTCATCGACATCACCAGCGGCTTCACCTCCGCCTATCTGCTGATCGTCGGCATCGCGCTCATCTTGCTGGTGCTGTTCTTCCCGAAAGGCATTCTGGGCAGCATACGCCAGCGCTGGCTTGGGTGGCTGCCATGATGCCGCTGCTGACGACCAAGGGCCTGTCGCGCAGTTTCGGCGGTCTGCGTGCCGTCGACGGCGTCGACTTCGCGCTGATGCAGGGCGAGATCCGCGCCGTCATCGGTCCCAACGGCGCCGGCAAGACCACCTTCGTCAGCCTGGTCAGCGGCCGCATCCAGCCCTCGTCAGGCATGATCGTCTTCGATGGCGCCGACATCACCAACCTGCCGGCCTACGCCAGGGTTCGGCTCGGCATCGCCTACACCTTCCAGATCACCAGTGTCTTCGCCAACCTTTCTGCCTACGACAATGTCGCGCTGCCGGTCCAGCGCACGCTGACCGATGGCCGTTCGAAGGGTGCGGTCCGAACCGGCGTCATGGCGGCGCTCGAGCGCACCGGCCTCGCCGCCCGCGCCCACATGCCGGCCGGACAGCTCTCCTATGGCCATCAGCGCCTGCTCGAAGTGGCGATGGGTCTGGCGCTGAAGCCGCGCCTGCTGATCCTCGATGAGCCGACGCAAGGCCTGGCCGACAGCGAGATCGACAATTTTATTCAGCTGGTGCGCGAGATCGCCAAAAGCGCCACCGTGCTGCTGATCGAGCACAACATGCCGGTCGTCATGCAGCTTGCCGACCGCATCACCGTCTTCAACGCCGGCAGGATTCTCGCCGAGGGCACGCCCGAGGCGATCCGCGCCAACGCCGAGGTGCAGCAAGCCTATCTGGGGACGACCCCATGACCGAAACACCGCTTGAGGCGCTGACCATCTCCGGGCTCGACTGCTTCTACGGCGAGGTCCAGGTGCTCTACGGCCTCGACCTCGTGCTGAATAAGGGCGAGGTGCTTTGCCTGTTCGGCCGCAACGGCGCCGGCAAGACGACGACACTGAAGGCGATCATGGGCCTGGTTCCGGCAAGCGCCGGCTCGATCAGGCTCGACGGCAAGGAATTGACCGGCCTGCCGGCGCATGAGGTGCCGAAAGCCGGCGTCGCCTATGTGCCGCAAGGCAGACGGTTGTTTGCCGAGATGACGGTGGCCGAAAACATCGAGATCGGCCTGATGGCGCGCGCCAAGGGCAAGGCGACCCGCGAGAACGTGCTCGATCTCTTCCCGCTGCTGCGCCAGCGGTTGAGACAACGCTCAGGTACTTTGTCGGGCGGCGAGCAGCAGATGCTGGCCATGGCTCGTGCGCTATGTCTCGAACCGCAGGTGCTGCTGCTCGACGAGCCGACCGAAGGGTTGATGCCGTCGATGATCGCAAAGATCCGCGAGACGGTGGCCAAGCTGCGCGAGCTCGGCGTCTCGACCATCCTTGTCGAGCAGCGCGTCGATGCGGTGCTGTCGGTTGCCGACCGCGTCTGCTTCATCGAAAATGGCCGCAACCGCGAGACCGTCGATGTAGAAGAGCTGCGCGCCGATCCTTCTGCCGTCCGGCGCTATGTCGGCGTCGGCTGATCAGCCGAAGAACAGAAAGCCGGCGATCAAGAATGTTGGGATCAGGACAAGGCCCGACCACGCCATGTAGCCGAAGAAGCCCGGCATCTTGACGCCGCGATGCCTGGCGATGGCAAAGACCATGAAGTTCGGTGCGTTGCCGATATAGGTGTTGGCGCCCATGAAAACAGCGCCGGTCGAGATCGCCGCCAGCGTCGCGGCGGCTTCGGTCATCAGATGCTGTGCATCGCCGCCGGCGAGTTCGAAGAACACCAGATAGGTTGGCGCGTTGTCGAGGAACGACGACAGCGCCCCGGTCAGCCAGAAATAGGCGAGGTCGTTGGGCTGGCCCGTGGGCGAGGTGACGAGCGCGACCAGCGGTGCAAGCGCGCCCTCATGGCCGGCCCTGAGGATGGCGATGACCGGCACGATGCAGATGAAGATGCCGGCAAACAATTTTGCGACTTCGGCGATCGGGCCCCAGGTGAAGCCGTTTGCCTCGCGATGGCTCTTGTATGAGACGCGAAGCGACAGGAAGGCGAGCGCCAGGATGATGGCGTCGCGCACCAGGTTCTGCAGCTCGAGGCTGACGCCAAGGATGGAAAGGCTGATACCCGGCTTCCAGCTGGCGGAAAGCAGGATCGCGCCGATCACGCCGGCCAGCAGCGGCAGATTGGCCAGGCCACGAAGCCGCACTGTCGTATCCGGTGTCGGATCCTTGATCTTCGCCGCACCGGCTTCGCGGCGGTGCAGGACGGTGTCGATCGCCAGGAAGGCGATCAGCACCAGGCCGCCGACGAACAGCGTCACGCGCCAGAGATTGGTCGTCGTCCAGAAGAAATCGACGCCGCGCAGGAAGCCGACGAACAGTGGCGGGTCGCCAAGCGGCGTCAGCGAACCGCCAATGTTGGAAACCAGGAAGATGAAGAAGATGACGACATGGGCGTTGAACGGCCGGTTGTCGTTGGCGCGCAGGATCGGCCGGATCAGGATCATCGAGGCGCCGGTGGTGCCGATGACCGAGGCGAGGATGGCGCCAACCAAAAGGAGGCCGGCATTCACTGCTGGCGTGCCATGGATGTTGCCGGCAAGCAGGATGCCGCCCGAGATCGTGTAGAGCGCAAACAGCAAGATGATGAAGGACATGTATTCGGTGAGCAGCGTGTGCAGCACTGCTTCGCTCGCCGAAGGGATACCGAATGCGATCGCTAGCGGCACCACCACCAGCGCCGCCCACAGTGCGGTGATCTTGTCATAGTGGCGTTCCCAGATGTGATGGAAGAGCAGCGGCCCGGTGGCGATCGACAGCAGCAGGCCGGCAAAGGGCAGCGCCCACCACAGCGACATGGTCGCGCCGGGCAATTCGTGGGCTTCCGCCGCGAAGGTCAGTCCCGGAAACAGGAGGACGGCGACTGCCAAGGTGCCAGCCGCCAAAACCGTGGACAATCGTCTGAAGCCCCCCCGGTTCCCCACGGTCTAGTCCGAGGCCTGGTCTTCGAGCACCACGCCGGCCTCGCGCATCCGCTTCAGCATAGCCTCGACGGAGCCGTTGAGGTCGATGCCGCGGCAGGCGTCGAGCCGCACCGTCGTCTTGAAGCCTTGCTTGACCGCATCGAGCGCCGAAAAGGCTACGCAGAAATCGGTCGCCAGGCCCACCAGGGTCACGGTGTCGATGCCGCGCTCGCGCAGATAGCCGGCGAGACCCGTCGACGTCTTATGGTCGTTCTCGAAAAAGGCCGAGTAGCTGTCGATCGCCGGGCGGAAACCCTTGCGGATCACAAGCTCGGCCTTGGTCCAGGCCAGGCCCGAATGGAAATCGGACCCCAGGCTGCCCTGGATGCAATGATCCGGCCACAATGTCTGTGGCCCATAGGGCATATCGATCATCGTGAAGGGCTGCGAGCCCGGATGGCTGGAGGCAAAGCTCGAATGGCCGGCGGGGTGCCAGTCCTGGGTCAGCACGACATGCTCGGTTCGCCGGATCAGATCGTTGACTAAAGGCACGATCTCGTCGCCGCCGTTGACCGCCAGCGCGCCGCCCGGACAGAAGTCGTTTTGCAGGTCGATGACAACAAGCGCTTCGTCGGCCATGGGGCCTCCTTCTTCTCTGTCTCGGCTCAGGCTCCACCGCTGACGCGACCGGACGCAGAAACTTGACCAGATGGCTGGCGGCGTCAACCTCCAGCGCCATAACAATTGCGTGCCGGTCCGCACGACGCGGGCAGCAATGCAAACTCTGGCTTTGACAATTCCTGTCGGCTTGATATCATTTGCATACGAATGAATTTGACCGGTCCGGACGCCGGCAGGATCCGTCGGGAGGCTCTTTCGAGGCGGCCCTTTTCTGGGAAGGTCCCTTTTGTTTTGGAAGGTAGGGCGTGATCCGTTACGCGAAACCCACCACGGTCGACGAGGCGCTCGCTTTGCTTGGCGAGGATCGCTGGCGCATTCTTGCCGGCGGCACTGATTTCTATCCGGCGCAAGGCAGCAAACCTTTTCGCGACAATGTCCTCGACATTAACGGTCTGGCCGCGTTGCGCGGCATTGTCGAGACTGACACTCACTGGCTGATCGGCGCGCGCACCACCTGGACCGATCTTATCCGATATCCTCTGCCGGCCGCCTTCGATGCCTTGAAGCAGGCCGCGCGTGAAGTCGGCTCCGTGCAGATCCAGAACGTCGCCTCCATTGCCGGCAATCTTTGTAACGCCTCGCCGGCCGCCGACGGCGTGCCGGGACTGCTGGTGCTCGATGCCGAGGTCGAACTGCGCTCGGCACAAGCAACACGTTATTTGCCGCTGCAGGAATTCATCCTCGGCAATCGTCGCACGGTCTTGCTGCCGGGCGAGATGGTCACCGCCATTCGCATCCCGAAACCCGCTGCTACCGGCTCATCCACCTTCGTAAAGCTTGGCGCGCGGCGCTATCTCGTCATCTCCATCGCCATGGCGGCGGCGCGCCTCGTTGTCGAGAATGGCATCGTCAGTGAAGCCGCCGTCGCCGTTGGTTCCTGCTCGGCGGTCGCCAAACGTCTGACCGGCGTCGAAGCCGCCTTGCGTGCCCAGCCCGCGAACCATGCCCTCGCGGCCGCGGTGCAGTCCGCTCCAATGGACGAGCTTTCACCGATCGGTGATGTCCGCGGTAGCGCCGAATATCGGCAGGACGCGGCACGCGAGATCGTCGCCCGCGCCGTGCTTGGCGCCATCGACCATTCAGCCGGCGGCAAGGTGGCGGCATGAGCAAAGCTCAGCCCAACATGAATAAAGCTCAGCCTGGCATGAGCGAGGCTCAGCCCGGGATGGGGCGCGCCAACATCGACTTCGAGGTCAACGGCGCCGCCGTCAGCGTCTTTGTGCCACCAGTGCGCCGTCTCTCTTCGGTGCTGCGCGACGATTTGCGGCTGACCGGCACCAAGGTCGGTTGCGACGCCGGCGATTGCGGTGCCTGCACGGTGCTGGTCGACGGCGAACCGGTCTGCGCCTGCCTGATGCCGGCGGCCTCGGCAGCCGGCGCGGCGATAACCACGGTCGAAGGCCTGGCCAACGGAAAACTGTCGGCGCTGCAGGCCTCGTTCCTCGATCATGGCGCGGCGCAATGCGGCATCTGCACGCCCGGCCTGCTGGTCGCGGCAACCGCGCTTCTGGATCGGAGGTCGAACCCGACCGAAGTGGAAACGCAGGATGCGTTGGGAGGCGTGCTGTGCCGGTGCACCGGCTACCGAAAAATCATCGCGGCGGTGATGGATGCCTCGCGCCACGTTGAAAGCCTCGACCACCGCATGCCGCAATCCGGTTCTGCTGTTGGCGCATCGCCGATTCGCCTCGATGGCTTGCCCAAAGTCACCGGTGGCGAACAATTCGGCGGCGATTCCTTCCCGGCCGATGCGCTCGCCGTGTTGGTGATCCGCTCGCCGCACCATCACGCCCGGTTCACTTTCGGCGACCTGGATTCCTGGGCGAGGGCCCGTCCCGGCGTTGCCGGCGTCTTCACCGCCGCCGATATTCCCGGAAAAAACTGCTTCGGCGTCATCGGCCCCTTCGCTGACCAGCCGGCTCTCGCTGAAGGTTTTTCGCGCTTTCGCGGCGAGGCGGTGGCATTGGTCGCCGGCGAACGTGAGGCAATCCTTGATCTCGACTTGTCGGATTTCCCAATCGAATGGACCGAATTGCCGCATGTGCTGCAGCCATGCGAGGCACAGGCTAGCGGCGTAGAACTGATCCACCAGCACCGACCGGCAAACCTGCTGACCTCCGGTTTTGTCGAACGCGGCGATCCGGACGCGGCGCTCTCCGGCGCCGTCGTCACCGTGTCGGGCGCCATCGACACCTCCTACGTCGAGCACGCCTACATCGAGCCGGAAGCCGGCTATGCATACATGGATGGCGACACGCTGGTCGTCGTCGCCTGCACGCAGGCGCCCTACATGGACCGCGACGACACGGCAAAGGTGCTGGGTCTCGCCGTCGACAAGGTACGTATCGTGCCGACCGCCACCGGCGGCGGCTTTGGCTCAAAGCTCGACGTCTCGCTGCAGCCTCTCATCGGCCTGGTGGCGATGAAGACGGGACGGCCGGCCGCGCTTGCCTATACGCGCAACGAATCGATGATCTCGACCACCAAGCGCCATCCGGCCGAGATGCAGGCGACCATCGGCGCCGATGCCGAAGGCCATGTCACCGGCATGGTCTTTGCTGGCGATTTCAACACCGGCGCCTATGCCAGCTGGGGCCCGACCGTCGCCAATCGCGTCCCGGTGCATGCCTCCGGCCCCTATGCAACGCCGAACTATCGAGCCGAAGGCCGTGCCATCCACACCAATGGCCCTATCTCCGGCGCCTTCCGCGGCTTTGGTGTGCCGCAGGCGACGATCATGCAGGAGACGCTCTACGACGAGCTGGCCGGCAAGCTGGGGATCGACAGACTCGATTTTCGCTTGAAGAACTGCCTTCGGAACGGATCCGAAACGGTTACTGGACAAAAATTGGACTCCGGTGTCGGCATTGCCGAGTGTCTCGAGGCGCTGCGGCCGCATTGGACGCGCGCCCTGGCCGACACGGAGCTGTCCAACGCCGGCAGCAGCACAAAAAGGCGCGGCGTCGGCATCGCGTCCTGCTGGTATGGCTGCGGAAACACCTCGCTGCCCAATCCGTCGACGATCAAGGTCGGCATGTCGTCCCAGGGCGAAATCGTCCTGCATCAGGGCGCTGTCGATATCGGACAGGGATCGAACACGGTCATCAGCCAGATCTGCGCCGACGCGATCGGCCTGCCGCTCGAAAAATTCCGGCTGAAGAGTGCCGACACGGCGATTACGCCTGATGCCGGCAAAACATCAGCCTCGCGCCAGACCTTCGTCACCGGCAAGGCCGCCGAGAAGGCCGGCCGCGCCTTGCGCGAAGCGATCCTGCGCTTTGCCAACGTTTCGGATAAGGCGGCGATTGCGCTGGATGGAGCAAGCCTGACCATCCGCGAGGGCGAAGCGACACGGCGGATCGATCTTTCCCAACTGGCTGCTGATGCTGATGGGCTCGTCTTCGTCGCCTCGGAAACCTACGACCCGCCGACGCTGCCGCTCGACGCCAAGGGCCAGGGCAAGCCTTACGCCGTCTACGGTTATGGCGCGCAGATCGCCGAACTCGAGGTCGACCTCGAGCTGGGCACGGTGAAGCTGATCAAGATCACCGCCGCACATGATGTCGGCAAGGCAATCAATCCGTTGCTGGTCGAAGGCCAGATCGAGGGCGGCATCGCGCAAGGCATCGGCATGGCGCTGATGGAGGAATACATCCCCGGCCGGACCGAGAATCTGCACGACTATCTGATCCCGACGATCGGCGACGTGCCGCCGATCGAGACCATTCTCGTCGAAGTTCCGGACCCGGAAGGACCGTTCGGCGCCAAGGGGCTGGGCGAGCATGTGCTGATCCCGACGGCGCCGGCGATCCTCAACGCTATCAGACACGCCACCGGCGTGCTGGTCACCAAGGTGCCGGCGACGCCGAGCCGTATCCGCGCGGCGATCCGCGACAAGGAGGCACGCCAATGAGCGAGCTGGCCGAACGTTTCGAATCCCATGACCTCGGCGAGAAACAGGTGGCGGAAAAGATCCGCTGCGATGCCTGCCCGGTCATGTGCTACATCGCCGACGGTCGCACCGGCGCCTGCGACCGCTACGGCAATGTCGGCGGCCGCATCGTGCGTATGGATCCGCTGACCATCCTCGACCACGCGGCCGAAACCGGCGGCGCGGTCGTGCCTTTCGTTGCCGAGGGCGAGGCGTGGAACGGTGAACTGGTCAACACCGGCCGCCGCTTCGTCACCGCAATCGGCGCCGGCACCACCTATCCCGACTACAAGCCGGCCCCCTTTATCGTCAGTCAGGAGGTCGAGGGCGTCGATCTGGTCACCGTGGTGACGGAGGGCATCTTCTCCTATTGCGGCGTCAAGGTGAAGATCGACACCGACCGTCACATCGGCCCGGAGACGGCGACGGTGCGCGCCGAAGGCGAGGCGATCGGCCATGTCACGACCGGCGAGTACGGCTCGCAGATGCTGTCGCTGGGCGGCGTGCATCACCTGACCGGCGGCTCCAAGGCGGAAGGGCGCGCCACTTGCGATGCAATGCTCAACCTCTGCAACCGCAAGCCGGTCGAGCTCACCATCGACGGCGGCGCCACGGTGATTGTTGAAGCCGGCAAACCACCGGTCATCGACGGCAAGATCGAACACCGCATGCGTGTCGGCTGCGGCTCGGCCACCATCGGCATGTTCGCCACCCAGTGGCGTGGCCTGGTCGACGAAGTGGTGGTGGTCGACGACCACATCACCGGCGTCGTCTCCGAGCATCAGGCTGGCAAGGTGCTGGGCTGGCAGGACACTGGCATAAAAATCATCGGCCGCCGCTCGACGCCCGGCCGCTACTTCAAAGTGTCCGAACCCGGGCTCGGCTGGGGCGGCACCAGCATTTCCGACCCGCTGTCGATCCTCGGCGACTGGAACGCCAAGAAGGGCGCGCGTGCCGGCCTGTCGCTGCTGATGGTCTCGACCACCGGCGAGCAGTTCGCCTATTACGAGCTCGACGACGATCTGAAGCCGGTCGAAAAGCCGTTCCCGGAACGGTTGCAGAAGTCGGTCGGCCTGATCGAGGAGAATTGCGAGCCGGCCTTGTGCACCGTGTTGTTCATCGGCGGTGCCGGCGGCTCGTTGCGCGCCGGCGTCACCGAGAACCCGGTCAACCTCACCCGCTCGGTGCAGGGCCTGAAGACCTATGTGACGGTCGGCGGCGCGCCGGTCTATGTCTGGCCGGGTGGCGGCATCACTTTGATGGTCGATGTCACCCGCGTGCCGGAAGGTGCCTTCGGCTATGTGCCGACCCCGGCGCTGGTGGCGCCGATCGAGTTCACGCTGCGCCGCGACGACTATGTCAGGCTGGGCGGCTATGAGGCCGAGATACGCAGCGTCGAGGACATCCTTGCCAAGGGCGGCGAATACCTCAATCCGCGCCGCGGCACCGGTGCGCCGGTCAGCAATCCCTGGCCGCCGCTGGCACAGCTGCGGCGCGCGGCGAACGGGGTTGCCTGATGAACGGCCCGCGGGCGCATTGGCTCGACGACGGCAGGCGGCTTCATCTCAATCATGGGCCGATCGACCTGATCATTGGGGTATTTGGCCCTGCCGAAGAATGCCGGGCTGCCTATGGTCAGGCGGTAGCGCGATTCCAGACCGTCCTGACCGAACTGGTGGAAGAGCTTGCAGAATTGCGCCGTCCGGCCTCGACAAAGCCACGCCTATTCGCCGGACCAGTGGCTCGTCGGATGGAAGCGGCGGTCGCGCCGCTGGCAAAAAACTTCATCACGCCGATGGCCGCCGTCGCGGGCTCGGTAGCCGACGAAATGCTGGCCGCCCTGCTAGCCGGCCGAAAGCTCGACCGCGCCTATGTCAACAATGGCGGCGACAGCGCCATCCACCTCGGCACCGGCCAGTCGATGACCCTCGCCATTGCCGGCACGGGGCATGGGCTGCAGGACCGGATCGTCATTCGCGCGGGAGACGCGGTACGCGGTGTCGCCACCAGCGGATGGCGTGGCCGCTCCTTTTCGCTGGGCATCGCCGATGCCGTCACCGTGCTGGCGAGAACCGGCGCCGAGGCCGATGCCGCCGCGACGCTGATTGCCAACGCCGTCGATCTACCCGATCACCCCGCCATCAAGCGCGAGCCTGCGCGCGACCTGGCGCCCGACAGCGATCTGGGCGACCGCCTGGTGACGACGGCGGTCGGCCCGCTTTCACCGGTAGAAATCGCCACTGCACTGGACAGCGGGCTCGCTGTCGCCGATGATTTTCGCCGAAATGGCCTGATATCAGCTTCGGCGATTTTCCTTGCCGGTCAAACCCGCATCAGTGGTTCCATGGCGCTTACAGCGCCCACGAAAATCCCAGGGAAGGAAGTTGCCCATGCCTGAGTTTCCGATCCGCAAGATCGCGGTTCTGACCGAGGAAATCTTTCATGACGGCGGACCGGCGGCGAAAGAGCCGCGCCGCCGCGCCGCGGCCCTGGCGCTGGTGAAGAACCCCTTTGCCGGTCGCTATGTCGAGGATCTGCAGAGCGCCATGGACGATCTGAAGCCGCTCGGGCTGATGCTCGCCGACCGGCTGATCGCAGCACTTGGCGGCGACGTGAAGCAGATCGATGGCTACGGCAAGGGCGCCATCGTCGGCTCCGCCGGTGAACTCGAGCATGGTGCTCTCTGGCACGTACCGGGCGGCTACGCCATGCGCGAGCGGCTCGGCGACGCCAAGGCGATCGTGCCGTCGGCAAAGAAGGTCGGCGCCTTCGGCGCGAAGCTCGACGTGCCGCTCGGCCACATCAACGCCGCCTATGTGCGCAGCCATTTCGACGCCATGGAAGTTGGTGTCAGCGACGGGCCGCGTCCCGACGAGATCCTGTTCTGCCTTGCCATGACCTGCGGCCCGCGCATCCACGATCGCATGGGCGGTCTGGCGGCCAAGGACATCAAGGCATGGGATGGGCTGCGGTGAGCGCCGGCGAGGAAGTCAGGCTCAAGCTGGTCGAGGCCGAGGAGCCCGAGGACAACGACTACCATCTGCAGGAGCAGGTCGGCTTCATCCTGCGCAAGGCACATCAGCGCCATGTTGCGATCTTCGCCGCCCATATCGCCGATCTGACGCCGCCGCAATTCGCGGCGCTGGCCAAATTGCACGACGTCGGCGAGACCTCGCAGAACCAGCTAGGCACGCTGATCGCCATGGATGCAGCGACGGTGAAGGGCGTCATCGACCGGCTGAAGGCGCGCGGCCTGGTCGAGCTTTCCAAGCACGAGGTCGACAAACGGCGCCTGCTGGTCAACCTGACCGCCGAAGGCCGCGATGCGATCGAGCGCCTGATTCCGCTCGCGCGTGGCATCACCGAGGAAACGCTGGCGCCGCTGTCGGCCAAGGAGGCTGCCACCTTCATGCGGCTACTGGCCAAGCTGGCGTGAAGGAATTCCGGCCCGCTTGACGGCCTACGAAAAAGCCCGGCGCGAGACCGGGCTTTTTGCTGCGTTCTTGAGGAAGCGGCCGATGGATCAGTGATCCATGGCTTTGACGATCTCTTCCGTCATCTTCTTGGCGTCGCCGAGCAGCATCATGGTGCCATCCTTGTAGAACAGCGTGTTGTCGATGCCGGCATAGCCGGAGCCAAGCGAGCGCTTGACGAACAGGCAGGTGCGGGCCTTGTCGACGTCGAGGATCGGCATGCCGTAGATAGGGCTGCTCTTGTCATCCCGCGCGGACGGGTTGGTGACGTCGTTGGCGCCGATGACATAGGCGACGTCGGCCTGCGCGAATTCGGAGTTGATGTCCTCGAGCTCGAACACCTCGTCATAGGGCACGTTGGCTTCGGCCAAGAGTACGTTCATGTGGCCGGGCATGCGGCCGGCGACCGGGTGGATCGCGTATTTGACGTCGACGCCATTGGCCTTGAGCTTGTCGGCCATCTCGCGCAGTGCATGCTGCGCCTGGGCGACCGCCATGCCGTAGCCGGGCACGATGATGACCTTCTGCGCGTTCATCATCAGATAGGCGGCATCGTCGGCCGATCCCTGCTTGACCGTGCGCTCGATGCCGTCGTCGGCCGCTGCTGCCGTCTCGCCGCCGAAGCCGCCGAGGATGACCGAGATGAACGAGCGGTTCATGCCCTTGCACATGATGTAGGACAGGATCGCGCCGGACGAGCCGACCAGTGCGCCGGTGATGATCAGCGCCAGGTTGCCGAGCGTGAAGCCGAGGGCCGCTGCCGCCCAGCCGGAATAGGAGTTCAGCATCGACACGACGACCGGCATGTCGGCGCCGCCGATCGGGATGATGAGCAGGACGCCCAGCACCAGCGAGGCCGCCACAATCAGCCAGAACACAAGCTTGGATTCGGTCGTGACCAAAAGCACGATCAGCACGACGAGGGCGATGCCGAGCGCGATGTTGATGAAATGGCGCCCGCCAATCATGATTGGCTTGCCCGACATGCGGCCGTCGAGCTTGAGGAAGGCGATGACCGAGCCGGTGAAGGTGATGGCGCCGATGGCAACGCCAAGGCTCATTTCGATCAGCGCCTGGGCGTGGATGTCGGCGACCGTGCCGATGCCGAAACTTTCCGGCGCATAGATCGCGGCGGCCGCCACCATGACGGCAGCAAGGCCGACGAGGCTGTGGAAGGCGGCGACCAGCTGCGGCATGGAGGTCATGGCGATGCGCCGTGCCGTGACGGCGCCGACCGAACCGCCGATCAGCAGCCCGAGCACGATCAGGCCGAAGCCGCCGGCCGACGGAACCGCCAGCGCCAGCGTCGTGGCAATGGCGATGCCCATGCCGATCATACCGTAGAGATTGCCCTGGCGGCTGGTGGTCGGATGCGACAGGCCGCGCAGCGCCAGGATGAACAGGATGCCGGAGACAAGGTAGAGGAACGAAGCGAAGTTGGCGTTCACGTCACTTGTCCTTTTTCTTGTACATCGCCAGCATGCGCTGGGTGACGAGGAAGCCGCCGAAGATGTTGACCGACACCAGCATCAGCGCAACGAAGCCGAAGCCGGTGGCAATGCCGGACGCCGAAATACCGACGGCAAGCAGCGCGCCGACGACGATCACCGAGGAGATGGCGTTGGTGACGGCCATCAGCGGCGTGTGAAGTGCCGGCGTGACGGACCACACGACGTAGTAGCCGACGAAGATCGCCAGGACAAAGATGGCGAAGCGGAAGACGAACGGATCGATGGCGCCGCCGGACAGCGCGTGCGCGGCGTCGCCAGCCGCCTCGGTGCCGGGCGCGGTGGCCAGGTTCTGCACCGCGAGCTTGACGGCGGCGGTCGCCTGGTCGAGCTGGTCGAGGGCTTTCTGCAAGGTCTGATCCATCACGCGATCCCCTTCGGCTTGGCAGCGGACTTGCCCGTGGCGGCCTTTTTGTCGGCTGTCTTTTTCGGCGCGGCTTTCTTGACCGACGCATCGGCGACCATGGTTTTCGCCGGGATCGCCGCCGGTTCGACATGCTGGCCCTTTGGCGGCTCTGCCGCCGCCTTGGCGAAGGCCGGGTGCACCACCTTGCCGGCATCGGTCAGCATGGTTGCCTTGACCAGTTCGTCGTCGCGCTTGATGGCCAGCGTCCTGGTGGTCTTGTCGACCAGCGTTTCGACGAAGGCGAACAGGTTGCGGGCATAAAGCAGCGAGGCGGATGCCGCGACGCGGCCCGGCACGTTGAGATGGCCGACGATCTTGACGCCGTTGGCGGTCGTCACGACCTTGCCAGGCACGGCGCCCTCGACATTGCCGCCGCGTTCGACCGCGAGGTCGACGAGCACCGAACCCGGCTTCATCGACACGACCATCGCCGCCGAGACCAGCTTCGGCGCCGGACGGCCGGGGATCAGCGCCGTGGTGATGACGATGTCCTGCTTGGCGATGTGTTCGGCAGTCAGTGCCGCTTGCTTGGTCTGATATTCCTTCGACATTTCCTTGGCGTAGCCGCCGGCGGTCTCGGCCGCCTTGAACTCCTCGTCCTCGACCGCAAGGAATTTGGCGCCGAGTGACTGCACCTGTTCCTTCACCGCCGGACGCACGTCGGTGGCGGTGACAACAGCGCCAAGCCGGCGCGCCGTGGCGATCGCCTGCAGGCCGGCGACGCCGACGCCCATGATGAAGGCCTTCGCCGCCGGCACGGTGCCAGCCGCCGTCATCATCATCGGCAGCGCCCGGTCATATTCGGCGGCCGCGTCGACCACCGCCTGGTAGCCGGCGAGATTGGCCTGCGAGGACAAGACGTCCATCGACTGCGCGCGGGTGATGCGCGGCATGAATTCCATCGAGAAGGCGGTGACGCCTGCCTTGGCAAGTGCGGCGACGGCGGCATCGTTGCCATAGGGGTCCATAATGGCGATGACGGCGGCGCCGGACTTGTAGCCCTTCAGCTCCGCATCCGTTGGCCGGCGCACTTTCAGCACCACATCGGCCTTGGCGACATCACCGGCCTTGCCGATCGCGGCGCCCGCCTTGGCGAACTCTTCGTCGGGAATGCGCGAGGCCGTGCCGGCGCCGGTCTCGACGACCACGTCGAGACCCAGCGCCGCCAGCCGTTTCACCGTGTCGGGTGAGGCCGCGACGCGCGGCTCGTTCTCGTCGAGTTCACGAGGGATGAAAACCGTCTGTCCCACCGCATGATCCTTTCGGCTGGAACCTGTTGCGCAAGACGCCGGCCGGACCTCCGGCAGCGTCCCTAGCGAAGGATTTCGGAAAGTCTATCGGAGAATGAAGGCGCCGGCAGCCAGGATCAGGGCGCAGAGGATGGTCGCCGAGAAGAAACCGCCAACGAAGAAGCCGAACGCCATCGCGATAACTATGGCGAGGCAAAAGAGCGAACCGTATTTGGCCAGCGCCAGGAAGCCCGCATAGGTGCGGTCGTGCTCGGAATAGTCCATCTTCGCGCCCAGTTCGACAGGACCGGACGGCGTGTGCTCAGCCATAGGAATACCCCTTCGAAGACATCTTTGAGGCACATAGCGAAAAGCCGGGCCAAGAGCAATGGCGCTATTGCCGCATCGCCGGAGACAACAGCCTCAAAGGAAAGTTGAAAGCCGTCTGTCGAGGCGCTTGCCCCTGGCTTTCGTGGGGAGTGACGGGTCCGCGGATATCAGCCCGCCAGGTGCGGGAACAGCCCGAGCAGGCCGGCGATGATCAGGTAGATCGCGACGATGTAGTTCAAAAGCCGCGGCATCACCAGGATCAGCACACCGGCAATCAGCGAGATCAGCGGGGTGAGCGCGATCGCGGAAATGGTCATGTTCTTTGTCCTTTCTCGAGTTGATGTCCGCCGTCCTCAGCCGATGCAGCGACGGTATCTGTCGCCGCGACAACGCCGGCACGGCCGGAAAGCTCCTAGCCGGCACCATCACAAAACCCGTGAAGGCTCAGGCGGCTTCGGGGAAATACTTGGCCGTCGGCAGGATGGTCAGTGGCGCAAGCTCGCCGGTCGGCGCTTTCGCGAACAGCATGCGCCGTTCCAGCGCCGTCGAGTGGAAGAACGGAAAGCGCCGCAGCGTCGGCGCCATGTTCTGCTCGCAGAGCGATTCATAGAAGAAGATCGGCATGGTGAAAGGCGGATAGATGCGCGGCTCACCAACCTGCACCGAACCGAAGATGCGATGATAGAAGGCCGTGTGCTCTTCCCGGATCATCGAGATACAACTCGTGGCGTTGAAGAACGTGTTGGCGATAACCGCAAGCCGCAGCGTGACATAGGGCAGGGCCCGGTGGGTCGACGACAGTTGCGGGTCGACCGCCAGCCGGCTGGGATCGATGAAGGTCTCGCCCCGCGCCAGGCGCAGCAGCAACCTGTCGCCGAACACCGTCATGATTGGCGCTTCCGGGGTCTCGCGGGTCAGGTGGTGGAGCCTGACGGTGCTGACAAGCTCGCCTTCCATGAAGACGCCGAAACAATAACAGTTTGGGACTTCGTCGAGATGATCGGCAAGCTTCTGCTCGACGATGGTATCAAGCAGGCCGTGCGAATGGAACGCCTTGTAGCGCAGCCGGGAGATCGCTTCGAAATCCTCGCCGCTTTCACAGCGCCGGTACTCGACGCGCTCCAGAAGGTCGAGCACGTTGCGCGCGAACAGCGAAGGAGGCTGAGATCTGGCAGCCGAAGCCGCCGCAGGCCGACCTGACTCACGCATGTCCATATTCTTCCCTCGTACCGCCGCAGGAGAACAATATCGGACGAGAGAGTGAACAAGAAGATAAAACTACAATCGTCTTCGTTTACCGAAGGTTAACCTTAACAATTGGTTAACGCGCGGAAAAATCAACTCCTCTTGAGCCGGCTTGTGAAACGTGATCGAGGATCAGGTGGTGGCGCGCTTTGCGACCGGCCGCAGTTCCGCGGCAAAAGGCCAGGTCACGTTGGACATGGTCTCGATGCCCGACGCACTGAGCGCGGCGCCGAAGAGGAAGCCCTGAACCAGGTCCGGCTTCACCGTATGCAGCAGGATCTTGAGCTGTTCGAAGGTCTCCACGCCTTCGACGGTGACAGTCAGGCCGAGAATCCGGGTCAGGTCGACGACGCCCTTCAACAGGTCGAGCGAGCGCGGGTTCTGGGTGACGTCCATCAGGAACGAACGGTCGATCTTGATCTTGTCGAGCGGCAGCTTGTGCAGGTAGCTCAGGCTCGAATAGCCGGTGCCGAAATCGTCGAGCGCGATGCGCACGCCAAGCTGCTTCAGCTCCTCGATGTACTGGCGCGTCAGCGACTTATCGTCGAGCAGCGCGGTTTCGGTGACTTCGATCTCCAGGCGGGCGGCCGCGAGCCCGGACGTGGCCAGCGCGTCGCGGACCTTCTGGATGACGTCACTGTTGCGGAAGTCCTTGGCGGAAAGGTTCACCGAAACGCTGGTCTGGTCGGGCCATTTGGCGCATTCCGCGCAGGCCGCCTGAAGCACGAAGGTGCTGATCTCGGAAATGATGCCCATTTCCTCGGCCAATGGAATGAAGATGCTTGGCGAAACAGGCCCGAGATCGGGATGGTCCCAGCGGCACAATGCCTCGCAGCTCGCAATGCGCATCGTGCTCATCGAGACGATCGGCTGATAGACGACGCGCAGGCCCTTGCTCTCGATCGCGCTGCGCAAGTCCGCCTTCATCAGCTGGCGATTGCGGAAGGCGGCGTCCATCGCGGCCTCGAACAGCCGCCAGTTGTTCTTGCCGAGCTCCTTGGCCTTGTAGAGCGCCAGGTCCGCCTTGACGATCATGGCGTCGACATCGGTGTCCTCGACCTTGGACAGCACCGCGCCGGCGCTTGCCTGGATGCGCAGCCCATGTCCGGCGACGTCGACTTCGCCCTGCAGGTCGCCGAAAATCTGGTCGAGCAGGCTGGTCAGGTGGCTTTCGTCCTCGATGCGGTCGAAGAAGACCATGAACTCGTCGCCGCCGAAGCGGCTGACGGTGATGCCCTGCCCGGCAACGGCCGCCAGCCGCTCCGCCACGGCGTAGATCAGGCCGTCGCCGACCGGGTGGCCCAGCGTGTCGTTGACGCTCTTGAAATCGTCGAGGTCGAGCACGGCCAGGCCGCAGAGACGGTCGCGGTCGCCGGAGGCCATCGATTCGCCGACCAGTTCGTGGAAATAGGCGCGGTTCGGCAGGCCGGTGAGGCTGTCGTAGCGCGCCATGAAGCGGATTTTTTCCTCGGCCTCGACGCGCGCCGTGACATCCTCGAAGGTGATGACGCCCAGGTCCTGGCTGCCTTCGCGTGCCGAAAACTCGTAGTGCTGGCCGGTGGAGAAGGAAACCAGCACCTTGCGGTCGCGCCCCTCGCGCAGCGCCCGCGTCAGCTGCGCCTCGACATAGCGGCAGTCCTTTGGCGACAGCATGCCGCCGGCAACGCCGCGCAGGAGCAGCGAGTGGATCGATCGGCCGAGCAATAGGTCAGGCGATTTCAGCGACATCAGATGCGCGGCCTCGGCGTTGCCGACCACCACCTTGCCGTCGGGACCAAGCATCACCAGGCCATGCGACATGGTGTTCAGCGCCCGGTTGAAGCGCTCTGCCAGCCTGGCCGCGGTCTTGCGCTCCGAAATGGCATCGAAAAGCACGGTGCGGACGTGTGCGGCCATTCGCGTGATGATGAAGATGAACGGCACGATATAGAGGCCGAGGATGAAGGTGGGCACGTCGCCCTTGAGCATCAGCCCGATCGCGATCGGCAGCACGACCGTGAAGGCCTGCACCGCAACCATGGTCTTGGAGCCGTAATTGCGGCCGACGATCGTCACCGTCGAGCCCATTATGACGGCGATCGCGGCACTTTCTCCGAACATGTCCGGGATGAGGTAGATGGTCGTGAGGCAGAAAAGCCCCATGAAGAAAGCCTGGATGGTGCCGCCGACCAGATAGTAGCGTTCCCAGGTCTTGGCCGCTTCATAGCTGTCGAAATTGCCTTCGCGCTGGCCTTTGCGGATGCCGTAATAGCGGTAAAGGCCGGCGGCAAGCATGATTGCCGCCAACGCCAGGTAGGCCGGATGCTTTGAGGTGAAATAGACTAGAACGCCGATGAGTCCGTGGCAAAAAGCGCCGATCAGCAGGATTCCGGGATCGTTGAACAACGATCGCACGAACCCAGCATAGACGTCCTCACCTATCTCTCCGGTTTTGTGTTCTTGCATGGCCCGCGGTGTCGCACGAACCGCAGTCATATGATATTCGCCTTAAGAAAGGTTTAGAGAGGCCGTTTCAGGCCCTGCCGTCAAGTATCCTCCCCGTGGGCAAAACTGGTCTTCAGGTAAACAAGGCGTGTCGGCTTACTCGGCGGCCTGAAGTTCGGGCCTTGCAGGGGCTTTTGCCAGGCGTTCGAGCAGCCGCGAGCGTTCTCCGGCGGCCTTTTCGGTGCTCGCCTGCCTGACATGGCCGTAGCCGCGAATAAGCGCCGGCACCGAGGCCAGCGCGGCGGCGGCCTCGATCCGGCCCGGCGCCAGCGCCGCGGTGACAAGCTCCAGATCAGCCTCGTATTGGGCAAGAAGCTGCCGCTCCATGCGCCTTTCCGCGCTGTAGCCGAACAGGTCGAAAGCGGTGCCGCGCAGGCCTTTCATCGCCGCCAGCAGGCGGAACCCCTTCATCATCCACGGGCCGAAGCTCGACTTGCGGGGCGTGCCGTCCTTGCCGCGCCGGCCCATGATCGGCGGCGCCAGGTGGAATTCGAGTTTTTCGTAGCTCTGGAACTGTTTTGAGAGTTCTGCGGCGAAGGAGCCGTCGGTGTAGAGCCGCGCCACCTCATACTCGTCCTTGATCGCCATCAGCTTGAACAGGCTTTTTGCGGCGGCCTCGGTCACCGCGGTCGAACCCGGCACCGCCTTGGCTTCGGCAGCGCGTAGCGCGCCGATCCTGGCAGCATAGCGCTTGCCATAGGCGGCGTTCTGATAGGCGCTCAGGAAGGCGACGCGGCGGGCAATGATGTCGTCCAGCGTCTCGGCGATCGCGTTTGCCGCCTTGCCCGGCTGAGCAATGAGACCACGCACGAAATCCGGCTGATGGGCGGCGCGGCGGCCCCAGCGGAAGGCGGCGATGTTCATCGCCACCGCTTGGCCGTTGAGTTCGATCGCCTTCTCGACTGCCTCGGCCGACAGCGGCAGCCCGCCATGCTGGAAGGCAAAGCCGAGCATGAACATGTTGGCGCCAAGCGAGTTGCCGAACAAAGCGGTTGCGGTGCGGGTGGCATCGAAGAAATGCGCCCTGTCGTCGCCGGCGGCGGAGCGAATGGCCTTTTTCAGCCGTTCGACGGGCAGCGAGAAGTCGGCCGAGCGTGCGAATTCGCCCGGCATGATCTCGGCGGTGTTGGCGAGGAAGATGGTGTGACCTTCACGCACCGCCGCCAGCACCTTCTGGGCGCCGGAGACGACGAGGTCGCAGCCGAGCACCAGATCGGCCTTTCCGGCCGAAACCCGGATGGCGTGGATATCGTCCGGTGTGCGCGCGATGCGCACATGGGTGAACACCGAGCCGCCCTTCTGGGCCAGCCCGGCCATGTCGATCATGCCGCAGCCCTTGTCCTCGAGATGGGCCGCCATGCCGAGCACCGCGCCGATGGTGACGACTCCGGTGCCGCCGACACCGTCGATGATCGCCGCCCAGCCTTGCTCGCCGAGCGGGAATTCGGCCGGCGCCGGCACGCCGTCGAGCGGATCGGACTTGCCGGCGGTGCCCTCGGCCTTCCTGATCTTGGCGCCATGCACGGTGACGAAGGACGGACAGAAGCCGTTGACGCAGGAGAAATCCTTGTTGCAGCTCGACTGGTCGATCCGGCGCTTGCGGCCGAATTCGGTCTCCACCGGCTGGATCGAGACGCAGTTCGACTGCACGCCGCAATCGCCGCAGCCCTCGCAGACCAGTTCGTTGATGAACACGCGCTTGTCGGGGTCGGGGAAGGTGCCGCGCTTGCGGCGGCGGCGCTTTTCGGCGGCGCAGGTCTGGTCGTAGAGCAGCACGGAGATGCCCTTGACCCCCCGCAATTCGCGCTGGACGAGGTCGAGATCGTCGCGGTGATGGATGGCGACTCCGGCCGGGAACTCGGCTTTCCCAGCATATTTTCCCGGCTCGTCGGTAACGACCGCGATCCGCTCGACGCCCTCGGCGCGCACCTGCCTGGCGATCATGTCGACGGTGAGGCCGCCTTCATGCGGCTGGCCGCCGGTCATGGCGACGGCGTCGTTGTAGAGGATCTTGTAGGTGATGTTGGCGTCGGTCGACAGCGCGAAGCGGATCGCCAGCGCACCGGAGTGGTTGTAGGTGCCGTCGCCGAGATTCTGGAAGATGTGGTCGCGTTTGGAGAACGGCGCCTGGCCGATCCATTGCGCGCCCTCGCCACCCATGGCGGTGAAGCCGACGGTGTTGCGGTCCATCCACAGCGCCATGAAGTGGCAGCCGATGCCGGCGGCGGCCAGCGAGCCGTCCGGCACCTTGGTCGAGGAATTGTGCGGGCAGCCGGAGCAGAAGAACGGCGTGCGCGAGGCGATGTCCGACGTGTCGGCGAGCATCGCCTGGAACTGGCGTAATTTCGCCACCCGTGCGGCGATCTCCTCCGACGGACCGATGGTGCGCAGGATCCGCTCGCCGAGCGCAATCGCAATCTCGTTGGGATCGAGCGCACCCTTGGCCGGGAACAGCCAGTCGCCGCGTTCGTCCTTCTTGCCGACGATGACCGGCTGCGTGGCGGTGCCGTAGAGGTTTTCGCGCAGCTGCACCTCGATCAGCGAACGCTTCTCCTCGACCACGACGATGGTGTCGAGGCCGCGGGCAAACTCGGCGATATGCTGGAGGTCGATCGGCCATGGGCAGCCGACCTTGAATAGCCTGATGCCGATGCGGTTGGCGGCAGCCTCGTCGATGCCGATATCCTCCAGCGCCTGGCGGACGTCGAGATAGCTCTTGCCGATGGTGATGACGCCGAGCTTCGGCTTGCGGCCGCCCGAATAGACGATCCGGTTCAGCCCGTTGGCGTGGATGAAGGCGGACGCGGCGGCGCGTTTATACTCATGCAGCCGCTCTTCTTGGCCGAGCATGTCGATCTCGTGGCGGATGTTGAGGCCGCCGGGCGGCATCTCGAACTCCGGCACGACGATGTTCAGCCGCTCGAGCGAGGCATCGACCGAAGCCGTCGATTCGATGTTGTCCTTGACGCATTTGATCGCCGCCCAGGTGCCGGCGAAGCGCGACATGGCAAAGCCGTAGAGCCCGTAATCGATGATCTCCTGGACGCCGGCCGGATTGAGGATCGGCACCATCGTGTCGACGAACAGGAACTCGGTGGCATGCGCGTTGGTCGAGGATTCGGCCATGTGGTCGTCGCCCATCAGGGCAAGCACGCCGCCATGCTTCGAGGAGCCGGCGAGATTGGCGTGGCGGAACACGTCGCCGGAACGGTCGACACCCGGA
Source organism: Mesorhizobium sp. CNPSo 4689 (assembly GCF_057784325.1). NCBI lineage: Bacteria > Pseudomonadati > Pseudomonadota > Alphaproteobacteria > Hyphomicrobiales > Phyllobacteriaceae > Mesorhizobium > Mesorhizobium sp. CNPSo 4689. Next base: position 79,918 of record NZ_JBWLUZ010000001.1, read on the forward strand.
CCTTTGCCGTACCAGACCGAAAAGACGCCGTCATGCGTGCCTTCGCCCAAAAGTTCGGCCTGCTGCGTGCCCCAGCAGGCGGTGGCGGCAAGCTCTTCGTTGAGGCCGGGCTGGAAGACGATGTCGGATTGGGCGAGTTGCTTCTTGGCCTTCCACAATTGCATGTCCAGACCGCCGAGCGGCGAGCCGCGATAGCCGGAAACGAAGCCGGCGGTGTTGAGGCCAGCGCGACGGTCGCGCTCGCGCTGCATCAACAGCATACGGATGACGGCCTGCGCGCCGGAGAGGAAGATGCGCTCCTTTCCAAGATCGAACTTGTCGTCGAGCGCGACGTCGTGCAGCGTCATCAGGCATTTCCTCTGCGGAGGCCGCGCTGGAGCGCGCAGCCAACGTAGGAGTCGGATGCCGCAGTCTTTCTCCCCTTTGCAGGGGAGGTCAAACAAAATCGAAGGTGCCAGGCAGCGCGCAACGAACGATCCGATACGCTTTCCACGGCGTACGAAAATTGCGCCGTGGCGGTCTGGAAAGAGAGTTCCAGCAGCTGCGCGGGCGTGTCAGGCCTTCGAGCAATCCGGCTTCGGCTCGCCCGGGAGCTTGCCGTCGACATGGCCGACCATGTCCTTGTTGAGCTCGTAGACCGGGCCGACCACCAGGGGACGGTCGGGCAGGATCGACTGATCGAGCGACGAGGTCAGCGTCGTCTCGAAGCTCTGCAACAGCGTGCCGCTGGAATCCTCGATGCGGATCGACACCGCATAGGGCTTGTCCTTGACCACACAGGTCAGCGGCGGGCTGGTCAGCGTTATGTGCGGCAGCTTCGGCCAGATCTTCTGGTTGACGATGATCGGGTCGCCGCCGGCCGGGTTCTGGAAACTGACCACGGCAACCTGTCCTTCGCCCATCGGCCGCAGCGGGTTGAGCGTGATGACATAGGTGGCGATGCCCAACCGGTAGTTGAACTCGAACAGCTTGCCGGAAATGGCGAACAGCTGCTCCTTGCCGGAGTCTCGGCAGGAGCCAAGCACTGCCGCCGCCAGCAAGGCGGCGCCGAGAACCATCGAACGCGAACATGTCCTAGACATTGCTGACCTCCCTGGCCGCCGTACGGCGGCGATAGTAGCGGTTTGCCTTCTGGCGATTGCCGCAGACCGCCATGTCGCACCAGAGGCGGCTGGAGTTGCGGCTGCGGTCGACGAACAACCAGCTGCAGTTGGGACAGATTCTCAACCTGGCGACCGTGTCGTCGCGCAGCAGCGACAGCGCCGAGACGGCAAGTGCCGCCTCGAAAGCGATCGGCGTCGCCGGGTCGCCGAATGGCTGTCCCGGCGCGCCGATTTCGGTCCGGCTGCCGGCCAGGCCTTGGGCGCAGGCTTGCAGGAACCCGGGCAGATCGCCGGTGGCCAGAGCGCCTTTCGACACCGCGTGGCGAAACAGGCGGTCAGTCGTCTCGCGGATCGACAGCACGACCGGCGCAATCTCCGCCGGGGACTGCGCCTCCAGCCGACGCCCGCCAAGCTCCGTGGCGCGAAAACCGCTGGCCGCGTCGGCAAAGCGGGCGATCTCGGCCGGATTGTCGAAGCGGTCGAAGGTCTTTTCCGGATCGAACCGCAAAACGACCGTGTTCGCCGCGTCGAGCGCGAGGATGCCGCCGGTGAAGCGATGCGGTGTCCAGGAGACTGTCATGTCAGAAATCTAACCGATAAATCGCATTTGACAAGTTAGATTCCGAATGCAAACGTTCCTTTGGGGATGTGGGTTCGCCTTCGCCACCGTCACCCAAGGGTGTTGCATGCTGTATTTCTTCCAGCAGGTTCTGAACGGGCTGCATTCGGGCGCGCTCTATGCCTTGCTCGCCTTCGGCTACGTGCTGACCAACGGGCTGCTGCACCGGACCAACCTCGCCTATGGCGCCATGTTCGCCTTTTGCGGGCACGCGATGATCCTCACGGCTGCCTTCGGCTACCAGGCGCTGTGGCTGACGCTCTACGCCGCGGTCGCGCTAGGCATCGTCGCCGCGCTCCTCTATGCGGCGCTGATCAGCCATGTCTTGTCGCGCAGCGTCTTCGAACCCCTGGCCGACCGCTCGCCCAACGCGATCGTGGTGACGACGCTGGGCATCTTGCTGGTGCTGTCGGAGGCCAGCCGCATCGCCGCCGACACCCATGATCTCTGGCTGCCGCCGATGCTGGCCCAGCCGGTGATCTTCGCGGAGAGCACCAGCTTCAAGGCGACGCTGACACTGATCCAGTTGCTCGACTGCGCTGCCGTGATAGGCGTGCTGGCGCTCACCGCCTGGGTGTTCGCCCGCTCGGGCTTCGGCCGCTCCTGGCGAGCGGTGTCGGACGATCCCAGGGCCGCCGCGATGTGCGGCGTCGACGTGCGCGCGGTGTTTCGGCTGGCGGTGCTGTTCGGCGGTCTGTGCGCTGCACTGGCCGGCATCCTTGCAGGCATCTACTACGGCAATATCAGCTTCGGCACAGGCTTGGTCTACGGGCTGAAGATCCTGTTCGTGACCGCTGTCGGCGGTTATCTCTCGCCGCTCAAGGCGGCGCTTGGCGCGGCCGCCTTCGGCATGGCCGAATCGCTCTGGGCCGGCTATTTCCCCCTCGAATGGCGCGATGCCTGGATGTACCTCTTCCTCGTCGCCATGCTGGTGTTGATCGGCGCCGGCCGAGACCAGCAGAAGATCGCCTGAGCCGCGTCTGCGACTTTGGTTGGATGCCGCGTGGTGAGTTGGTGGTTTTGCACCGTTCACCACCTTACAACAGCGTTTAGCCTGCCTATGCCGTGTTGACCCGCCGAGCCACGCACGGCATACCGTTGGGCCACAGTGGCGCGGCGGAAAGTAAGGGGAGCCGTCGCGCCTCCGACATCAGGGAGGAATGCATGGCAGGGCTTCTCGCTCTATCCAGAACGATTGACCGTGTGAACGAGTTCATCGGCAAATGGGTATCGTGGCTGATCCTGCTGGCAATCCTGGTGAGCGCCGCCAATGCCATCATCCGCAAGGTCTTCGACATATCGTCGAACGCCTGGCTGGAACTGCAATGGTACCTGTTCGGCGCCGCCTTCATGCTGGCAGCCGCCTATACGCTGAAGCAGAACGATCATATCCGCATCGACATCGTCTACGGCATGTTCTCGCGCCGCGTGCAGCATTGGATCGACCTGCTCGGCCACCTCTTCTTCCTGATGCCATTCGTGACGTTGATGGTGATCTATTTCGTGCCTTACGTGTCGCTGTCGTTCCGCAGCGGCGAAATGTCGAACAATTCCGGCGGCCTGATCATCTGGCCGGCAAAGGCTATCCTGCTGGTCGGCTTTTTCCTGCTGGCGCTGCAGGGCATCTCCGAGATCATCAAGAAGATCGCGATCATGCGCGGCGACATGGACGATCCCAATCCGTTCATATCGGCGCATGAGCAGGCTGAACTCGAGGCCAAGGCACTCGCCGAAGAAGCCAAGGCGCTTGCTCAGGAGGTGCGCTCATGATCGAGTTCATCGCCCAGAACATGGCGCCGATCATGTTCGCTTCGCTGATCATTTTCCTTTTGATCGGCTATCCCGTCGCTTTCTCGCTCGCCGCCAACGGCCTGATGTTCTTCTTCATCGGCGTCGTGCTGTCGCCCTATTCGGGCGGGTCGATCAACCTGGCCTGGCCGCTGCTGCACGCACTGCCCGAAAATTTTTACGGCAGCCGGGTGATGTCCAACGACACGCTGCTGGCGATCCCCTTCTTCACCTTCATGGGCATCGTGCTCGAACGATCCGGCATGGCCGAGGATCTGCTCGACACGATCGGCCAGCTGTTCGGGCCGATCCGCGGCGGCCTGGCCTATGCGGTGATCTTCGTCGGTGCGCTGCTGGCAGCCACGACGGGCGTGGTGGCGGCATCAGTCATCGCCATGGGTCTGATCTCGCTGCCGATCATGCTGCGCTACGGCTATGACCGGCGCCTGGCATCCGGTGTCATCGCTGCTTCTGGCACGCTCGCCCAGATCATCCCGCCGTCGCTGGTGCTGATCGTGCTGGCCGACCAGCTCGGCCGCTCCGTCGGCGACATGTATGCCGGCGCGCTGATCCCCGGCCTCGTGCTGACCGGCATCTACATGCTCTACATCCTGATCATGTCGATCGTCCGGCCGCAGTCGATGCCGGCGCTGCCGCTGGAGGCACGCACGCTCGGCCATGGCGTGTTGTCGCTGCTGGCGGCGCTGCTGGTGACAATAGCGGTTTCCTATGCGGCCTATCGCTATCTTGCGCCGGCACATGGCGACAATGCCGACATTCTCGGCGCCACGATCGGCGTGGTCCTGATCTACATCGTGGCGATCGCCGACCAGCGGCTGAACTTCAACATGATGTCCAGGCTGGCGCAGCAGGTGATCATCGTTCTGATCCCGCCGCTGGCGCTGATCTTCCTGGTGCTGGGCACCATCTTCCTCGGTATCGCCACCCCGACCGAAGGCGGCGCCATGGGCGCCGTCGGCGCGCTATTGATGGCGGCGATGAAGGGCCGGCTGTCGCTTGACGTGATCAAGCAGGCGCTGGCCTCGACGACCAGGCTGTCGTCCTTCGTGCTGTTCATCCTGATCGGCGCGCGCGTGTTCTCGCTGACCTTCTACGGCGTCAACGGCCACATCTGGGTCGAGCATCTGCTGACGTCGCTGCCGGGCGGCGAGGTCGGCTTCCTTATCGGCGTCAACATCCTGGTCTTCCTGCTCGCCTTCTTCCTCGATTTCTTCGAGCTCGCCTTCATCATCGTGCCGCTGCTGGCGCCGGCCGCCGACAAGCTCGGCATCGACCTGATCTGGTTCGGCGTGCTGCTCGGTGTCAACATGCAGACAAGCTTCATGCACCCGCCCTTCGGCTTCGCGCTGTTCTACCTGCGCTCGGTCGCCGCGCGCGTGCCCTATCTCGACCGCCTCACCGGCAAGCAGATCGCGCCGGTCACCACCGGCCAGATCTACTGGGGCGCGGTACCCTTCGTCTGCATCCAGGTGATCATGATCGGGCTGACCATCGCCTTCCCGCAAATGGTGATGCACTACAAGGGCGCGGCGGTCGATCCCGGCACGATCGACATTCAGCTGCCGGACATGCCTGGTCTGTCACCGCTCGGCACGCCGCCGGCGGATGGCGGCGCCCCGGCCAATGGCGGCGCCGCACCGGCGGCACCAGCCAACGACCTGTCGCAACCACCGAACTTCGGCGACGCTCCGCCCGCCAAGCCGGCGCCGCCGGCAACTGACCTCTCGCAGCCACCGAATTTCAACTGATGCTGGAGTCCCGACAGCCATGAAAGCGGTCCGCCTGGAGGCGGTGGGCAGCATCGCGCTGCGCGAGGTCGGCAAGCCGTCAGCCGGGCCGGACGACTTGCTGGTGCGCATAGAGGCCTGCGGCGTCTGTGGCACCGACCGGCATCTGTTCCACGGCGAGTTCCCCTGCAAACCACCTGTGACGCCCGGGCATGAATTTTCCGGCATCGTCGAAGCGGTCGGGGCTGCCGTATTGGGCTTTTCCGTCGGCGACCGGGTCACCGGCGATCCCAACATCGCCTGTGGCCGCTGCAAGCATTGTCACGCCGGCCGGGTCAATCTCTGCAGCAATCTCAGCGCTATCGGCATCCACCGTGACGGCGGCTTTGCCGACTATGTCGTGCTGCCGCAAAAGCAGGCGTTTCTTCTGCCGGCTGATCTCAAGCCGACGCATGGTGCCTTCTGCGAACCGCTTGCCTGCTGCCTGCACGGCGTCGATCTGGCCGCAATCAAGCCTGGCGCTTCGGTCGCCGTTCTCGGCGGCGGTGTGATCGGTCTGCTCACCGTGCAACTGGCGAAGCTCGCCGGAGCGACCACCATCATCCTGCCGACGCGCCAGGCCTCGCGGCGCGCGCTTGCCGAGGATCTCGGCGCGACGGCAACGGTCGACCCAGGTGCTGCCGATGTCATCGATGCCGTTGCCGGACCGTCCGGACTGGTGCCCGGCGGCGTCGACGTGGTGTTCGAATGCGCCGGCGTGCGCGACACCGTCGAGCAATCGATGCGGCTGGCGAGAGCCGGCGGCACGGTCATCATCGTCGGCGTGGTGCCGCAAGGCATGAAGGTGGCGTTCGAGCCCTTCGACCTGTTGTTTCGCGAGCTGAAGGTACTGGGCTCCTTCCTCAATCCTTACACCCACGGCCGCGCGGCCCAGCTCATCGCCTCGGGCGCGATCGAGATCGACAGGCTGATCTCCAGGCAGGTGACGCTCGAAGAGGCGCCGGCGGTGATCGCCAATCCGCCTGCCCCCGGCGAGGTCAAGGTGCTGGTGGTGCCAGGCCAGGGCTGAGCCGCCTGCGCTTGGTGGCCAGGCTGCTTGCCGCCGGTCAATCGATCGGTTATTCAAATCGCGCCGAAAAAGACATGACCGGTTCGGTAGTCCGGTCTCTTCCGTTTCTCAAGCGGAGGCCCGTCCATCGCCTTGTGCGAGAGGACCCGCGGCCGGCAAGCGAGGCGAAAGCCCGCGAGCCGGTTGGGGCATGTCCGGATCTCCTGACATCACGGTCCCGCCGGTTTGTGGTTTGCGGCCAAGCCTGTCCGCATCTCAACCCGTGACAGGATACAGACCATGAAACTGAACCATGCAAATCTCGTAACGACGGACGTCGCCGGCCCTTGCGATTTCTTCGCCAGCCATTTCGGTTTCGAGCTTCTCGACATTCGCGGCAAGGATGCCTTCGCCGTGCTGCGCGGGAGCGATGGCTTCGCCCTCAACCTGATGAAGCCGGGCAAGGGCGAGGCCGCCACCTATCCCGGCGGCTTTCATATCGGCTTCCTCGTTGGCAAACCGGAGATCGTGCATGCAAAGCATGCCGAGCTTGCCAGTGCCGGCCGCGAGCCGGGCGATGTGCAGGAGTTGACGCGTGGCGGCGCTAGGTCGAGCACCTTCTATTGCCATGCGCCGGGCGGAATCCTGGTCGAAGTCAGCGCCTTCGACGCCTGACAAAAAGCCCCGGGCCTGTCCGCCCGGGGCTTCTCTCAATGAACAGCTGTGGGGCGCCTACAGCTTGCCGTTGCGCTGCTGGACCATCATGAAAGTATCGTAATTGTATTCGGCCACCTGGGCCCACAGATAGTGCTCCTTGCGGAAGCCCTTGATCGAGTCCCAAATCTTCTTGAACGGCGCGTTCGAGGCTTCCATTTCGGTATAGACCTCGTTCGCCTTCTCGAAGCAAGCGGCCATGATCTCCTGGCTGAAGGGCTTCAGCTTGGCGCCGCCGGCCACCAGCCGCCTCACCGCCGCAGGATTGAGAGAGTCGTATTTCTGCAGCATGTTGGCGTCTGCGGCTTGCGCGGCAGTGTGCACCAGCGACTTGTAGGCCGGCGAAAGCTCTTCATACTTCGCCTTGTTGAACATCAGATGGACCGTCGGTCCGCCTTCCCACCAGCCGGGATAGTAGTAGTAGGGCGCGACCTTGTAGAAGCCGAGCTTCTCGTCGTCATATGGGCCGACCCATTCGGCGGCGTCGATGGTGCCCTTTTCCAGCGCCGGATAGATGTCGCCGCCGGCGATCTGCTGTGGCACGACGCCAAGCTTGGCGACCACCTTGCCGGCAAAGCCGCCGATGCGCATCTTCAGGCCGGAGAGGTCGGCGACCGTGTTGATCTCCTTGCGGAACCAGCCGCCCATCTGCACGCCGGTGTTGCCGCCCGGCAGGCCGAACAGCCCTTGCGTGGCGAGGAACTCGTTGAACAGGTCGATGCCGCCGCCATGATAGTGCCAGGCATTGATACCGCGCGCGTTGAGCGAGAACGGCACCGCCGCGCCCAGCGCCCAGGTCGGGTCCTTGCCCCAGTAATAATATGCCACCGTGTGGCAGGCCTCGACGGTACCGGCGGTGGTGGCGTCGGCGGCCTGCAGACCGGGGACGAGCTCGCCGGCGGCGAAAACCTGGACCTGGAAGTTGCCGTCTGTCGCTTCCGACAGCATCTTGGAGAAGACCTCGGCGCCGCCATAGATCGTGTCGAGCGACTTCGGGAAGGACGACGCCAGCCGCCACGTCACTTTCGGATTGGATTGGGCGATAGCGGGCGCGGCAAGCGTCGCAGCCGCCGCCGCGGCCCCCACACCGGTTACGCCTGCCTTGCGGATGAATGAACGACGATCCATGCAGTTCCTCCCTTTTGGATCAGCAGACCGATTTTCGGGAACATCCTCGATATCCCGGCTTGGCCTGGGGCGAAACAATACACAGGCAAAAGGTCGAGTCCAGCGCGGCAGCCGGATTTGGCGGCAGCGCTTTCGCGGAATTCGCAGCGTCGGCGCACGGACTGCAACTATAGTCTAATGCCAAATCCCGGACGCGATTCCGTGGCTCATACGACGCGATGAAACTTGTCATGGAAAAGCGCCTTCGGATCGCCTATTTTGTAGGCAGAATAATTCCTTAGCTCCCAATGGATACCGGAACCAAAATGCAGCAGCCGCTCGTCGCCATCTCGACCGACGTCCGCCAATTCGACAACTACACCTGGCATGCCGCCCCGCAGCAATATCTGGAGGCGGCGATTTCGGGCGCCGGCGTGTTCCCGGTGCTGGTGCCGTCCTTCGGCGAGCGGCTCGATTTCGATGAACTCCTGTCGTCGGTCGACGGCGTCATGGTCACCGGTTCGAAGTCCAACGTGCATCCCTCGCTCTATGGCGGCGACGCCAGCGAAAAGAACGGTCCTTACGATCCGGCGCGCGACGCCACGACGCTGCCGCTGATCCGCCGGGCGGTGGAGCGCGGCGTGCCGCTGCTCGCCATCTGCCGCGGCATCCAGGAAATGAACGTGGCTCTGGGTGGCACGCTGGGCACCGAAATCCAGGAGCGCGAGGGCACGCTCGACCACCGCGCGCCGGTGAGCGACAATCAGGACGAGCGCTTCACCATCCACCAGAAAGTAACGATCAAGCCCGGCAGCTGCCTGGCAGGCGTGTTCGGCGCCGGCGAGATCATGGTCAACTCCGTGCATCGCCAGGCGGTCGATCAGCTCGGTCCGAAGCTGCAGATCGAGGCGGTCGCCGACGACGGCACGGTCGAGGCGGTCTCCGTGCGAGACTCACGCGCCTTCGCCGTCGGCGTGCAATGGCACCCCGAATACTGGGTGAAGTCGGACGATACTTCGGCAAAGATATTCCGTGCCTTCGGCGATGCCGTGCGCTTGCACGCGGCGGCAAAGTCGGGCGCGCGCGCCGCGGCTGAATAATCCCGATTATCAGTTGCCGGCAGCCGAATAATCTCGATTATCGGCTGCCGCCAGAGACAGCAGCGGCAAAGCCGGCGCGTAGGATTCATAGCCGTCGCCATCGGCAACGGCGAAGGTGACGATCGGATCGACGCCGTTGGCGCTGAAGGCAACCGTCCCGTCCTCCCGTTCGCGCCAGAATTTCGCGCGCTCGATGCCGGGCAAAAGCCGGCGGCAGGTCGAGGCGATCGTCAGCAGCGACAGACCTTCCGAGACTTCAGCACCGCGCTTCACCGCGCAGGCCGCCTCGTCGCCATTGGCTGTCAGCCGATAGGTGCTGGATGGCTGAGCTTCCCTGGCGACACTTGCGCCACTGCCGCCGTGAAAAAGCTGAACGCCGCCGGCCAGTGCGGCAACCCCAATCAATGCAGGAAGCACCTTCACCCTTCTTCTCCGCGCATTTGAAGTGCGTGGGGGCAACGCGCTTCAAGAATCTTGCCTAACGAAGTATGCAGAATGATTTCAAAGCGTTAAGCCGACGTTAATAAGTGTGGCGGCCTGCCGGTCAGCTGCGCGGCCTGACCTGCACCGTCTCCGGCACGGGGGTCAGCGGCCGACGCTCGGCGAACCAAGACACCAGATTGTCGACGCAGAGGTCCGCCATGGCGCGGCGGGTATGCTCCGAGGCCGAGCCGACATGTGGCAGCAGCGAAGTGTTGGGAGCGGCCAGCAGCGCCTGCGGCACATTTGGTTCGTCGGCAAAGACGTCGAGCCCGGCGGCGGCGATGGTGCCGCTGGCAAGCGCCGCGGCAAGGGCAGCCTCGTCGACCGTGCTGCCGCGGCCGATGTTGACGAAGACGCCGTTAGCTCCGAGCGCCGACAGGACCTCGGCATTGACGGCCTTCTCCGTCGAAGCGCCGCCCGGCGCCACCGAGATCAGCGTGTCGACCGCTTCGGCAAGCCCCTTCAGCGTCGGATGGTATTGATAGGCCAGGCCCTCGACCTGGCGGCGGTTGTGATATGCGACCGGCAGGCCGAACGCTTCCAGCCGCCGGGCGATGGCCAGCCCGATGCGGCCCATGCCGAAGATGCCGACGCTGCGGCCGCGCAAAGTAAGCCGGCTCAGGCGATAGGCGCCGTTCTTCACCCAGCTGCCGTCGCGTAGCCATTTCTCGGCGGCATACATTTCGCGCACGGTGTTGATCAAAAGGCCGATCGCCGTGTCGGCGACCTCCTCGGTCAGCACGTCGGGCGTATTGGTGACCATGATGCCGCTTTGCGCGGCGTGGCTGGCGTCGACCGAATCGTAGCCGACGCCGAAATTGGCGATGATCTCGAGATTGGGCAGGGCGTCCATCAAGGCGGCATTTATCCCGCCGAACGAAGCGATGCCGCGCACCGTGCGCCGCATCTCCTCGGTGACAAGAGCCGGGTCGGCCTGTTCGATCGTCACCCGCTGGAATGCCTGGTCGATGCGGCCGATGGCGTGCTCGTTGAAATGGCCGGGCACCAGAATGGCGACCGGCTCTCCAAGTTCAGGCTTTGTCATGCACGCTCCACCGGCTTGCCGGTCGACTGACGCACATGCAGTTCCGGCTTGATCAGTTCCTGCGACGGCCGCACCGTCTGTCCGTTCAGCTTGTCCAGCAAGGCGCTCGCGGCGCGACGGCCGACCTCGCGCTGGCCGTTCCAGACCGTGGTCAATGCCGGCGTTGCGATCGCAGCCTCTTCGAGATCGTCATAGCCGGTGACGGAAATGTCGACGCCCGGCACCAGGCCAGCGCGCGCGATGCCGTTCATCAGCCCGATGGCGACGAGATCATTCCAGCAGCACGCGGCGGTCGGCTTGTCTTTCAGCGCCAAAAACTGTCCGGCGGCCTCGAAGCCGGCCTGCTTGGTGCGAGGGCCGGCGATGCGCCAGGACGGCCTGACCTCCAGTCCGGCCGCCTCCATGGCGTTGACATAACCCTGGTAGCGGTCGCGGCCGGTCGAGGTCTGGTCGGTGCCGCCGATCATGGCGATGCGCTTGTGGCCGAGCGAGATCAGGTGGTTGGTGGCAAGGCCGGTGCCATAGGAATCGTCGCCGCGGAAGACCGGCACGTCGGCTCCGGCCACCGTGCGCGCAATCAGCACCGCCGGCAGGCCGTTTTCCTCGGCCATGATGATGTCTTCGGCCGGTGTGCCGATGGCCGGCGACATGATGACGCCGTCGGCGCCGAGCTGCAGCAGCGTGTCGATGAAGGTGCGCTGCTTTTCGAGCTGGTCGTAGTGGTTGGACAGGATGAAGGTCTGCCGGCTGCGGTCGAGCTCGCTTTCGATCGAACGCAGGATTTCGGCGAAGAACGGGTTCATGATGTCGTGCACGACGACGCCGACGATGCCCGAGCGCGAGGTGCGCAGGCTGGCGGCGCGGCGATTGTAGATATAGCCGATGGCGCGGGCATGTTCCTTGATGCGGTCGCGGGTGCTGCCGGCGACCAGCGGGCTGTCTCGCAGCGCAAGCGATACCGTGGCCGTGGACACGCCAAGGGCATCCGCGATCGTCGAAAGCTTGATCTTCTGTGCCAGCGCCTTGCGCTCCCCGAAGCGATTTAAACTGTTTAAAGGCGGCTCTTATGCCATCGATCGGGAGCAAATCAAAGTTTTTTTGCCAGCGTTTCCGCCTCCGCGTCCAGCGCCGCGTGATTGCGCAGGCGAAGCCGGTGTTCGCGATGGATGATGTAGAGGCCGCTGGCGACGATGATGGCCGCGCCCACAAGCGTCCAGCGGTCCGGAAACTGGTGGAAGATGATCCAGCCGGACAGGATCATCCACACCATCTGCGAATAGGGGTAGGGGGCGAGTGCCGTGGTCGTTGCCAGACGATAGGCCTGGACCAGCAGCCAATGGCCGGTCGCGCCGAACACGCCGAGCATCAAGAGGACGGACCAGTGCCAGGCGTCCTGCGGCAGTGACAGCGAGAACGGCAGTGTGGGCAGGAGCAGCACCGCCGGCGCCAGCGCCGAGAACAGGATGAGGCTTTCGGACGTCTCCGTCGCCGACATGCGGCGCGTCATGATGACATAGAAGGAGTTCGACAGCATCGAGCCGAGCGCAAACAGATGGCCTATGCCGAAAACGCCGACACCCGGCCGGGTGATGACCAGCACACCGACAAAGCCGGACAGGATCGCCATCCAGCGCCGCCAGCCCGCCCATTCGCCGAGCAGCGGACCGGCAAGTGCGGTGATCACCATCGGGCCGAAGAAGTAGATCGAAGTGGTCTCGGCCAGCTGCAAGGTGCGCAGCGCCATGATGTTGCACATGGTCGATCCGAATAGGAAGGCGCCGCGCAATATGTGTGCCGGTAAATTGTTGGCGCGGAAGCGCGATGGCTTGCGCCAGCCGCGCAGAAAGACGCCGACCAGCAGCACATGGACGACGAAGCGGGCCCAGGCGACGATCAGCGCCGAGATGCCGGCCAGCACCAGGTATTTGCTGCTGGTGTCGAGAAAGGTGAAGCAGACATAGGTGGAAAGCATCAGCAGCATCGCCGCCGGCGGCGTTGCGCTTTCGTCTGGTTTTCTGGGAACGCTCAATTTCAGGCCGAAGGAAGGTGGGCAGACACCAACCTTTGCGGCAATCGTCGCCGGCCGACAAGCCAATTGTCGGCTGTGGCCGGACCAAAAGAAGCCAGTGCAACAATGCCCAGGCGTTCAGGCGTGCATGCGGGCGCCCTTGGTGATCTTGTCGACCAGTTTCTTCTCGGCGCGCAGCGCGATGCCGACGACCTTGGCATCCTCGGGCGCGAATTCGGCGAAGACGGCGCGGTTGGCGGCGTCAAAGCCCGTCGAGAACATCTCCTCGACATAGAGCGACGTCGTCACGCTGCGCTCCAGCGCGCGCCGGTGGATCGCGCCAAGCGTTGCGCTGTCGGCTGCAAGCACGATGACCGGCTGGATCGACAGCGGGTTGTAGATGTTGCCGGTCCGATCGCGATAGGGCTCGCCGATGATATCGGCAAACTGCGCGACGATGCCGCTGGTCAGGAAGGCGGTGACGTTGAGCTTCTGCCAGACGGGAAGATCTTGCCTGAGCACGATTGCAAATTTCGTATCGAACATGAGACAGTCGCCAGTTCCAGAGTGTTGTTGAAGCGATGACGCACGATCTAGGCCGGGAGGCCCGTCAGGGTCTTGAACGTTTGTGCTGGGATGCGGCCGAGGATGGCATCGTCTCGGCGCCAGGCACGGCCGGCATTGAGCGCATCGAGGCGCGCTTCCATGGCATTGCCTTCGATCTCCACCGCCACGATACCTACGCGATCGGGGTGACGCTGCACGGCGTACAGAGCTTCCGCTATCGCGGCGCGGCGCATCATAGCCTGCCTGGCCAGATCATCGTTCTGCATCCCGACGAATTGCACGACGGCGGCGCCGGCACCGAGGAAGGCTTGCACTACCGGATTCTCTATCTGGAGCCGTCGCTGCTGCTCGACTGCCTGGGCGGCGCGCCATTGCCTTTCGTCGAGGATGCCGTGGTGAGCGATCCGGCTTTACTTGGCACACTGCTTTCCGCACTGGCGCCGCTCGATGAGGAACTGGACGAGCTGTTTGTCGCCGATTTCATTGCGCAGCTGGCGCAGAATCTGGGGCGCCATGCCGGGCAGCCGGCAAAGCCGATGGAAAAGACGGCGTGGCGCGCCGCAGCACTTGCGCGCGACTATCTGGAAGAGAATGTCGAGCGGGCGGTGCGGTCCGATGAACTGGAAGCAGTGACCGGCCTCGACCGCTATGCGCTTTCGCGCCATTTCCGCGCGACCTATTCCACGAGCCCGCACCGTTTCCTTTTGATGCGCCGGCTGCAGCGGGCACGGCGCATGATCGAGGCGGGAGAGGCGCTCGCCGAGATCGCCATTGCCGCCGGCTTCAGTGACCAGAGCCACTTCAACCGGCATTTCAAGAAGGCGTTCGGCCTGACGCCTGGACGCTGGTCGGCGCTGGTGCGCGGCTCATCGACGGCGGCAGCGTAGGGTCGGGTAGGCCGGACGCGGAATGCGTCGCCTCTTGGACGACGCGCAATGCGTCGCTCGGGCGAGACGACGCTGACGCGTCGCTCTTTAGTCGTCGAGATCGGCGTCGTCGTCGATCAGCACCAATTCCTCATTCGAGAGATTGGCTTCAATGCGGGCAAGCAATTTGAACAGCGCCTTCTGGTCTTTCTTGTCGAGGCCCTTCAGCGCCTGCTTCTCGGTCTTCTTCACCGATTTCTCGATGGCGTGGATGATCTCGCGGCCGGTGTCGGTGAGGAAGATGTGCGCCTGACGGGCATCGTTCACCGAAGCGCGCTTTTCCAGGAAACCCTGCGCCTGCAGCCGGTTGATGGTCTTGGTGATGGTCGGCGGGCGCACGCCAAGGCGACCGGCGAGGTTGCCCGGTGTCTGGCCGTCCTCGCGGTCGAGCGACAGCATGATCTGGTCCTGTCCGGCATAGAAGCCGTGCGCCAGAAGCCGCGCGGCAAGTGCCGTACGCGCCAGCCGCGCCGCCGAATGCAGCCGGCTCATTGTTGCAGTTTTGTCCGCCTTGGCCATGGTCATCCCTCTTCGGCCGAACCGGTGCCGGCAGCATAGAGCCTGCCCGCCGGTTGGCAATCGACGATCAAAAAGAATCCGGCTTGCGAAAACAGCTTTGCCGGCAAGCATTGATGTCCGCCGTGGTGAATGCCAGATGTTTATTTCAGTTAGATGACAAACGACTTTTTGGGCCGGGGGACTTTTCCCGTGGCCATGGGCGGGGCCTAAACGGAGCTCAGCCGGCCTTCACAGCGACGACCAGTAGGGCCCGATAGGCATCCGCCGCCTCGCGCAGGGCGGCCTGCGACAAGGGTCCGGCCCGTCGCGCTATGCCGTCCCGCGCATTCGAGGTGTCACGTTTGCCGGGACGGTCGTTGTAGGGCGAGACGGTCGCAAAGATCTGATCGCTCAGGCCGTCGGGGAAAAACAACTGGCCGGTCATCACCGATCGTTCGTCGGGGAAGACCTTGAAGTGGATGTGGGTGGTGCGGCCGCGATACCAGCCGGGATAGATGGTGGCGAAGGAGACGATGCCGCTTTCGTCCGTCTTCTGCCAGCCGCGCAGGAATGTCTGGCCGGAGGTGTCGACATCCTGGCCGTCGCCCTGTCCGGGATAGCCGGAATAGGCGCCTTGCGCATCGCAATGCCAGATATCGACGCGCGCACCGGCAAGCGGGCGACAGGCGGTATCGACCACCTGCAGCCGCACATTGAGACCGACGCCCTTCTTGCCTTCGGTAACATCGGCGCGTTGGAGTTTCGGGTTGAAATAGAACGGCCCTTCCGTCGCCTCCGGCGTGATGGTGCAGACGCCGGCACCGGCGTCGAACAGGGCAAGCCCGGCATAGGGTGAAGTCTGCGCCGTCGCGGCAGCCGGCAGGAAAGCGCCGCCGCCGGCGGTGACGGCGATGAGGCTCAGCGCCTGACGCCTGTTCAGTGACATGGTAGGCGGCTTGTCGGACATCTGGCTCCTCTCGCAGCGGCCAGTATGGCCCAGCGGTTTGCTACGTGCAAAAGCAAAGCGCACATCCTATATGGAGCCGACAATCTCCTTTTCGAGGCCTACACATGAGCGATGCACAGACGCAGATCCCCGTAACCGTCCTGACAGGCTATCTCGGCGCCGGTAAGACGACGCTGCTCAACCGCATCCTCTCGGAAAGCCACGGCAAGCGCTATGCCGTCATCGTCAACGAATTCGGCGAGATCGGCATCGACAATGATTTGATCGTGGAGTCCGACGAGGAAATCTACGAGATGAACAATGGCTGCGTCTGCTGCACGGTGCGCGGCGACCTGATCCGTGTCGTCGAGGGCCTGATGCGCCGGCCCGGCCGTTTCGACGCCATCGTCGTCGAGACCACCGGCCTTGCCGACCCGGTGCCGGTGGCGCAGACCTTCTTCATGGACGACGACGTGCGCTCCAAGACCAGGCTCGACGCGGTAGTGGCGCTCGTCGACGCCAAGCACCTGCCGCTCAGGCTGAAGGATTCCAAGGAGGCCGAGGACCAGATCGCCTTTGCCGACGTCGTCGTGCTCAACAAGACCGATCTCGTCACGCCCGACGAACTCGCCAAGGTCGAAGCGACGATCCGCGCCATCAACCCGGCGGCCAGGATCCATCGCACGACGCGCGCCGGCGTGGCGTTGGCCGAAGTGCTCGACCGCGGCGCCTTCGATCTTTCGCGGGCGCTGGAGAACGATCCGCATTTCCTCGAGGCGCATGATCATGATCACGACCATCATGACCATGACGGCCACGATCACCACCACCATGATCATGACCACGACCACCATCACCATCCCTCCGACATCCACGATGTGACGGTGCAGTCGGTGTCGCTGCGCGGCGGCGAGATGGATCCGAAGAAATTCTTCCCCTGGATCGAAAAGATCACCCAGATGGAAGGCCCGAACATCCTGCGGCTGAAGGGCATCATCGCGCTCAAGGGCGACGACGAGCGCTATGTCATCCAGGGCGTCCACATGATCATCGAAGGTGATCACCAGCGCGCCTGGAAGGACGGCGAAAAGCACGAGAGCCGGCTGGTCTTCATCGGCCGTGAACTCGATGCCGAACGGCTGAAGAAGAGCTTTGACGCCTGCCAGGCCGCTTGATTTCCAGGCCAGTTTAGGGTTAGCGCTGCCCCTTCTTGCTTCTCCCCTTGTGGGAGAAGGTGGCCGAGCGAAGCTCGGTCGGATGAGGGGTGTTCCAGCTTGGCGCCGACGGTAATCCGTCCAACACCCCTCATCCGTCTTGGCGCTGCGCGCCAATCCACCTTCTCCCACAAGGGGAGAAGGGCGAAGCCGCACCTAGCCGCGCTGGCGTAGACGACCAGCGACAATCTCGAATGGACCAGTCCGCATGCCCACCGTCGCCCCGCTTGATCTCGAAGGCCATTGCGTCGCCGCCGTCTTCCTCGGCGACGCGCCGCATTTCGCGCTGGCCGATGGCGTCGTCCACCGGCTCGACCATGGCCACAAGACCGTACAGGCCAATGACGGGCTGCTCGCCGCCTTCCACGATGCGGCCAACGACCGGCTGATCACCGGCGGCGAGGACGGCAAGGTGTTTGCCATTGGCGCCGGCGGCAATGCTGCGGAGCTGGCGAGCGCCGGCAAGAAATGGATCACCAGCGTCGCCGCCGGGCCGCAGGGGGCCATCGCCTTCGCCTCCGGCAAGACCGCCTATGTGCGCTTCGCCGACGGCAAGACAAAAGTGTTCACGCATCCGCGTTCGGTCGAGGGGCTGGCCTTTTCACCCAAGGGCATGCGCTTCGGCGTTGCCCGCTACAATGGCGCGACGCTGCATTTCCCGGCCGCCGAGGGCAAGCCGGTCGAGCTCGAATGGGCCGGCGCCCATACCGGCATCACCTTTTCGCCCGATGGCGCCTTCCTCGTCACCACCATGCAGGAAAACGCACTGCATGGCTGGAAGCTGGCCGACGGCAAGCACATGCGCATGAGCGGCTATCCCGGCAAGGTCAAAAGCCTGTCGTGGAGCGCCAAGGGCAAATGGCTGGCGAGTTCCGGCGCGCCGGCGGCAATCGTCTGGCCGTTTTCGGGCAAGGACGGGCCGATGGGCAAGGCGCCGCTGGAGCTCGGCACGCGTGGCAATGCCATGGTGACCACTGTCGCATGCCATCCGAGCCAAGATGTCGTCGCCGTCGGCTATGACGACGGCATGGTGATGGCGGTGCGCTTTGCCGATGCCAAGGAGGTGCTTCTGCGCCGCCCAGGCAAGGGCGCCATCAGCTCGATGATGTGGGACAAGGAAGAGCGCCGCGTCGCCTTCGGCAGCGCCACCGGCGACTGCGGCGTCATCGACATCACGGCTTGAACGCCCCTACTCGGCCCCGCACGATACTTTGCCGGTGACTTCAACCGGCTTGCCGTCCTGGTCCGTATCCGCCGCGGCGTCGTAGATGGCGAGCGTGTAGCGCCCGTCATAGACGCCTTCGTCGCTGGTCTTGGTCAGGATCGTCAGTTCGACCGAATTGTAAGTCGGCGCGGCCTCGTGCTCGCGATAGATGTTCAGCCGCAATTCCTTGCCGTCGAGCCAGTACTGCGTCAGGTTGGAATCCTCGAACACGGTCTTGCGCAGGCTGTCACCGGCAGGCCTGTTGAGAATTTCGAGATCGCCGCGAAAGTTGAAGGTCGGCCCGCCCATGCCCCTGGTGACGCCGGCTTCGACCTGGAATATCGCCGCCGCATCGTCGGCGGAGCACCAGATACCGCCGCTCGCAAAGGCTGCGCCAGCCGACAGAAGCAACGTCGCAGTGCAGATGATTGCCCGCATTTTTCTCCCCCAAAACCACAAGCCCGCCAGTATTGGCGCCGGATTTTGCCTCGAGGTCAAGCGCCAGCCGAGTGGCGCTGAGCCAATGCAGAGCAACCAGGCGGCCAATTGCGGGTTGAGACTGCGATTGTCTACAGTGGCCGGCAGAGGGCCCTCATGCATTCAATCGACCATTCAAGGACTTCGATCGGTGGCATCAGCAGTGACCGCATCGCCAGGCTGCGTGAGACGGAGGCGGAGGTTTTCCGCAAGGCGCGGCCGAAATCGGCCGCAAAAATCGGCAACGGACTGCCCGGCTTCTTCGGCGGTGTGCCGATGCATTGGATGAACGACTGGCCGACGCCGTTTCCGATCCTGGTCGACAGCGCCAAAGGCGCCACCATCACGGACATCGACGGCAACCGGCTCGACGATTTCTGCCTCGGCGACACCGGTTCGATGTTCGGCCATTCGCCGCCGGTCGTGCGTGCCATCCGCCGCCAGGCCGGGCGCGGCCTGACCTACATGCTGCCCAGCGAGGATGCGCTCGCCATCGGCCCGCTGTTGCAGCAGCATTTCGGCTTGCCGTTCTGGCAGATTGCGACGACGGCGACCGATGCCAACCGCTTCGCGCTGCGCGTCGCCCGCGCCGTCACCGGCCGGGAAAAGATCCTGGTCTTCAACGGCTGCTATCATGGCTCGGTCGACGAGACGATGGTACGGCTGGTCGACGGCAGGCCGGTCAACCGGCCGGGGCTGGCTGGCGAATTCCGCGACCTCACCCAGAAAACCGGGGTTGTCGAGTTCAATGATTTGCCGGCGCTGGAAGCCGCGTTGCGCGGCAAGGATATTGCCTGCGTTATCACCGAACCGGTGCTGACCAACTCCTGCATGGTACTGCCTGACCCCGGCTTTCACGACGTGCTGCGCAAACTGACCCGCGCCGCCGGCACGCTGCTCTTGATCGACGAAACCCACACCATCTCGACGGGATCTGGCGGCTACACCAGGACATACGGGCTGGAGCCGGATCTGTTCGTGCTCGGCAAGCCGATCGCCGGCGGCGTGCCGGCGAGTGTCTGGGGCATGAGCGACGATGTCGCCACGCGCTATGCCGCCTATAACCTGACCAAGGAGCCGGGTTATTCCGGCATGGGCACGACGCTGTCGGGCAACCCGCTACAGTTCGCGACGATGCGCGCGACGCTGGAAGAGGTGATGACCGACGAGAACTATGTCCATATGGGCCGTTTGGCGCTGCGGCTCCACGCCGGACTTACCGGGGTCATCGACCGTTACCGTCTGCCCTGGCATGTCGCCCGTATCGGCGCCCGCGTCGAGTTCATCTGCGCGCCTGGCCCGCTGCGGAATGGCGGCGAGGCCGAGGCAGCGCATGCGCCGGAGCTCGAGGCCGCGATCCATGTCGCGCTGGTCAACCAGGGCGTGCTGATCGCGCCCTTCCACAACATGATGCTGATCTCGCCGGCAACCACGGCAGCCCAGGTCAACCGGCTGATCACCGCCTTCGGCGCGGTTGCGGCAAGGCTTGCGGCATGAGACAAGCGCGCATGCCGACCTCAACTGCCGTTGCGACTTCACCTTCGGGCTCGACGCCCAGCGAAGCGAAAGCTTTCCTCGACGCCCATCCCGAGATCGAGGCTTTCGATATCGTGCTGACCGACGCCAACGGCGTCGGCCGCGGCAAGATCGTGCGCCGGCACGAATTGATGAGCATCTTCGAGGGTGGCCGGCACATGCCGATCTCGATCCTCGGCCTCGACATCACCGGCGAGGACGTGCACGAGACCGGGCTGATCTGGACCACCGGAGACGGCGACCTCAGGGCATGGCCGATCCCCGGCACGCTGGTGCCGCTCTACGGCACAAGTCCGCCGCGCGGCCAGGTGCTGATGGCGATGTATCACCTCGACGGCCAACCGATGTCGTCCGACCCGCGGCTCGCGCTGGCCAGGCAAGTGGATATATTGGCGGCCAAAGGCCTGCATCCGGCCGGCGCCTTCGAACTCGAATTCTTCCTGCTTGCCAACGAGCGCGACGC
Organism: Mesorhizobium sp. CNPSo 4689; assembly: GCF_057784325.1. Lineage (NCBI taxonomy): Bacteria > Pseudomonadati > Pseudomonadota > Alphaproteobacteria > Hyphomicrobiales > Phyllobacteriaceae > Mesorhizobium > Mesorhizobium sp. CNPSo 4689. The sequence continues at coordinate 100,512 of NZ_JBWLUZ010000001.1, forward strand.
GGAGGGCAAGGTGCAGGCGGCACGCGCCATGCTCGACGGCCGCAGTTCGGGCAAGACCGAGGTCTATTCCGTCGACCATCTGCACGGCATGGAGCCGCTGTTTTCCGACATCTATGCCGCGGCCAAGGCGCAAGGCATTCCCGCCGAAACGGTCATTTCCGAATATGCGCCGGGCCAGTACGAGCTGACGCTGAACTACCGCAAGGACGTGATGCGGGCAGCCGACGATCTCGTCATGCTGAAACGGCTGGTGCGGGCGCAGGCGCGCCGGCATGGCGTCACCGCCTGCTTCATGGCCAAGCCGATCGAGAAATATGCCGGCTCGGGCATGCATTTCCATGTCTCGCTGCTGGACAATGCCGGCAGGAACGTCTTTGCCGAAGCTGCCGGAGAGACTTGGTCGCTGCCGCTGCTGCGCGGTCTCGGCGGCCTCATCCAGACCATGGCGGAATCGATGCTGGTGTTTGCGCCGCACGCCAATTCGTGGCGGCGCTTCGTCTCGCAGTCCTATGCGCCGGTGGCCCCGACCTGGGGCGTCAACAACCGCTCAGTGGCGCTGCGCGTGCCGGCAGGCGATGCCAAGAACCGTCGCATCGAGCACCGGCCGTCGGGCGTCGACGCCAACCCCTATCTGGTGGCGGCAACGGTGCTGGCGGGTATCGTCAAAGGACTGGACGACGGCCTCGATCCTGGCCCGGAAACCACCGGCAACGGCTATGAGTCGGCTGTCACGCGAACGACGATGCCGGTCGACTGGCGCGCCGCGATCGAGGCCGCACGGGCTTCGACGTTCCTGAAAGGCGCGCTCGGCGAGGATTTGCATCGGACGTTCGTGGCGATCAAGCAATCGGAATATCTGCGTGTCGCCCGCACCGTCAGCGAGCTGGATTATCACCTCTATCTGCACGAGGTGTGAAAGGAACCATCGCCTGTCCCGTCCATTTCATCAGGGAATGGATGAGGCACAGGATGGCGACCCTAGGCTTGCAGCACAAGGCGAAAACACCCGTCAGACGTGCGCCGCGCGCCGAGTTGGCGCCGAATGAGGACGATGCCAACTCGATTGCGGAATTGCGCGAGGCAGCTACGGGCTGCCGCCGCTGTCCGTTGTGGCGCGACGCCACCCAGACAGTGTTCGGCGAGGGGCCGGAGGGCGCCGAAGTTATCTTCGTCGGCGAACAGCCGGGCGATCAGGAGGATTTGGCCGGCAAACCATTCGTCGGGCCGGCGGGCAAGATGTTCGATGCCATCCTGAACGATGCCGGTGTCGATCGCCAAAAGATCTATGTCACCAACGCGGTCAAGCATTTCAAGTTCGAGCCGCGCGGCAAGCGGCGCATTCATTCCAAGCCGAATGCCGGCGAGGTCCAGGCTTGCCGCTGGTGGCTGGACAGGGAGATCGGGCTGATCAAACCGGATGTCGTCGTGGCGCTGGGCGCGACGGCGGCGCAGTCGCTGCTCGGCAAAGCAGTACCAGTGACGAAGATGCGAGGTCAGGTGATAGAGCGTGACGACGGCCTGCGCGTCTTCATCACCATCCATCCGTCCTTCATCCTGCGCATCCGCGAAGCGGCGGACAAGGAGGCCGAACGCGGACGGTTCCTGCAGGATATGAAACAGGTGAAGCGGCTGATGGCCGCCTGATCCTATCGGATCAGGATTGCCCGCAGATCGTTGATATTCGTGCCGGTCGGACCGGGGACGAACAGATCGCCGACGGCGTTGAAGGCGGTCCAGGCGTTGTTGCCGGCCAGCATCGCCTTGGCGTCGACGCCCGCCGTGCGCATGCGCGAGACCGTCGAGCCATCGGCAAAGGCGCCGGCATTGTCCTCCGAACCGTCGATGCCGTCGGTGTCGGCGGCGAGCGCGTGGACACCCTCCATGCCGCTGATGCCGATGGCGAAGGCGAGCAGGAATTCCGAGTTGCGGCCGCCCTTGCCCTTGGCACGGAGCGTTACAGTGGTTTCGCCGCCCGACAGGATCAGTACGGGTTTCTGGAATGGCCGGTTGCGCGTCGCCACCGCGCGCGCGATTGCGGCATGGACGCCGCCGACCTCACGCGCCTCGCCCTCGATCGAGTCCGAAAGGATGACGGCCTCTATACCTTGCCGCCTGGCCTCGGCGCCTGCCGCTTCCAGTGATACGCCGGCCGAGGCGGTCAGGTGCACCTCATTACTGACAAAGCGCGGATCGTCCGGACGCGGCGCGTCGGCTGCGGGTGAATTGATATGCGCCATGACCGAAGCCGGCAGCTTCATGCCATAGGCGGCGATCGAGGCCAGTGCGTCCTCGCGGCTGCCTGTGTCGGGAACGGTGGGCCCGGAGGCGACCAGCGCCGGATTGTCGCCGGGAATGTCCGAGACGACCAGCGACACCACCTTGGCCGGATGGGCCGCAGCGGCCAGCCGGCCGCCCTTGATGGTCGAGAGATGCTTGCGGATGGTGTTCATCGCCGCGATCGGCGCGCCGGAGGCAAGCAGCGCCTCGTTTACGGCAATTTCATCGGCCAGCGTCAGGCCTCCGGCCGGCGCGGGCAGCAGCGCTGAGCCGCCGCCCGAAATCAGCGCCACCACCAGGTCATCAGCGGTCAGTCCCCGGACTTTCTCCAGCAATCGCCGTGAGGCCTCGAGCCCGGCCGCATCGGGCACCGGGTGCGCCGCTTCGATGATCTCGATGCGCTCGCATTTTGCGCCATAGCCGTAGCGCGTGACGACGAGCCCTTCGATCGGTCCGTCCCACACCTTCTCGAAGGCAGCCGCCATCTGCGCCGAGCCCTTGCCAGCGCCGACGACGATCGTGCGGCCCTTGGGCTTCGCCGGCAAATGATCCCGGATCGTCCGTTCCGGGTCAGCAGCGGCGACGGCGGCGTTGAAGATCGAGGTGAGGAAGGTCTTCGGATCGAATTCAGTCATTTTGCTTCCGGCGGCAATGCCAGTTCGGCTGCGTCGATGCGCAGATATTTGCAGATCGCATCGACCACGACGCCGTGATCCTCGCGCTCCGGCAGGCCCGAGACGGCGATCACGCCGATGACACCGGCGCCCTTGACCGTCACCGGAAAGCCGCCGCCGGCCAGCACGTAGTCTGATATGTCGAGCCCTTCGCCGACCTTGAAGGTGCGGTCCGGGCGCTGCTGCTCCAGCACCATGCGATAGGTGCTTTTCAGGAACCGCTTCACCACATTGATCTTGCGCCGCGCCCAGTCCGGATTGGAGGCGTTCGAGCCAGGCATCGCAGCGTAGAAGAGCGGCCGGTCGAAAGTCCTGATGTCGACGATGATGGGCATGGTCTCGGCCAGCGCCCGATCGCGGATTGCCGCGCCGATCTCGAAGGCGACGGCCTCGTCGAAGGTCGGGAAGACCAGCGTCGCTTCCTGTTTCTTGATCAGAGCGATGTCGTCGGCAACGGCCATGTCGTTCCCCTGTCAATGTCGCCGCACGCTTTGACCGATGGCTGCCGCCGGGTCAAGCGGGGAACGCACCAGGTCAGACCGCCATGTCGCGCTTGGCCGGCCGCCCCGCCACATAGACCTCGCGGACAGTGCGGTCGTCTCCCAGCGTCTGCAGCAGGAACAGTTCCTCGGCCAGCGACCCCACCGTTTCCATCCTCAGCCGCATGGCAGGCGTGGCGCGGGCGTCGAGCACGACGATATCGGCGTCCGTCCCCTCATCCAGCGTGCCGACCTTCTCCGCAACCGACAGCGCCTCGGCATTGCCGCGCGTCAGCTGCCAGAAAGACTGGAACGGGTTGAGCTTCTCGCCGTTCAGCGCGATGACCTTGTAGCCCTCATCCATGGTGCGCAGCATCGAATAGTTGGTGCCGCCGCCGACATCGGTGGCGGCCGCGATGCGAAGGGCTTTGTCACGCGTGCGGTAGCGCTGATAATTGAACAGGCCGGAGCCGAGGAACAGATTCGAGGTCGGGCAGAACACAGCCACCGACCCGTTGTCCGAAAGTGCATCCGCCTCGCGTTCCGACAGATGGATGCAATGGCCGAACAGGCTCTTTTTCCCCAGCAGCCCGTAGTGCTCGTAGACGTCGGTGTAGTCGCGCGACCAGGGGTAAAGCTCCTGGGTGAAGGCGATTTCGGCGTGGTTTTCCGATAGGTGCGTCTGCATGTGCAAATCGGAGTGTTCGCGGCAGAGTGCGCCGGCCATCTCCAGCTGCTCGGGTGACGAGGTGATGGCGAAGCGCGGCGTGATGGCGTAGTGCTGACGCCCCTTGCCGTGCCATTCCGCAATCAGCGCCTTTGTGTCGTCGTAGCCGGATTGCGGCGTGTCGAGCACACCATCCGGCGCGTTGCGGTCCATCATCACCTTGCCGGCGATGTTGAGCATGTTGCGGTCATGTGACTCGGCGAAGAACGCTTCGGCGGAAGCCTTGTGCACCGAGCAATAGGCGGCGACCGTAGTCGTGCCGTGCCGTACCATCTCGTCCAGAAACAGCCTGGCGATGCGGCGACCGTGCTGGGCGTTCTGAAACTTCGTCTCTTCCGGAAAGGTGTATTTGTTCAGCCAGTCGAGCAGCTCGGCGCCATAGGAGGCGATGACCTGCATCTGTGGGAAATGCACATGCGCGTCGATGAAACCCGGCAACAGCAGATGCGGCCGATGGTCGATTTTTGCGACGCCTTCGCCGGCCTGTTTCTCGACTTGCGCATAGGCGCCGGCCGCCACGATCCGGCCGTCGCGGATCAGCAGGCCGCCATCCTCCTCGTAGCGCCAGGCGGCATGGTCGTCGATGCTTTCAGGCCAGCGCAGGAAGGACAGCGTGCGGCCGCGCAGAAGGAGAGAGGTCATGTTTATTTCCCTGCGCCTTCGAACCAGGCGACCAGCAGCGCCCGCTCCTTGTCGCTGATCTGGGTGACGTTGGCGGGCGGCATGGCATGGCTGCGGCCGGCCTGCAGGTAGATTTCGCGGGCATGCTCGGCGATGCTGGCGTCGGTATCCAGCATCACGCCCTTCGGCGCGTGGTAGATGCCCTCATAGACCGGCTCCTGCGTATGGCACATCGAGCAGCGGCCAAGCACGGTATCGCGCACGGCCGGGAAATGCGCCGAGGCGATGTAGACTTCCGCCGCGGCGGAGGCTTTCGGCTCACCGGTCAGCACCTTGGGCGCCGTCGACAGCCAGATGATGATGACGAACAGCACGGCGGCGCCGAGCCAGGTCCAGGTCGGGTTGCCCTTGCGCGCATGGATGCTGTTGAAATAGTGCCGGATCAGCACACCGATGATGAACACCAGCGAGGCGATGACCCAGTTGAACTGGGTAGCAAAGGCCAGCGGATAGTGGTTCGACAGCATCAGGAACAGGACGGGCAGTGTCAGGTAGTTGTTGTGCAGCGAGCGCTGCTTGGCGATCTTGCCGTATTTCGGGTCGGGCTTGCGGCCGGCGATCAGGTCGGCGACGACGATCTTCTGGTTGGGGATGATGACCATGAAGACATTGGCCGACATGATCGTCGCGGTGATGGCGCCAAGATGCAGGAAAGCCGCACGGCCCGTGAACAGGTGCGTCAGCCCCCAGGCGATGAACACCAGCACGCCGTAGAGAACCAGCATCAGGCCGGTGTCGCTTTTGCCGAGCGGCGAGCGGCACAGAAGATCATAGACCACCCAGCCGACGCCAATGGTCGCCAGCGACAGCAGGATGCCGACTGGCACCGACATTGGCAGCACGTTCGGATCGATCAGGAACAGATCGGCGCCGGCATAGTAGACCACGCACAGCATGGCGAAGCCCGACAGCCAGGTGGCGTAGGACTCCCATTTGAACCAGGTCAGGTGCTCCGGCATTTCGGCCGGCGCCACCAGATATTTCTGGATATGGTAGAAGCCACCGCCATGCACCTGCCATTCCTCGCCGAAGGCGCCTGCGGGCAGGCCGGGGCGCTGGCGCAGACCAAGATCGAGCGCGACGAAATAGAAGGACGAGCCGATCCAGGCGATGCCGGTGATGACATGCAGCCAGCGGACGGCGAAACTCAGCCAGTCCCAGAAAATTGCGAAATCCATCATTGAAGTCGTCCCTGCCGATCGGCTGACTTTACGGTGTGGCGCGCAAACGGAAAGAGGCGAGGTGCGCGATGACTTTCAAAAAAAAATGGAAAATACTAGGGTCGACATACCCAGCCGCATGAGAGTCACGAAAGCCGCATGGCCTATCTCGACAACATCGCCGTTTTCGTCCGCGTCGTCGAACTCGGCAATCTGTCGGCGGCGGGCCGCGACATGCGCATTTCGCCGGCGGTAGCCTCCAATCGCATCAAGGAGCTGGAGAAGCACCTCGGCGTCCGCCTGTTCAACCGCACGACCCGACAGTTGATGCCGACCGAGCATGGCACCGTGTTCTACACCGGCGCCAAACAGGTGCTGGAAGCGATCACCGAGGCGGAGGCCGCCGTCTCGGCGCTCTCCGGCCAGCCGCGCGGCACCATTAGGGTGACGGCGCCGCTTGGCCTCGGCCGCCGGCTGGTGGCGTCGGGCATTCCCGATTTTCACGACAAATATCCCGATATCGAGGTGCGGCTTCGCCTCTCCGACCACAATGTCGACATCATGAAGGAAGGCATCGATGTCGCCTTCCGTTTGGGCATCATCGAGGATTCCAGCCTCAGGATGCGCGGCATCATGGAATGCGAGCGCGTTCTGGTGGCGGCGCCGAAATATCTGGAGGCGCGCGGCGAACCGACCGAGCCGCAGGAACTGATCGGCAAGAAGCACGACTGCCTGATGCTGCGCTATTCCGGCGCGCGCGAATATGTGTGGACGCTGCAGACGCCGACCGGCCCGCAGAAATTCGAGGTGCACGGCCCCTACGACACCGACGACGGCGATGTGCTGACCGGTTGGGCGCTGTCGGGGCGCGGCATCATCAACAAGCCACGCTTCGAAGTCGAGCCGTTCATCCGCGACCGGCGGCTGAAGGTGATCCTGGCCAGCACGCCGCCGACGCCGGTTCAGTTCGCCGCCGTCTATCCGCACAAGAAGCTGCAGGACCCGAAAGTGCGGCTGCTGCTCGACTTCATGGCCGAACGCTGCCAGCGGTTGATCAAGGATCTACTTGCTGGAAAATAAGGGCTGGCCGGCAAGTGATGGCCTGCTGGCCCGCTCGACGGGCTTGCCTTACACGGAGGCGAACTTAGGTTCGCGTCATGCATCTCGCTGTTTCGTTCAATATCGCTTCCGCCGCAGGGCAGGCCGCCGAACTGGATTTCAGTCGCATAGCCGCTTTCGTGCGGAAGGCGGAAGCGGCCGGGCTGGATATGGTCGTCATTTCCGACTCCGCGGCTGGCGGCCAGCAAGCAAGCAGCCCGTTCGAGGCGACCACGCTTCTGGCGGCACTGGCGACAGTGACCGAAAGGATCGGGCTCGTTGCGGGCGCTTCAACGCTTGCCCATCAGCCTTACAATCTGGCGCGCCGTTTTGCTTCCCTCGACATCATCAGCCATGGCCGAGTGGGCTGGAACGCGACCATGGTCCAGGATCCGCGCGAGGCGGCCAATTTCAGCCGGCCGGAAGGCATTTCCGAAGACGATTTTCGCCGCCGTGCGGAAGAATTCATCGGCATCGTGCAGGGCTTGTGGAAGGGCTGGGATACGGATGCGCTGCTGTTCGACAAGGTCGGCGGCCGCTTCCACGATCCGGAAAAGATGCACCTGCTCGACCACAAGGGCGAGTTCTTCTCGGTGCGCGGTCCGCTGAACATCGCCCGCTCGCCGCAGGACACTCCCGTGCTTGTCATGTCTGGCCTGTTGGATCGTGATTTCGCTGCCCGCGTGGCCGACGTCATCCTGATCGAGGAACAATCGCTTGAGAGTGCTAAAGCCGCCCATGACGATCTGAGACGGCGGACGCTTGCCGCCGGACGCAACCCGGACGCCGTGAAGGTGCTGATGTCAGTCGCCGCAGCCCCCGAGCTTGCCGTCGACAGCCTCGAAGCGCAGTTCGGGTCGAAAGGCTGCGACGGGTTCAACCTGGCTTTGCCGGCGGATGTTCCGGCGCTCGAGGATTTCGTAGATCGCGTCCTGCCGGAACTGCGCCGTCGCGGCCTGCTGCGGCCCGACTACACCGGCTCGACGCTGCGCGCGTATCTCGGACTTGGCGGAGGCAACAGGCCATGACCGTGCGCAAAAGACAGATGAAGCTCGGTCTCTTCCTGTGGGCGACGGGGCACCACATCGCCGCCTGGCGCCATCCCAAGGCGCATGTCACTGCGGGAATCGACATCGACCACTACATAAGGCTCGCGCGCACGGCGGAAGCAGCGAAGCTCGACATGATCTTCTGCGAGGATGCCGCCGGCCTGCGCGAGGCCAATGTCGGCATCGCCAGCCAGACCTCGCGCTCGATCGGCTTCGAGCCGATCAGCCTGCTGGCCGCACTCGCCGTCCAGACCGAGCGCATCGGCCTCGTCTCGACGGCCTCGACCAGCTACAACGAGCCCTATGGCTTGGCGCGGACCTTTGCCTCGCTCGACCAGCTGAGCAGTGGCCGCGCCGGCTGGAACCTGGTCACCTCGGCGAGCCATATCGAGGCCGCCAATTTCGGTTCGACGGGCCTTCGCCCGCATGCCGACCGCTACGAGCGGGCACGTGAATTCGCCGCCGTGGTCGCTGGCCTCTGGCGCGGTGCGGAAGCCCTCAACCATGACGGCCAGAGCTTCTCGGTCAAGGACGCGCTCGATCTGCCGCGCTCGCCGCAGGGAGCGCCGGTCATGGTCCAGGCGGGAGCATCGGAGGACGGCAAGGACCTTGCGGCCAGGACCGCCGATGTCGTGTTCAGCGCAGCACAGACATTCGAGGAAGCGAAAGCCTTTTACGACGATCTCAAGGGGCGGCTGGCTGCCTATGGACGCGAGCCGGACGACGTCAAGATCATGCCCGGCGTAGCGCCGGTGGTGTCCGAAACGGAAGCGGAAGCACGCGAGAAATATGAGCAATTGCAGGAGCTGATCCCCGACGATGTCGGCGTGGCGCTGCTGTCCAGCTATCTCAGCATCTCCGATCTCTGGCGCTATCCGATCGACGGACCGCTGCCGGAACTGCCGCCCAGCGAAGGCATGAAGAGCCGGCAGGCCCTGGTCATCGAGCAGTCGCGCCGCGACAATCTTTCTATCCGCGACCTTGCCCGCCACTTCGCCGGCGCGCGCGGCCACTGGCGCGTCGTCGGCACGCCGGCGCAGATTGCCGATGAATTGCAGGCGCGCTTCGAAGGCGGCGCCGCGGACGGCTTCAACGTCATGCCATCCTGGTTCCCCGGCGAGCTCGATGCCTTTGCCACGCTCGTCGTACCTGAACTGCAGCAGCGCGGGCTGTTCCGGGAGGAATACGAAGGCCGCACCTTGCGCGACCATCTCGGCCTGAAACGGCCGGTGTGAAACGCCTCAGCCCTCCATCATCCGGGCGGTTCCGGAGACCCTGATCGAACTGCCCGGCGTTGGCGGGATATCGGCATGGAGGCGCGAACGCATGCCCATGTCCTCGCCCTGCACGATATCGATGGCGCTGCCATGCGGCCAGCCAATGTCGCGCAGATAACCGGCGAAGGCAGCGGTCGCCGCACCCGTCGCCGGGTCCTCGTAGACGCCGCCCGACGCAAACGGATTGCGGGTATGGAAGAGGCGCGGCGCCTCGGCATAGGCGAGCAGGATCGTCACCAACCCTTCGCGCCTCATCAGTTCTTGTCCGGCTTTCAAATCATAAGCCATGGCAGCCAGTGCTTCGCGCGACTTCAGCGCCAGGACGAGATGGTCGGCGCCGCCATGGATCAATGCCGGCGCAATGACCGGGTCGATATCCTCAGCCGCGTAGCCGAACAGCGCCAGCGTCTCGGCGATAAGCTCGGGCGGAGCCGGCTTGCTGCGCGTCGGCGGAGACTGCAGCGCGGCGGCGATGTTTGTACCGTCGCGAAACCCTTCGACGGAGATTCTGGCCTGGTTCAGGATCAGTGCAAAAATCCCGTCCCCGAATTGCCGGACGAGGCCTGCGCCGAGTGCGATCGTGGCATGACCGCAAAAGGGAACCTCGGTTTCCGGCGAAAAATAACGGACCCGCCAGCCGTCGCCCTCGGGAGCGGCAAAGGCGGTTTCCGAAAATCCGACCTCGGCCGCGACGCGCTGCATTGTGGCGGCATCGGGCACGGCATCGCTTATCACCACGCCCGCAGGATTGCCGCCGGTGTCGCCGTCCGAAAAGGCCGCAATTCTCAATATGTCCATGTGATGAAGTCCGCCATGTTGAAAGGTGCGCAGGAAACACTGTCCCTGGCCATTTGTGAAACGAACAAAGCGAGGAGCAGCTGTGAGCGGGGATCATACCCGAGTTCCGATGTGGGTGGCTTTCGCGGAACGAAAGCCACCCAATGCCGTTTTGGGCTCTGGCGGCCGCGCGATGGCAAGCCCAGCCTGCGACCGCCATTCGAGATCATTTCGCCCAGCTTCCGCACACACGGACCTCACCCCCACAGGAGCCAGTCATGGACGCCATCGTCACCAAAAACGATCTGAAATCCGACGCCAAGAAGGAGTCGATCGATCTGCTCAACGCCCGCCTCGCCGACGCCATCGACCTGGCGCTGATCACCAAGCAGGCGCACTGGAACGTCAAGGGGCCGCAATTCATCGCCATCCATGAAATGCTGGATACGTTTCGCGAGGAGATCGACGGCCATGTCGACATTATCGCCGAGCGTGCCGCGCAGCTCGGCGGCACCGCGCATGGCACGTCGCAGGAGGTGGCGAGGGCCACCAAGCTGAAGCCCTATCCGACTGACATCCACAAGACCAAGGATCATCTGGCGGCGCTGATCGACCGCTATGCGGCGGCTGCCAAGCTGACCCGCGCGGCGATCGACGAGGCAGCGGATGCTGGCGACGCCGACACCGCCGACATCTTCACCGCCTATTCGCGTTCGCTCGACAAATTGCTGTGGTTCCTCGAAGCGCACACGCAGGAGAAGGAATAGGCTGCTTGACGGCGGGCCGGCATCAACCGGCCACGGCTTTCTCGGAATGGCTTGAAGCTGCCACCGGGGCGGCATGGGAAACCAGCGCCGTCATGATCTCGGCGGCCGCCAGCGCTGCGATCACTTGCGGTCGCTTGTCCTTCACCGCGTCACCGCCGATCGGCGAGACGAGGCGGGCAAATTCCGCCTCGTTGCCGTCCGCCGACTTCAGGAACCAGTTTTTGAACGTCGCTTTCTTGGTCTTCGAGCCGATCATGCCGACATAGGCGGCATCGTCGCGCTTCAGCGCCTCGGCAACGATCAGGAAATCGAGCGCATGGTCGTGCGTGAGGATGGCGAAGGCCGATCCCGCCGGCGCTTCGCGCACCACGGCCTCGGGCATCGGCGTCAGCCGCGTCTCGACCGTTTCCGGCATGCCTTCCAGCGCCTCGGCGCGCGTCTCGACGACGATGGCATGAATGGGCAGAAGCGCGAGCGCCGATGCCAGCGCCTGGCCGACATGGCCACCGCCGAAGAGATAGACATGAGGCAGATGCGCCTCTTCCGCTTCCGCATTGCGGATCAGTTCGGCCTCAAGCGCCGCGTCGAGCAGCTTTATCGACACCTCGACCCTGCCGCCGCAGCACTGGCCGATCTCCGGCCCGAGCGGCACGTCGAGCGTGGCGCAGACCTCGTCGACCTCGATGCGGGCTTCAGCCGGCCGCGGCGACGGCCGTGTCCTCAGTAGCTGCCGCGCCTTGTCGATCGCCATATATTCGAGCTGGCCACCGCCGATCGTGCCAAAGATCGCTACGCGCGAGACGAGCATGAGGGCGCCCTTCTCGCGCGGCGTCGAGCCTTTTGTGCCCGCCACTTCGACCAGGGCAGCCTGGCCGGCGCTGGCTAAAAAGGCTTTCAGGCTTTGCACTTTCGAGTTCATTTTCGCGTTCCCGATTGGGAAATATAGGCGTTTTCTGCCGGATTTGCACGATTTGGCCGATTCAGACCCTGGTCTTGGCTTTCAGCCGCTCGATCGCCATAAGCACCCGCTCCGGCGTCGCCGGGGCGTCGAGGCGTGGACAGACCTTGTGGTCGGCAACGCTGGCCACCGCATCCGACAGCGCGTGGAGCACCGACATGCCGAGCGGGAAGGGCGGCTCGCCGACCGCCTTGGAGCGATGCACGGTCGGCTCGCTCGCCTCCGGCCAGTCGGCAAGCGTCACGTTGAAGATCTTCGGCCGGTCGGAGGCGAGCGGGATCTTGTAGGTCGACGGCGCATGCGTGCGCAGCCGGCCCTTGCCGTCCCACCAAAGTTCCTCGGTCGTCAGCCAGCCCATGCCCTGGATGAAGCCGCCCTCGACCTGGCCGAGATCGATGGCGCGGTTCAGCGAGCGGCCGGTCTCGTGCAATATGTCGGTGCGCTCGACCACATATTCGCCGGTCAGCGTGTCGACCGAGACTTCCGAGCACGACGCGCCATAGGCGAAGTAATAGAAGGGGCGGCCTTGGCCCTTGTCGCGGTTCCAGTGGATTTTCGGCGTCTTGTAGAAGCCCGCCGCCGAAAGCTGGATGCGCGCCATATAGGCCTGCTTGATCAGATCGGCGAAGGCGATCTCCTGGTTGCCGATGCGCACCCGGTTGGGCAGGAAGACAACCTGGTCGCGCGGCACCTGGTATTTTTCCGCGGCGAAGTCGGTCAGCCGGTCCTTGATCTGCCTGGCGCCGTTCTGCGCCGCCATGCCGTTCAGGTCGGAGCCGGACGACGCGGCGGTGGCCGAAGTGTTCGGCACCTTGCCGGTCGTCGTCGCGGTGATCTTCACCTGGTCGAGGTCGATCTGGAATTCTTCGGCCACCACTTGCGCGACTTTGAGATAGAGGCCTTGCCCCATCTCGGTGCCGCCATGGTTCAGGTGCACCGAACCATCGGTGTAGACATGCACCAGCGCGCCGGCCTGGTTGTAGTGGGTGGCGGTGAACGAGATGCCGAACTTGACCGGCGTCAGCGCCAGCCCGCGCTTGATGAAGCGGCTGTTGGCGTTGAAGGCCTCGATGACGCGGCGGCGCCTTGTGTAGTCCGAACTCGCCTCCAGTTCGGCGACGATGCGGTGGATGATGTTGTCTTCGACCGTCTGATGATACGGCGTGATGTTGCGATCCGAGGTGCCATAAAAGTTCTGCTTGCGGATTTCGAGCGGGTCCTTGCCGACGGCGAAGGCGACCTCGTCGATGACGCGCTCGGCGCCGACCATGCCCTGCGGGCCGCCGAAGCCACGGAAGGCAGTGTTCGACACGGTGTTGGTGTAGAGCGGCGCCGACTGCGCATGCACCGTTGGCCAGAAATAGGTGTTGTCGCAGTGGAACAGCGCGCGGTCGGTGACCGGGCCCGACAGGTCCGACGAGAAGCCGCAACGCGCCGCGAACATGAAGTCGACGCCCAAAATGTTGCCGTCATCGTCGAAGCCGACTTCGTAGTCGACCAGGAAATCATGGCGCTTGCCGGTGGCGATCATATCGTCGTCACGGTCGGGCCGGATTTTCACGGCGCGATGGTGTTTCTTCGCGGCAATCGCGGCCAATGCCGCAAACTGGTTGCCTTGCGTTTCCTTACCGCCGAAGCCGCCGCCCATGCGGCGGATTTCCACCGTGATGGCGTTGCTCGGCACGCCGAGTGCATGGCTGACCATATGCTGGACTTCGCTCGGATGCTGCGTCGAGGAGTAGATGGTGACGTCCTCGTCTTCGCCGGGAACGGCCATGGCGATATGGCCTTCGAGATAGAAATGCTCCTGTCCGCCGACACGCATCTGCCCCTTGAGCCGACGCGGCGCTGCCTTGATCGCGGCGGCTGCATCGCCGTGCTTCAAAGTCAGCGGCGGCGTGACCAGTCTGTCCTTGCGTGGATCGAGGTCGCCGATGTCGGTGACAAAAGGCAGTTCCTTGTATTCGACCTTGGCCAGTCTTGTGGCGCGGCGCGCCTGTTCGCGCGTCTCGGCGATGACGCAGAAAATCGGCTGGCCGTAGAACTGCACCTTACCGTCGGCGAGCACCGGCTCGTCGTGACGGCCGGTCGGCGAAATGTCATTTTCGCCCGGCACGTCCTTCGCCGTCAGCACATCGACCACGCCGGGAGCGCTGCGCACCGCCGAAAGGTCCATTTTGCTGATAGTCGCATGCGTTGCGGCGCAAAGCCCGAGGCAGCCATGCAGCGTGCCTGCCGGTTCCGGCATATCGTCGATGTAGACGGCCGTGCCGCTGACATGCTTGTGCGCGGAATCATGGCGCTGGTCGGTGGCAACGCCGCCGGAAATCTTCTGCGCCTTGAGGTTGGGGGTGTGCTTGGTCATCACGCCGCCTCGTACCGGGTCACCTGGAATGGCGCTTTGGTTCCGGTGGTTTCGACAAAGAAGCGCAGCAGCAGGTTCTTCGCGGCCAGCGCCCGGTATTCGGCCGAGGCCCGCATATCGGTCAGCGGCGTGAAGTCGTTGGCGTATTCGGCCATCGCAGCCTCGACCGTGGCTTCCGTCCACGGCCTGCCAACTAAAGCCTTTTCGACGCCGAAGGCCCGTTTCGGCGTCGCCGCCATGCCGCCATAAGCGATCCGCACATCGGCCACGGTGCCATCCTTGGCCAAGGTCAGGTAGAACGCGCCAAGCGCGGCGGTGATGTCTTCGTCACGGCGCTTGGTGATCTTGTAGACGGCAAATTTTTTGCCCTTGGCCGGCACCGGCACATGCACGGCCTCGACGAATTCGCCTGGCTGCCGGTCCTGCTTGCCATAGGCGATGAAGAAATCTTCCAGCGGCATCGTGCGCCGCTTTTTGCCACGGCGCAGCGTCAGCTGTGCACCGAGCGCGATCAGCGGCGGCGGAGTGTCGCCGATCGGCGAGCCGTTGGCGATGTTGCCGCCGATGGTGCCCATGTTACGCACCTGCTCACCGCCGATACGGTCGAACAGCGGCCCGAGCGTCGGGATGCGTTTCGCCAATATCGAGAACGCGTCGCTGTAGGTGACGCCGGCGCCGATCGAGATCACGCCCTTGTCTTCGGAGATGGCGCAGAGGCCGTCGAGATTGCCGATGAAAACCACCGGCGAGATGTCGCGCATATGCTTGATCACCCACAGGCCGACATCGGTCGAGCCGGCAACGATGGTGACGCCCGGCTCCTTGTCGAGCACGCTGGCCAGATCATCGGCACTGGCCGGCACGACCAGCCGCGCCTTGCCAGCGCCGATCTCGACGCGCGAACCGTCCTTCATCGCCGCGAGCTTCTTAGTGATTGCTTTGCGCTCCGCCGCCAACGGGTCCTTTGCCGCCTTGCCGTAGCTGGAGATGGCGCGCGCCGCCCGCATGATCGCCTCGTAGCCGGTGCAGCGGCAGAGATTGCCCTGCAGCGCCTTTTCGATCGCAGCATCCGACGGCTCGGGCGAGCGCATCCACAGCGCGTAGAGCGACATGACGAAGCCCGGCGTGCAAAAGCCGCATTGCGAACCGTGGAAATCGACCATTGCCTGCTGCACGGGGTGCAGCTTTTCGCCGTCGCCGCGCAGGTGTTCGACCGTCACCACATGCGTGCTGTCGAGAGAGCCGAGGAAGCGGATGCAGGCATTGACGCTTTCATAGACCAGCCTGCCGGCGGACAGCCTGCCGACCAGCACGGTGCAGGCGCCGCAATCGCCTTCGGCGCAGCCTTCCTTGGTGCCGCGCAGCGAACGGTTGAGCCTCAGCCAATCGAGCAAGGTTTCTTCGGGCGCGACCGTGGTCAGCGCGATATCCTCGCCGTTGAGGATGAAGCGGATTTCGTTGCGCGTCTTGAGCTTGGCCATGCCTCAGCTCCCCCGATAGGTCGAATAGCCGTAGGGCGAGATCAGCAAAGGCACATGATAGTGCACCGGCTCCGCCATGCCGAAGCGGATTGGCACACTGTCGAGGAAGGCTGGCTCGGGCAGCTTGCCGTGCCGGCGCAGATAGTCGCCGGCCGCGAAGACCAGTTCGTACTCGCCGGTGCGGAAGTCCGCCCCGGCAAGCAGCGGCGAATCGCAGCGGCCGTCATCATTGGTGACCACCGTCTTCAGATGCGTGCGAGCCTGGCGCTCTATGCGGTAAAGCTCGATCGACAGGCCTTTCGCCGGCCTGCCGGTCGCGGTGTCGAGGACATGGGTCGTCAGACGCCCGCCATCGGCTTTCGACGTTTCTGCCACTGGCCGTCTCCCATTCCGGTACAGTCGAACGTTTCTGGTGAATTGTGCGCCCATTAAAGGCGATGCATAAGTCCCGGTCGAGCGGAGCGCGACAAAAAGCTCTTTCAAAAATTTTCGGGGGAATGCGCAAGCACTCCTTTCGATATCTTCATCTCAATATCCGGCAGGAGTGACAATGCGTTACGAACGGGACATGCGCGGCTACGGGGCCAACCCGCCGGATCCGAAATGGCCGGGCGGCGCGCATGTCGCGGTGCAGTTCGTCGTCAACTACGAAGAAGGCGGCGAGAACTGCGTGCTGCATGGCGACAAGGCATCGGAAGCCTTCCTGTCCGAGATCGTGGGTGCTGCTCCCTGGGTCGGCCAGCGTCACTGGAACATGGAATCGATCTACGAATATGGCGCCCGTGCCGGCTTCTGGCGGCTCCATCGCCTGTTTACCGAAGCGCAGGTGCCGGTCACCTGCTACGGCGTCGCCACGGCGCTGGCGCGCTCGCCCGACCAGGTCGCGGCGATGCAGGAGGCCGGCTGGGAGATCGCATCGCACGGACTGAAATGGATCGACTACCGCGACCATGCCGCCGAAGACGAACGCCGCGACCTCGAAGCGGCGATCAAGCTGCACTACGAGGTGACCGGCGCGCGCCCGACCGGCTGGTACACCGGCCGCACTTCGGTCAACACCGTGCGGCTGGTGGCCGAGGAGGGCGGCTTCGACTACGTCTCCGACACCTATGACGACGAATTGCCCTACTGGTTCGAGCGCGACGGTGCCGAAAAACCGCAGCTCGTCATTCCCTATACGCTCGACGCCAACGACATGCGCTTCGCCATGGCGCAAGGCTTCAACTCCGGCGACCAGTTCTTTGCCTATCTGAAGGACAGTTTCGACACGCTCTATGCCGAGGGCAGGGACGGGCGGCCGCGCATGATGAATATCGGCCTGCACTGCCGCCTCGTCGGCCGTCCCGGCCGCGTCGCGGCGCTGAAGCGCTTTGTCGACTACGTCAAGTCGCATGACAGAGTGTGGCTGGCGCGGCGCATCGACATCGCCAGGCACTGGCACGAAAACCATCCGTTCCGGCAGCCCTCGCTGCGCCCGTCGAAAATGGAATTCGAGGCCTTCGTGCATGCCTTCGGCGGCGTCTTCGAACATTCGCCATGGATCGCCGAGCGCGCCTATGGGCTGGAACTCGGCCCGGCGCATGACAGCGCCGGCGGCCTGCACAACGCGCTCTGCCGTGTCTTCCGCGCCGCAACAGAGGCCGAGCGGCTTTCCGTGCTCAACGCCCATCCGGACCTTGCCGGCAAGCTGGCAAAGGCCAGGCGGCTGACGGCGGAATCGACGAAAGAACAGGCCTCGGCCGGGCTCGACGCTCTGACCGACAAGGAGCGCGAGCTGTTCTCCAAGCTTAATGCCGCCTACGTCACGACGTTCGGCTTCCCCTTCATCATAGCGGTGAAGGGCAAGACCAAGGAAGAAATCCTGGCGGAGTTCGAGGCGCGCATCGGCAACGGCCGCGGCGCCGAATTCGACACCGCCTGCAAACAGGTCGAGCGCATCGCGCTGCTTCGGCTGAGAGACATGCTGCCACTCTAAGTGTTTGTTTTTACGCAATTCCGGGCGGAAAACCGCTGCACACTTTTCCTGGAATTGCCTTAAGGGTTAGGACCACATGGATATGATCAAGACGCCCGAGCGAACCTACTACGCGCCGCATGGCGGCCACCCTGGCCAAAGCGAGCTGTTGACCGGCCGCGCCGTCTTCACCGAGGCCTATGCCGTCATCCCCAAGGGGGTGATGCAGGACATCGTCACCAGCGCGCTGCCGTTCTGGGACAAGACCAGGGCCTGGATCATCGCGCGGCCGCTGTCGGGCTTTGCCGAGACGTTTTCGCAATACATCGTCGAGGTCGGGCCGGGTGGCGGCAGCGACCGGCCGGAACCGGATGCTGCCGCCGAGGGCGTGTTGTTCGTGGTCGAGGGCGAGCTCAGCGTTTCGCTAGCCGGCAAGGCACATGTGCTGAAACCGGGCGGCTTTGCCTACCTGCCGCCGGCCAGCGGCTGGACCGTTCGCAACGAAAGCGGTGCGGCTGTTCGCTTCCACTGGGTCCGCAAGGCCTATGAAGCGGTCGAGGGCCTCGACGTGCCGGAAGCCTTCTTCACCAACGAGCAGCAAGTCGCGCCGAGCCCGATGCCCGGCACCGAGGGCCGCTGGGCAACGACGCGCTTCGTCGATCCGGCCGACATGCGCCACGACATGCATGTCACCATCGTCACTCTGGAGCCGGGCGCGGTCATCCCCTTCGCCGAGACCCATGTCATGGAGCACGGCCTCTATGTGCTGGAAGGCAAGGCCGTCTACCGTCTCAATCAGGACTGGGTCGAGGTCGAGGCCGGCGATTATATGTGGCTGCGCGCCTTCTGCCCGCAGGCCTGTTATGCCGGCGGTCCCGGCAAGTTCCGCTATTTGCTCTACAAGGACGTCAACCGGCACGCCAAGCTCGGCGGCGTGGGTGTCGGAGGCCACGCGCGGTGACCCGCATCGTCGCTAAACCGCTGACCCGCGAAAGCTTCGCCGAATTCGGCGACGTCATCGACATGGACGGCGACAACCACTACCCGATCAATGGCGGCAAGGCCGAACGCTTCCACGATCTCGCCACCGCCGAAGCCCAGGGGCCGAATGCGCGCCTGCTGATCTCCATGGTGCGCGGCACGCCTTACGAATTGCCGTTGAAGCTGACCATGGTCGAGCGCCATCCGTTCGGCAGCCAGGCTTTCATCCCGCTGTCGCCGCGCCCTTTTCTGGTCGTCGTCTGCCATGACGGCAAGGATGGTCCCGGCGAACCGCACGCCTTTATCACCGCGCCCGGGCAAGGCATCAACTATCCGCGCAACCTCTGGCACGGCGTGCTGACGCCGATCGGCGAGGTCCAGGACTTTGTCATCGTCGATCGTGGCGGCGACGGCTCCAACCTCGAAGAGTGCCACTTCTCCCACCCCTACGAAATTCATCTTCCCGACGGAAAGCAATGACGAATGACCGACATTTCGCTGATCGACCGCCTGCTCGACGTCATCGAGCACGACATCGTGCCGAAGTCGGCCGACGGTGTGGCCCATGGCAACAAGCTGTTCGGCGCCGCGATCCTGCGCAAGGACGACCGCTCGCTGGTGCTGGCCGAAACCAACAATGAGATCGAAAACCCGCTCTGGCATGGCGAGGTGCACTGCCTGAAGCGCTTCTACGAAATGCCCAGGGCCGAGCGCGTCGACACGAACGATGCCATCTTCCTCGCCACGCACGAGCCCTGCTCGCTCTGCCTGTCGGCGATCACCTGGACCGGCTTCGATAATTTCTACTATCTGTTCAGCCACGAGGATTCGCGCGACAGCTTCGCCATCCCGCACGATTTGAAGATACTGAAGGAGGTTTTCACCCTCGATCCCGGCGGCTACAATGCCGAGAACGCTTATTGGAAGAGCTTCTCGATCCGCAGGCTGGTGCGGTCGCTGCCCGAGGCCGAACGGTCGCGCTTGGAAGGACGGATCGGCAGGATTTCCGCCCGCTACGACGACTTGTCCGGCGCCTATCAGGCGAGCAAGGCCGAAAACGACATTCCGCTGAACTGACGCGGATTGACCAGCCGAATTCGTTGGCTGGCCCACGACGCGACCCAGCGGGCTCCATCATCTGGCGTTCCTGGAGTCCTCGCATGAAAACCGTCACCGAATTCCCCCGCAAGGTCGTCGAATTCCTTGATATGGGCATCGTCATGCCGGACGGGTGCCGACTGTCGGCGCGGGTGTGGATGCCGGCAGATGCCGGCGACGACCCGGTGCCGGCAATCCTTGAGCATTTGCCCTACCGCAAGCGCGACGGCACCATCTTTCGCGATCAGCTGACGCATCCCTATTTCGCCGGCCACGGCTACGCGTCGATCCGCGTCGACATGCGCGGCAACGGCGATTCCGAAGGGCTGATGGACGACGAATATTCCGAGCAGGAATTGCAGGACGCCTGCGATGTCATCGCCTGGGCAGCCGCGCAGCCCTGGTGCAACGGCAAGGTCGGCATGATGGGCATTTCCTGGGGCGGCTTCAACTGCCTGCAGGTGGCGGCGATGCAGCCGCCGGCGCTGAAGGCGGTGATCAGCCTGTGCTCGACCGTCGACCGCTATGCCGACGACATCCACTATAAGGGCGGCTGCCTGCTGATCGAGAATTTCGGCTGGGCCTCGACCATGCTGTCCTATTCGTCGCGGCCGCCGGATCCGCTGATCGCCGGCGACAACCGCTGGCGCGATCTGTGGCTGACCCGGCTGGAGAACCAACCATTCCTGGCGCCGCTATGGTTGAAGCACCAGCACCGCGACGCCTACTGGAAACGCGGCTCGATCTGCGAGGACTATTCCGCCGTCCATGCCGCCGTGCTGTCGATCGGCGGCTGGCACGACGGCTATCGCAACACGATTTCCCACCTCGTCGGCAACATCGAGGCGCCGGTCAAGGGCATCGTCGGCCCTTGGATCCACAAATACCCGCACTACGCGGCACCCCGGCCCGCCATCGGCTTCCTGCAGGAGGCGTTGCGCTGGTGGGACCGCTGGCTGAAGGGCCTCGACACCGGCCTTGATGCAGATCCCGCCTATCGTGCCTATGTCATGGACAGCGTGCGCCCGGCGCGCTGGCATCCCGAGCGTCCGGGGCGCTGGATCGCCGAACAGTTTTGGCCATCGCCCGACATCAAGGCGCACACGATCGAACTCATCGCCGAGGGCGACAGGCCGGTCATCATCGCCTCGCCGCAGTCCTGCGGCCTTGCCGGCGGCGAGTATTTTCCCTTCACCTTCGGTCCGGAACTGCCCGGCGACCAGCGTCCGGACGATGCGCTGTCGGTCTGTTTCGACCGGCCGCCGCTCAGCGAAGCGATCGATATCGTCGGCGCGCCGGAGGTGCTGGTCTGGGTCTTGTCGGATCGGCCTCAGGCGAACATCGCCGTGCGGCTATGCGATGTGCATCCCGACGGCGCCTCGGAGCTGATCTCCTACGGGGTGCTCAACCTGACGCACCGCAACTCGCATGAATTCCCCGAGCCGCTGGTGCCGGGCGAGCCCGCCACCGCAAGGGTCGTGCTCGACCAATGCGCCTACCGCGTGCCGGCCGGCCACCGTTTGCGCATTGCCGTGTCGAACGCTTATTGGCCGATGATCTGGCCGTCGCCAGAACCGGTCCGGCTCGAGCTCAAGGCCGCGACGCTGACGCTGCCGCTGCGCCCTCTGGCGCAAGGCGACGAGATCACGTTCGCCGCTCCGGAAGGGGCCACGCCCTGGGCGACAGAGACGGTCCGGCCCGCCAATTCCGAACGCCATGTCGACCATGACGAGAAGACCGGCATGGTCACGCTGTCCATAACGGACGATTTCGGCGAGGTGCGCGATCTTCAGCATGGTCTGGCCAATGGCAGCGTCGCCAGGGAGACCTGGGCGATCCATCCTGACGATCCGCTGTCGGCGTCTGGAAAAACCCACTGGACGCAGACTTTGTCGCGAAATGGATGGTCGGTGCGCACCGAAACATCGGCAGAGATGCGGTCCGACGCCCAAAGCTTCACGGTTAGCGCCAGAATCGAAGCCTATGAAGGCGAAAAGCTGGTTTTCGAGCGCAACTTCGAGGAGAAAATCCCCCGCGCCCTCCTGTGAGCGCTCACCCGATTGGTCCAATTGCGACGTACGATTTACGCCACGGCATGTCGCATTCGGTCTTGCTTACTGCTTTCCCTTGCGGTCATTATTCTCCTCACAAGAAACGAGAAAACGACCATTCAGGTCGAACCAACAGAGTGAGGAACTCATCATGTCCAATGAACTGGAATATCTGAGCCGCCGCGTTGCGTCCGGCAAAATCAGCCGTCGTGATTTTCTCGGCCGCGCCGCCGCTCTCGGCATCACCGCGACCTTCGCCAACTCGCTGCTTTCGAGCGCGGCGCGCGCCGCCGGCCCGGTCAAGGGCGGCACGCTGAAGGCCGGCCTGGTCGGCGGTGAATCCACCAACAGCCTCGATCCGGCGCTGATGATGACGCAGGTGCCCTTCGCCTTCGGCAAGTGCTGGGGCGAAATGATCGTCGAGCTGTCCCCCGAAGGAAAGCTCGAGAACCGCATCGCCGAGGAGATCGGCTCTTCGGACGACGCCAAGGTCTGGACGCTGAAGATCCGCGACGGCGTCGAGTTCCACAACGGCAAGACGGTAACCGCTGAGGACGTGGCCGCCACGCTCGAGCGCCATTCCGACGAGAAGTCGAAGTCCGGCGCGCTTGGCTACATGAAGGGCATCGAGAGCATCAAGGCCAGCGGCAAGGAAGTGGTGCTGACGCTGAAGGAGGCCAATGCCGACCTTCCCTATCTGCTCAGTGACTATCACCTGATTGTCCAGCCCAACGGCGGCAAGGACAAGCCCGATGCCGGCATCTCGGCCGGTCCATACGTGGTCAAGACCAACGAACCCGGCGTGCGCCATGGCGCCGAACGCTTCGCCAATTACTGGCAGGGCGACAAGATGGGCCATGCCGACCAGGTCGAAGTCATCGTCATCAACGACGCGACGGCGCGCACGTCCGCCCTGCAGGGCGGCCAGGTCAACATGATCAACCGCGTCGAGCCGAAGATCGTCGACCTGATCAAGCGTCTACCCGGCGTCACCATCCGCAACCATGCCGGTCCCGGCCACTACGTGTTCATCATGCATTGCGACACGGCGCCGTTCGACAACAACGACCTGCGCACCGCGCTGAAGTTGGCGATCGATCGCGAGGAGATGCTCGACAAGATCCTTAGAGGTTATGGCTCGCTCGGCAACGACTTCCCGATAAACGCGTCCTATCCGCTGTTCACCGACATCGAGCAGCGCAAGTACGACCCCGACAAGGCCAAGTTCCATTACAAGAAATCGGGTCATGACGGCACGGTCCTGCTCAGGACCTCGGACGTTGCCTTCCCCGGCGCCGTCGACGCCGCGCAGCTCTACCAGCAGAGCGCGGCCAAGGCCGGCATCAAGCTCGAGCTCAAGCGCGAGCCCGGCGATGGCTACTGGAACGAGGTCTGGAACAAGCAGCCCTTCTGCGCCTCCTACTGGGGTGGCCGTTCGACCCAGGACCAGATGTACTCAACCGCCTATCTGTCATCAGCCGACTGGAACGACACGCGTTTCAAGCGTCCGGATTTCGACAAGATGGTGCTGGCGGCGCGCGCCGAGCTCGACGAGGCCAAGCGCAAGCAGATGTACCACGACATGGCCGTCATGGTGCGCGACGAAGGCGGCCTGATCCTGCCGATGTTCAACCAGTTCATCGACGCGACAGGCGCCAAGGTCGCCGGCTGGGTCGACGATCCGCATCAGGAACTGATGAACGGCTACGCTCTGGCGAAGTGCTGGCTCGAAGCCTGAGCCCGGCCTTGTCGAGATGTCCTCACCCATTGTGAAACTGGTGGCCCAGCGCGTTGCGCTGGGCGTCGTCCTGCTGTTGGCCATTTCGGTCCTGATCTTCGCCGGCACCCAGATCCTGCCCGGCGACGTCGCGCAAGCCATCCTCGGACAGTCGGCAACGCCGGAGTCGCTCGCCAATCTGCGCGAGCAGCTCGGGCTCAACGACCCGGCCTATATCCGCTATTTCCACTGGCTGGGTGGCGTCTTGACCGGCGATCTCGGCACGGCGATGTCGAGCGGCCAGGATATCGCGACCTCGATCAAGGGGCGGCTGTGGAACACGCTGTTCCTCGCCTTCTGGGCGGCGGTCGTCGCCGTGCCGCTGGCGATCATCCTCGGCCTGATCGCGGTGCGTTACCGCAATGGCTGGGTCGACAAGCTGATCTCCGGACTGGCGCTCGCCTCGACCTCGTTTCCCGAATTCTTCATCGGCTATGTGCTGGTCTATTTCTTCGCCGTGAAATGGCAGATATTCCCCGGCATCTCCACCGTCTATGACGGCATGCCGTTCGGCGAGCGCATGCAGGCGATCGCGCTGCCGGCCACCGCGCTGACGCTGGTTGTGCTCGCCCACATGATGCGCATGACGCGCGCCGCGATCCTCAACGTCATGCAGTCGGCCTATGTCGAGACGGCGGAGTTAAAGGGCCTGTCGGCCTTCAATGTCATTCGCAGACATGCCTTCCCCAATGCCATCGCCCCGATCATCAACGTCGTCATGCTCAACCTCGCCTACCTGATCGTCGGCGTCGTCGTGGTCGAAGTGATCTTCGTCTACCCCGGCATGGGGCAGTATCTCGTCGACCACGTCACCAAGCGCGACGTACCTGTCGTGCAGGCGGTCGGCCTGATCTTCGCCGCCGTCTACATCAGCCTGAACATCATTGCGGACATAGCGGCGATCGTCGCCAATCCGCGTCTCAGACATCCGAAGTAAGGGAGCGGGTATGCTCGATATCAAACGCATCCCCATCCCGGCATTGATCGGCATCGTGCTGACGACGCTGTTCGTGCTGGCGGCGATCTTCGCACCCTTGATCGCACCGCACGGCAATGGCGAGATCGTCGGCGACGTCTGGGAGCCGATGTCCGCGGCGCATTGGCTGGGCACCGACAATCTCGGCCGCGATCTGTTGTCGCGCATGATCTATGGCGCTCGCATTACGCTGTTCATCGCGGTGCTCGCCACCGCCCTGTCCTTCTCGCTCGGCGCCATCCTCGGTTTTTCGGCGGCGGTTTTCGGCGGCTGGTTCGACACGCTGCTGTCGCGCCTCGTCGACCTGCTGATGTCGATCCCGACGCTGATCATGGCTCTGGTGGTGCTCTCCGTGCTGCCCACCAATCTGGTGACGCTGATCCTGGTCATGGGCATTCTCGATTCGACACGCGTCTACCGCCTGTCGCGAGCCGTCGCCGTCGACATCAACGTCATGGACTACGTCGAGGCGGCCAAATTGCGCGGCGAAGGCGAGACCTGGATCATCTTCCGCGAGATCCTGCCCAACGCGCTGTCGCCGTTGGTCTCCGAACTCGGCCTGCGCTTCATCTATGCGGTGCTGTTCCTGTCGACGCTGTCCTTCCTCGGCCTCGGCGTGCAGCCGCCGGATGCCGACTGGGGCGGCATGGTGAAGGAAAACAAGGACGGCATCGTCTTCGGCATCGCGGCGGCGCTTATTCCCGCCGCGGCGATCGCAGCACTGGCGATCTCCGTCAACCTCGTGGCCGATTGGGTGCTCAACCGCACGACAAGCCTGAAGGGAGGGCGCGGGTGATGGCTGACAGCAAAGCGAAATCCGGCCTGCTGCTCGACATCCGCAATTTGCGCATCGAGGCCACGGTCTATCCGCCCGGCGAGGCGCCGAAGAACATTGTGCTTGTCCATGATGTCTCGCTGACGCTGGAAAAGGGCAAGGTGCTCGGCCTGATCGGCGAGTCGGGCGCCGGCAAATCGACCATCGGCCTGTCGTCGATGGGCTATGGCCGCGGCGGTGTGCGCATCACCGGCGGCGAGGTCATCCTCAACGGCCGCGACATCCTCAAGGACGGCAAGGAAGGTTTCCGCAAGCTGCGCGGCCGCGAAGTTTGCTATGTCGCGCAGTCGGCAGCCGCCGCCTTCAACCCGGCGCACAGGCTGATGGACCAGGTGGTGGAAGCGACGCTGCTGCATGGCACGGCGACGCGCGCCGAGGCCGAGAAGCGTGCCGTCGCGCTGTTCAAAAAGCTCAGCCTGCCCAACCCCGAAACCATCGGCGAACGCTTTCCGCACCAGGTGTCGGGCGGCCAGTTGCAGCGCGTGATGACGGCGATGGCGCTGTGTTCGGAGCCTGACCTGATCGTCTTCGACGAGCCGACCACGGCGCTCGACGTGACGACGCAGATCGACGTGCTGGCGGCGATCAAGGACGCCATCCGCGACACCCATGTGGCGGCTTTGTACATCACCCACGATCTTGCCGTGGTTGCCCAGGTCTCGGACGAGATCATGGTGCTGCGCCACGGCAGGCTGGTCGAATGGGGCGGCACCCGCCAGATCATCAAGGAACCGCGCCAGGAATACACCAATGCGCTGGTCTCGGTGCACGAGATCGAACACCATGAGCAGAAGCCCGGCACGACGCCGTTCCTGTCGGTCAAGAACGTCACCGCCGCCTATGGCCGCAGCCACATCAAGGTATTGAAGAACGTCTCGGTCGACATCTATCCGGGCCAGACGCTGGCCGTCGTCGGCGAGTCGGGGTCCGGCAAGTCGACGCTGGCGCGCGCCATCACCGGGCTGTTGCCGCCTGAGGAAGGCACCGTCACCTTCGACGGCAGGCCGCTTGCCAACAAGCTCGCCGACCGGCCGAAGGAGGATCTGCGCCAGCTGCAGATGATCTACCAGATGGCCGACGTGGCGATGAACCCGCGCCAGACCGTCGGCACCATCATCGGTCGGCCGCTCGAGTTCTATTTCGGCATGCGCGGCCGCGAGCGCGACAAGCGCGTCGCCGAACTGCTCGACAAGATCGAGATGGGCAAGGGCTTTTCCGACCGCTATCCGGCCGAGCTTTCCGGCGGCCAGAAGCAGCGCGTCTGCATCGCTCGCTCGCTCGCCGCCAAACCGAAGCTGATCATCTGCGACGAGGTGACCTCGGCGCTCGATCCGCTGGTGGCCAACGGCATCCTGAAGCTGCTGCTCGAACTGCAGAAGGAGGAGAGCGTCGCCTATCTGTTCATCACCCACGATCTGGCGACGGTGAAGTCGATCGCCGATTCGATCGCGGTGATGTATCGCGGCGAGGTGGTCCGCTATGGGCCCAAGAGCAAGGTGCTGACGCCGCCCTTCGACGCCTACACCGATCTTTTGCTGTCATCGGTTCCCGAAATGGAGATCGGCTGGCTGGAAAAGGCGATCAAGGGACGGCGCATGGCGAGCGCCGGCAACTAGGGGCGAAATCCGGAAACACTGTTTCACGAGCAACGCGCCGCGTGTCCCACAGACCCGCGGCGTTTTGATTTCAACTGACAAGTCGCATGGAGCCACTCGTGGCGCTCGAGACCAAACTTCTGCTCATCATCCTCGACGGCGTGCCCTATCGGAACTGGCGCCGCCTGATGGGCAATCTCGAAGGCTGGGTGCAGTCGGGAGAGGCGCGCGTCTGGAAGATGCGCTCGGTGCTGCCCTCGACTTCGGCCTGCTGCTATGCCTCGATCCACACCGGGGTTTCGCCGCAGGTGCACGGCATCCTCTCCAATGAGAACCGGTTCCGGGTCAAGCAGCCGGATATTTTCTCCGAGATCAGCAGGGCCGGCGGCAAGACCGGCGCAGTCACCCATTCCTACTGGTCCGAATTCTTCCGCGCCCATCCCTTCGACCTGGTCGAGGACATGGAATTCGACGAGCCAGGCGGGCCGATCACGCATGGCCGCTTCCACACCATGACTGGCTACAACCTCAAGAACCAGATGACGCCGAGCGATGTCGACCTGTTCGCCACACTGACCATGCTGACCCGGCGCCACAGCATCGACTACGGCATCCTGCATACCTGCACGCTGGATTCGATGGGCCACCGCTTCGGCCATGACTGCCACGAGATGGACCATGCCTGCTATGCGATGGATGGGATGCTCGCCGCCTTCCTGCCCGGCTGGCGCGGAGCCGGCTATGAGGTGATCGTCACCGCCGATCATGGCCAGACGAACCGCGGCCATCACGGCGGCCATGACGATGAGATGCAGGATTTCGCGCTGTACTATTTCGGGCCGGGCAAAGGACCGCAGGCCGATACGCTGCTCGACCAGTTGCAACTCGCGCCGACGGTGCTGAAGCGCCTCGGCGTGCCGGTGCCGGCGACGATGAAGGCGAAGCCGTTTTTGGGGTGACGGAGGAGGCGACCACCAAAGTTCGCGGCCCCCTCTCCCCGTCATTATACGGGGAGAGGGTAAGGGTGAGGGGCAGCGCGAACGTTGAATATGAATAGCGAACGCGGGTGCCGCCCATCATCCGCCTGCCGGCACCTTCTCCCCGTATAGAGACGGGGAGAAGGCTACACTCTGGCAACACCCGCGCTCTTCGGTTAGCCTCCGAAAATTCCTTGGCGGAGGATGAACCTTTTTGGACCGATCGGCGACAGAGCAGACAGGAGCCAGGCGGCTCGACCGGCCATGACGGCGGCGACGGAGACCGATCGCGCGCTTGTCGACCGGGTCGCGAAGGGCGACAGGGCCGCCGTGCGGCTCCTGTTCATGCGCCACCACGCGCGGGTCTATCGCTTCGTGGTGCGCCAGACGGGATCGGAAATGATGGCCGACGATATCGCGAACGAGGTCTTTCTCGAGCTCTGGCGCCAGGCGCCGGGCTTCGAAGGACGCTCGGAAGTCTCGACATGGCTGCTCGGCATTGCCCGCTTCAAGGCGCTGTCCTTGCTGCGCAAGAAAAAGGAAGACTGGATCGACGACGATGACGCGGCGCAGGTCCCCGACAGCGCCGACACGCCGGAAGTCGTCACGATGAAGGACGACAAGGCAGCCGCCCTGCGGCGGTTCATCGATGCGCTGCCGGAAGAGCACCGCACGGTGATCGACCTTGCCTACTACCACGGACAGTCGGTGACCGAGATCGGCGAGGTGCTCGGCATTCCGGTCGCCACCGTCAAAACCCGGATGTTCTACGCCCGCAAGAAACTCGGCGAAGCCTTGAAGGCCGCCGGTTACGACAGGGGGTGGCCATGAGCGCCGCTGAAAAGATGTCGCGCCGCGACGAGATGGAAACGCTGTTGCCGTTCTATTTGAACGGCTCGCTGGAGGGCGCCGAACTGGAAGCCGTCGAGGAATGGCTGGCAACCGATCCGGCGGCACTTGCCGCGCTCGGCGAGGCGGAAGCCGAATTCTCCGGCATCGCCGCTGCCAACGAGGCGATCCGCCCGCCGGCCGATGCGCTCAGCCGTTTCGCCAAGGCGCTCGACGCCGAGGCCGGCCCAGCGCGCGCTCCGGCAGGTCAATCATGGCTGGCGCAGGCTTTCAACCGCTTCATGGCGGTGCCGGTCGGCGTCGCCTGGGCGGCGGCCGCGGTGCTGCTGGCGCTGGTCGGGGTGCAGTCCTTCGTGCAGCCGGGCGGCAAGGGCAATGATTTCGAAATTGCCGGCGCGCAGGACGATCTGGCAAAAATGCCGTTCGCTCTGGTCAAGTTCAAGCCGGAGGCGAAGATGTCGGACATCGCCGTCTTCCTTGGCGAGAACGGGCTGAAGATCGCTGGCGGGCCGACCGCCGATGGTGTCTTCCGCATCGCCATCGCGGCCGAGACCGCTGCCGACTACGAGAAGCTGGTCAGCCTTATTGCCGCCCAGCCTTTCGCGGAAGCTGTGATCGAGGGAAGGAAACCGGCGAGTGGCGGCTAGAACAGTCTTCGGATTTGCTGGATTTCTGCTGGCGGCGGCGACAATCGCCGCCACGCCCGTTTTTGCGCAGAGCACGAACCAGCCGCAGTCGAAACCCGACTGTCTCGACCGGACGAATGCTGCCGGCGCCGACTGCGCCAACGACGAAGGTGGCGGAACGCCCGGCGCGACGGGCGCCGTCTTTCTCCCGGCGCTGATCGTCGACCTGTTCCCCAATCCTACCGGAGGCGGCGGGACGCCGTTGCCGACGCCCGACCCGCGTCGTGACCCGGCCAGCGCTTTGCCTTCGCCGGCCGCGCCCGCCGATGCACCGGTGGTTCCGGCCGCCGTGCCTGGCGGTCCGGTCATTTCGCCGACCGATCTCGTCGCCACCGTGCCGCAGCGCGCCATCGTCGGTGACTACGTGCCCGACGAGGTGCTGGTCACGGTCGACGGCGATGCCGGCGTCGTGCAGCAGATCGCCGCTTCCTTCGGCCTCGAAGTGCGGTCGCAGCGCCAGTCGCGGCTGCTGGGCACCACACTGGCGCGCTTCGGCATTCTCGACGGCCGCCCGGTCGGCGTCGTGCTGGCGCAGTTGGCCGCCGACGGCCGCACAAGGCGGCGCGAGCCCAACCATGTCTATTCGCTGCAGCAGGCGGCCGCCATCGTCAACTATGCCTTCGATCGCATCGAACTCGACGAGAAGCAGGCCAGCGGTGAGAATGTGCGCATCGCCGTCATCGACACCGGCATCGACGACACCAATCCGGCGCTCTCCGGCGTCATCGCCGACCAGTTCGACGCCATGCCCGACGTGCCGATCGAAAAGCGCGACCACGGCACCTCGATCGATGGCTTGATCGCCGGCGTCGGTGCGCTGAAGGGCATGGCGCCCGGCGCGAAGATCTACCACGCCCGCGCCTTCGAGGGCGGCAAGTCGACCATGGATGTCATCCTTTCTGCGCTCGACTGGGCGGCCGAGCAGGATGTGCGCATCATCAATATGAGCTTCGTCGGCCCGAAGAACGACCTGCTCGGCATCGCCTGCCGCAATGCCCGCGCGCTCGGCATCGTGCTGGTGGCCGCCGCCGGCAACAACGGGCCGAAGGCGCCTTATGGCTACCCGGCAGCCTATGACGGTGTCATCGCCGTCACCGCCACCGATGCCAAGGACGGATTGATGCCGCAGGCCAATCGCGGCGCCTACGTCTTCATCTCCGCCCCCGGCGTCGAGATGGTGGCACCGAGCGGCGCAGGCTCCGAAGTGGTCACCGGCACCTCGTTCGCGGCGGCGATCGTGAGCGGGGCCGTCGCCAATCTGATCCACATCGCGCCCGACCGCTCGGCCGACGAGATCGAGAAGGCGCTGGCGGCAACGGCCAGGGATCTCGGCCCGAAGGGCCGCGACAATGATTTCGGCTATGGGCTGCTGGACACCAAGGCGGCAGAGGCGGCGAAGGAATAAGTTGCACCTACGGGCTGTGTGAGATTCAGGCCAGGCCGGCCCCACCTGAACATCACATAGCCTACGGCGCCCCAGCAACCGATCCCCGCACCACCAGGTCGACCGGCCAGACTTCGCCGCGGGCGCCCTCTTCCAGCCCGGAAATCCGCGCCGCCAGCCGTTCGGCGACGCGCGCGCCGGCGAGACGGATCGACGATCGCGTCGTCGATAGCGGCACGGAAAAATTCTCCGGCTTCAGCCATGGGAAGACGTCGTCATGGGCGATCAGCGACAGGTCGTCGGGGATCGTCAGGCCGAGGTCGCGTACCGCGCGCACGACGCCCAGCGCCATGATCAGGCTGGAGCAGGCGATTGCCGTCGGCGGCTCGCTCTGCTCGAGCAGGCGCCGGGCGGCGCGATAGCCGTTCTCCTCGGTCATCGTGACGGAGCAGATATGGCGCTCGCCGAGCGTCAGGCCGCTGGCGGTGAGTGCCCGGCGCATGCCGCGCTCACGATGGATGGCGAAGGTCTCGCGGTCGTCGCCATTGATCAGCGCCAGCCGCCGGTGGCCGAGCTGGATCAGCAGCCGCGCCGCCTCGTGGAAGGCGCCTTCATTGTCGATGTCGGTGAAGGGGTAGTCGAAGCCGAAGCCTTCGCTGCGGCCGTGGACGATGAAGGGGATGCCGAGCGTATTGAGCAACGCCACTCGCCGGTCAACTGGCCGCGGCGAGGAGATGTAGACGGCGTCGACCTGCCGGTTGGCGACGATGCGGCGGTAAGTGGTCTCCTGGTCGTCGGCGTCAGCCGGGGACAGCACCAGGTCGAGCTCGTGCGAACGGGCATAGTCGCCCAGACCGGAGAGGAATTCGACGAAATGCGGGTCGATCTCGACGGCAGCACCCGTCGGCAGCACATAGCCGATCATCCCGGTCTTGCCGGTGGCCAGCCGGCGCGCGCTCGGATTGGGGCGGTAGCCATGGCGCTTGGCTGCGTCCATCACGCGCCGCCGCGTTTCCTCGTTGACCTCCGGATAGCCGTTCAGCGCGCGGCTTACCGTCGTCTGCGAAAGCGCCAGCATATGCGAGAGCTGCTTCAGGTTCACCGGAGGCCTCCAAAGCCTCAAAGCGCTTTTAATTTTGAATCCGAGCGGTGCCAAGGCTGGCGCTGCCGAACAGAGCTAGCATACGCACTGGTCTGGCCAGTTTGAAGCAGAATTGCTGTTGCGCCGCCATAAAACTGTGCTGCAGTGCAGTTTAGTTGCCGCTTATTTGCCAAAACTAAATCGATTAGCTAGCCACCCTCTTGACTCCCGAGCGATTCAATGGCGAGATCAAGAAGACCAAAGCGCTTTGGAAGACTCTTCGAAAGGTTGCGGTTCCTTTCTGACTGAGTCACAGTCCTGCGGCGTCGGCGGGCGGAATGGAGGTTCCGTCCGGGTGTTCATGACCACTGGGAGGAATAGCGATGAAGAAAATGCTTCTGCTGGGCGCTGCGTTCGCAACGCTTGCCCTGAGCCTGCCGGCGCAAGCCGAACTGAAGTTCAAGCCGGGCGAGGACCCGCGCTTCAACTGGGCGAATTACGAAGAGCTGAAGAAGGTCGATCTCAAGGGTGAGACGCTGACCATTTTTGGGCCGTGGCGCGGCGAGGACGAGGGCCTTATCCGCACCGTTCTCGAATATTTCCAGGACGCCACCGGCGTCGAGATCAAATACTCCTCGTCCGAGAATTACGAACAGCAGATCGTCATCGACACCCAGGCCGGCAGCCCGCCCAACATCGCCGTGCTGCCGCAGCCCGGCCTGATCCAGGACCTGGCGTCCAAGGGCCTTCTGACGCCGCTCGGCGACGACACCGCCAAATGGGTCAAGGACAATTACGGCGCCGGCCAATCATGGGTCGACCTCGGCACATTCAAGGACAAGGACGGCAAGCCCGGCTTCTTCGCCTTCCCCTACAAGGCCGACGTGAAATCGCTGGTCTGGTACTCGCCGGACAATTTCGAGGAAGCCGGCTACAAGGTGCCGAAGACGCAGGAAGAACTGGCCGAGCTTGAGAAGAAGATCATCGCCGACGGCGGCACGCCCTGGTGCATCGGGCTCGGCTCCGGCGGCGCCACCGGCTGGCCGGCGACCGACTGGGTCGAGGACATCATGCTGCGTACCCAGCCCCCGGAGACCTACGACAAGTGGGTGAAGAACGAGATCCCGTTCAACGATCCGGCGGTCGTCAACGCCATCGACATTTTTGGCAAGATCGCGACCGACGACAAGATGGTCGACGGCGGCGCCAAGGCGGTTGCCGCGACCGACTTCCGCGACAGCCCGAAGGGCCTCTTCGCGGTGCCGCCGAAATGCTATTTGCACCACCAGGCATCGTTCATCCCGACCTTCTTCCCTGAGGGCACCAAGGTGGGACAGGACGCCGACTTCTTCTACTTCCCGCCCTATGCCTCCAAGCCTGAGCTCGGCACCCCGGTTCTCGGTGCCGGCACGCTGGCCATGATCACGAAAGATAGCAAGAGTGCCCGCGCGTTCATCGAATTCCTGAAGATGCCGCTGGCGCATGAGATCTGGATGGCCCAGGGCGGCTTTGTGACGCCGTTCAAGTCGGTCAACAAGGAAGCCTATGCCAGCGACGCACTGAGGAAGCAGGGCGAGATCCTGGCCAACGCCTCGACCTTCCGCTTCGACGGCTCCGACCTGATGCCGGGCAAGATCGGCGCCGGTTCCTTCTGGACCGGCATGATCGACCTGGTTGGCGGCAAGTCGGCCCAGGATGTCGCCACCGACATCCAGAAGAGCTGGGACGCCATCAAGTAAACCGCCGATCGCAGGCTTATCCGTCCTGACAGGATCCGGGCCGCGATGGCCCGGGTCCCACCGTCGGCCCGACTGCAGCGTTTTTCGTGAAGCATAGAGTTCCGGCATGAAGCGTGGCCTGCCGCGGCGACTACCCGCCTGGCACCTGCTCGCGCTTCACAACTGAATCGGCTCGTGATCCCGTCGCCAAGCTTTTTCTCGATTGGCGGATCATGCGCAGGGGAGAGGGACCCATGGCGGCTCAGATCTTTTCGGCCATATTCGTCATCATCGTCGGCGTCGGCGGCTGCGTCGCCTATTTCTGGGGCGCCAACAAGCTTGTGGACATTATTTTCCCGTCGCGCGGCGTCCAGGGTGCGGCAGCCATCGACAATCTGCGCCGGCAAGGAATGATCCGCCCCTGGCTGTTCGTCGGCCCGGCCATGATCATCCTCACCATCTATCTGATCTATCCGGTGGTCGAGACGCTGCGGCTCTCCTTCCTCGATCGCGGCGGCGGCAATTTCGTCGGCTTCGCCAACTACGAATGGGCGTTCGGCGACCGCGAGTTCCGCAACTCTATCCTCAACAATATCGTCTGGCTGGCGGTGGTGCCGGCCGCCTGCACCTTCCTCGGGCTGATCATTGCCGTGCTCACCGACAAGATCTGGTGGGGCACGATCGCCAAGAGCCTGATCTTCCTGCCGCTTGCGATCTCCTTCGTCGGCGCCAGCGTGATCTGGAAATTCATCTACGAGTATCGCGGCGAGGGCCAGACGCAGATCGGCCTGCTCAACGCCATCATCCAGTATTTCGGCGGTCAGCCGCAGGTCTGGATATCGCTGCCGTTCTGGAACAATTTTTTCCTGATGATCATCCTGATCTGGATCCAGACCGGCTTTGCCATGGTCATCCTGTCTTCCGCCCTGCGCGGCATTCCGGAGGAGACGCTGGAAGCCGCTGTCATCGACGGCGCCAACCCGTTCCAGATATTCTGGAAGATCATGGTGCCGCAGATCTGGGGCACCATCGCCGTTGTCTGGACCACGATCACCATCCTGGTGCTGAAGGTGTTCGACATCGTGCTGACGATGACCAACGGCCAGTGGAACAGCCAGGTTCTGGCCAATCTGATGTTCGACTGGATGTTCCGCGGCGGCGGTGACTTCGGCCGCGGCGCCACCATCGCCATCATCATCATGATCGCGGTCATTCCGATCATGGTCTGGAACATCCGCCAGGCCAACAAAGAGACGGGAGGGCACTGAGATGGCCGTCGCAACCGGAAAGTCGTTTGCCAGCCGCTTCGGCGTCCATATCGCGGTGCTCATCTTCGTGGCGATCTGGACCGTGCCGACGCTCGGCATTCTCGTCTCGTCGCTGCGCGACAAGGACCAGATCATCGCCTCCGGCTGGTGGAATTCATTCGCCAGTTCCAGTCAGACCGAAGCCGGCCGATTGCCGCCGGCCTCGGCGCAGGTCGAAAAGGACGGCAAGTTCGTCCTCCAAGGTAACATCTTCGGCGATGGCGCTGCCCGCAACATCAGCGCCTTCGGCGTCAAGTCGGCCGCGCCGACACAGTATCCGGCCGGCACGACTGCCGATCTCGGCGACGGCGTGACCTTGCAGCTCAACGCCGACGGGACGTTCGTCATGCAGTCGCCAAAAGCGTTCGAGGGCGATCGCGGCCAGCGCGTCTACTACGCCTCGTCGGCGCCGCCGAAATTCACCACCGACAACTACCAGACAGTGCTGTTCTCTGAAGGCATCGGCCGCTCCTTCATGAACTCGCTGACCGTCACCATTCCGGCGACTGTCATCCCGATCCTGATCGCGGCCTTCGCGGCTTACGCGCTCGCCTGGATGCGCTTTCCAGGCCGTGCGCTGCTGATCGCCGTCATCATCGGCCTGCTGGTCGTGCCGCTGCAGATGTCGCTGATCCCGCTCCTAAAACTCTACAACGGCGTCGGCACTTTCTTCGGCGTGCCTTCGAAAACCTATCTCGGCATCTGGCTGGCGCATACCGGCTTCGGCCTGCCCTTCGCCATCTATCTGCTCAGGAGCTACATTGCCGGCCTGCCGCGCGAGATCATGGAATCGGCGCGCATCGACGGCGCCAGCGATTTCGAGATCTTCGTCAAGATCGTGCTGCCGCTGTCGTTCCCGGTGCTCGCCTCGTTCGCCATCTTCCAATTCCTTTGGGTATGGAACGATCTCCTGGTGGCGATGGTTTTCCTCGGTACCGAGGGGGATCAGATCGTGCTGACCGCCAAGCTCAATGCGCTGCTCGGCTCGCGCGGCGGCGACTGGGAGATCCTGACGACATCGGCGTTCGTGACCATTATCGTGCCGCTGATCGTGTTCTTCTCGCTGCAGCGCTATTTCGTACGCGGGCTGCTTGCCGGCTCGGTGAAAGGAGGTTGAGAGTAATGCAATCGGCTTTGAAGGTGACATCCAGACCGGACCCCGCCGTCGATCGTGACTGGTGGCGGGGCGCGGTGATCTACCAGATCTATCCGCGTTCCTATCAGGACTCCAACAGCGACGGCATCGGCGACCTGAAAGGCATTGTCCAACGGCTGCTCTACATCGCATCGCTCGGCGTTGACGCCATCTGGATCTCGCCCTTCTTCAAGTCGCCGATGAAGGATTTCGGCTACGACGTGTCGGACTATTGCGACGTCGACCCGATGTTCGGCACGCTGGCCGATTTCGACGCCTTAACGGCGGAAGCGCACCGGCTGGGCCTCAAGGTGATGATCGACGAGGTTCTGTCGCACACCGCCGACATCCATCCGTGGTTCAAGGAAAGCCGCTCGAGCCGCGCCAATGCGAAGGCCGACTGGTATGTCTGGGCCGATGCAAAACCCGACGGCACGCCGCCCAACAACTGGCTGTCGATCTTCGGCGGTTCGGCCTGGCAGTGGGACACCAGCCGCCAGCAATATTACCTGCACAATTTCCTGGCCGAACAGCCCGATCTCAACTTCCACAACACGGAAGTCCAGGACGCGCTGCTCGACATCACCCGCTTCTGGCTGGAACGTGGCGTCGACGGTTTCCGCCTCGACACCATCAATTTCTACTTCCACAGTCAGGGGCTGGAAAACAACCCGCCGCTGCCGCCGGAAGAGCGCAACGACCAGACGGCGCCTGCCGTGAACCCCTACAATTACCAGGATCATCTCTACGACAAGAGCCGCCCCGAAAACCTCGGTTTTCTGGAACGCTTCCGCGCCCTGCTCGACGAGTATCCGGCACAGGCCGCGGTCGGCGAAGTCGGCGATTCGCAGCGAGGGCTGGAAGTGGTGGCGGCCTACACCGCCGGCGGCAAGCGCGTGCATATGTGCTATTCGTTCGACTTCCTGGCGCCGGAGAAGATCAGCGCCGCCAAGGTACGTTCGGTTCTGGAAGCCTTCGGCAAGGTCGCCAGCGATGGCTGGTCATGCTGGGCCTTCTCCAACCACGACGTGATGCGGCCGGCCTCGCGCTGGGCCGCCGGCGAAGCCGATCCGACCGCCTATCTCAAAGTCATCTCGGCGCTGCTGATGTCGCTGCGCGGCTCGGTCTGCATCTATCAGGGCGAGGAACTCGGCCTCGGCGAGGCGGAGCTTCAGTTCGAGGACCTGCAGGACCCGTACGGCATCCGCTTCTGGCCAGAGTTCAAGGGCCGCGATGGCTGCCGCACGCCGATGGTATGGGATGCCGCTGCCAGGAATGGCGGCTTCTCGACCGCAAAACCCTGGCTGCCGGTGCCCGACAAGCATCTGTCGCAAGCCGTCAACGTGCAGCAGGGCGACGCCAACTCGCTGCTCGAGCACTACCGGCGCTTTCTCGCTTTCCGCCGCCAGCATCCGGCGCTGGCCAAGGGTGACATTACCTTCATCGAAAGCGAGGGCGACACCGTCGCCTTCAACCGCCGCGAGGGCAACGAGCAGGTCGTCTGCGTCTTCAATTTGGGCAGCAAGCCGGCCGAGGTCGCCCTCGGCGGCCAGGCGCTGCAGCCCTTGCCGGGGCACGGCTTTTCAGGACAGTCTGGCACAGGCTCGGTCCGCCTCGGCGGTTACGGCGCCTGGTTCGGGCGTATCGATTAATTTGCAGGGAACCACTGGGAGGAAATCATGGCCGATGTCACGCTGAGACAGGTGAAGAAATCATACGGCAATCTGCACATTCTCCACGGCATCGACCTCGACATAAAGTCGGGCGAGTTCATCGTCTTCGTCGGCCCTTCGGGTTGCGGCAAGTCAACCTTGCTGAGGTCCATCGCCGGGCTCGAGGAGATTACCTCCGGTGAGCTCAAGATTGCCGGTGAGGTGGTGAACGACGTGCCGCCGTCGAAGCGCGGCATCGCCATGGTGTTCCAGTCCTATGCGCTCTACCCGCACATGACGGTCTACGACAACATGGCCTTCTCGATGAAGATCGGCAAGGAAAGCAAGGCTGAGATCGACAAGCGCGTGCGGCAGGCGGCCGAGATCCTGCAGCTGACCAAATATCTCGACCGTCTGCCCAAGGCGATGTCGGGCGGCCAGCGCCAGCGCGTCGCTATCGGCCGCGCCATCGTGCGCAATCCGAAAGTGTTCCTGTTCGACGAACCGCTGTCGAACCTCGATGCGGCACTGCGCGTCGCCACCCGCATCGAGATCGCCAAGCTGAAGGAATCGATGCCGAATACGACGATGATCTACGTCACCCACGACCAGGTCGAGGCGATGACGTTGGCGGACCGCATTGTCGTACTCAAGGAAGGCCATATCGAGCAGGTCGGCACGCCGATGGAGCTCTACAAGCGACCGGGCAATCTGTTCGTCGCCCAGTTCATCGGCTCACCGGCGATGAACATCCTGCCGGCGACGGTCGACAAGACCGGCACCCCGACCGTCGTCAGCCATGTCGGTGGCCGCAAGGCAACGGTGCCGATCGCCACGCCGGCGTCGGCGAAGGGTGCTGCGGTCAGCTTCGGCGTGCGGCCTGAGGATCTGGTGATTGCTACCGGCGCGGACTATCTGTTCGAGGGAACGGTGGACTATGTCGAGCAACTCGGCGAGGTCCAGCTCGTCTATGTCGATATCGGCCGCGCCGACCTGCCGCTGGTGACCAAGATGCCGGGCAATGTCGAGGTCAAGCGCGGGGCGACACTGCGGCTGAGCGCGGACGCCGGCGACCTGCATATCTTCGACGCGGACGGCCACTCCTTCTCGCTCCACGCGCCGGAAGTGAAGGCGGCCTAACGTCAGGCCATTCGGCATCGCATAAAAACAAGAGCGGCGGGCCAGGCCCGCCGCTCTTGTTTGCTAGCAACTTCGGCGGTTAGCGATTGCCGAAGAGGTTGCGGTCGCTGCCCTGGGGCGCTGACTTTTGCACGTCGCCCGACGAATTCAGCAGCTTGTAGACCGGCGACTCGGTGTTGCGCACCGACGAGGTCTGCGTGGTGTCGATGTTGGCGGTCGTCTGCTTGTTGACGGCACTCGAACCAACACTGTCGTTATTGGCATAGGCGCTGCCAGCGGCGATCAGAAGCGCGGCGGCGGTAAGGACAATCTTCTTCATTTTGGGCACTCCTGGATTTCAGATCCCGGAGCGGCGGACTTGACCGCCGCTCTGCGTCTCGTCTTGGGATCGACTGTTTAGTTGTTGCCGAAAAGGTTGCGGTCGCTGCCCTGAACGACGGGCTGGTTGTCGGCATGGGCCGGCTTCTGGATCGAAGCGGTATGCGAGCTGTCGACTGCGGCGGCAGGCTGGTTCGCACCGTTGGAACCATAATTGTCGCTACCAGCGAAGGCGCTGCCGGAAATGGCCAGAAGGGCGGCGGCAGTGAGAACAATCTTTTTCATTTTTTATACTCCAGTATTTTCAGTTTTTTCGTCCGTCTAGCGGCGTGTCTTGGGAAGAAAATCGCGTCGTTCGGACAGCCCCGATGTGGGAAAGCCAGGTGGCGGTTTCCAATCACGAAGTTGTTTCGCTTGGACCATGACTCTGCATCTTGAAATTGTACCAGAGCCTACTACCACCAAGCTTTTTATCAACTTTATCAATTGGTTATCAAAAAGCCACCTATGCATCACCAACAGTGTCGGAGTGCCAGCGTTCACACCGTCCTGCACGCACCGTCAACAGAAACGAACCGTTCGGTTCGATTTCAGAATCCTCTAATAGTCACTTTTTGATACTATTAACCCTTTCGACGCCGGCTAACTCCCGATCGGCTGGCGATTCGTGACGGGCGCCAAGTGCGGCAAAAGCGGGAGATCGGCCTTCCCTAGGAGATGGGCTGCGGTATTCACATTCCGTGTCGCGCCCGCATGGATACGATGTCGCTTTCATGCCGCCACCGAACCGGCCGTCGTGATTAGATCATGGCATCTCAGGTGCCGCTTGGTGACGACGAAGCGGAGAATTGGGAAGCCGGTCAAAACCCGGCGCTGCCCCCGCAACGGTGGTGGAGTTCAAGTCGCAACGGGAGACCACTGGGCCACAAGCCTGGGAAGGTGTCGCGACCGTCCGCAAGGACACTCCAGAGCCCGGAAACCAGCCCGAGATTTCTAGACTCGACTGATCGCGGTGGGCGGTCAAGAGGTGGATGGTGCATGTCCGGCCTGGCGCCGGGTTGCCGCTAATCTTTCCTCCATCACCACCAGTTCAGTCCTTGAACACGAGGACAGGACATGGATGCGCGCAACGACATGCTGAGGCTGCTGCACAGCCGCAAGCAGGGCTACTCGCTGGAACAGCCCTTTTACACCGACGCCGATTTCTTCAAGCTCGACATGGAACTGATCTGGTATCGCGACTGGCTGTTCATAGGCCATGACTGCGAACTGCCGAAGCCCGGCAGCTTCATCACCGCCCAGATCGGCGACTATCCGGTCGTGCTGGTGCGCGACCAGCAAGGCAAGATCAACGCCTTCCACAATTCCTGTCGCCATCGCGGCAGCCGCGTCTGCAACACCGAGAAAGGCACCGCTGCCAAGCTCGTCTGCCCCTATCACCAGTGGACCTACGAACTCGACGGCCGGCTCCTGTTCGCCCGGCAGATGGCCGATGGTTTCGACAAGAGCCAGTTCAGCCTGAAGCCGGTCGCTTGCGAAAGCGTCGGCGGCTACATCTTCATCTGCCTGGCAAAAGAGCCCGCCGACTTCGCGCCGATGCGCGCCATGATCGAGCCCTATCTGCTGCCGCACCGACTGCGCGAGGCGAAGGTCGCCTTCGAATCGACCATCGTCGAAAAGGGCAACTGGAAGCTCGTCTGGGAAAACAACCGCGAGTGCTATCACTGCGCCGGCAACCACCCCGAACTCTGCAAGACCTTCCCGGAAGCGCCGACGGTGACCGGTGTGCAGGGCGCCGACAGCGACCCCGAAATGCTGGCGCACTGGGCGAAATGCGAGGCGGCGGGCCTCCCTAGCAAGTTCCGCATCGACCCGGCCGGACAATATCGCGCCACCCGCGCGCCGCTGCTGCGCGATGCCGTCAGCTATACGATGAACGGCAAGCGGGCAGTGACGAAGAACCTGTCCGACACAGTCTCGGCCGACCGGATCGGCACCTTGATGCACTATCACTACCCGACGACATGGAACCACATTCTCATCGACCACGCGGTGACCTTCCGCGTGCTGCCGATCAGCGCCACGGAGACCGCGGTGACGACGAAGTGGCTGGTCCACAAGGATGCGGTCGAAGGCGTCGACTACAACCTCGAAGAACTCACGCATGTCTGGACCGAAACCAACGATCAGGACCGCCGCATTGTCGAGGAAAATGCCTTCGGCATCCTGTCGCCGGCTTATGAGCCCGGCCCCTATTCGGAACTGCATGAGGGCGGCGTCATCCAGTTCGTCGAATGGTACGCGGCCTTCATCGGCCCGCGCCTTGCCGAAGGCGGCCGGCCGGCGCTGCGCAGCGTCGCCTGAGGGGTGGGGGATGAACGCGATGACCGACCTCGGGCTTTACCGCCACCTCGACGAGATGGCGCCCTGGAACGACAGGCTGCAGGTGTTGGAGGTGATCGGCGTCGCCGACGAGGCGCCCGACGTCAAGACCTTCACCTTCCGCTCCGACAACCAGACCTGGTTCCGCTACAAGCCGGGCCAGTTCGTGACGCTGGAACTGCCAACCGCCGGCGGCCCGCTGATGCGCACCTACACGCTGTCGTCGTCGCCGTCGCGGCCGTTTTCGATCGCGGTGACGGTGAAGGCGCAGGCCGGCAGCCTCGGCACGCGCTGGATGTTCGATCATCTGAAGCCAGGCACCCACGTCAAGGCCTATGGACCGGTGGGCGACTTTTCGCTGCACAGCCATCCGGCGGCGAAATACCTGTTCATCTCGGCCGGCTCCGGCGTCACGCCGATGATGTCGATGCTGCGCTGGCTGAACGACTGCGCGCCATGGACCGATGTCGGCTTCGTCAACTGCGCCCGGCGGCCGGAAGAGATCATCTTCCGCAAGGAACTCGAATTGCTGGGCAGCCGCATGCCCGGCCTGTCGCTCGGCTTCATGATCGAGGAACGGTCGAGCCGTGAAGGCTGGTTCGGCCATATGGGCCGTATCGATGCCATCCGCTTGCCACTGCTGGCGCCCGACTTTCGTGAGCGAGAGATCTTCTGCTGCGGCCCGGATCCGTTCATGCGCGCGGTGCGCGGCATGCTTGAAGCCTCGGGCTTCGACATGGCCAGATACCACCAGGAAAGCTTCGCCGCTCCCGCGGTCGAGGAACTACCGGCGCCGTTTGCCGTCCCGGCGGACGGCGGCACCGGAGTGCCTGTCGAAGCCGTGACCCCGATCCGCTTCGCGCTTTCGGATGTCGACGCCGAATGCGTTGCAGGGCAGACCGTGCTGCAGACGGCGCGCGCCTCGGGCGTCAGGATCCCCGCGGCCTGCGAATTCGGCCTGTGCGGAACCTGCAAGGTCAAGAAGGTCTCGGGCGACGTCGAGATGAGCCACAATGGCGGCATTCTCGATCACGAGATCGACGACGGCTTTATCCTGGCCTGCTGCTCGAAGCCGCTGTCGGCGCTCGAAATCGAGGCCTGAAGCGTAGCGGTTCAAACGCCGTAGCGCTCGGTACGGATGAGGCCGGGCGGGACTTCGGCATCGATCAAGGCCTGGGCGGCGGCTGACACGAAGGCGTTCGAGCCGCAGACGAAAGCAAGCCTCGGCGGCTCGGGCAGCCGCGCCATGGATTGCATCATCATCTGGACGTCTATCCGCCGCGAATAGTCCTCGGGGCGCCGTGCGGCCTCGCGCGTCAGCGTCAGCACAAGGTCGAACCCGTCGCGACGGTTGTCGAGGCCGATCAGCTCGTCGCGAAAAATCACCTCATCCCAGACCCGCGCCGAAAACACCAGCGCGACCGGCACCGAAGATTTCCGCGCCACTCGGTGGCGCACCATCGCCATCAGCGGCACCACGCCGGAGCCGCCTCCGACCAAAAGCAGCGGCTCGCCATCGCTGTCGGACCAGACGAAATGGCCGCCGAGCGGACCACGCAACTCGATCTCGTCACCGACCACGGCCACCTCGTGGAAGAAGGGCGAGACCTCGCCATCGTCGAGCCGCTCGATCGCCAGCTCGATAGTCCCGCCACTCTCGGGCGCCGAGGCGATGGAATAGGAACGGCGCGCCTGGTAGCCATCCGGCGCCGTCAGCCGGACATCGACATGCTGTCCGGCCTGATGGACGAAAGGCCGCGACAGCTTGAAGACAAAACTGGTGACGCGCGGCGTGC
Organism: Mesorhizobium sp. CNPSo 4689; assembly: GCF_057784325.1. Taxonomy (NCBI): domain Bacteria; kingdom Pseudomonadati; phylum Pseudomonadota; class Alphaproteobacteria; order Hyphomicrobiales; family Phyllobacteriaceae; genus Mesorhizobium; species Mesorhizobium sp. CNPSo 4689. The sequence continues at coordinate 143,974 of NZ_JBWLUZ010000001.1, forward strand.
GCTTTTCGATGCGAATGATCTTCGCCGTCTGCCAGGGCGATTGCGCCGCCGCTGCCTCGCTCATGGGTCGCCGGAGTAGCGCTGCTCGCGCCACGGGTCGCCATAGATGTGATAGCCGCGCAATTCCCAAAAGCCCGGCTCGTCGCGTTCGGTGAACTGCAGCCCGTTCAGCCATTTGGCCGACTTCCAGAAATAGAGATGCGGCACCAGGAGCCGCGCCGGCCCGCCATGGTCCGGCGTGATCGGCTTGCCCTCATAAAGCAGCGCCACCATCGCCTTGCCGGCGACAAGGTCCTTCACCGGCACATTGGTGGCGTAGCCGTCGAACGAATGCGCCAGTGTGAAGGAGGTCGGCGACCCAATGCCGGCATCCGCGAGGATGTCGTCGATCAGCACGCCTTGCCATGCCGTGTCGAACTTGGTCCACGCGGTCACGCAATGGATGTCGCGCGTCATCCGGGTCAGCGGCAGCGCATTGAACTCGGCCCAGCTCCACTTCTTGATCGGCCGCGGTCCGTGCTTGAGCGTGAACGACCAGTCCTCGGTGCGCAAGCGCGGCGTCGGTCCGGCCGACAGCACGGGAAAACCTTGCTCGAGATACTGTCCGGGCGGGATGCGGGCGTCCGTATCCGTCGGGGGCCTTCGCCCGGAAGAGAAGCCGCGGGTAACCATTGGGACAATCCGTTTGCGCTGCGTTCGAAATCGACCGCAGCCAGTGTTCGCGAAGATATCCCGACGGGCAACAGGAATCTTGGGCAGCCCGACGGGCTCACCGCCGATGCGGCAAGCCTGTCGAACTCGTCCCTCAGCCGGCGGCGAAGGGCACCGCGACGAAGATCTGCGCGTCGCCGCGATCGACGAGCAACAGCACAGATTTCCTGCCGGACTTGCCGGCCTGCGCGATCGCCTGGTTTGCCTGCCTGGCGTTCTTCACCGGGGTCTGGTCGACACCGACGATGACATCGCCCGGCTGGATGCCGGCGGCCGAGGCCGCCTTGTCCGGATTGACGCGCTCGACCAAGGCGCCGCGCTGGTCGTCGGTCAGGTTCAGCTGCTCGCGAACATCCGGCGTGAGGTCGGTGAGGCCGAGGCCGAGAGACGGCACGCGCAAGGCCTGCTCCGTGGACTTGCCGCCATTGCCTTCGGCCGATGCGGTCTGCACGTCATCGCTGTTGCGTCCGACATCGGCGGAAATCTGCATGGTCTTGCCGTCGCGCCAGACATTGAGCATTTCCCTGGCGCCCGGTGCTACGTCGGCGACGGCACGCGACAGGTCTTTCGGATCCTTTATCTCCCGGCCGGCGAAGCCGGTGATGACGTCGCCGGTCTTGATGCCCGCCTTCGCGGCCGGCGATCCGTCGGTGACCTCGGAAACCAGTGCGCCGCCGGGATGGTCAAGGCCCATGGCGCTGGCGACGTCCGGCGTCACCTCCTGGATCTGGACGCCGAGATAGCCATACTGGATGTCGCCGCCCTTCATCAGCTTGGCGACCACCTTCTCGGCCTGGTCAGACGGGATGGCGAAGCCGACCCCGACGCTGCCGCCATTGGGCGAATAGATCGCCGCGTTGATGCCGACGACATTGCCCGCGACATCCACCAGCGGGCCGCCGGAATTGCCGTGGTTGATCGGCGCGTCGATCTGGATGAAGTCGTCGAACGGACCGCTGTGCAGGTCGCGGCCGCGCGCCGAAACGATGCCTGCGGTGACCGTGGTGCCGATGCCGAACGGGTTGCCGAAAGCCAGCACCTGGTCGCCCGGCATTAGCTTGTCGGAATCGCCCCATTTGACGGTCGGCAGGGACTTGTCGGCCTTGACCTTGAGCACGGCGAGATCGTTCTTGGCATCGCGGCCGACCAGCTTGGCGGGAAGCTCGGTGCCGTCATCGAGCGTCACCTTGATCGAGGTGGCGCCATCGATGACGTGATTGTTGGTGACGATGGTGCCATCCGAGCCGACGATGAAGCCGGACCCAAGTGCCTCCGCACGCTGCGACTGTTGCTGCGGCGGGGTCTTGGGCATGGGTGTTGCCTGGTCGCCGAAAAACTGACGGAAATAGTCGTCGAAGGGCGAACCGCCGTCGAAGGGGGAGTCTTCGCTCATCGTTTCCGGCTGCGCTTTCATGACGGTGGTGACCGTCACCACCGCCGGCTTGTCGGCCGCCACGATCGGAGCAAACGAGCCGTTCGGCGCCTTTATGCCGGCGACGGGGGTCTGGGTTGTCGGAACGGTGCTGCTTGCGCCCATATTGTTCGCACTCTCTGCGAAGGACACCACGAAGGGGGATAGGATCAGCGCAGCGCCCAGCAAGGCCGCGACGCGATGTCTGCGAAGGATATCTGACATGGTCGTCTGTCCGGGCGAGAGTTGATCCGGCGCCGTGGCCGCTTCTCCCGTACGGGAAACCGGCCATCCGGCGTGTCGACGGTTGCGATTGCCTGTCTCGCCTGGCATGGCAGCCGACCGGATCGACAGACCTGCATCTAGGGTCTGGATGGGTCCGAATTAGGGTTCTTGTGCCATCTTACGAAGATTTAATGTCCGCGGGCGCTTCGGTCGGCGCATCAACGCCCATTGGTGCGCCTGAGATAGGCCGAGGCGATCTCCCGCATCCGCTTGCCGTCGAAGCTCGGCCCGTGCCCGCCATGGCCGATGCGGATCGGCAGGTCGAGCAGCCGCTGCATCGTGCGACGATAGGCGGCGCGGTCGGAATCCGGCAGGTCGTCGATCAGCATGCCGTCATAGATGGCATCGCCGGCGAAAAACAGGCCGTCGGCCTCGTCGAACAGCGCGATCGAATCAGGCGAATGTCCCGGCAGGTGCAGCACCTTGAACTGCCGGTCGCCGAGATCGACGACATCGCCCTCGGCAAGCGTCCTTGTCAGCGGTGCCGGCGGGATCCTGTAGTCGGCCGCTTTCCAACTGGGCGCCGGCAATTTCGAGACGGCGCCGTCGAGATTGTGGAACATGTAGGCGTAGGTCACCGCCTCATCCATGCTATCGAATTTTTCGGCGCTTTGCTCCGGTCCCGCCCGCAGCGGGAATTCGTGCAGCGAGCCGACATGGTCGAGATGGATATGGGTGGCGACGACCAGCAGCGGCTTGCCGGCGGGCGTGTCAATCTGGGGCGCCAGCGGGCAGATGCCCATGCCGGTGTCGACGAGCAGGTCGACGTCGCGGCCTTTGAGATGCCAGATGTTGGCGCGCACGAAATCGTGCACGAACGGCTCGGTCAGCATCGTCGTCCTGGCGTCGATACTGGTCTTGCTGAACCAGTCGCCCAGCACACGTTCGTCCATCAGAGTGGCACCCACCAGACTGGCGCCATCAGACGAAGGGCTTTCCGACCTTGTATTTTTCCGGCACCAGCCGCCTGAGATAGGCCATGCCGGCCTCGGACAGTTGGTTGACATCGGGCTTCATGAAATCGTCGGGCATGTGGCGCGTCTTGCCGGCGACGTTTTTCAGCGGCACCTTCTTCAGCACGGTCTTCGTGCCGTCATATTGCAGAGCCACCGAGCCCCCACCCTCCTCGGCGACGGCAACGGCGAAGGCGCCGGCATCGAAGGCCTCCTTGGCGTCAACGGCGCTGATCGCGCCGACATAGCCGCGCGGCATATAGCCGAGTGCATCGACACGTGCGCGCTTGCCAGGCAGTCCCTCGGCCAACGCCCGTTCCAGCGCTGCCGGCAGGTCGCTGCCCGACAGCTTGACGTTGCCATGGGCATCGCGCTCAAGCTTCTCCGGTGGCACCAGGCTTTCGACCAGTGCCTTGCCGTCGGCGGTGCTGACGCCTTCGGATACGGCGACGATGCAGCGCTTGTGGCGGTCGAGCGCGGCGCGCACGTCGTCGATGAAGCCGGCGGCCGAGAACGGCCGCTCCGGCACGTAGACGAGATGCGGGCCGCTGTCGGGGTCTGCCATGCGGCCGCGGCTGCGGTGAGGAAGCCGGCGTGCCGGCCCATGACGATGCCGACATAGATGCCGGGCAAGGCGCGGAAATCGAGATCGACCGAGAGGAAGGCCCCGGCAACGAACTCGGCCGCCGAGATGAAACCCGGCGTGTGGTCGTTCTCCTCGAGATCGTTGTCGATGGTTTTCGGCGCGTGCACGAAGGCCATCGTGCCGCCGGCGGCGTCGGTCAGGATCTGCTGCGTGCCGGACGTGTCATTGCCTCCGATATAGATGAAGGCGTCGGCTCCGGCCTTCTTCAGGCCGTTGAGGATGACCTCGCAATAGGCCGCGTCTGGCTTGTCACGCGTCGAGCCCAGTGCCGCACTCGGCGTCGCCGCGATCAGCCTGAGCTGTTCCTCGGAGATGGCCGAGAGGTCGGCATAGTTGCCGTCACGAATGCCGCGCACGCCGTGGATCGAGCCCAGCACCTTGGCGCCGGGATGCCGCTTGCGGATCTCCAGTGCTGCACCAACCATGGTCTGGTTGATGACAGCGGTCGGTCCGCCGCCCTGCGCGATCACAAACGTTCCTGACATTCTTCAATTCTCCCGATGGTGGCTTCGCAGGCACATTCGCCTGTCTTGCGGCATCACGCAACGGGAGAGTCAAACGGCTGCGAGCAGCCGTCGAACGATCAGACGACGACGACCGGGTTCTTCTTGGAAACGCGGCTGTAGAGGTCGATGATGTCCTGGTTGATCAGGCGCACGCAGCCCGACGACATCGCCTGGCCGATGCTCCACCATTCGGGCGAGCCGTGGATGCGGTAGCCGGTATCCTTGCCGTCCTGGTAGATGTAGAGCGCCCTTGCACCGAGCGGGTTGGTGAGGCCGCCGGGCTGGCCGCCCTGCCATTTCACCAGCTCCGGCTTGCGCGCGATCATTTCAGGCGGCGGCGTCCAGACCGGCCATTCCTTTCCGTACTGGATGTTGGCGCGGCCGGACCAGCGGAAGCCGTCCTTGCCGATTCCGACGCCGTAGCGGATCGCCTCGCCGCCGGGCTGCACCAGATAGAGCATGCGCTCCTGCAGGTGCACGACGATGGTGCCGGGCGCCTCGCCGGTCTTGTCGACGACGATCTGGCGGCGAAATTCCGCCTTGACCTTCTGATAGGGCACTGCCGGCACTTCGAATCCGCCATCGGTGAGCGAGGCGTACATCACGTCCGGGCCGGTGATGTTCTTGTCGACGCTGATCGCGGGACGGATTGGCCGCACCGAGCCGGTGGTGGTGTCGTCGAGCTGCAGCTGCGGCAGGTCGAGCGTCTGGCTGCAGCCGGCCATGCCGAGCAGCGCCATGGCGCCGGCGCCTGAAAGCACCGCGCGGCGGGAAAGCAGATTGTCGGCTTCGATCGCGTCGCCATTCACTGGCGGCGTCAGATTTTGCGGCTTACGCATGCACCCAAACCCTACGCTGTCGGCGGAAACACGGTCCGGCCGGATAGGGCCAGTTTCGCCAATCATGGTTGAAAAAGCGTGAAGAGCCGGACTTTGGTCTTAACCCTGTTCGGCTGTCACCCGCGCGGGCAAGGCGAAACGGCCCGCCTCGGGATTTCGAAGAAGCCTCTTTACATTTTTGCGCGCCCAAGGATTTATCCTTTTCTTTGCGCTCAAGGAGACACCGATGTCCTTCGAAAACTGGGCCGCCTTCGCCGCCGCCTCCACCATCCTTCTCGTCATTCCGGGCCCGACCATCCTTTTGGTCGTGTCCTATGCGCTGGGCCAGGGCTGGCGCACGGCGTTGCCGATGGCGGTCGGCGTGGCGCTGGGCGATTTCACCGCCATGACGTTGTCGATGCTGGGCATCGGCGCGCTGCTGGCGGCATCGGCCACCGTTTTCACGGTGCTGAAGGTGATCGGCGCCTGCTACCTGATCTATCTGGGCGTAAAACTGTTCCGCGCCGGCGGCGCGCTCAAGGCCGAGCCGCGCACCGACGTGGTGTCCTCGGCGAAAATGATGGCGCATGCCTGGCTGGTAACAGCGCTCAACCCCAAGAGCATCACCTTCTTCGTCGCCTTCCTGCCGCAGTTCCTCGACCGGCACGCGGATTTCTGGACGCAGATGCTGGTCTTCGAGACGACCTTCCTGGCGCTCGCCTTCGCCAATGCCTTCGGCTATGCGCTGATCGCGGCCAGGGCACGCAATGTCGTGCGCAATCCCAAAGCGATCCGCATCTTCAACCGCACCGGTGGCACGCTGCTGGTCGGCGCCGGCATCGCCACCATGGCGGTGCGCTCGGGTAATTGAGGCGGAAGAATTCGCCTGCCCTGCCTGATTTTGCTTGCTCGATGGGGCCTGGGCCCAGGGTTGGCGTGCCAGCTTTTGTTGGCCTAAGATAGGCTGGCCTCGGCATCTGATGGAGGGCAAGGCATGGCGGTCAAGGACGCATTCGGCCTGACATTGTCGGGTGCGACGGGGGCCGGTTTCGCGCCCTACGCCCAGGCCGTGCGCGAACTGCAGTGCTTCATTGGCGATCCCGTCGCCTCAGCCGACCGCGCCATCGCCGAAAACCCCGATTTCGTCATGGCGCATGTCTTCAAGGGCTATCTCTTCGGCCTCGCCACTGAGCGGGCGGCAAGCCTGGTGGCCAAGGCTTGTCACGAGGCTGCGCTGCCGCTTGCTGCGACGCCGCGCGAGCAGGCGCATGTCGCGGCCCTCGGTCATCTCGCCGCCGGCCGCTGGCATGAGGCCTCGCGAACGCTCGAGGACATCGCCATCGACTTTCCGCTCGACATGGTGGCGCTGCAGACCGGGCACCAGATCGATTTCTTCACCGGCAATGCCCGCATGCTGCGCGACCGCATCGGCCGCGCGCTGCCCTTCTGGCAAAAGGACATGCCCGGCTACCACGCCGTCCTCGGCATGCAGGCCTTCGGGCTGGAGGAGATGGGCGACTATGCGCGCGCCGAAAAGCTTGGCCGCACGGCGGTCGACATCGAGCCGCGCGACGGCTGGGCGCAGCACGCCGTTGCCCATGTCATGGAAATGCAGAGCCGGCAAAGAGACGGCATCGCCTGGATGCGCGCCAACCCGGAGGCGTGGACGAAGGACAGCTTCCTGCAGGTGCACAATTGGTGGCATCTGTCGCTGTTCCACTACGATCTCGGCGAGACCGACGAGGTGCTGGCGCTCTATGACGGGCCGATCTACGGCACGCCGTCGACGCTGGCGCTCAACATGGTCGATGCCTCGGCGATCCTGTGGCGGCTCTATCTCGGCGGCGCCGATGTCGGCGACCGCTGGGCAGCCCTTGCCGCCAACTGGCCCAAGGCCGGCGCCGGCAATTACGCCTTCAACGATGCGCATGCGATGATGGCCTTCGTCGGCGCCGGCCTCGAAGCGCCGGCCAAAACCCTACTCGAAGCGCAGCGCGAGGCGATGCGCGGCAACGACGACAATGCTGCCTTCACCCGGGATGTCGGCCATCCCCTGACGCTCGCCATCAAGGCCTTCGGCGACGGCAACTATGCCGAGACGGTACGCCTGATCCGGCCGATTCGCGCCATCGCTCAACGCTTCGGCGGCAGCCACGCGCAGCGCGACGCTATCGATCTCACTTTGATCGAGGCGGCGCTGCGTTCCGGCGACCATGCCCTGTCGCGGGCGCTAACGGCGGAACGCACGCTGGCGCGGCCGGACAGTCCGCTCTCGGCATTGTTTTCGCAACGCGCCGCCGAATTGTCCGAGAATTGACCGGCGGCGAATCTTGCCTTAAAAACTGGCCAAGCCAGATTTTTTCGAGACCCGAAAAAAATAATGGCAGTGGGAGGGAAGCATGTATCTCGGCCTCGATCTGGGCACGTCGGGCGTCAAGGCGCTGTTGATCGATGCAGGTCAGAACGTCATCGGCTCCGGCCATGGTTCGCTCGACGTGTCGCGGCCGCATCCCGGCTGGTCCGAGCAGGATCCGGCCGACTGGATCGGTTCCTGCGAGACGGCGATCGCCGAGCTGAAGGCGTCGCATCCAAAGGAGCTTGCCGCGCTCAAGGGCATCGGCCTCTCCGGCCAGATGCATGGCGCCACTTTGCTCGATGCCGCAGACAAGGTGCTGCGCCCTTGCATCCTGTGGAACGACACGCGCAGCCACGCCGAAGCGGCCGCGCTCGATGCCGATCCACGCTTTCGCGAGCTCACCGGCAACATCGTCTTCCCCGGCTTCACCGCGCCGAAACTCGCCTGGGTGAAGAACAACGAGCCCGATGTTTTCGCCAAGGTGGCGAAGGTGCTTTTGCCCAAGGACTTTCTGCGGCACTGGCTGACCGGCGAGCATATTTCCGAAATGTCGGATTCGGCCGGCACCTCCTGGCTGGATGTCGGCAAGCGGTGCTGGTCCGCCGACCTTCTCGCCGCGACCTCGCTCGACGAGAAGCAGATGCCGTCGCTGGTCGAAGGCACTGCGAAAGCCGGCGGCCTGCGCGCCGAACTGGCCTCGAAATGGGGTGTGTCATCAGGCATCCCGATCGCCGGCGGCGCCGGCGACAATGCGGCCTCGGCCTGCGGCATGGGCACGGTGGGAGCCGGCCACGCCTTCGTCTCGCTCGGCACGTCGGGCGTGCTGTTTGCTGCCAACGCCTCCTACCTACCCAATCCGGCAAGCGCGGTGCACACGTTCTGCCATGCCTTGCCGAATACTTGGCACCAGATGGGCGTCATCCTCTCGGCCACCGATTCGCTCAACTGGCTGTCGGAGATCACGGGCAAGGGCGCTGGCGAACTGACTGCCGAGCTTGGCGATACGCTCAAGGCGCCGAAAGGCGTGTCTTTCCTGCCCTATCTCTCGGGCGAACGCACGCCACACAATGATTCCGCCATTCGCGGCGCGTTCACCGGGCTGGCGCATGAGTCCAGCCGCGCCGTGCTGACCCAGGCGGTGCTCGAAGGCGTCGCCTTCGCTTTCCGCGACAGTCTCGAAGCGTTGAAAAAGGCCGGCACGACCTTGACGCGGGTGACGGCGATCGGCGGCGGTTCGCGCTCGCGCTACTGGTTGAAGGCGATCGCCACCGCGCTGCAGGTGCCGGTTGACATTCCTGCCGAAGGCGATTTCGGCGCCGCCTTCGGTGCGGCCCGGCTCGGGCTGATCGCCGCGGCCGGCGCCGATCCGCTTGCCGTCTGCACTGCGCCGGCCACCGACGCCACGATCGAACCGGATACGGCGCTGATCGGCGCCTATGCAGACGCTTATCACCGCTACCGGTCGCTTTACCCGGCGATCAAGGGCGCCACGGCATGAGCGGGCTTTCGCCCAGGCCGTGGCATCGCGGCTCACTGCGCCGGCACCTTGTCGAGGAAACCGGTGACGCTCTTCAGGCGGCCGTTGTCGATGACGCCGATGTCGGTGCCTTCGATCACGGATTCGGTGCCTTCCGGCCCGAGGTTCCACGAGAAACGGATCGTGTCGCCAAACCCGTCCGGTTTGCCCTTCAGCGAGAAGCGGAAGCCGGCAAAGCGCTGCTGCATGCCGTCGATGAGTGCGGCGACACCGTCGTGGCCGTCGCCTTGCATGATCGGATCACGGTAGCTGACATCCTCGGTGAAGGTCGCTTCCAGCAGAGCCTGCCGGCGGACGGCATCGCTCTCGTTCCAGGCGGTGATGTAGTTTTGGGCGATCGTGTTGAGGTCGGTCATGGTCTGTCTCCTTCGTTGAGTGGCTTTGACACCAGCCTTTTCGACCAGCGGAAGAACGAAACCAATTACGCCTGAGGTAATCAGGGCGAACTATCGAGAGGACAAAAATCATGAGCAGCGGATTTTTCGGCGACATCCAGAGGATCAAGTATGAGGGACCGGATTCGACCAATCCGCTGGCCTACCGGTTCTACAATCCCGACGAGGTGGTGGCCGGCAAGCGGCTGGAAGACCATCTGCGCTTCGCCGTGGCCTACTGGCATTCCTTCGCCTGGCAGGGCGGCGATCCCTTTGGCGGCCAGACCTTCGACCGTCCCTGGTTCGCCAAGGCCGGCGGCATCGACACGATGGAGTTGGCCAAGCTCAAGGCGGACGTCGCATTCGAGATGTTCTCGCTGCTTGGCGCCCCCTATTTCTGCTTCCACGACGCCGATGTCCGGCCGGAGGGCAAAGATTTTTCGGAAAGCGCCGCGCGCCTCGACGAGATCGCCGACTATTTTGCGGGAAAGATGAAGCAGACCGGCGTCAAGCTGCTGTGGGGCACCGCCAACCTGTTCTCGCACCGCCGCTTCATGTCGGGTGCGGCCACCAATCCCGATCCCGATGTCTTTGCCTATGCGGCGGCGACGGTGAAAAGCTGCATCGACGTCACCAAGCGGCTGAAGGGCGAGAACTACGTGCTGTGGGGCGGACGTGAGGGCTACGAGACGTTGCTCAACACCGACCTTGGCCGCGAGCAGGAACAGGCTGGCCGCTTCCTCAGCCTCGTCGTCGACTACAAGCACAAGATCGGCTTCAAGGGCACCATCCTGATCGAGCCGAAGCCGCAGGAGCCGACAAAGCACCAGTACGACTACGATGTCGCGACGGTGTACGGCTTCCTCAAGCGCTTCGGGCTGGAGAAGGAGGTCAAGCTCAACGTCGAGCAGGGCCACGCCATCCTGGCTGGCCATTCCTTCGAGCACGAACTGGCGCTGGCCAATGCGTTGGGCATCTTCGGCTCGATCGATATGAACCGCAACGACTACCAGTCGGGCTGGGACACCGACCAGTTCCCCAACAATGTCCCGGAAATGGCGCTGGCCTTCTACCAGGTCTTGCTGGCCGGCGGCTTCAAGACCGGCGGCACCAATTTCGACGCCAAGCTGCGCCGCCAGTCGCTCGATCCGCAGGACCTGCTGATCGGCCATATCGGTGGCATGGATTCTTGTGCACGCGGGCTCAAGGCCGCCGCCCGCATGGTCGAGGACAAGGCGCTGTCGGGACCGCTGGCCGAACGCTATGCCGGCTGGAATTCGGCCGAGGCCAAGGCGATGCTGTCGGGCAAACGCACGCTGGAGGAGATCGCCGAGCGTGTGGTGAAGAAGAAGATCGAGCCGCAGCCGCGCTCGGGCCGCCAGGAACTGCTCGAGAATATCGTCAACCGCTACGTCTGAGCGCGAAATTTCGTCCATACCCTTTCCAGGGGCGGCCAAGCATTGCTGCCCCGGAACGGCTTTGCGCGATGGGCGGGACCGACGACACGGTTCTGCCCCGCATCGCCCCTCAATCGCCTCGCTCTTGCCTTCAAACAGCCGTCACGGATCTCGTATAAGGATGGCTCCTGTGGCGGGTGAAGAAGAAGGAGGCGAACCGATATGCAGCACGAACGCGAAATCGACGCCCTACTCTCGTCCGGCGAGACCGGATCGATCATCGATCGGCTGATGGCGTTGCCGAGACCTACCGACGATGTGAAGAACGAATGGGATCGCGCTGTCAGCAGCCGATTCGAAGTCCGTCTGGCGAGACAGATGCGCTCGCAGATCGACAACGGCAGCGATCGTCAAAACGCTGCTTGAGCCACCAAAGCGCTCCGCGCTTTGGAATCTTTGTTCCATGCATGTCGTTGTCCCAAAACCGCTACACACTTTTGGGCGACACGCACTATCCCCGGCGCAGCCTGACCGGCGCTTCGCCGAAAGCTCTTGAAAACGCTCTGGAAAACGCTGCGGCGGACGAAAACCCCGTCCGCCCGGCGATGTCTGCCATGGCGACGCGCGTATCGACCACCAGCCGGCGTGCGGCACCCAGCCTGAGCCTGAGGTAATAGGCGCCCGGCGTCTCGCCGATCGACTTGCGAAAAATGCTTTCCAGCGTCCGCGCCGTCACCCCGGCGCGCTTGGCCACCGCGGCGGTGGTCAGCGGCTGGTCGACATGCGCTTCCATCAGCCGGATGGCTTGCGCCAGCCTGGGATCATAGCCGTCAAGGCGGCCAAGCGAGACCAGCGGCTGCGCGTCGGTGGCGGCGCGTGCCTGGTCGTAGATGAACACGCTGGCGACATCGAGCGCCACCGCCATGCCGAGCCGCGTGCGAATCAAATGCAGCATCAGGTCGAAGGTCGGCGAGGCGCCGCCCGAGGTGAAGACGGGACCGTCGATAACGTAGCGGTCGGGGCGCACGTCGACGCCGGGAAAGGCCGACGAAAAATCCTCCATGTCTTCCCAATGGGTGGTGGCGCTGCGCCCTTCCAGCAGGCCGGCGCGTGCGACCAGCCAGGTGCCCGCCTCGACGCCGCCGCAGGCTCGCGCAGCACGCGCCGCGCGGCGCAGGCCGGCAAGCAGCGCCGACGTGGCATAGTTCTGCGTGCCGAAACCGGCGACCACGATAAGCACGTCGGTGACTTCGTTGGCATCGAAGCGGCCGCTGACCGCAACCGGCAGGCCGCAAGTGGTGACCGGCGCCTCACCGGTCACCGAAACCAGTTTGAAGTCGAACAGTGTCTCGCCGGCGATGCGGTTGGCGGCGCGCAGCGGATCGATGGCCGAGGCCACGCACATGATCGACGAGCCTGAAAACACCAGCAGCGTCACCTTGAGCGGTGAACGCTCGGCGCGAAAGATTTCAGATTTTTCGCTTTTGATCATATCCCCTTCGTAAAACGCAAAACAGTTTCCGACAAGTAGCGCAATGTTGTCGTCTGTTTCGATTGGGAGGAAATTTCATGCCGCTCGCAATGAACCGTGAGGTCTTCATTACCTGTGCCGTGACCGGGTCCGGCGGCTCGCAGGACCGCAGCCCGCATGTGCCGCGTTCGCCCAAGCAGATCGCCGATTCGGCGATCGACGCGGCCAAGGCCGGTGCGGCGATCGTCCACTGCCATGTCCGCGATCCCGAGACCGGCAAGCCTAGGCGCGACGTGCATCTCTATCGCGAAGTCACCGAGCGCATCCGCGACGCGAACGTCGACGTGGTGCTAAACCTGACCGCCGGCATGGGCGGCGACATGGTGTTCGGGTCGCCCGAGGCGCCGCTGCCGCTGAATGAAAAAGGCACCGACATGGGCGGCGCCACCAACCGCGTCGAACATGTGCGTCAGTGCCTGCCGGAGATCTGCACGCTGGATTGCGGCACGATGAATTTCGCCGAAGCCGACTATGTCATGACCAACACGCCAGGTATGCTGCGCGCCATGGGCGGCATGATGACGGCGCTCGGCGTCAAGCCGGAGATCGAGGCCTTCGACACCGGCCATCTGTGGTTCGCCAAGCAATTGGTCGAGGAAGAGGTGCTGAAGCCCGACGCGCTGGTTCAGCTCTGCATGGGCGTGCCGTGGGGGGCGCCCGACGACCTCAACACCTTCATGGCCATGGTCAACAACGTGCCGTCGACCTGGAACTGGTCGGCCTTCTCGATCGGCCGCAACCAGATGGCTTATGCTGCCGCCGCGGTGCTGGCCGGCGGCAATGTCCGCGTCGGGTTGGAGGACAATCTGTGGCTCGACAAGGGCGTGCTGGCGACCAATGCGCAACTGGTCGAGCGTGCCGCCAGCATCGTCACCAATCTCGGCGCTAGGATCCTCGGGCCGGAAGAAGCGCGCCAGAAGCTCAACCTGACCAAACGGGCGCCGATCGCCGCGTAGTTTGGAGGGTGTCGAGATGACTACCGTCAAATTCACCGCGATGAAGGATGGCGACAGGGAAGACTATGAGTTCCTGACCACGCATGAGATCGACTACGCTGCCAGGACCGGCGAGCGGCTGCTCGATGCACTGGTGCAGCTCGACGAGGGCCTGTCCGGCTACAAGATCACCCGGCTCGGCCATTCGCTGCAGGCGGCCACCCGCGCCTGGCGTGACGGCGCCGACACGGACTGGATAGCCTGCGCCCTGCTGCACGACATCGGCGACATCTACGCGCCCTACAACCACGACGAATATGCGGCTGCGATCCTAAAACCCTTCGTACGCGAGCAATGCACCTGGGTGGTGGAAAAGCACGGCGATTTCCAGCGCCTCTATTACGCCCATCATCTCGGCGGCAATCCTCACGCGCGCGACCGCTTCGCCGGGCACGCCTACTTCGACGATTGCGACCAATTCTGCGAGCGCTGGGACCAGTCAAGCTTCGACCCCGACTACGAGACGCTGCCGATGGATTTCTTCCGACCTTTCGTGCTCGAAGTCTTTGCCCGCAAGGCCTACGACCCATTGGTCATCCGCGCCGGCGAGCGCGTGCCCCTCATCGATCCAGACATGGCGAACACAAGAACCGGAGCCTCCGCATGAGTATCATCAACAAGGCGGCCGCCATTGGCGGCGGTGTCATCGGCGCCGGCTGGGTGGCGCGGCTGCTCTTGAACGGCATTGACGTGTCGATCTTCGATCCCGATCCAGAAGCCTCCCGCAAGGTCGGCGAAGTGATGAAGGGCGCGCGGCGCGCCTACAAGCAGATGCTGCCCGGCGGCCTGCCCAAGGAAGGCAAGCTCACTTACGCCAAGACCATCGCCGAAGCGGTTTCCGACGCTGACTTCATCCAGGAAAGCGTGCCGGAAAGGCTCGACCTCAAGCACCGCGTGCTGGCCGAGATCGACGCCCATGCACCCGCCAATGCCATCGTCGGCTCCTCGACCTCCGGCATCAAGCCGACCGACATGCAGGTGGCGATGAAGAAGCATCCGGAGAGGCTGGTCGTCGGCCATCCGTTCAATCCGGTCTACCTCTTGCCGATCGTCGAGATCGTCGGCGGCGAGCAGACCTTCCCCGAGGCGATCGAGGTCGCCAGGGAGATCTATGCCTCGATCGGCATGAAGCCGGTGGTGATCCGTAAGGAGATCGAGGCCTTCGTCGGCGACCGCCTGCTCGAAGCGGCCTGGCGCGAAGCGCTGTGGCTGATCAAGGACGGCATTTGCACCGTCGAGGAACTCGACGACATCATGCGCTATGGCTTCGGCCTGCGCTGGGCGCAGATGGGCATGTTCCAGGTCTACCGCGTCGCCGGCGGCGAGGCCGGCATGCGCCACTTTATGGCGCAGTTCGGACCCTGCCTGCAATGGCCGTGGACCAAGCTGATGGACGTGCCGGAGTTCAACGACGAACTGGTCGACCTGATCGCCACCCAGTCGGACGACCAGGCGCACGGGCTGTCGATCCGCGAGCTGGAAAAGATCCGCGACGACAATCTGGTCGCCATCATGGAAGCGCTGTCGAAGCAGAACAAGGGCAAGGGCTGGGGTGCCGGCGCCTTGCACAAGGACTACACTAGGCAGCTGGCCAAGCTGGCAGCGAAGAAGCCGACCGCCTCCAAGGCCGCCGAAAAGGCCAAGGCGAGCAAGCCGGTGAAGAAAACCGAAAAGCCGAAGAAAAAGAAGAAGGGCTGAGACCATGGACTTCGGTCTGTCGGAGGAGCAAAAACTCATCGTCGAGACGACGCGCGCGTTCGTCGAAAACGAGCTTTACCCGCATGAGCAAGAGGTGGAGCGCACCGGCGTGCTGCGCCGCGAGCTGATCGAGGAGATCAAGGTCAAGGCGATCGAGGCCGGGCTCTATGCCGCCAACATGCCAACGGAAGTCGGTGGCGCCGGGCTGGATACGGTGACCTGGCTGCTCTACGAAAAGGAACTCGGCCGCGCCAACTACGCGCTCCACTGGACCTGCGTGGCGCGTCCTTCCAACATTCTTCTGGCCGGTACGCCGGAGCAGCGCGAAAAATATCTGTTCCCATGCATCCGCGGCGAGAAGTGGGACTGCCTGGCGATGACGGAGCCGGGCGCCGGCTCCGACCTGCGTGGCATGAAGGCGACCGCCGTGCAGGACGGCGACGACTGGGTGCTGAACGGCACCAAGCATTTCATCAGCCACGCCGACCTCGCCGACTTCGCCATCGTCTTCATGGCTTCGGGAGAGGAAGAGTCTTCGCGTGGAAAACGCAAGAAGATCACCGCCTTCTTCGTCGACAAGGGCACCAAGGGTTTTACGGTGCGCGACGGCTACCGCAACGTCTCGCATCGCGGCTACACCAACGCCATCCTGGAATTCGACGACTGCCGCTTGCCGGCGAGCCAGGTGCTCGGCGAGGTGCACAAGGGCTTCGATGTCGCCAATTCCTGGCTCGGCGCCACCCGCCTGCAGGTCGGCGCCACCTGTCTCGGCCGCGCCGAGCGTGCGCTTGGCCATGCCGTCGAATATGCCGCCCAGCGCCAGCAATTCGGTCAGCAGATCGGCAAATTCCAGGGCGTGTCGTTCAAGCTCGCCGACATGGCGACCGAATTGAAGGCCGCCGACCTGATGGTGTTCGAAGCCGGCTGGAAGTACGATCAGGGCACCGTCACCGACCAGGACATGGCCATGGCCAAGCTGAAGGCCACCGAGATGCTCGCTTTCGTCGCCGATGAGGCGATCCAGATCCATGGCGGCATGGGCCTGATGGACGACCTACCGCTGGAGCGCATCTGGCGCGACGCCCGCGTCGAGCGCATCTGGGAAGGCACTTCGGAGATTCAGCGACATATTATTTCGCGGGCGCTGCTGCGTCCGTTCGGGGCTTAGAGCATGATCGCCAAAGCCGGATTCCGGTTATTGGAAAAGATCGAGCTCAAACGAAAAGATGACCATGCATAAACTCGAACGTCTCCTGCGCCCAAAATCGGTTGCCGTATTCGGCGGGGCGCAGGCTGCCGCCGTGGTCGCCCAGTCGATCAAGATGGGCTTTGCCGGCGAGATCTGGCCGGTGCACCCGACCAAGGACGAGGTCGCCGGACGCAAGGCCTATCGTTCGGTCGCCGATCTTCCGGGTGCACCCGATGCCGCCTTTGTCGGCGTCAACCGGCATCTTTCCATCGAGGTGGTCAAGGCACTCGCCGAGCGTGGCGCCGGCGGCGCCGTCTGCTTTGCCGCCGGCTTCCTCGAGACGGAAGCCTATGACGAGGATGGCGAGCGTCTGCAGGCCGAGCTGGTCGCCGCCGCAGGCGAAATGCCGATCATCGGCCCGAACTGCTACGGCCTGATCAACTATGCCGACGGTGCGCTTTTGTGGCCCGACCAGCATGGCGGCATCAGGCTGGCCGAGGGCGGCCGAGGCGTCGCTATCATCACCCAGTCGTCCAACATCGCCATCAACATGACGATGCAGAAGCGCGGCCTGCCGATCGCCTTCCTGATGACCGCCGGCAACCAGGCGCAGACGGGCCTGTCCGAAATGGCGCTTGGCCTGATCGAGGACGAGCGCGTCACCTCGCTCGGGCTGCATATCGAGGCCTTCGATTCGGTAGCCGGCTTCGAAAGACTGGCAGCGCGCGCCCGCGAGTTGAAAAAGCCGATCATCGCCATGAAGGTCGGCCGCTCCGAGCAGGCCAGGCAGGCGACCGTCTCGCACACCGCTTCGCTGGCCGGCTCGGACGCCGCCTCGGGCGCGTTCCTGAAGCGGCTGGGCATCGCTCGCGTCGATTCCATCCCCGCCTTCATCGAGGCGCTGAAGCTGCTGCACGTCACCGGCCCGTTGCCTGGTTACCGGCTGTCGTCGATGAGCTGTTCGGGTGGCGAGGCGTCCGTGATGGCCGACAGCGCGGAAGGGCGCTGGGTCAATTTCCCGGAGCTCACCCACAAGCACCGCGCCCATGTCAAATCGACGCTCGGGCCGTTGGTCGCGGTCGCCAACCCGCTCGACTACCACACCTTCATCTGGAACAACGAGCCGGCGATGACCGCCACCTTCACCGCCATGGTGTCGGGCGGCTTCGACCTTAACATGCTGGTGCTCGATTTCCCGCGCCCGGACCGCTGCTCGGATACCGATTGGTGGGCAACCTTGCGCGCTTTCGAATCGGCGCTCAAGACCAACAAGGCGCAAGGCGCGATCGTCTCGTCGCTGCCGGAAAACCTGCCTGAAGAGTACACGGCAGGCCTGATGGCGCGCGGCATGGTGCCATTGTTCGGCATTTCCGAGGCGATGGACGCCGCCCAGGCGGCCGCCTTCATCGGCTGGGCCTGGCGCGAGCCGCAGGCGCAGCCGATCGACACCTCGGCATCGGGCGCGCCGGTAGGCGGCCATGTCACGCCCGACGAGGCCGAAGCCAAGGCGCGACTGATCGAGGCCGGATTGCCGGTGCCGAAAGGCGAGCGTGCCGGCAATGCCGTCGAGGCGGTGATCTCGTCCATGGCGCTCGGCTTCCCCGTGGCGCTGAAGGCTTTGGGCGTCACCCACAAATCCGAGATGGGCGCCGTGTTGCTCAACCTCAAGGATGCCGAATCCGTCAGCACCGCCGCTCATGATCTCGGCCCGCTGGGCACCGGCCTCTATGTCGAGCGCATGGTGCGCGACGGCGTTGCCGAACTGATCGTCGGCTTCACCCGCGACCCGATGTTCGGCGCGGTGATGACGCTGGGCACCGGCGGCGTTCTGGTCGAGCTGCTGCGCGACAGCGTGACGTTGATGCTGCCGGCGACGCGCGACGACATCGAGGCCGCGTTGCGCAGCCTGAAACTCTACCCGCTGCTCGAAGGCTATCGCGGCCGGCCGAAGGCCGATGTCGCTGCGGCCATCGAGGCGATATCGGGCATCGCAGCCTTCGTGCAGCAGAATGCCGGCGAGATCGAGGAACTCGACATCAACCCACTGATCGTCTGCGCCGAAGGCAAGGGCGCCTGGATCGCCGACGCTCTGCTGGTGCTTGGAGAAAAGAAGAATGGCTGACGTCATTTCGACCCGCCGCGAGGGCACGATCCTCGAAGTCACGCTCGATCGGCCGAAGGCCAATGCCATCGACCTCAAGACATCGCGGCTGATGGGCGAGACGTTCAAGGCATTCCGCGACGATCCTGAGTTGCGCGTGGCGATCGTGAAGACCGCCGGCGACAAGTTCTTCTGCGCCGGCTGGGATCTCAAGGCCGCTGCCGGCGGCGATGCTGTCGACGGCGACTATGGCGTCGGCGGCTTTGCCGGCCTGCAGGAATTGCGTGACCTCAACAAGCCGGTCATCGCCTGCGTCAACGGCATGGCGGTCGGCGGAGGCTTCGAGCTGGCGCTGTCCTGCGACCTCATCTACGCCTCGGACCATTCCTCCTTCGCCCTGCCCGAAATCCGCGCCGGCACGCTGGCCGATGCAGCAACGATCAAGCTGCCGAAGCGCATTCCCTATCATGTCGCCATGGATCTTCTGCTCACCGGCCGCTGGATGGATGTCGCCGAGGCGCATCGCTGGGGCCTGGTCAACGAAGTGCTGCCCAAGGAAAAGCTCGAGGACCGCGTCTGGGAGATCGCCCGCCTGCTCGCCAGCGGCCCGCCGCTGGTGTTTGCCGCGATCAAGGAAACGGCGCGTGTTGCCGAGGCGCTGACCTTCCAGGAGGCGATGAACAAGGTGACGCGCCGCCAGCTGCCGACCGTCGATGCCCTCTACGGTTCCGAGGACGGCATGGAAGGTTTTCGCGCTTTTGCCGAAAAACGCGACCCGGTGTGGAAGGGCAGGTAGGACGCAGTCCGTTCAGCAGCCATGACCGACTACAAAACCCTCATCGACGCCGAGACCTGGGCCTTCATCGAGCGCACCAATTCCCATTATCCGCCCGATACGATCGACTACACGATCGCCGAGCAGCGTGCGATCTATGACCGCATGTGCTGGGAATTCTTTGCCGGCTATCCGCGAGGCGTGACGGCTGAAACCACCGTCATCGCAGCGCCCACTCACGACATCCCGATCCGCATCTACCGCAACGCGACGCCGAACCCGGCCGCTATGGTGCTCTATGCCCACGGCGGCGGCTTCATTCTTGGCGGGCTGGACAGCCATGACGATGTCTGCGCCGAACTTTGTGCCCGCACCGGCTACGAGGTGGTCTCTGTCGACTATCGGCTGGCGCCGGAGCATCTTCACCCCGCCGCCTTCGATGATGTATTGGGCGCCTTCGAATGGGCCGCCAAGACTTACAACTGCCCAGTCCTGCTGTGCGGTGACAGCGCCGGCGGCAATCTCTGCGCCACCGTCAGCCATGCGACGCGCGGCCACGCTAGAAAACCGATCGGCCAGGTGCTGATCTATGCGGGCCTTTTCGGCGACCGTTCGAAGGGTTCCTACGTGACGCATGCCGAGGCGCCGATGCTGACGGTGCGCGATATCGAATACTACAAGCATGTCCGCACCGGCGGCGTGGATCGGACCGGCGACATCACCCTGTCGCCGCTCGCCGACGCCGATTTCGCCAACTTGCCGCCGACCGTGCTGATCACCGCCGAATGCGACCCGCTGTCGTCCGACGGCGAAGCCTATCGCGACCGCATCCTTGCCGCCGGCGGGCGGGCCTTCTGGTTCGAGGAGCCGGGGCTGGTGCATGGCTATCTCAGGGCCCGGCACACTGTCGGCCGGGCTCGCGCAAGCTTCACCGGCATCGTCGATGCGGTGTCGGCGCTGGGCAGGGGCGACTGGATATGGTGAAGCCTTCGCCATTTGCGCCGATCCGCAATGACGGCGCCTTGCCGTCAGTCACTTCGATCCAACTGAGCGACCAACGCACGAGCCTTCGTCTCGGCCAATGAACCTTTCCGCCTCCGTCCGCGACTGACGTGAGGTGCCGCATGGTGCGGCCCGGAAAGGAAAGCCCGCCATGACCAGACACCCAGAGGCTCCATGGTCTCCGGGAACAACAGAAGCTCAGCGCGACCACCGCCTTAGGGACGGAGTCGATGCGCTGGGCTTTCCGCTGATTCCGTTGACCCTGCGTAAGAGCCAGCGTATCGTGACCAGGAGGAAAGCAGACAATTCGATCAGGGACGAACGTGACGGAACGCCGCGCCTTGCCCTGATTCGCGCGGCGAGACCGGACGTTTCTCCCGTATCCTGTGGGGGGAATGTCATGTCTCGCGATCACGGCTCGTTCGTGCCCTCTCGCGCTGGCCGTTTGCGCCGCGCAAGGCAAACCGCCAGCGCTTTGCTGGCATTGGCGCTGACCGCCGGCCTGTGGCTGGGCAGCCCTGCCCAAGCGCAGGAAACCCAGATCATCTATCCCGGTTCGATGGCGGTGACCGGATTTTCCGGCACCATCATTCCCGGCTTCGAGGAAGGCCTGCCGCCCGGTGTCGATCCGGTCGACGAAACCTTCATCGACACCACGCGCGCAACCTTGCGCGTTTTCGACGTTTCAGGGCTGGGTGGACCGGCCTCGGGCCAGCTCGTCTACACGCCGCCGCCCTTCGAGGTGACGGCCGAGCAGATCGGCCAGGTGTTCGCCCTTGCCTATGACGACGGCGTGCGCGACGGCGTTCCCTCGGGCATTCCGAACCTCTATGCCGGTGCCACGTCGCTGCACGGCATCCGCATCGTCACGCCTGATGAAGACTCCGACGGACGGCCGGAACGCCAACGCCGCGGCACGGCGGGTGCCACCTTCATGGACGGCCAGTTCGGCATCGAGAACGGCGGCGGTCCCGGCACGATCTGGAAGATCGACGGCATCACCGGCGCCGTGTCCAAATTCTCCGACATCGACACCAACAGCGGTCCCGGCATCGGCGACATCAGCTTCGACGCCATCCACCGCCAGTTCTTCGCCAGCGACCTCGACACCGGCCTCATCCATCGCATCGACGCCAACGGCGCGCTGATCGACAGCTTCGACCACGGCGTTGCCGGGCGCCCGGCGCACGGGCTCGCCCCCGTCGCCGACGACGGCGCGGTGATGGATATCCAGGGGGCTGCCTTCGACAGCGAAGACCCCGACAGCTGGGGCTATACGCAGGACGAACGCCGCGTCTGGTCCGTCGCCTATCATGGTGGCCGGGTTTACTACTCGGTCGGCGAAAAGGCCGAGATCTGGTCGGTGGGCATTGCCCGCGACGGCAGCTTCGCCGGCGATCCGCGCTGGGAGCTGACGGTCAAGGCCGACAAGGACTACGCCGTCACCGACATCGCCTTCGACAACCAGGGCTTCATGTACCTGGCGCAGCGCGGTCCGGTGGAAAACCGCTACGACTACAGCCAGTTCGCCGATTCCGGCAAAGGCGAAGTCATCCGCTACTGGCGCGAGAACCCGGACGATCCCTCGACGGAATCGGTCTGGGTGGAAGCGCCGCAGGAATATGCGGTCGGCTTCCCGCAAGGCAACCGGCAGTCGGCCGGCGGTCTGGACCTGCAATATGGCTATGACGCGGACGGCAATCTCGACACCCGCTCCTGCGCCGACACGCTGGTCAACACCGGCGACAAGTTGCGCGACAATCCGGCATTGGCCGAACAGCTCGCCACCGGCGGGCCATCCGCCGTGCACGGCGTGCAGATCACGCCGACGCCGCTGGTCAAGCCAGCCAACGTGCCGCCCTTCGGCTCGTGGTTCGTCGACTTCGACGGCTATTTCGAAGACCCAGAGGTGGAAGGCCATGTCGGCGACGTCGAGGTCTGGCGCCCCTGCGAGGGCCGTGCCGGCTATTATGAGGAGATTCCGGGCGGCTATCTGCCACCGTTCTATCCGCCGGACTTCCCACCGCCCGGTGATCTGCCTCCATGTCTCGATGTGGAAGACGTCCAGTATTTCTGCACGCCCTCCGGCCTCGAGGCCGATCTCTATCTCCATGACCATGCCGGCTTCGGCGGCGATTCGATCAAGGCTTCGTCCAGGACGCCAGGCGTCGGGGTAACCTCACCCATGTCGCATGCGCCCGACGCGCCCTACACGATCAACATCACCGGCCATTATCCGGGCGACACCGTCAATGTCGGGCTCTGCTTCTACAGGCAGTCCGACCGCGACAAGGGCGGCTACTTCCCTTGCTGCAAGATGACCGTGCCACTCAGAACGCCAGCCGTCAGCTGCGAACCGTGAGGAGGGAAAGATGATGAATCTCGCACTTTCCCCGCTCGCCCAGAGCAACCGGTCGACCAGCACGCAACCAACCGTCATGGAGACGATCATGAAACCCCTGTCACTCGCCAGGCGCGGCGCGCGCTGGCTGATGGCGGCCGGTATCGCGGTCGCCATGCTGACGCCGGTACAAGGCTTCGCGCAAGACGCTGTCCCGATCAGCCCGGAGCTGAGGCTCGACCTCGACAATTCGCGTGTCGTCAATCCGAGGCCCGACCGGATCGTGCCTTTCTTCACCAAGAAAGGCACTCAAAGAGGCTGCGACTACGTCGTCTATTCGCTGAGCTTCGGCTTGCGCGGCGATCCGCAGGGCTTTGCCGATCCAAGTCTCATAGCCAGACTGAAAAAGATCAGGGTCGACTTCAAGGACCAGCTTCCGCACGGCCTCGAGATCGTCAATGTGAACGTGTCCGGTGACGGCACCGATTCGTCCGGCGGTCCGCTGCCGGGTGCGACGATCAGCACGTCGGCAGATCCGAACGACACGGCGACGGTTTCCGATTTCCGGATTTCCGCCGCCGATCTCGACGGCGTCGGCGCTCCGAACGAGCGCATCATAAATTTCCGCATCACGGCCAAGATCGATCATGCGGCCTTTCCCGCGCCGCCGATCGTCGACAACCAGGGTCTGATCACCGTGACCGCCGGACCAGGCACCGCGAAGATCATCCCGTCGCAGGATCCGAGCAAACCGGATGATGGCGATTTCCTCACCGGCGAAAAGACCTCGATCAAGATCGACCTGACCAAGTGCAACCGGCCGCCGCCACCTCCCGGCAAGGAGTGCTTCAAGGTGGAGCGCGGCAAGGTCGATTGCGTGCCCGGTGGCGGCGCCTTCATCTACCACATGCCGGTTGGCCCGGAGATGGGCGGCAAGTGGGTGCAGGTGTCGACGACGACGCCGGGCATCACCATCATCCCCGACACGCAACTGGTGCCGGCGGGCGGCGGTGTGCTCAACTGGAAGATCGTCGGGACATCGCCCGGCGACGTCATCCACCTCATCGTCACCGGTATCGAGACCTATGCCGGCCCGGAGGAAGGCTGGGGCCTGTGCTGCACGCAGACCATCGACATCGTCATTCCGCGTGACCTCAGATGCCCGCCCGACAAGGAGCCGGACCTCAAGGTCGAGAAGCGCGCGGACGTGACGCGTTGCACGATGGCCGGCGGCTGCGACTTCACCATCAGGGTCACCAATGTCGGCGGCGCGCCCTATCACGGCAAGATCCTCCTCGACGAGGTGACGCTGCCGGCCGGTTCCACGCTCGATTCAGGGCCGAATCCGCCCTGGGTCTGCGTGCCCGGAGCAACGCCGATGACGTGCACCCATCCGGTGACCACGCTCAACCCGGGGGCTTCCGTCGACCTCAAGCTCGGCTTCAAGCCGGCCGGGGGCTGGCAAGGCGGTGCTTTGCGCAACTGCGCCACCTACAATCATGGCGCCAGCGGCAAGCCGTTGTTCGGCAGCCAGCAGAACGATCGCGGCTGCGCCTCGATCCCGATCTGCCGGCGTGGCGATCGTGATCCGGAATGCCGGCCGCCGGTCGAAAAGAAGGTCGACCTGATCCTGAAGAAGCGTGCCCGCATCCCGGTCTGCACGCCCGACGGCATATGCTACTTCGTGATCGACATCATCAACAACGGCAGCGTCCCCTATAACGGGCCGCTGACGGTCATCGACAACTATCCAGGCGGCGCGCCGGCATCCTCGACCTTCGGTCCGAGCCCGCCCTGGACATGCGGACCGAATGGCCCCGGCCAGTTCCGCTGCGACAATGCCGGCATCGTGCTGATGCCGGGCGCCTCGACGCCGATCGTCGTCAAGGCGGTGATGCCGGCCGGATATCAGTCGGACACCGTCGAGAACTGCGCGGCGGTGAAGCCCATCCCCGGTGAGGTCGACCTCACCAACAACAAGGCCTGCGCCAAGGAACGCTTCCGTCATCCCAATGGCGGCAAGCCGACCCTGCGCATCACCAAAGTGTGCAACGGCTCGCTCGCCGGTGCCGCGGTCATCTCGTGCCGCATCACCGTCATCAGCCTCGGCACCGCTGCCCCCACCGGTCCGGTGCGGGTCAACGATGCGGCGACGTTGGTGGCTGGCGGCGCGCCGGTCCAGATCCAGACCGTCACTCCTGACGGCGCGGAATGGGCTTGCGGACCGGTCCCCGCCAATGCGCTGTCGTGCCAGATTCCCGGCGCCGTGATGACGCCCGGAACCTCAAGGCATTTCGACGTGACGGTCTCGGCCAATGGCGAGTTCGAGAACTGCGCGCGCGGCTCCTACGGGCCGGCGCCGGGAGACGACATCGTCTACCCGATCGGCCAGGCTTGCGCCAAGGGCGGCGGGGTCTCCACCATCCGCGTCGAGAAGACTGGCGACAGCGAGTGTCTGCCCGGCCGGCCCTGCACGTTCGAGATCACCATCACGAATGACGGGACGACCCCCTTCTCAGGTCCGGTCCGCATCGGTGATGCGATCGGCGTGGAGGGCCTCGGCAGGCTGGAAGGCGTTGCGATCACCTCGATCGAGCCGCCCTTCGGCTGCTCGCCGGAACCGGCAACCTTGCCCCTGTCCTGCATCGCCAATCTGACGCTCGGCGCCGGGGAAAGCCACGTGCACACTGTCACCGTGGTCATTCCCGACGACGGCCGTCTGGCCAATCTGCAGGGCACGGTCAACGGCCAGAACTGCGTTGGCGTCCTGTCTCCCGACACAAGGGTACAAGGCGGCGGCGACGTGCTTTCTGGCGATCAGGCCAACATCCAGGACGATCGCGGCAAGGCCTATGCCTGTCATCCCTTCACCATCAAGAACGAGGTGGAGAAGGAATGCTCGCAAGGCTTCGTCATGAACGATGCCGGCAGGTGCGTCTGCCCGCCCGGCACCACCTTCCGAAACGGCCAGTGCTCGCCCGGCGGCGGCGTCATCACCGACCCGAAGCCGAAGCCCTGCGTCCTGCTCAAGGGCCAGATCCGCACCGAGGACGGACGTTGCATCTGCCCGCGCGGAACCGAGCTTGAGAATGGTGCCTGCGTGAAGGTCACGCAGGGCTGCACCATCCCCGGTTCGGTCCCGACAGCGGACGGCAACTGCCGCTGCCCCGCCGGCACGCATCTCGACAGGAATGCGAATGCCTGCGTGCGGGACAAGCAGAAGCCCGAGCAGTGCACCATTCGCGGTCAGGTCCATGACGCAGACGGCGATTGCGTCTGCCCGAGGGGGACCGAGGTGCGCAATGGCGCCTGCCGGCCGATCAGGCCGAAACCGGAGCAGTGCACCATTCGCGGCCAGGTCCACAACGCCAACGGCGATTGTGTCTGCCCGAAAGGAACTGAGGTGCGCAATGGTGCCTGTCGCCCGGTCCGGCCAAAGCCGGAGCAGTGCACGATCCGCGGCCAGGTCCACGACTCCAACGGCAATTGCGTCTGCCCGAAGGGTACGGAGATCCGCAATGGCGCCTGCCGGCAGAAGAAGCCTCAGCTGGAGCAGTGCACCATCCGCGGCCAGGTGCATAACAAGCGCGGCGAATGTGTCTGCCCGCGTGGCACCGAGGTCCGTGACGGCGCTTGCCGCAAGGTTCGGCAGGAATGCGCGCCGGGCTCGCAGCTGATCAACGGCCAATGCCAGCCGATCATTATCAGGCGCTGCCCCTCCGGGACGACTGGAAGATATCCGAACTGCGTGCCGATCCCCAGGCAGCCGGAGATCAACCCGAACCTGCTGCTCAATCCGAACATCCTCCAGCAGGTCCTGCCAAGGCGCGCGCCGCAGGTGGACCAGCAGGATCCGGCCACCCTGAACTCCAAGCCGTAATCCTGGCACCAAAAGACCAAACCCCGCCGGAGCAATCCGGCGGGGTTTTTCGTGGCTTGATTGATTGCGTGAACCTTGATGCGGCAAGCGGCGACCAACGCCTGAAGGAACACATCAGGAGAGAGATATGTCTTCAGTCAGCTACGCCTTTCGCAATACGGTTGCGACCGTTGCCTTGCTCGCAGCCGGACTAGCCACCACCTCCGCCTTCGCCGAACAGGCCAACATCAAGTCGATGTCCTTCGACACGCAGAGCGTCAACACCACCCTCCATGTCGTCTCGAGCGACAAGCAGAAATGGGATACGCTGAAGAGCGGCACAGTCCAGTTCTGGGGCCACATGAAGATCAATACACGCTGGCCCGGCTATGTTCAGGATGTCGGCGTCGCACTCGGCGTCTGCGGACCCGGCCAATGCGGCGTTTTTCCGCCGATCTGGAGCGACGCGCCGGTCAGCCGCGACTACGACCACCAGGAAAACTTCGCCTTTGACCCGTCCAAAATACCGCTGTCGTCCGATACCGGCATTGCCGTCGTGCCCTATGGCGACCAGATCATCGCCAAGTGCAACCAGCACCTGCAAGCCGACGGACCGACGAAATCCTACACGTTCAACCACACTTTTCACGCCAGCTTCACGGCGCTTACCGACAAGGCGCTCGACATGGACAATGCCGTCGCCGAAACCCAGCCGGGCAGCTGGCCTTATCCACTCTTCAACTCGCACTACGCCGAGCACGGCACGTTCCAGGTCCAAATCGTCTGCGATCCGGTGATCAAGCCCGCGGTCCAGGACGTCGCTGCCGATTTCGGCAAGTTCGAGGTCGACAACGTCAAGCTGTTCTTGACCACCTACCAGTCCAATCAACCGGGCTCGACGCCCGGCACGGTCTGCCCCTCGCTGAAGGTTACCAGCCGGGCGCAGGCCAACCAGGCCGGGCCGGTCTCTATGCGCATCTGGCGACAGAAGGACGGCGGACCGATCACCTCCGAGTTCAAGCAGGCGTGGGCGTCATATGACGCGGCCAAGAACGGCTATTTCGCGACCTACGAGAAATGGGAGAATGTCGGCGCAACTGCCTACTTCCAGTATAAGACCGAAATCGTCGGCAATGGTCCGTTCGAACCCTTCGACGGCTGGAAGGACATCACGGTGCATTGTACCGGCGCCGGCGGCGGCGGCTTCACCGACGCACCGCAGGCCGATCCCGACAACCCGCCGGCAAAGGCCGATTGGCAGGGCGAAGTGACCTTTTCCGATAGTGCCGGAGGAAAGAAACTGTGCCCACGCAAGGGCCAGGTCGCATTCGAAGTGAGCCGCGACGAGCCCGGCGCGTTCCACTACAGGATCAGCTGCTCGAACGGCGCCTTCTTCACCGGAACCAAGGTCGCCTTCAACGATGGCGGTGCGTTCAAGGCGAGCGCTTTCCACGATCTCAGCATCGTCAGAACCCGCGCGATCCAGTGCACGCTGCAGGAGATCAAGCAGAATGGCACCATCGCCACCGTCGATACGGACAAGGAGGATTTCACCTGCATAAGCGCACCTTCGAACCGGAGGCCGACGATCTTGTCTCCAGCACGCGTCCGGACTTCGGCAAGCCCAGGCAGCCTCCGGTGGTGGTCGATCCAGGCCGCAAATGCCTGCCCGGCCAGAAACAGGTGGGTAGCAAATGCATCGACAGGCCGCTCGTTGCCGCGTGCAAAAGCACCGAGAAGCTCGTCAACGGCAGGTGCATCGGCGTCAGCATCCACTGCCTGCCGGGCTATCGTCAGCTCGGCTTGAAATGCGTGAAGAACCCGGTGATCGCCGACAAATGCAGGCGCGACGAACTGCGCATCAACGGCAAATGCGTGCGCAAGCCTCCCGTCATCATCGACTGCAAGCGCGGCTACCATCTGGTCGGCAAGGCGTGCGTGAAGGACGCGATCATCACCACTGGCTGCCGGGCAACCGAAAAGCTGGTGCGTGGACATTGCGTGCCCAAGCCGGGCGTGACGGACTTGCAGAAGTTGAAGCAAGGCAGGCCCAGGTCTCTTCTGCCGGGGCAGGCCAAGCTGCGGCGGTAGGCGAACTGAAATCCTGACGCATAGGAAGGAGAGAGGCGGCTGAGGCTGCCTCTCTTCTTGTGTGGAGAACGCACCGGCGCCGGATTTCTGTCGACAAGCAGCGTCGGGACCATTAGAGCGACGTGCGTCCATTTGGACGCACAAAGTACGCTCTAACACTTTTGAATCTACGCATCGTGCTTTCCGAAAATCGGTTCCGATTTTCGGGCCGATACGTTAGGGAGCGGGTTCCAAGAACGGGAAGCGGACATGGCTCAAAAGACCCTGATCGCGCCATCGGTGCTGGCGTCGGATTTCTCGAAGCTCGGCGACGAGGTCGAGGCCGTCGCGGCGGCCGGCGCCGACTGGATCCATCTCGACGTGATGGACGGCCATTTCGTGCCCAACATCACCTTCGGCCCGCCGGTGGTCAAGGCGATCCGCAACCGCACCAAGGCCTTTTTCGACTGCCATCTGATGATCGCGCCGGCCGACCCCTATCTGGCCGCCTTCGCCGAGGCCGGCTGCGACGGCATAACGGTGCATGCCGAGGCCGGACCGCATCTCGACCGCTCGCTGCAGACCATCAGGAACCTCGGCAAGAAGGCCGGCGTGTCGCTCAATCCGGCGACGCCGGAAAGCGCAATCGAATATGTGCTCGACCGGCTCGACCTGATCCTGATCATGACCGTCAATCCGGGTTTTGGCGGCCAGGCCTTCATTCCGGCCGTTGTCGACAAGGTGAAGCGGGTCAAGGCGATGATCGGCAAGCGGCCGATCCGGATCGAGATCGACGGCGGCGTCTCGCCGGAGACGGCGCCCCTGGTCACCGCTGCCGGCGCCGACGTGCTGGTCGCGGGCGCGGCCATCTTCAAGGGCGGCAGCGTCGAAGCCTATCGGGCAAACATCGAGGCGATCAGGACGGCAGCGGACCGCGCCGCCATCTGAAATCGATTGCAGCAAGATTCGACAGCTTCAGCCGGTCCTGACGATGAAACCCGAAATGCTAGGCCAGGCACGGGCTTGGTCGCCAAACTTCCGATTGTAACGGCAAAGGAAACGCGCCAAACGCCTCTTGTTCGGTGTGCGCGGGTTTCTTCGGGACAAAGAGATTTTCCTGACAATAGTTACATTGGCGGATGGGGTACTGCCATCTCTCCTCTTTAAGTCGAATACCGCCATCTTCTGCTTGAGCGTCGAAAGCAGGGCGCGGTATATTACGCGTACGGGATCAATGCTGCTTTGACACAAGAATCCACAACGGGCCCAAGCAGGCAACAGGAGCTATATTGACATACGGAACCGCCGATCTGGGCGATGAAGGGGCCGGACCCAAGAGCACCCTCGCCAGCACGGTCTATCATCAGCTACGCGACGATCTTCTGCGCGGCGTGCTCGAAACCGAAAGCAAGCTTCGGGTCGAGTGGGTGGTTTCGCGGTATGGCGCAGGGGCTTCGCCCGTGCGCGAAGCTCTCAACCGTCTCGCCTCGGAAGGTCTGCTTGGCCGCCACGACCAGCGCGGCTTCTTCCTCATGCCTGTCAGCGCCGAGGAACTGGAGGAGTTGACCCGCACGCGCTGCTGGCTGGAAGAGCGGGGGCTGCGCGAATCGATCGCCCACCGCACGCCGGAATGGGAAGAGCAGCTCGTGCTGGCGCTGCATCGCCTGGCGCGCGCCCCGCGCCGCCTGCCGGACGAGCCCTCGTCGAACAATCCGGACTGGGAAAAGCTGCATCGCTCCTTCCATCGAGCGCTGATTGCAGCCTGCCGGTCGCACTGGCTGGTCGGGTTCTGCGACCAGCTTTCCGATCAAGCCTCCCGCTACCGGCTGATGTCGCAGGTCAGCCCGGCAATCGAACGCGACGATCTCGGCGAGCATCGCCTGATCGGCGAGCGCACGCTGGATGGCGACGCCGACGGCGCGGTCGAAGCCCTGCTCAGCCACTACCGCCTGACGGCGGCCATGTGCATGGAGCGCTTTGCCCAGGACGAACAGGCCAAGGCCGGCAAGGCATCGCGCGGCCGTAAATAGCTTCTCGTCCCGCGCCAAAAATCTGATATTTGCGCTGCTGCAGACGCCATATCAGGGAAAACCATGAGCAATCACCTGTTCGACGCTTTCCGCGCCCGCATGCCCGCGCCCGGGCGGCGGCTGATGGCGACGGATGACGGGCGCTCCATCACCTATGGCGACATGCTGGCCCAGTCGGCGCAGCTGGCGCATGCTCTGGTCCAATTCGGCGCCAGACCGGGCGACCGCGTCGCCGTCCAGGTCGAGAAGAGCCCGGAGGCCATTTTTCTCTACCTTGCCTGCCTGCGCGCCGGTGCCGCCTTCCTGCCGCTCAACACCGCCTACACGCTGGCGGAGCTCGGCTATTTCTTCGGCGATGCCGAACCGCGGCTGGTCGTCTGCGATCCCGCGAAGGCAGCCGATATCGGGCCTCTGGCTGAGAGATCGGGCGCCGCCGTAGCCACGCTTTGCAGCAAGGGCGAAGGTTCACTGACCGAGAGTGCTTCACACCAGCCAAAGGAATTCCACGATGTTGCGCGCGAGCCCGACGATCTGGCGGCTATTCTCTACACGTCAGGCACGACCGGCCGCTCGAAGGGCGCCATGCTCAGCCACGATAACCTTGCCTCGAATGCGCGGGTGCTGGTCGAGCATTGGCGTTTCACCACCGACGACGTGCTGATCCATGCGCTGCCGATTTTCCATACGCACGGCCTGTTCGTCGCCACCAACGTCATCCTGATGGCCGGCGCCTCGATGCTGTTCGAGCAGAAATTCGACGCAGGCCGCATCGTCTCGCTGCTGCCCGGCGCCACGGCGCTGATGGGCGTACCGACCTTCTACGTCAGGCTTTTGCAGCAGGCGGGCCTGGACGGCCAGGCGGCGAAAAACATCCGCCTGTTCATATCCGGGTCGGCGCCGCTTCTGGCCGAGACGCATGCGGCCTGGCGCGAGCGCACCGGCCACGCCATCCTCGAGCGCTACGGCATGACCGAGACCAACATGAACACCTCGAACCCCTATGATGGCGAGCGCCGCGCCGGCACGGTCGGCTTTCCCCTGCCGGGCGTTTCGCTGCGCATCGCCGATCCCGACAGTGGCCGCACACTTTCCCAGGGCGAGGTCGGCATGATCGAGGTCAAGGGTCCGAATGTCTTTGCCGGCTATTGGCGCATGCCGGAGAAGACCAAGGCCGAATTCCGCGACGACGGCTTCTTCATCACCGGCGATCTCGGCCTAGTCGATGCCGATGGCTATGTGCACATCGTCGGGCGCGGCAAGGACCTGATCATTTCCGGCGGCTACAACATCTATCCGAAGGAGATCGAGAGCGAGATCGACGCGCTTGTCGGGGTCAGCGAAAGTGCCGTGATCGGCATTGCCCATCCGGATTTCGGCGAAGGCGTCACGGCGGTCGTGGTGCGGGCACCAGCGTCTGATATCGGCGCCGCCGATATTATCGCGGCGATCGGTGCACGGCTCGCCAAGTACAAACACCCCAAGCGGGTGATCTTCGTCGACGAATTGCCGCGCAACACCATGGGCAAGGTGCAGAAGAATCTTTTACGCGAAACCTACAAGGACATTTTCGCGCCAGCGAAAGCCGGCTCATGAGCTGAATTCGGCCCTGGCATCGAAGCCTGCGCGGGTCAGTTCGGATACAACAGCCCAAAAACATGCTCGGCGATGGCGAGGCTCGAGGTCAGGCCGGGGCTCTCGATGCCGAACAGATTGACGATGGGGCCGGCGCCATGGTCGGCCGGGCCTTGCAGCAGGAAATCGGCGGCCGGCTGGCCCGGACCGGAGAGTTTCGGCCTGACACCGGCATAGGCTGGCAGCAGGGTGTCGTCCGCAAGACCCGGCCAGTAACGCCTGATTTCGCCGTAGAAGGAATCGGCCCGGCCGGGATCGACCGTATAGTCGACATGGTCGATCCATTCGACATCGGGTCCAAAGCGCGCACTGCCGCCGAGATCGAGCGTCAGATGGACGCCAAGGCCGCCGTCGACCGGGACCGGATAGATCAGCCGCGAGAAGGGTGAACGGCCCGAAAGCGCAAAGTAGTTGCCGCGCGCCAGCCATTGCTTGGGAATGAGGCGTTGCGGGAAACCTTCGATGCGCCCGGCCAAGGCCTGCGCGTCAAGGCCTGCGGCGTTGACGAAGGCGCCGGCCTTCAATTCGAACGGCTCACCACTGGTGTCGAGCGTACGGATTTGCACCCCATCGGCACCAGTGACTGCCGCGGCAACCGTGGTCAGGAAAACGAAGGAAGCGCCGGCGGCTTCCGCGTCGCCGCGCAGGGACAGCATCAGCGCGTGGCTGTCGACGATGCCGGTCGAGGGCGACAGCAACGCGCCGGCGCAGGTCAGATGGGGCTCGAGGCTTTCCGCCTCTGCGCGTGTCAGCAATTCGAGATCGGCAACCCCGCTGCGTTGCGCGTTGGCCCGGACCGTCTGCAGCCTGTCGAGCTGCGCCGCTTCGACGGCAACGATCAGCTTGCCGGTGCGGGCATGGCCGATGTTGCGCTCGCGGCAATAGGCATAGAGCCTTTCGCGTCCTTCGACGCAGAGCCGGGCCTTCAGGCTTCCAGGCTTATAGTAGATGCCGGCGTGGATGACTTCCGAATTGCGCGAACTGGTCCCGGTGCCGATGTCTGCGGCCTTTTCGACCACCAGCACCTCGCGGCCGGACAAAGCGAGAGCGCGGGCGACGGCGAGGCCGACGACGCCCGCCCCGGCAACAACGCAATCGACTGTGTGCATCGGTAGGCTTTCAGCGCTAGAGCAATTCCAGGAAAAGTGCGAAACGGTTTTCCCGGGAAAAGCGCGTAGCGCTTTCCCTTGGAATTGCGTCGAAACAAACAGATAGAGCGGTTCTGCGTTTCCGTGAAACGGTGAACCGCTCTAAGTGGCGCTGCTGTCCGTAAACACTTTCGCGCCGTCGATCCAGACGCCCTTGACGTTCAGATCGTCCGACAAGGCGACGATATCGGCCGCGGTGCCGTTGGCGAAACGGCCGAGCCGGTGCGACTGGCCGATCGCCTGCGCCGGATAGAGCGAGGCCATGCGCAACGCCTCCGACAGCTCCAGCCCGACGACACGGTGGACGTATCGAACCGCCGAGATCATGTCGAGATCGGCACCCGCAAGCGTTCCGTCGGCCAGCCGCAGGCTGCCGTCCTTGCGGTAGATGGTGCGGCCGTTCAGCGTGAACGACGTCATGTCGGTGCCGATCGTCGCCATCGCGTCGGTGACTAGCACGATCTTGCCCGGCCCCTGCTTGGCGCGCAGAGCGATCGCCATGGTGGCGGGATCGACATGGATGCCGTCGGCGATGATGCCGGCAAACAATGTGCCGGTGTCGATGGCGGCACCCGCCAGCCCCGGCTCACGGTTGCCGATCTGGCTCATCGCGTTGAACAAATGGGTGACCACCGTCGCGCCGGCAGCGGCGAAGGCGCTCGCCGTGGCGTAGCCGGTGTCGGAGTGGCCGAGGCTGACGACAATGCCGGCCTTGGCCAGCGCAGTGACGCGCGTAGGCTCGACGGATTCAGGCGCGATCGTAGTCAATAGCACCGGCAGACTTTCGCGCGCAGCGATCAGCCCTGCCTGATCCGCGTCGGTCATCGGCCGGATCAGCGCCGGGTCATGCGCACCCTTGCGGGCAACAGACAGATGCGGACCTTCGAGATGCAGGCCCAAAAAGCCCGGCAGCTTCTGCCGCGCGGCCGCGGCACCTGCGGCAACTGCCGCGGCGGTGATGGCGGGCGTGTCGGTGATCAAAGTCGGCAACAGGGCTGTCGTGCCGAAAGGCGCATGCGCCCGGCAGATGGTCTCGATCGAGGCGACATCGGGATGGTCGTTGAGCATGACGCCGCCGCCGCCATTGACCTGCAAATCGACGAAGCCCGGCGCAAGCAGCCCGCCGCCGGTCTCGACTTTGATGACGTCGGACGGAATGGCACCGGCAGGCACGATGGCCTCGACCAGACCGCCCTGCACGACAAGGGCGGCATCCTCGTGCCAGTCGGCGCCGTCAAAGATGCGGGCGCCAGTCAGGGCAAAACGGTCGCTCATACGGTTTCCGTCACTTTGCGCAGATTGCGCGGCGTGTCCGGATCGAGGCCACGATGACGGGCAAAGGCCTCGACGAACATGTAGAAGGAGACGATCAGAGCCAGCGGATCGGTCAGGGGATGGCCGGTGGCGACATGCGGCAGGCGCGTAGCGCGGTTGGCAAGCGCCGAGGTGACGAACACCGGTGCCCCCTTGCCCGCCAGGCTATCGGCGGCCTCGGCCACCGAAGGCTCCGAGGCATCGCGGGCGGCGAGCGCCAGCACCGGGAAGCCCGGTCCGACCAGCGCCAGCGGGCCATGCATGACTTCGGCCGCACTATAGGCCTCGGCATGCATGCCGCAGGTCTCTTTGAATTTCAGCGCCGCCTCGTTGGCCATCGCCGCGGACGGGCCGCGGCCGAGGATGAACAGCGACTTCTGCTTCTCGATCGTCTCGGCCAGCGCGGTCATCCAGTCGCAGGCGATGGCCTTGCGGAAATGCTCGGGCAAGCGGGCGAGTGCTGCCAGCAGCGCATCGTCGCCGGTGGAATGCGCCATCAAGGCGAGACCGGCAACGGCGGAATTGATGAAGGTCTTGGTCGCAGCGACACTGCACTCGGGTCCGGCGAGGATGTCGATCGCATAGTCCGAGGCGCGCGCCAGCGGCGAATCGGCGGTGTTGGTGATGGCGACGGTCAGCGAACCGCCGGCCCGTGCCGCCTGCGCCATGGCGACGATGTCGGGGCTCTTGCCCGACTGCGAGATCGCTAGGCAGGCCGAACCGGCAAGCCTGAGCTTGGCGCCATAGATAGAGGCGATCGACGGGCCCACGGAAGCGACCGCAAGGCCGGCGGTCAGTTCGACGGCATATTTCATGAAGGTGGCGGCATGGTCGGACGAACCGCGCGCCACTGTGACGACGAAGCTCGGATCGCGCTCCCGAATGCCGCGCCCGGCTTCGGTCAGCACCGCCGCCGAGCCGTCGAGCAGTCGGGCGGTGGCTTCCGGGATCTCCTCGATCTCGCGTCGCATATGGGTGGTTGATGTTGTGCTCATGGCCGGCCCTCTTCGCCCGGCCCGCTCAGCCGGAGTTCGGCGACGAAATCATAGGCGTCGCCCCTGTAGATGGAGCGGGTGAATTCGATCACCTTGCCGCTCGCCAGATAGGAAATACGTTCAATGTGCAGTCCGGCAATGCCTGGCGGCACTTCGAGCAGGCGCGCGTCGCTGTCGCCGAGATTGGCGGCCGAGATGCGCTGCACCGCCCGCACCGGCCGATTGCCGGATGTTTCCAGCGCCGCGTAGAGCGACGAGCCGATTGCCTCCGGGTCGGGTAGCACGCTGGCCGACAGCGAGGCGCGCTCGATTGCCAGCGGCGTGTCGTTGGCAATGCGCAGGCGCGCCACGCGCGCCACAAGTTCGCTCGACGACAGGCCAAGCACCATCATCTCGTCGGGCGAGGGCGCATAGAGGCCGCGGTCGAGCCAGGCCGAACGCACCGCCATGCCGCGCCGCGCCATGTCCTCGGTGAACGAGGTCAGCCGCGACAGCGACTGCTCGACGCGCTCCATGCGCGGCGCGACGAAAGTGCCGGAGCCGTGGCGCTGGACGAGGATGCCGCCCTTGACCAGGTCCTGCACCGCCTTGCGCACGGTAACGCGCGAAATGTCGGCCTTGCTGGCGATGTCGCGTTCGGACGGCAGCGCGTCGCCGGGTCCGATCAACCCGCGGTTGACCGCGTCCTCGATGCTCTTCCTGAGCTGCAGATAGAGCGGGGCGCCGCTTTGCGACGACTCCTTCAGCATGGCGAAGATCTGGTCGGCCGCGTTCATCCGGCCGTCTCCGCGGCATTGGCGAAAATGCGCACCGCCATCTGCACCGCGCCACCCAGCGCATCGTCGAGCGGCGGCTTGAGCAGCGCCTGGTAGCGCGCCGACAGGCGCGGCGCATAGAGCGGCGCCAGCCCGCCGAGCAGGCAGAGCGGCGTACCGCTCGAGAGATCGAGCGCGCCGAGCGAGGCCTCGACATCGGCGATTGCCTTGTCGAGGATCCAGTTGGCGACGATGTCGCCCTTGGCGGCGTGATCGAAGACCTTGGGCGCGAAGCCGCCGAAATCGCCAGGCTTGGCGTTGGTGGTGAACTCGACCACGTCTTCCGGATTGTTGCGGAAGACCGCGAGCATGGCGTCTGTCAAGGGCGAGGCCGGTCGAATGCCATCATAGGCGAGCAGCGTTTGTTCGAGCAGGTCGCGGCCGATGCGCGCGCCGCTGCCCTGGTCGCCGACCTGGAAACCCCAGCCACCGATGGCGCGCGACCTGCCGTTCTTGCGCGCCATATACGCAGTGCCGGTGCCGAGGATGGCCATGGCGCCGTCGCCGGAGCCAACCGCGCCCTCCAGCGCGATCTCGGCATCGGTCTCGACGCGGCTTTGGCTGAACGGCAGGATCGCCTCGAGCTGCTGTCTGTAAGTGCCAACATTAGCGCCGGCGAGGCCGAGAATGGCGGGGGTCTGCGGGATCAGTTCCGGATTCTGTCCGGCAGCAATGAACGCCTGCCGGGCCGCCTCGACGATGTTGGTCCGGGCGCCGGTGAGGTCGGTGCGGATGTTGGCGGCGCCGCTCTTGGCGCGGCCGACGACCGTGCCACCCGCTGTCGCAAGGGCTACCCTGCAGCTGGTGCCGCCGCCATCGATGCCAAGCACGAAATTCACGCGATTTCTCCTCCAAGCGAATAATACCAATAAAATACCAATAGCCAAGAGTTAATTTCGGTTTCAAAAAGATTAAGACGTATTTTATTGAAAAATCTAGGTAATTTGCCGGCGAGTGAATTTTGCGGCTGCGATTTCGTTAATGCGTGTGGACAAGTGGTATTTTTTTGGTATTGTTTTGCGAGTTGGAGGGAATTGCATGGCCGAGAAGCGCACGGAAGCGCATCATCAGAACGCCGAGGGACTGGACATCCAGGCCCCGGACGCCATCCTTTCCTTCTTGGCCGACGCACAGATCGAGGCCGCCAGGGCCGTGCGCGGCGCCATTCCCGCCATCGCCAACGCTGCCGAGATCATCGCCGGCCGGCTGGCAGGCGGCGGCAAGCTTGCCTATGCGGCAGCCGGCAGCTCGGGCCTGATGGCAGTGGCCGATGCCCTGGAATTGCCGGGCACCTTCGGCATTGCGCGTGACCGCATCGCCATCCTGATCGCCGGCGGCGAAGAAGCCTTCAAGACACTGGCCGGCGGGCCGGAGGACGACACCGACGAAGCCTCGACTGCGGTTGCCAATGCCGATATCGGCGCGGGCGACTGCCTGATCGCCATTTCGGCCAGCGGCTCGACGCCCTATGCGGTCAGGGCGCTGGAGGATGCGCGCAGCCGCGGTGCCGCGACCGTCGCCATCGCCAACAACAAGGACACGCCGCTGCTCAAGCTGGCCGATGTCGCCATCCTGCTCGAGACGCCGCCAGAGCTGATTGCCGGCTCGACCCGCATGGGCGCCGGCACCGCGCAGAAGATCGCGCTCAACATGCTGTCGACGCTCACCGCCATTCATCTCGGCCATGTCCATGACGGCTACATGGTCAATCTCACCGCCGACAACATCAAGCTGCGCGATCGCGCGGCACGCATCGTCGCCGCCATCAGCGGGCGCGGCAGGGACGATGCGGCGCGCCTGCTCGAAATGAGCGGCGGCGTTGTCA
Organism: Mesorhizobium sp. CNPSo 4689; assembly: GCF_057784325.1. Classification (NCBI taxonomy): domain Bacteria; kingdom Pseudomonadati; phylum Pseudomonadota; class Alphaproteobacteria; order Hyphomicrobiales; family Phyllobacteriaceae; genus Mesorhizobium; species Mesorhizobium sp. CNPSo 4689. Next base: position 182,288 of record NZ_JBWLUZ010000001.1, read on the forward strand.
AGACAGCCATTCTGCTCGCCGCCGGCGCCGCCAACGCCGATGCGGCCGAGAAGATACTGGAAAGAACGGGCCACAAGCTGCGGCCGGCGCTTTCCGCGATCGAGGGGAGCAAGGGGCCGCAAGCCTCTGTTCTCATCAAAACCGAACCTGAAAAAGGTCAACAGGGAGACTGAGCATGACAACGAAACTACTGACGGCCCTTCTTCTCGGCACCAGCATTCTCGGCACCGCCGGGGTGGCTTATGCCGACGACGTAACGCTCAACATCGAAAGCTGGCGCGGCGACGACCTTGCCATCTGGAAGGACAAGCTGATCCCGGCCTTCGAAGCCAAGAACCCCGGCATCAAGGTGGTGTTCGCACCGTCTGCGCCGACCGAATATGACGCCGCACTCGGCGCCAAGCTCGCCGCCGGCTCGGCGGGCGACCTGATCACCTGCCGCCCGTTCGACAAGTCGCTTGAACTCTACAAGAAGGGCAACCTCGCCGATCTGTCGGCGCTGCCGGGCATGGAGAATTTCTCCCCCGTGGCCAAGGCCGCCTGGCAGACCGACGACGGCAAGGCGACATTCTGCGTGCCGATGGCCTCGGTCATCCACGGCTTCATCTACAACAAGGACGCCTTCGACAAGCTCGGCATCAAGGTGCCGGAGACTCGTGACGAATTCTTCGCCGCGCTCGACAAGATCAAGGCCGACGGCACCTACATCCCGATGGCGATGGGCACCAAGGATCTCTGGGAAGCAGCGACCATGGGCTACCAGAACATCGGCCCGAACTACTGGAAGGGCGAGGATGGCCGTACAGCGCTCATCAAGGGCGAGCAGAAGCTGACCGACAAGGACTGGGTGGCGCCGTATGAAGAACTTGCCAAGTGGAAGCCTTATCTTGGCGACGGCTTCGAGGCGCAGACCTACCCGGACAGCCAGAACCTGTTCACGCTCGGCCGCGCCGCCATCTACCCGGCCGGCTCGTGGGAAATCGCGCTGTTCAACACCCAGGCGCAGTTCAAGATGGGCGCCTTCCCGCCGCCGGTCGAGAAGGCCGGCGACACCTGCTACATCTCGGACCACACCGACATCGGCATCGGCCTGAATGCGGCCTCGAAGAATGCGGATGCGGCCAAGACCTTCCTGACCTGGGTCGCCTCGCCGGATTTCGCCACCATCTATGCCAATGCGTTGCCGGGCTTCTTCAGCCTGAACTCGGCGCCAGTGAAGATGGAAGACCCGCTGGCCCAGGAATTCGTCTCCTGGCGCGACAAGTGCAAGTCGACGATCCGCTCGACCTACCAGATCCTGGGCCGCGGTACGCCGAACCTCGAAAACGAGACCTGGGTTGAATCGGCCAACGTCATCAACGGCACCGACACGCCGGAAGCGGCCGCCAAGAAGCTGCAGGACGGTCTCGACAGCTGGTACAAGCCGGCAAAGTAAGAGCTCAGGCAACGGGCCGGCCGGGCACATGCCCGGCCGGCATTCGAAAAGCGTCTGTTTTGAGATTGCGATTGTCGGCCCTGCCTCTCAGCCTTACCCTCGCTTTGCGGGGAAGGCGAAGCTGACGTGTCGCAAGCCTCCATTCTTGGAGGCAGGCCGTGCATCGAGGCATCATCTAGCATCGCATCACCTGGAACCGAGAGACGGCGGGGACCGAACTCATGGCCGCACAAACACGACCCAAACGACCGTTCCGCTGGCACATCGGAATCTTCCTGGCGCCGGCGGTGCTGGTCTATACGGCGATCATGATCCTGCCGCTGGCCGGCACGCTGCAGCTGTCGCTGTTCCGCAACATCGAGCAGTCCCAGGTGTTCGTCGGGCTTGAGAACTTCCGCACCCTGTTCGGTAACCCCAACTGGTCCGTGGGCTTCTGGAATGCGCTGCGCAACAACGTCTGGTTCTTCATCATCCACATGCTGGTGCAGAACCCGATCGGCGTCCTGCTGGCGGCGCTGCTATCCAGTCCCAGGCTCAGGTTCTCCGCCTTCTACCGCACGGCGATCTTCGTGCCGACCATCCTGTCCTTCGTCATCGTCGGCTTCGCCTGGAAGCTGATCCTGTCGCCGCTGTGGGGCGTGGCGCCGCATATGCTCGACCTGATCGGCCTGAAAAGCCTGTTCACGCCGTGGCTCGGCAAGGAAGAATACGCGCTGACCGCGCTCAGCCTGATCTCGGTGTGGCAGTTCGTCGGCATCCCGATGATGCTGATCTATGCCGCCCTGCTGTCGATCCCCGATGAGGTGCTCGAGGCGGCCGAATGTGACGGCATCACCGGCATGTCGCAGTTCTGGAAGATCAAGCTGCCGCTGATTCTGCCGTCGATCGGCATCATCTCGATCCTGACCTTCGTCGGCAATTTCAACGCCTTCGACCTGATCTACACCGCGCAAGGCGCGCTGGCCGGACCGAACTATTCGACCGACATCCTCGGCACCTTCCTCTATCGCGCCTTCTTCGGCTTCCAGCTGCAAATCGGCGACCCCAACATGGGCGCGGCGATCGCCACCATGATGTTCCTGATCATCCTCGGCGGTGTCTGCATCTATCTCTTCCTCGTGCAGACGCGCCTGCGTCGCTACCAGTTCTGAGGGGGCGAGAAATGAGCACCGCAACCCGTTCGCTGCCCCGCACCATCGGCGCCCACGCGATCCTGCTGACCTATACGGCGATCGCGCTGTTCCCGGTGATCCTGGTCATCATGAATTCGTTTAAATCCCGCGCGGGCATCTTCGGCGCGCCGCTGACGCCGCCGACGCCGAAGACCTTCGACCTGATCGGCTACACCACGGTGATCGGCCAGGGCGACTTCGTTCACTATTTCCAGAACAGCCTCGTCGTCACCGTCGCTTCGCTGTTCTTCGTGCTGCTGTTCGGCGCCATGGCCGCCTTTGCACTGTCGGAATACCGCTTTCGTGGCAATACGCTGATGGGGCTTTATCTGGCGCTCGGCATCATGATCCCGATCCGCCTCGGCACCGTCGCCATCCTGCAATTGATGGTGGCGAGCGGGCTGGTCAACACGCTGACGGCGCTGATCCTAGTCTACACCGCGCAAGGCCTGCCGCTTGCCGTCTTCATCCTGTCGGAATTCATGAAGCAGGTGTCCGACGATTTGAAGAATGCCGGCCGCATCGACGGCCTGTCGGAATACACGATCTTCTTCCGGCTCGTGCTGCCGTTGGTCAGGCCATCGATGGCGACGGTCGCCGTCTTCACCATGATCCCGATCTGGAACGATTTGTGGTTCCCGTTGATCCTGGCGCCGTCGGAAGAGACCAAGACAGTAACGCTCGGTGCGCAGCTCTTCCTCGGCCAGTTCGTCACCAACTGGAACGCCATCCTGGCAGCCCTGTCGCTGGCGATCATGCCGGTGCTGATCCTCTACGTCATCTTCTCGCGGCAGCTGATCCGCGGCATCACGTCTGGAGCCGTCAAGTGAGTTCGCAAAAACCCCTTCGCGTTGTCGTCGCCGGCCTCGGCAATATGGGCCGCAGCCATGCGCTGGCCTATCACACCAATCCGGGTTTCGATATCGCGGCACTGGTCAACCGCTCCGACGTGCCGCTGCCGGAAGGGCTTGCCGGCTACGGCATCAGGCGCTCATTCGACGAGGCGCTGCGCGACGAAAAGCCAGATGTCGCCTGCATCGCCACCTATTCGGACAGCCATGCCGACTATGCGGTGCGGGCCATCGAGGCGGGTTGCCACGTCTTTGTCGAAAAGCCGCTGGCAACGACGGTCGCCGATGCCGAGCGTGTCGTCGCCGCCGCCAAGGCCAACGGCAAAAAGCTGGTGATCGGCTACATCCTTCGCCATCATCCGTCCTGGATCCGGCTGATCGCCGAGGCACGCAGGCTCGGTGGCCCCTACGTGTTCCGCATGAACCTCAACCAGCAATCCTCGGGCCATACCTGGGGCACGCACAAGCAGTTGATGCAGACGACCTCGCCAATCGTCGACTGCGGCGTGCACTATCTTGATGTGATGCTGCAGATCACCGACGCCAGGCCGGTCGAGGTGCGCGGCATGGGGGTGCGGTTGACCGAAGAGGTCGCGCCGATGATGTACAATTACGGCCATCTGCAGGTGCTGTTCGATGACGGCTCGGTCGGCTGGTACGAGGCCGGCTGGGGGCCGATGATTTCGGAGACCGCCTTTTTCGTGAAGGACGTCATCTCGCCGAACGGCTGCGTGTCGATCGTCATGAAAGAGGGCGTCAAATCCGATGACATCGACACCCACACCAAGACCTCGACCATCCGCCTGCACAATGCCGCGACCGGGCCGGACGGCAAGTTCGCCAGGCCCGACGAGATGCTGTCGATGGAAGGCGAGCCGGGCCACCAGGACCTGTGCGATCTCGAACAAGCCTTTGTGCTCAGAGCGATCCGCGAGGATCTCGATCTCAACAGGCATATGGACGACGCGGTCAAGTCGCTCGCCGTCTGCCTTGCCGCCGACGAGAGCGTGCGCAGCGGCGCCGCCGTCAAACTCTAAAAGCTAGGAACCAATATTGTGGGCTCGCTGAAGATCGAGAATGTGAAGAAGGCTTTCGGGCCGGTCGAGGTGCTGAAGGGCATCAACCTCGAAGTGACGGACGGCGAGTTCGTGGTCTTCGTCGGCCCGTCCGGCTGCGGGAAGTCGACGCTGCTCAGGGTCATCGCCGGGCTGGAGGATTCGACCTCGGGCCGTGTCGTGATCGACGGCGAGGACGTATCCGTTACACCGCCGGCCAAGCGCGGCATCGCCATGGTGTTCCAGACCTATGCGCTCTACCCGCATCTGACGGTGAAGAACAATATGGGTCTAGGGCTGAAGCAGGCCAGCACGCCGGCGGCCGAGATCGATCGCCGCATCGGCATTGCCTCCTCGATGCTATCGCTGGAGCCCTATCTCGAAAGGCGGCCCGCCGAACTCTCCGGCGGCCAGCGCCAGCGCGTCGCCATCGGCCGCGCGGTGGTGCGCGAGCCGAAGCTGTTTCTCTTCGACGAGCCGCTGTCCAATCTCGACGCCGCACTGCGCGTCAACACCCGGCTGGAGATCGCGCAGCTGCATCGCCGGCTGAAGGCAACGATGGTCTACGTCACCCACGACCAGGTCGAGGCGATGACGCTGGCCGACAAAATCGTGGTGCTGAATGCCGGCAGGATCGAGCAAATCGGCGGCCCGATGGAACTCTACAATTCGCCGGCAAATGAATTCGTCGCCGGCTTCATCGGCTCGCCGAAGATGAATTTCATCGACGGCGCGAGGCTGGGCGAGACGGCCAAGACCATCGGTGTCAGGCCGGAACACCTGACCGTAGACACGAAATCCGGCGCCTGGAAGGGCACGGTGGTGCATGCCGAGCATCTCGGCGCCGACACCAATCTCTATCTCGACTGCGAAAAGGCCGGGCTGATCACGGTGCGCATCTTCGGCGTCTACAATGCCGAACCGGGTGCGACGCTTTACGCGACGCCGGACCCGGCGAAGACCTATCGGTTTGGGGCCGATGGCAGAGTCTTAAAATAACTTTGCCAACGAAGGCTGGCGCCGCCCCTCATTGCCCTGCCGGGCATTTCTCCCCATAAACGGGGAGAAATAAGCTGGCCGCATCCTCGGCGCTTATTCTGCAACGTTGGTGTTTGGCGAACGCTGCGATAATAGCGTCCTTCTCCCCGTTTACGGGGAGAAGATGGCGACAGCCAGATGAGGGGCGGCGCAGCCCTTCGTTTTGATTCGCCTATTCGTCCGCCTTGAACGTCTGCTTCTGCTGGCCAAGCCCCTCAATGCCAAGCTCGACCACATCACCCGCCTTGAGGAACACCGGCGGCTTCATGCCCAGTCCGACGCCGGGCGGCGTGCCGGTGGAGATGATGTCGCCGGGATGCAGCGACATGAACTGGCTGAGGTAGGAGACCAGATAGGCGACGCCGTAGACCATGGTCTTGGTCGAGCCGTTCTGCATCGTCTTGCCGTTGACCGTCAGCCACATCTTGATGTTCTGCGGGTCGGCCACCTCGTCCTTGGTTACCAGCCAGGGGCCGATCGGGCCGAAAGTGTCGCAGGACTTGCCCTTGGTCCACTGGCCCTGACGCTCGGCCTGGAAGGCGCGCTCGGACACGTCATGCGAGACGCAATAGCCGGCAACATAATCCAGTGCTTCTGCTTCGCTGACATATTTCGCCGTCTTGCCGATGACCACGCCGAGCTCAACCTCCCAGTCGGTCTTTACCGAGCCGCGCGGGATGAGCACGTCATCATCCGGTCCAACGATGGCCGAGCTTGCCTTCATGAAGATGATCGGCTCCGGCGGCACGGCGGCGCCGGTCTCGGCGGCGTGATCGGAATAGTTCAGCCCGATGCAGATAAACTTTCCCGTACCGGCAACGCAGGCGCCGATGCGTGGGCTACCGGAAACCGCCGGCAGTGATTTCGGGTCGAGCTTCGACAGCATGTCCAGCGAGGCCGGATGGAGCACCGTGCCGGCGATGTCGGCGACATAAGCGGAGAGGTCGCGGATCGTCCCATCCGCATCGAGCAGGCCGGGGCGTTCGCTCCCCACCTCGCCATAGCGCAGCAGTTTCATGCAGTCCTTCTCCTGATTGCGGCCAGAGGCCGTTTGCAAACTCGCTCCGCCGAGGTGACGATATGGTTTTTTAGAAACCGGGCGGAACGTAACGAATGGACCTATCCCGGGGCAAGCGCGGAAGCAGCCCCAGATGGCCTGGGGACCATGTTTTTCAGACTGTCAGATCGACCAGCCACCGTCGATATTGTAGGCCTGCCCCGACGTATAGGTGGCGCCGGCCAGATAGACGGCGAGATCGGCAATTTCCTCCGGCGTGCCGAGACGGCCCATAGGCTGCCGGGCGATGAAGGCGGCGCGGGCGGCTTCGTAGTCGCCCTGCGCGTGCATGCGGTCATGCAGCGACGGGCTTTCGACGGTGCCGGGGCAGATGGCGTTGCAGCGTATGCCCTTGCCGACATAGTCGGCGGCGATCGCCTTGGTCAGGCCGATGACCGCAGCCTTGGTGACACCATAAGCGAAACGGTTGGGCACACCTTTGCCGGCGCCGGCGACCGAAGACATGTTGACGATCGATCCGCCGCCACGCTCCAGCATTCCCGGCAGCACGGCGCGGATGGTGCGGATCATCGCGCGTACATTGAGGTTGAAGGCGAAGTCGAGATCGGCGTCCGCCATTTCAAGGATCGAGCCGGAATGGACGAAACCGGCGCAATTGAACAGCACATCGACAGGGCCGATCTCGGCGAAGCCCGATTTCACCGCCTCGTCGTTCAGCACATCGAGCTTGCGGGTGTTGATCCCGCTTGTCTTGCCGAGCTCGGCCAGCAGCACCTCGTTGATGTCGGTGGCGTGCACCACCGCACCCGCCTTGGCGAAGGCCAGCGCACTTGCCCGGCCGATGCCTTGCGCCGCTGCGGTGACGACAACGACCTTGCCCGCCAGATCCGCCATGCTGTTCTCCTCGACTGTCTATCGCCGCCCGGATTTCTAAGGGCATTCGGCCAAGGTGCAATGTGCCAGGCAGGCACTATCGTGCCGCCTGTGCGGACGCTTACCTGCAGGCCAATTGTTTTTTCTCGTTAAAGAACATCCAATGACCCGTCAAGTCCGAACGTCGCCACAGGTCGCTCGCGCGGACTGTCAGTCGCCGTAGGGCACCCAGACGTTCTTGGCCTCGACGGCACGGCGCAGGAAGGCGTCCCCCGCGGCGTCCGCCGAAGCCCAGTCGAGGCTGCGCCCATTGCCCGTCCAGACGCGCTTGAGGTTGCCGATCGAGTCGGCTTCGGCTTTCGCACAAGTCTCGGCATCGGCGAACACCCAGAGACCGTCGACATCGTCATGCTTGGCCAGCACGCTGGCAAGCTCGGCGCTGCGGCCGGTGACGATGTTGATGGCGCCGGCTGGAACGTCGGAATACTCGATGACTTGATAGAGATCGGTGGCAAGCAGCGGGTATTTTTCCGATGGCACCGCCACCACCGTATTGCCCATGGCGAGCGCCGGAGCAACCAGCGAGATCAGGCCGAGCAAGGGCGCCGCGTCGGGCGCGACAATGCCGACGACGCCGACCGGCTCGTGCAGGGCAAGGGCCACGGCGCGGGCAGGCGGCTGGTGCACGCGGCCCTCGAACTTGTCGGCGAGGCCGCCATAGAGGAACAGCCGCTCGATCGACTGCTCGACCTCCTCGCGCGCAGCTTTTGCGGTGACGCCAGTGAGCTGGACGAGGCGGGAGGCGAACTCGTTAGCGCGGCCGGCAAGGTTCTCGGCCAGATAGTAGAGCACCTGGCTACGGTTATAGGCGGTCGCGTCCGGCCAGCCCTTGCAGGCGCGGGCAGCCGAGACGGCGTCGCGAATATCCTTGCGGTTGCCGAGACCGACCTCGCCGGCAAGCTTGCCCTTGGCAGTGGCAATGCCAAGCGAATAGTTACCGTCCGGCCTGACCTGCTTGCCGCCGATGAACAATTTTGCCGTGCGGTCGATCGCGTCGCCTTCCGATTGCTCGACAGGCTGCGCGGAAGATGTCGCCGGTTTGATCACCGGGCCGAGCGGCAGTTTCGCCGTCAGATACTCAAACATGCCCTCGCGGCCGCCTTCACGGCCGAAGCCGCTCTCGCGATAGCCGCCGAAGCCGCAGGCGGCGTCGAACATGTTGGTGCCGTTGACCCAGACGACGCCGGCCCTCAGCTGTGGCGCGACATGCAGGGCCAGATTGACATTCTCGCTCCACACCGAAGCGGCCAGGCCGTAACGTGTGTTGTTGGCGAGCTCGATCGCTTCCTCGGTGTTGCGGAAGGTCATGGTGGCCAGCACCGGGCCGAACACCTCCTCCTGCGCCAAGATATTAGCCGGAGAAACACCAGTCGCGAGCGTCGGCAAATGGTAGTAGCCGGAGGACGGCAGTGCCGCGTCCGGCTGCCAGCAGACGGCGCCCTGTTTTGCCCCTTCAGCAACCAGTCCCTTGACGCGCTCCAACTGCGTGAGGTCGACCAGCGGGCCGATATCGGTGTTCTTGTCGAGCGGACTACCGACGCGCAGTCGGCCCATTCTGGTCTTGACCTTGGCGATCAACGCATCGGCGACGCCTTCCTGCACCAGCAGGCGAGAGCCGGCGCAGCAGACCTGGCCCTGGTTGAACCAGATGCCGTCGACCAGGCCTTCGACAGCGCTGTCGAGATCGGCATCCTCGAAGACGACGAAGGCCGACTTGCCGCCGAGCTCCAGCGACAGTTTTTTCCCCGACCCTGCCGTAGCCTTCCTGATGATCTTGCCGACCTCGGACGAGCCGGTGAAGGCGATTTTCTGGATGCCGGGATGGTTGACGATGGCCGCACCGGCCTCCGGTCCGCCCTGGATGATGTTGACGACGCCCTTCGGTACCCCGGCGCGTTCGCAGATTTCGGCGAACAGGATGGCGGTCAGCGGCGTGAACTCGGCCGGCTTCAGCACCACCGTGCAGCCGGCGGCCAGTGCCGGCGCGATCTTCCAGGCCAGCATCAGCAGCGGAAAATTCCACGGGATGATCTGGCCGACGACGCCGACGCCCTTATGGTCGGGGAAATCCTTGTCCAGCGCCTGCGCCCAGCCGGCATGGTGGATGAAATGACGGATCGCCAAAGGCACGTCGATATCGCGGCTCTCGCGGATCGGCTTGCCATTGTCGATCGATTCCAGCACCGCGAACAGGCGCTGATGGCGCTGCATGGCGCGGCCGATGGCGTAAAGCACCTTGGCTCGGTTGTAGCCGGAGGAAGCGCTCCATTTTGGCAGTGCCTTGGCGGCCGCAGCCACCGCGGCGTCGATATCGGCTGCACCCGCATCCGAGACTTTTGCGAGCAGCTTGCCGGAAGCGGGATCGCTGGTGTCGAAGGTCCTGCCGCTGCCCGCCGCCTTCCACTCGCCGCCGATGAACAGCGCCTTGCCGAAATCTCGCGCGGCAAGCCACGCATCCGCCTCGTTGCGGGCCTCCGGCGCCGGGCCGTACTCCATGGCGTGATAGCGTTCGAGAATGTTCATCGGGCGTCTCCGCTAGGAGGAAATTTGTTCTGAGCGGCGCGACGTAGCGCCTCACGCCATCGCGTGGCGATGATTGGCCGAATAATGGCCGGTCAGATGATGCTCGAGTTGGCGCTCGATGTCGGTCAGCAGGCTCGATGCGCCGAAGCGGAACAGGTCGGGCTCCAGCCATGGCCGGCCCAGTTCTTCCTTCATCAGCACCAGCCAGTCGAGCGAAGCCTTGGCGGTCGAAATGCCGCCGGCCGGTTTGAAGCCGATGAGATAGCCGGTTTCCTCGAAATAGGCGCGGATGGCGCGCACCATGGCGAGGCCGACGGGCAGCGTCGCGTTGACGCTTTCCTTGCCGGTCGAGGTCTTGATGAAATCGGCGCCCGCCATCATCGCCACCATCGAGGCCAGCATGACGTTACGCAGCGTGGCGAGATCGCCAGTGCCGAGGATGACCTTGAGATGCGACTCGCCGCAGGCTTCGCGCATCGAGACGATCTCGTTGTAGAGTTCCTGCCATTTCGCCCCGAACACCAGACCGCGCGGGATGACGACGTCGATCTCGTCGGCGCCGTCCCGCACCGAGGCCTCGATCTCCTGCAGGCGCGTCGACAGCGGCGCGAGACCGTGCGGAAACGCGGTCGAGACTGCGGCGACATGGATGCCGGTGCCGCGCACGGCATCGACAGCGGTGGCGACGAAGGGATGATAGACGCAGACCGCCGCCGGGCGGATGGTCTCGCCCGCTATGCCCAGGCCTTCGACGATGTCGCGGCGGAACGGGTTGATTGCCTTGGCGCAGAGCCGGCGCACGCGTTCCTCGGTGTCGTTGGAATTCAGCGTCGTCAGGTCCATGCAGGCGACGGCTCGCAGCAGCCAGGCGGCCTGGTTGTCGGCCTTGATCGAGCGCCGCTTGGTAAGGCTGGCGACGCGGCGCTCCAGCGCCGAGCGGTTGACGCTGCGCACCGATTCCATGAAGCCGAGATCGAGCCGCATGCCGGGATTGCGGGCAATGGCGTGGTCCGGCAGTGCAGGCGTGTTGGCGGCGGTGCGCGCCGGCAGCGGCGTGACCTTGGACGCGCCGGCGTCGGCTTCACGGATAGTGCTGCTCATCTCCTGCCCTCTTCATTCAGCGGCGTACGCCGAAGATAGCCCGTGAAGGTGCACTTCACGAGTCCTCAAGCGGCTCATAGCGGAAAAAGGCAGCGAACGCAGCAGATTTTTGACCGCATGGTCAAAACATGCGTTCGGATACAGGCGCCGAAGCGCCCCGACGTCTCAGCCGACGAAGGCGCGCTCGACGACGAAGCTCGACGGCTGATGCAGCGAGCCTTCATGGAAGCCCAGGCTCTCGGCCAGCTCCTTGACGTCCTTGAGCATGTGCATCGAGCCGCAGATCATGATGCGGTCGGTCTCGGGGTTGAGCTTGTCGATGCCTAGGTCGGAATAAAACTTGCCCGAGCCGATCAGCGCGGTGATGCGGCCCATGCGCGCCGACTCTTCGCGCGTCGTCGAGTTGTAGAGGGTGACACGGCCGCCGGTCAGTTCGCCGATCAGCGGGTCGTTCTCAAGTGCCGCCACCAGTTCCTGGCCGTAAACCAGCTCGGCATTGTCGCGGCAGGTGTGGGTCAGGATGACCTGCTCGAACTTCTCATAGGTGTCGGGATCGCGCAGCAGGCTGGCGAAGGGCGCGATGCCGGTGCCGGTCGAGATCATGAACAGGCGCTTGGCGGGGGTCAGCGCGTCGAGCACCAGCGTGCCGGTCGACTTCTGGCGCATGATGACGGTGTCGCCAACCTGGATTTTCTGCAGTTCCGAAGTCAGCGGGCCGTCCGGCACCTTGATCGAGAAGAATTCGAGTTCGTCGTCCCAGGACGGGCTGGCGACCGAATAGGCGCGGTAAACCGGCTTCTCGGCATTGGGCAGGCCGATCATGACGAACTCGCCAGAGCGGAAGCGCAGCGACTGCGGCCGGGTGATGCGGAACGAGAACAGGCGGTCGGTGTAATGCTTCACCGAGACGACCGTTTCGGCATAGACATTGGCCGGAATCGGAAACTGCAGCGGCCGGGCGCCAGCGGTGTTGAACGCGGATGTGGTGTTCATCAAACCTAACCTTCTAGGACGCCGACGCCAAACTATCCCCTGCTCGCCCGAACCAGTCAGGTTCCGGCGTGCCGTTTGCACACTGCGAAGCGGTAAGCTCTTGTGTCCCGAATTTATTAGTATACAAATGATATTTGCGTCAAGAGACCAGCGTAAAACACCTTTCCAAACTGAGACATATCCGTAGTCCGGGCATTTCGGGTTTCGACAATGAAAGAGAATTTTTCGGCGTTGCCGGGCAATGTCGTCGCCGGCATCGATGTTGGCGGAACCTTTACCGACCTGCTTCTGATCGACGGCAAAGACGGTGGCCGTGTGCATATCGCCAAGACCCCGACCACGGTCGCCAACCAGGCCTTCGGCGTGGTTTCAGCGCTTGGCGCCACCGGATTTCCCATCGACGGCATCGACCTCATCGTGCACGGCACGACTACCACCACCAACGCCGTGCTGGAGCGCCGGCTGGCGAAAACCGGCATGATCACCACGCGCGGCTTTCGCGACGTGATCGAACTCGGCCGGCGCACCCGGCCGCAGCCCTATGGCATGACAGGAACGTTCGTGCCGGTCATTCCGCGCAATCTCAGGCTCGAAGTGTCGGAGCGGGTCGAGGCCTCCGGCGCGGTTCGGGTTCCGCTCGACGAAGCCGAGATGCGCACCGCTGTTTCACGGCTGATCGAAGCCGGCTGCGAATCCCTCGTCATCCATTTCCTGCACTCCTATGCCAATCCGTCGCATGAGTGCCGCGCCGCCGAAATCGCCGCCGAACTTTGGCCGAACGGCTACATCACCACGGGCCATGCGCTGCTGTCGGAAGCGCGCGAGTTCGAACGCGGCGTGACGGCTTCGGTCAACGCCTCGGTGCAGCCGATCCTCGAGCGCTATGTCGAGCGCCTGCGCAAGGAACTCGCGGCAAAGGGCTACGCCCGCGATTTCCTGATCATGAACGGCAATGGCGGCATGATCTCGGCCCGCTTCGTCACCCGTGAATCGGCAAAGACGGTGATGTCGGGACCGGCCTCCGGCGTCATCGCCGCCGCCTATACCGGAAAACGTGCCGGCTTCGAAAACCTCGTCACCTACGACATGGGCGGCACCTCGACCGACGTGGCGCTGATCCGCAACGCAGAACCGGCCGTGTCGAACGAGATCGAGATCGAATATGCGATGCCGATCCATGTGCCGATGTTGGCCGTGCATACGGTGGGCGCCGGCGGCGGCTCGATCGCCCGCGTCGATGCCGCAGGCCTGATCCAGATCGGCCCGGAAAGTGCAGGCGCCAATCCCGGTCCGATCTGCTACGGCCGCGGCGGCAACGAGCCGACCATCACCGACGCCAATCTGGTGCTCGGACGGCTGGCGCCGAAGAAGCTGCTGGCGGTCGAAAACCCGGTCACCGTCGAGCGCGTCACCGGCATATTCGAGGACAGGATCGGCAAGTCCACCGGCCTGTCGGGTGTCGAAGCGGCCGGCGCGGTGCTGCGTCTCGGCAACATGAAGATGGCCGGTGCCATCCGCATGGTCTCGGTGTCGCGCGGCCACGATCCGCGCGATTTCGCGCTGTTCGCCTTCGGCGGCGCTGGGCCGCTGCATGCGACAGCACTGGCGCGCGAGCTTGGCCTGCCGAAGGTGCTGGTGCCGGCACGGCCCGGCATCACCAACGCGCTCGGCTGCGTCGTCGCCGATCTCCGTCACGATTTCGTCAACACGGTCAACCAGCCGGTGGCGGCGCTCGATGAAAGCCAGCTCCACGGCATATTGGAACGGCACCGGAACGAAGGCGAGGAGCTGATCGGCAAGGAGGCGGTGATGCCGGAGACGATCCGCGTCACCCACTCCGCCGACATGCAGTTCGTCGGCCAGACGCATATCATCAACGTGCCGCTGCCTTCCTCTTCCGTCACACGTGAAATGCTGCAGCGTCTGTTCGAAAAGGCCTATTTCGCCCGCTTCAAGGTCGAATTGCCGGAGATCCGCGCCAATCTGGTCAATCTCAACACTTCGGTGACCGGTGTCAGGCCAGCAATCGATCTTTCCCGCCTGATCGACCCGGCCGGACGCGCGAAAACACTCGACGAGGCACGGCGCGAAATCCGGCCGGTCTGGTATGCCGGCGCCTGGCACAACACGCCCGTCTACGCGCGCGAAAAACTGCCGCTCGATGCGGTGATAGAAGGGCCGGCGATCCTCGAGCAGATGGACGCCACCACGGTGCTCGAACCTGGCGACCGGGCGCGTTCGGACGCCGACGGCAACATCATCATCGATATCGGCGAGGCCTGAGATGGGAAAGCTCGACACCATCACGCTTTCGGTACTTCAGGCGGCCCTGCAGCAGGTCTGCGACGAGATGGACCTGACCTTTTCGCGCGCTGCCTTCTCGCCGGTCATCGCCGAGGCCAATGACCGTTCCGACGGCATCTATTCGGCGCTCGACGGCTCGCTGATCGCGCAAGGCAGCCAGGGCCTGCCGGTGTTCGTCGGGGTGATGCAATATTCGACCAAGACGGTGATCGAGATGATCGCCGACGGGCGCTGCCTGCCGCCGGAGCCCGGCGACATCTACATCGTCAACGATCCCTATCTCGGCGGCACCCACCTGATGGACGTCCGCTTCGCCATGCCGGTCTATCGGGGAGGAAAAATCTTCTGCTGGCTGTCGAACACCGGCCACTGGCCCGACATTGGCGGCTCCGTGCCGGGCGGCTTCTCGGCTTCGGCAACGGCGGTCGAGCAAGAAGGGTTGCGGCTGCCGCCGGTAAAGCTGTTCAAGAAGGGCGTGCTCGACGCAGAAATCTACGCCATCATTTGCTCGAACATCCGCGTCGCCGACCAGCGGATCGGCGATATAAGGGCGCAGGCCGCCGCACTGCTGGTCGGACAGGACCGCCTCAATGGAATCCTCGATCGTTACGGCGATGAAACGGTTGTCGAGGCGATCGCGGAACTCCGCCGCCGTGCCGCCGAGCAGATGCGTGCCAACATCGCCGCCATCCCGGATGGAACCTACAGCTCGAAAGCCTTCGTCGATTCCGATGGGGTGGTGAACGAGCCGCTGACCATTGCGCTCGCCGTCGAGAAGCAGGGCGACACGCTTACCTTCGACTTTGTCGGCTCATCAAAGCCCTGCGCCGGGCCGATGAACAGCGTGCTGGCGACGACCTTGTCGTCGGTCTATCTGGCCATGCGCCATATTTTCCCGGACGTGCCGATCAGCGCCGGTGCCTTCGAGCCGCTCATCGTCAAGCGGCCGGAGGGCACCTTCCTAGACGCGAAGTATCCGCGCCCCGTCTCAGGCTGCGCGGCCGAGGTGTCGCAGCGCATCGCCGAAGCGGTGTTCGCGGCCATGGTGCAGGCGCTGCCCGACAAGGTGACGGCCGCCCCCGCCGGCTCCAGCGGCAATTTCGCGCTTGGCGGCAACGACCCGGTGCGCGGCCGCGACTACGTCATGTACCAGATCTCCGGCGGCGGCTATGGCGGCAATGCCGGCCATGACGGCCTGACCAATGGCTGCTCGACGATAGGCATCTCCAAATCGCCGCCGGTCGAGATCATGGAGCAGGCCTTTCCGGTGCTCTACCGCCACTATGCCTTGCGCGAAGGCTCCGGCGGCGCCGGCAAGCAGCGCGGCGGTTTCGGGCTCGCCTATGAGGTGGAGATCCTGCGCGGCGACGCTCGTGCCTCCTTCGTCATGGACCACGGCCGCTTCGGCCCGCAAGGCGCGCTGGGCGGCAAGGACGGCGCGCCCAATACGGTGTCTGTCTTCCGTGGCGGCGCGGAACATGTGCCGCCGCACCTGTCCAAGGAACAGGACATCGCGCTCAAGGCCGGCGACCGCGTCCGCGTCGGCACGCCGGGCGGTGGCGGCTATGGCGATCCGTTCCAACGCGAGGCAAATCTGGTGCTGAGAGACGTGGCACTCGGTTACTACACGCCCAAGGAGGCCAGTGATAAGTTCGGCGTTACCTTGTCGGCGGACGGGCTGGCCGTAGATCGGGCGGCAACCGAGAAGCGGCGCGCCGGCTAGAGCGGTTCATCGTTTTACGGTAACGCCGAACCGCTCTATCTCTTTGTTTTGACGCAATTCCCAAGGGAAAGCGCTACGCGCTTTTCCCGGGAAAACCGTTTCACGCTTTTCCTGGAATTGCTCTAAGCCTCTCCGTCTCTTTCACGCCCTGACGAAACGACTCCATCAAGGCGTGAATCTAAGCCGGCTTCAAATATCCAGATTGGCCACCGACAGCGCATTGTCCTGGATGAACTCGCGCCTCGGCTCCACCTCGTCGCCCATCAGCCGCGAGAACAGCGAGTCGGCATCGGTGGCGTCATTGACCTTGACCTGCAGCAGCGAGCGCACATTCGGGTCGAGCGTGGTTTCCCAGAGCTGTTCGGCGTTCATCTCGCCAAGGCCCTTGTAGCGCTGCATGGTCAGGCCCTTGCGGCCGGTCGCGAACACCGCGTTGAGCAGCGCCAGCGGTCCCGAAATGGTCTCGGAAACATCCTTGCGACGCAGCACCGGCGGCGTGCCGTAGACTTCGGTCAGGCGCGGCGCATAGCGATCGAGCTGGCGGGCGTCGGCCGAATTGATCAGCCCGAGATCGAGCTGCGCGAACTCCTTGACGCTGCGCACCGTGCGCTCGAACACATAGCCGCCGACGCCTTCGTTGGAGGTCGACATACGGCCGGTCCAGCCGCGCTCGGTGTCCTCGGCAATGATGTCGAGGCGCTTGGCGACACGCTCGGCCATGGCGTTGGCGCGGCCAAGATCGCCGAGCACATCCGGGTTGAGCGCGCCGGCGATCGCCGCCTGCTCGACCACACTGCGGTTGTAGCGCGTGTGCAGCCCGTTGATCAGCTGCCGCACCGCCAGCGCGTCGTCGATGGCGCTGCGCAAATCCTGTCCGGCCCGCACCTCGCCGGAACCAAGCGAAAGCGACGCTTCCTCAAGCCCCGAGCCGATCAGGAATTCCTCGAACGCGCCTTCGTCCTTGATGTATTGCGAGCTCTTGCCGCGCGTCACTTTGTAGAGCGGCGGCTGGGCGATGTAGAGGTGGCCGCGCTCGATCAGCTCCGGCATCTGCCGGAAGAAGAAGGTGAGCAGCAAGGTGCGGATGTGGGCGCCGTCAACGTCGGCGTCGGTCATCAGGATGATCTTGTGATAGCGCAATTTATCGGCGTTGAACTCGTCCTTGCCGATCGAGGTGCCGAGCGCGGTGATCAGCGTGCCGATCATGTCGGAGCCGAGCATGCGGTCGAAACGTGCCCGCTCGACATTGAGGATCTTGCCGCGCAACGGAAGAATGGCCTGGTTCTGCCGCGAACGACCGCCCTTGGCCGAGCCGCCGGCCGAGTCACCCTCGACGATGAAGATTTCGGACTTGGCCGGATCGCGTTCCTGGCAGTCCGCCAGCTTGCCGGGCAGCGAGGTGACGCCGAGCGAACTCTTGCGGGTGATGTCGCGCGCTTTGCGCGCGGCTTCACGCGCCGCGGCGGCCTGGATCACCTTCTCGATGACCACCTTGCCCTCGGTCGGGTGTTCTTCCAGCCAGGTGCCGAGTGCCTCGTTGACCAGCCCTTCCACCACCGGGCGGACCTCGGACGAGACCAGCTTGTCCTTGGTCTGCGAGGAGAATTTCGGGTCCGGAACCTTGACCGACAGAACTGCGGTCAACCCTTCGCGGCAGTCGTCGCCGATCAGCGACACCTTCGCCTTCTTGGTCTGGCCGGAGGATTCGCCATAGCCGGTGATCTGGCGCGTCAGCGCACCGCGGAAGCCGGCCAGATGCGTGCCGCCGTCGCGTTGCGGGATGTTGTTGGTGAAGGCCAGCACGTTCTCATGGTAGCTGTCGTTCCACCACATCGCCACCTCGACGGTGATGCCGTCGCGCTCGGCCTTGATGGCGATAGGCTTGTCGATCAGCGGTTTCTTGACCCGGTCGAGATATTTGACGAACTCCTCCAGCCCGCCATCATAGTGCAGTTCGTGGCGCACGATGTCGGCGTGGCGGGCATCGGTCAGCACGATGCGCACGCCGGAATTCAGGAAGGCCAGCTCGCGCAGCCGGTGCTCCAGCGTGCCATAGTCGAACTCGACCATGGTGAAGGTTTCGGACGACGGGAAAAAGGTGATCTCGCTGCCGCTGCGTCCGTCATAGGTGCCGGCAGTCTTGTTCTGCTCGTAGCTGCCGGTGACCTTCAGCGGTGCGTCGGCATTGCCATGGCTGAAGCTCATCTCGAAGATCTGGCCGTTGCGGCGAATCCTGAGTTTCAGCCAGGCCGACAGTGCGTTGACCACCGACACGCCGACGCCGTGCAGGCCGCCCGACACCTTGTAGGAATTCTGGTCGAATTTGCCGCCGGCATGCAGCTGCGTCATGATCACTTCGGCCGCCGAAATGCCTTCGCCGGTGTGGATATCGGTCGGAATGCCGCGGCCATTGTCGATGACAGTGACCGATCCGTCGGGATTGAGCGTCACCGTGACGAGGTCGGCATGGCCGGCCAGCGCCTCGTCGATGGCGTTGTCGACCACCTCGTAGACCATGTGATGCAGGCCCGAGCCGTCATCGGTGTCGCCGATATACATGCCTGGCCGCTTGCGGACAGCATCCAACCCCTTCAAAACTTTGATGGAATCGGCGCCGTACTCGGCTTCCGCGCCGTTGGCGCTTTCAGTCTGATCGCTCATGAAAACCTGTCTGATTGATGGCGCTGGCCCGGTGCCGGAAATTGGCTCCGAATCGCGCCGTTTTGATGTCCTAGATATAGGCGCAAAAGGCGGTTTTTCCAAGGTTTGCGAGCATTTCCGGGGTGCAAGAGCCGGCTATCGGCGACCGGCTTCGGTCAGGCCTATTTCACGCGGGCCAATCGATCCCTGAGAAACTTGATCATGAACTTGTAGCGCGGCGCCAGCCGGCCGCTGCGGTCGAGCTCCAGCGTCATCTCCAGCGCCTCGGAAAGAACCGCCTTCGGGTTCTTGGCGACCTGGGAATAGTCGATCATCGCAACCACCAGATCGCGCTGCCAGGTGGCGTTGTCGGGGTCGGATTGGGCAAGCTGCTGGCGGATGTCCAGGCTATCCTGGAACGCCTGCCGCGCACCCTTGATGTCGCGCTGCTTGACCTTGAGCATGCCGATCTCCGACAGCGTTATCGACAGGTCGCGCTGCCAGTCGAGATTGGCCGGGTCCAGCTTCGCCAGCCTGTCGACGATGACGAAACTGTCGAGATACAGTTTGAGCGCGCCCTTGCGGTCGCCCTGGATGGCAAGCACGCCGGCGACCTTTTCGAGGCTGACCGAGAGGTCGCGGCTGCCACTCCGTGTTTCCGGGGTCGCCGTCTGCGAGCTGACGGGCCTGCGCCAGCGCTTGTTGATAGGCCGCAAGCGCTGCCGGCCAATCCTCCTGATCCTTCAGCGCATTGCCGATCTTGGTGTTGCCGACCGACAGATCGCGCTTCAGCTCGGTGTTATCGGGGTCGCGGCTCAGCAGCCGTTCGACGATTCCTAGGCCTTTGCGGTAGGCGGCCAGCGCGCCGTCGGCGTCGCCGCGCTCGCGCTTGAGGTCGCTGATCGTGTCGTGACTGACCGAGACGTCGCGTTGCCTTTGCGCGTCGTCGGGCGCCTTCACGGCCAAGGCAAGGCGGATAATCAGGCCTTCTTCAAAGGCCGCCTGCGCATCGTCCAGCTGTCCCGCGGCACGTGCGAGGCGGGCGATCTCGTCATAGGAAATGGTCAGGTCACGCTGCAGGTCGGCGCGCTCCGGCTCGTTGGCGGCGAGCACTTTCTTGATCGACAGGCTTTCCTGGTAGACTTGTGAGGCGCCGGCCAGATCGCCGTTTGTCACCAGCACGTCGCCGATCTTGTCGTCATTCATGGCCAGATCGCCGAACCATTCCAGGCGGCCCGGGTCGGCCGAGGCCAGCTCACGCAGCATCGCGCGCGCGGTCTGGTAGTTCTGCAGGGCCGCCGGCAGATCGCTTGCGCCATCCTGATGTTGCCGAGCTTGGTGTGGCTGATGGCGAGATCGCGCCGCACGCCCGGATCGGTTTCCTGCCGCGACCTTTGCTCGAGATTGGCCCGCAGCGCCTCGAAGGCGCGACCGGCGGCGGTGATGTTGCTAACGGTGGTGTAGAGTTTGCCCAGCTCATCCAGCGTGCGGATCTGGCGGTCGAAATCGTCGGGATCGAGCGCCGACGGCCCGGCCTCGCCATAGAGCGCCAGCACAGCCTCATAATCCTTGATGGCGGCGCCATAGTTGAGGTCGGCGCGGGCCGCACCGCTCGACAGAAAGCGCGTCGCGGCTTCGGACAGTGTGCGACTGGCGAAATTGGCCTTCAGCGCCTTGCGCGACACACTGTCGATGCCGGCGGCCTCGGCGAGTTTTGCCCGCGCGGCATTGAAAGCGCCGAGCGAAAGCTGCTCTTGCGCCTGCTGGCGCAGCGCGCTCACCTGCGGATCGCTGGCGCCGAGACCCCTTCATTTCGCTGCGCACCTTGACGAAGGCGTCGGCGGCCTCGCGCAGCCTGGCGTTCACGCCGAAAGATGGCTGGCATCGGCGCTGATCAGCGCGCCATAGAGCGGCGCCAGCGGCATGTCGGCATCGCTGGCGATCCGCTCGACCTCGTCGCGCATTTGTGGTGTCACCTCGGCCATGGCCAGCAGCAGCCGCTCGCGCTCCGGCAACTGCTCTCTGGTGGATGCGGCGAAGAACAGTTGCGGCAGGCCGCTCTCGACATAGGGCAGTTGCTTGCCGCGCGTCAGGTCGTAGACCTCCTGCTGCACCAGCGTCAGCACCGAGCGGATTTCGAGCCCGTCGGTGCCGAGATATTTCGCCAGCGCCGCGGTGAAAGGCGAGTTCTGGCCCGTGCCGTCGCCGGCCGTCTCGCCGGGCGCGGCGGAAAAGGCAAACAGGGTATTTTCTGCCTTCCCGATACGGCCGAGACCGGGCCGCACCTTGTCCGAGACATTCTTGGCCAGCGCTGTCGCGCCACGGCCTTCGCCGGCGCTTGCCGTGAACGGATCGCTGCGGCAGGCGTCGAGCACGATCAGCCCGACCTTGGCCGTCGCGGCGACGGCCTCGCGCACCTCTTCCAGCGGCAGGCTGGTCCTTTTCAGCGCATCGAGCGAGGAAGCGTCGGCATCGACCGGCAGCAGCCGGTTGTCGCCGGAGATTTCGACGCCATGGCCGGAGAAATACACCAGCGCCACGTCGGCGCCCTTGGCATCCTCGCGAAAATCGTAGAGCGCGCGGCGCATGCGGCGCAGATCCCGGTTGGTTTCGACGACGCCTCGAAGCCGAGCTTTTTCAGCGCCGCTTCCATCGCCTCGCCGTCATTGACGGGATTGGCCAGCGGCCGGATCAGCCGGTAGTCGTCATCGGCGACGATCAGCGCCACGCGCCGCTCCGCCATGGCGGCGGCGGCCGTCGACAAGATCAGCAATAGCGCAAACAGAAATCGCAAGTCGAACCGCCCCGGCCCGGTCAATGGCCGGAGCATTTCATCTCTTTATGGCGTGAACAAGCCGGGTTGTCTTGCCGGTAAACGGAGCCTAACCGGCCCGCAGCGGCTTCAGCGCCTCGCTCCAGCGGAACAGCTCGTCGAGCATCGTTCTGGTACCGCCAAGCACCTGCTCGCTGGGCTCGAAAGCGCCATCCTCATCGAGCAGCTTCTGATAGGCATGCAGCGCCACGCCCTCGGGGATCGGCATCACGCCGACCGAAGTCAGCAGCGGCTTGACCGCCTGCGCCGCGCGCAGGCCGCCGGAGACGCCGCCATAGCTGAAGATGGCTGCGGGTTTGTATTTCCACTCGCGGGAGAGATAGTCGACCGCGTTGACGATCGCCGGCGCCACGAAATAATTGTACTCCGGCGCCACGAAGACGAAGGCATCTGCGGCGTCGATCGCCTTCGACCAGGCCTTGGTGTGGTCCTTCTCATATTTGGCGAGCTTCGGATGATGCGGCTCATCTAGCACCGGCAGGTTGAACGCGGCGATGTCGGTCAGGACGGGCTCGAACTTGCCGTGCTCGCGCGCAAAGCCATCCAGCCACTTGGCGAAAACCGGTCCGGCGCGGCTGGGTCGCGTGCTGCCGATGATGACGTTCAACCGGTGTTTCAAGGCGGGCTCCTGGAATGATTGGCAGTGGCGGTACCTGTTGGTGACCGTCACCTAAGCCACGCGCCAACAAGCGGCAAGAAGGCACGGCGAGGGGACCGGTCACATTCCGGGGAGCGGATGCCCGGTGCCCTGCCGTTCGGCCACATGGACGCCGGCTTTGCCGCTCACTACATTGGGGTATCAGCGGAGCATCCGATGGACACGCAGCCCGCCCCTTTCGTTCCGCCCGCACCGAAGCCGCGCACCACGCCGCCGTCGACGCTGGAGATGATGCGCATCGTCCACCGCAATCCGCTCGAGCTGTGGGGCGAGCACACCTACAACGAACCCTGGATCTCGGTGAACGGCATTGGCGGCCCGCTGGTCATCGCCAACGACCCTGGCCTGATCCGCCATGTGCTGGTCGACAATGCCAGGAACTACAAGATGGCGACGGTGCGCCAGATGATCCTGCGCCCGATCCTGCGCGACGGCCTGCTGACCGCCGAGGGCGAGGTGTGGAAGCGCTCGCGCAAGGCGATGGCGCCGGTGTTCACGCCGCGCCACATCTTCGGTTTTGCCCAACCGATGCTGAAACGCACGCTGGACTTCGTCAGCCGCTACGAGGCCGGCGGCACTTCCGACATCGCCCACGACATGACGCTGCTCACCTACGATATCCTGGCCGAGACGCTGTTTTCCGGCGAGATTTCGGGCGAGCCGGGCAGCTTGGCCAGGGAAATCGACCGGTTGTTCGAGACCATGGGCCGCGTCGATCCGCTCGACCTGCTGCGCGCGCCCGAATGGCTGCCGCGGCTCACCCGCATCCGTGGCCGCAAGACGATGGCCTATTTCCGCAAGATCGTCACCGATACCGTCCGGATGCGCGAGGAGCGGCTGAAGCGCGATCCCGATGCGGTGCCGCAGGATTTCCTCACGCTGCTGCTCAAAGCCGAGGGGCCTGATGGGCTGACGCGCGCCGAGGTCGAGGACAACATCATCACCTTCATCGGCGCCGGCCACGAGACGACGGCCCGAGCTCTGGGCTGGACGATCTATTGCCTGGCCGAGGCGCCCTGGGAGCGCGAAAAAGTCGAGCGCGAGATCGACACTGTCTTGGCGCGCGAGCCTGATCCGACGAAATGGCTCGATGCCATGCCGCTCACCCGCGCCGCCTTCGAGGAGGCGCTCAGGCTCTATCCGCCGGCGCCGTCGATCAATCGCGAACCGATCGAGCCGGAGACCTGGAACGAGCTTTACATCCCCAGGCGCGCCGCGGTGCTGGTGATGCCGTGGGTCGTGCATCGCCACAGAAAGCTGTGGGACCGGCCGGACGCCTTCATGCCCGAGCGTTTCCATCCAGGGAATCGTGAAAAAATCGACCGCTACCAGTATCTGCCGTTCGGCGCCGGCCCGCGCGTCTGCATCGGCGCCAGCTTCGCCATGCAGGAGGCGATCATCGCGCTGGCCATCATGCTGTCGCGCTTCCGCTTCGACACCACTGCCGAGACGAAGCCCTGGCCGGTGCAGAAGCTGACGACGCAGCCGCAGGGTGGATTGCCGATGCAGGTCACCGCCAGACACGCCTCATAACCCGCAGCGAATTTCTGCCGGCTACGCGGCCGACTTGCGCTGGAACTGGCCTGCGGCGCGGAAGCGCCAGAGGTAGCTTGGCAGAATCGTGCCGATCGACTGCGGCTGGATGCCGAGGCCTGCAAGCGTCCTGTTTTCCCTGGCGGCCGCGTCCGAGACGATGTTGTGCTCGCGCAGTTGCAGCACCTGGTCCTTGGTCAGCATTGGGTTGGGCAGCAGGCCGAGGATCGACGCCTGCATGTTCGCCACCCACCATGGCACCGGCATCAAAATCCGCTTGCGCTCGATGACGGTGAGCAGTTCTTCCATGCATTCCTTGAAGGTGAGCACCTGCGGCCCGCCGAGCTCGTAGATCCGGCTGCCCTCGACCTTGCCCTCGACCGAGCGCGCCACCGCCTCAGCGACATCGCCGACATAAACTGGCTGGAACTTGGTGTGCCCGCCGCCGAGCAGCGGCAGCACCGGCGAATAGCGCGCCATGCTGGCGAAGCGGTTGAAGAAGGCGTCCTCGGGTCCGAAATTGATCGAGGGACGGAAGATGACGGCATCCGCGATCGTCTCCAGCACCGCCTTTTCGCCGAGCGCCTTGGTGCGGGCATAGTCCGATTGCGCGTTGAGGTCCGCTCCCAGCGCCGAAATATGGGTGAGGCCGGCACCGACCGAGCGCGCGGCTTCGGCGATGGCGCGGGAGCCGAACTCATGCACGGCGCCGAACTTCTGCCGGCCGCTCTCATGCAGGATGGCAACCAGGTTGATGACATGGTCGGCGCCCTGCACGGCACGGTCGACCGACCAGCGCACGCGCACATTGGCCTGCACCGGCTGGATCTGGCCGACATTGCCGAGCGGTTGCAGATGGCCGGCGAGATCGGGCCGGCGGACGGGCACCCTGATGCGGTAGCCGCGCTTGGCCAGCGCCCGAACGACATGGCGGCCGACAAAACCGGACCCGCCGAACACGACGACGAGCTTGGGGGTCTGCAGGATTTCGGTCATGGCTGGCTCCGGCGCTCGCAAGCTTGGCTGAAGCCGCTTCTTAATCCGTTTCGAGGCAAAGGCAAAGAGCGACCGGAGGTCGCTCGTGACCTTGTTTCAGAGCAATTCCAGGAAAGGTGTGAAGCGGGTTTCCCGGGAAAAGCGCATAGCGCTTTCCCTTGGGAATTGCGTCCAGGCAGACCAGCCTCAGAACGCCTTGCCGATGCGCGCGTCGACCGAATGGCGGTTGCCGCCACGGATGACGAAGAAGAGCAGGATCGCCGCCCACAGCAGCGACTTTTCTGCGCCGGAAAAACCTTGGCCGATGGTGACCCAGTGGAACCAAACAGTCACCAGAAGCACGAACATCCCGGCAAAGGCAGCCGGGCGGGTGAGCAGGCCGATGGCGATGAAAATGCCGCCGAAGAATTCGGTGCAGGAGAGAAGCAGCGACCAGAACGCGCCGGGATAGAAGCCGAGGCCCTCGACCATCTCGGCGGCGCCGAGCGGATCGGTGATCTTCTGTGAGCCATGGATGGTAAGGAAGATGCCGGCGACCGCCCGCAACATGGTTTCCGCGGCATTGTTCAGTGTGGCGTAGAGGCCGCCAAGGGCGGGAATGAAAAGGTTGTTGCTGGTGTTGTCGGTGGTTGCGGACAAGGCGGTCTCCCTCTGTTGCTGTCATCCGCAGACGCCCGATGGCGTCGGGCGGTGTCAAATAAACAAAAGTTGACCATCGCACACATGTTTTTCTTGACAGGAGACAAAACGTAGAAAACCCCGCCGAAGCGGGGTTTTCCGGGTGACGTTCGTGTCGAAACCAGGGTCCAACGAGACGGCCTGACCTGAGACGGTATCAGCTTGGCGTGAGACGCCCGCCCCAGCCCTGGACGCATCCGACAGTAGGCACCGACCGGGCAAACCCAACCCGGACAAGCATTGGTCGCCGGGGTTGACCGGAAGGTTCAGCGACGGACGCAAAAATCCACGCCTGCCCCACAGCCTCGCGCGAGAGATCGGCTATTTATTTGATGGATAAGGATTTTCAGGCCGAGTAGCGCTCGGCGAATTCGGAAATGCGCTGCACCACCGCCTTGGGGGCGTTAATGCCCCGCGCTTGCGCCTTCTCCGCCGCCTCGGCCCGGGCGCGTCCCGGCACGTGCACGCCGTAGCGCCGCCGCAGCCGGTCGAGCTGGTCTCTCATGCGCTGCTCGAAATCCGGATCGAGCAGCTTCGGCTCGATCGCAAGCACGAACAGGCCGGTTCCCGGGCTGTCCGGCCCGCCGCTGAACCAGGGTGCGTCGAGCGACCAGTTGGCGCCGGACAGGCCGGCCGCCAGCACCTCGACCATCAGCGCGATGTTGGCGCCGCGCTGGCCGCCGAAGGCAAGCATGGCGCCCTTCATGGCCGCCGCCGCATCGGTGGTCGGGTTGCCGCTTTCGTCGAGCGCCCAGCCTTCAGGAATTTTCTTGCCGTCCTCAGCCGCCCTGCGGATGTTGACGAAGGCAGTGGCGCTCGACGACTGGTCGATGACTAGAGGCGATCCGTCGGCGGTGGGTGCGGCAAACGACATCGGGTTGGTGCAGTAGACCGGCTTGACCGAGCCTGAACCGGCAAGCACCGCCGGCCCGTTGGTGGCGGCGAAGGACACCAGCCCAAGTCCTGCCAGCCGGCCGGTGAAATAGCCGAGCGCGCCGCACGTATAGGCGTTCTTCTGTGAGAAGATCGAGACGCCGAACAGTTTTGCGGCCTTGGCGAGATCGTCGATCGTGCGGTCGAAGCCGGTATGGGCAAGGCCGCCACGCGCGTCGGAAAGATAGACGGCGAGCGCCGGCCTGGTGATGACGGGATCGGCATTGCCGTCGATGCGGCCGGCTTCGATCGCTTCCAGATAATCGATGAAATGCGTCAGCCCGACCGAGGTCAGCCCTTCTGCCTCGGCCGCGACGATCGAAGCGGCGAGCGACTGCGCTGCTTCCTCATTGGCGCCGGCGCCCAGCGCCGCCATCCGGCACAATCCGGTTGCCTGCTCGAGACTGAGTTGCATGGCGATGAATCCTAAGTGAGTAGGGAGTAGTCAGTAGTGAAAACGAGTCAGCGAATGGCCGACTACACCCTATTTGCCACTCACTACTCGCTAACCAATCTTGTTCGGGATCCGCGCTTCGATCCGGCTGAAGGCGAACACGAGAATGCCGGTGATCGCCATATAGATCAACGCCAGCAGCAGCAAGGGTTCATAGGTGAGGTAGGTGTCCTGTCGCACCTTGGACGAGACGGCGAAGATGTCGATGACGCTGATCGTCGCCACCAGCGGCGTTGACTTCAATTGCAGCACGGTTTCGCCGGTCAGGGTCGGCAGCGCCCGATAGATGGCCTGCGGCAGCCAGATGCGCCGGAAAATCTTCCAGCGGCTCATGCCGAACGCACGGGCAGCCTCGAGCTGGCCCTTCGGCACGCCGGCGAAGGCCCCCCGCATCACCTCGCCCTCATAGCCGGCGAAGGACAGCGTCAGCGCCAGGACGCCATAGGGCCAGGCCTGGCGGAGATAGGGCCACATCCAGGACTCGCGGATCCAGGGGTACTGCGGAAACAGCGAGCCCAGCCCGTAATAGAGCAGCCAGAGCTGGATCAGCAACGGCGTTCCCCGGATCACGGTGCAGAAGGCCTTGGCGGGGGCGGAAAACCAGAACGGGCCGGCGGCCTGCGCCAGCCCGAGCGGCACGGCGAGCAGGAAACCCAGGAAGCAGGTGACGGCCAGGATCCACAGCGACCGCCACATGCCCAGCAATCCCATTTCGTAATATTGCGGCAGCCAGTCCCAGCGCATGAAGAAGGCGGCGCCGAGGACCAGCGCCAGCGCGATCAGGATCAGCACGATACGATGCGGCTGCAGCCACAGCGATGTGCGCGCGGCAACGTTGATGATGGTCGCTTCGCCGGCCATCAACGTGCCTCCTTGACCGAAGGCATGCCGCGCCGCGACCAGGCCTCGACGCGGCCGAGGATCAGGTTGGAAAACAGCGACAGCATGAGATAGAGCGCGCCGGCCGCGACATAGAAGGTGAAATAGGCTTTGGTGACGCCCGCCGCCTGCCGTGTTGCCAGCGCGAGTTCGAAAAAGCCAACGACTGCCAGCAGCGCGGTGTCCTTGGTGGCGATCAGCCAGAGATTGGCAAGGCCGGGTATGGCGAAAGGCAGCATCGCCGGCAGCGTGATGCGCCTGAGAAGAAGGCCGGGAGACATGCCATACGCGCGCGCAGCTTCAATTTGGCCCTGCGGAATGGCAAGGATCGCGCCGCGGATGACCTCGGTCGAATAGGCGCCCTGGACAAAGCCCAGCACCGCGATGCCGGCCGCAAGCCCGCTGATGTCGATACGCTGATAGCCCATCGCCGTCAGCAGCTGGTTTATCAGGTCGGTGCCGGCGTAATAGAGCAGCAGGATCAGCACGAGTTCCGGTACAGCGCGCACCACGGTCGTGTAGACGGCGAGGAGATCGCGCACCACCGGGCCGCCATAGAGCTTGCCATAGGCGCCGCACGTACCGATCAGCAGACCGAGGCACGTTGCGCCGACCGCGATCTCTATCGAATGAAGCAGACCGAGCAACAGAGTCCCGCCCCAGCCGGGCGGCACGGGCGAGAGAAGCTCGATGATGCCGGCCGCCGAGGCCGGAAGAAGTGCTTCGATCAGCTTCGCCCCCAAATGGCTGGCGCCAGGACTGCTGGAGGTTTCCGCCAGCAGCAAGCTTGCATGGACAGGTCTCGACGAAACCATGCGGAGTGGGGAGCACTCCGCATGGCTATTCGCTCAGCTGCGGCCGTCAGTTCGACTGGCTGTCTTCGCCGTAGATGTCGAAATCGAAGTACTTCTTCGAAATCTCTTCATACTTGCCGTTGGCGCGGATCGCCTTGATGCCGGCGTTGATCTTGTCCTTCAGCTCGGTGTCTTCCTTGCGGATGCCGGCGCCGACGCCGGGACCCAGAACCTCGACGTCCGGAGCCACCATGCCCTTCAGGTCGCAGCACCCCTTGCCCTGATCGGACTTGAGGAACTCGCCGAGTGCGATCGAATCGGCCTGCACCGCGTCGACACGGCCGGCTGCGAGGTCCTGGTTGGCCTCGTCCTGGGTCTGGTATTCCTTGATTTCGGCCGCACCGGTGAAGTGCTTCTTGGCGTAGACGGCATGCACGGTCGACACCTGCACCCCGATGACCTTGCCCTTGAGGTCATCCGGCGTGGCGCCGAACTTCTGGTCCTTCGGCCCGATGATGGCGGTCGGCGTGTTGTAATACTTGTCGGAGAAGTCGATCGTCTTCTTGCGCTCGTCGGTGATCGACATCGAGCTGGCAATGACGTCGATCTTCTTGGTCGTCAGCGCCGGGATGATGCCGTCCCAGGCGACGGGGGTGATGACGCAGTCGAGCTTTTCTTCAGCGCAGACAGCATCGATGAAATCGATCTCCCAGCCGACCCATTTTCCCGAGGCGTCCGGCGAGGTGAAGGGCGGGTAGGGCTCTGCGGCGACGCCGATCTTGACCGGATCGGCCTTGGCCATGCCCATGGCGGCAACGCCGAGCAGCAGCGCTGCGGCGAATGTCTTCAGAACAGTCTTCATTTTCACGACTCCCAGTGTGTTGTTGGTTCCCGGTTCTTCGCCCGCTTACCCCGGATCGTTAGCCGATGTTGCGGATGAATTGTTTGAGCCTTTCGGATTTGGGCGCACCGAAGATCTGCTCCGGTGGTCCTTCTTCCTCGACCAGCCCGTTGTAGAGGTAGACGACATGCGTCGCGACCTCGCGGGCGAACTTCATCTCATGCGTGACCAGCACCATGGTGCGGCCTTCGCGCGCCAGGTCGCCGATCACCTTCAGCACCTCGCCGACCAGCTCCGGATCGAGGGCCGAGGTCGGTTCGTCGAACAGCATGACGCGCGGATTGATCGCCAGCGCGCGGGCGATCGCAGCCCGCTGCTGCTGGCCCCCAGACAGATAGGCCGGATAGACGTCGCGCTTTTCGGCGAGGCCAACGCGGGCAAGCAGCTTTTCGGCCTGGGCGATCGCCTCGTCGCGCTTGACGCCGAGCACGTGCACGGGAACCTCGATGACGTTCTCGATCAGCGTCATGTGGCTCCACAGGTTGAAGTTCTGGAACACCATGCCGAGCTTGGAGCGGATGCGTTCGATCTGCCTGCGGTCTGCGGGAACAGTGTGGCCGTGGCTGTCGGCCTTCAGCTTGATCTCCTCGCCATTGACGCGGATGATGCCGCTGGTCGGATTTTCCAGGCAGTTGATGCAGCGCAGCAGAGTCGACTTGCCGGAGCCTGAGCCGCCGATGATGGCAATCACCTCACCGTCGCGCGCCGACAGCGAGACGCCCTTCAGCACATGCAGCTCGCCAAATTTCTTGTGCAGGTTCTCGACATGGATGGCTTCGGCGGCGCCGTCCTGCGCCGTATGCTTCAGTGCGGGAGCCGTAGCCGACGCCATTACGCTTTCGGTGCTCCGCGGAGCCGCCGGACCCATCGCTGCTGCAATCGTTTACCCATTACCCGTCGCAAAACAGAAGTTCCCTGTCACAAGATGGACCGTTCCGCTTGCCTCCGTCAACCACGGTTTTTGGACCATTGATCACAGCCTCTTGTGGTGGTTAGTGGCGGCAACGGACGTTTTAGGGAGAAGTTGGTGGGCAAAACATTCGGGTCGCAGTCCATGGCCGGGCAACTGGAACGCGTTTTGATGCGCTCCGCTGCCAGCGCCATGCGCCATGCCAGAGCTTCGGAGTGGCACTATGGCCCGGGCTTCGATCCGCAAAAGGCGGCCGCCCAGCACGAGGCGCTGACCAGGCTGGTGGCGGGCTCGGGTGCCGAGATCGAATGGCTGACCGACACCGATGACGGGTTGGCCGATTCCGTCTTCACCCACGATCCCTCGCTGATGACCGACCATGGCGCCATCATCCTCGCCATGGGCAAGGCGCTGCGCCGTGACGAACCGGCCTTGCACGAAGCGGCCTATACGCGCATGGGCATTCCCGTCCTTGGCCGCATCGAAAGCCCCGGCCAGGTCGAAGGCGGCGACTGTGTCTGGGTGGACAAAACCACGCTGGCCATAGGCCGCGGCGTGCGCACCAACCAGGACGGCATCCAGCAGCTTGCGAACCTGCTGACGCCGCAGGGTATCCAGGTCTATGGCTTCGACCTTCCTCTGTGGCACGGCGAAGAGGCCTGCCTGCACCTGATGTCAGTGATCAGCCCGCTGGCCGACGATCTGGCGCTGGTCTACGCGCCGTTGCTGCCGGCTACCTTCTACCAGATGCTGCGCGCCCGCGGCATTCGCCTGGTCGAGGGCGACGCCGACGAATTCTTCGCCTCTAACGGGCTCAGCCTCAACGTGCTGCCGACCGCGCCGCGCCAGGTCATCGCGGTCGCCGGTTTTCCGAAGACCGCAGCCGCCATGCAGGCTGCCGGCTGCACGGTCTCGACCTTCGAGGCCGACGCTCTGTGCATCGCTTGCGAGGGCGGCCCGACCTGCCTCACGCGTCCGGTGCTCAGACAATGACGACGATCGGCGAAGCACTCATCACCTTGCTCGAAGCCCATGGCGTCGACACCGTTTTCGGCATTCCGGGCGTCCATACGGTCGAGCTCTATCGCGGCCTGGCGCGTTCGAAGATCCGCCATGTCACGCCGCGCCACGAGCAGGGCGCCGGCTTCATGGCCGACGGCTATGCACGCGCCAGCGGCCGGCCGGGCGTCGCCTTCGTCATCACCGGGCCGGGGCTCACCAACACCATCACCGCCATGGGCCA
Organism: Mesorhizobium sp. CNPSo 4689; assembly: GCF_057784325.1. Lineage (NCBI taxonomy): Bacteria > Pseudomonadati > Pseudomonadota > Alphaproteobacteria > Hyphomicrobiales > Phyllobacteriaceae > Mesorhizobium > Mesorhizobium sp. CNPSo 4689. The sequence continues at coordinate 213,886 of NZ_JBWLUZ010000001.1, forward strand.
GGCGCGCGCCGATTCGGTGCCGATGCTGGTGATCTCCGGCGTCAATGCCATGCCGACGCTCGGCAAGGGTCTTGGCCATCTGCACGAACTGCCCGACCAGCGCGGCATGATGGAAAAGGTGGCGCTGTTCTCGTACCGTGTCACCGAGGCCGGCGAACTGCCCGGCGTGCTCGGCCGCGCCTTCGCGCTGTTCTCGTCCTCGCGTCCCGGCCCGGTCCATATCGAAATCCCGACCGATGTCATGGTCAAACCGGGCGACGGCATCGAAGCCTTGCTGAGCAATGTCGCGCCGCCGGTTCCCGATGCGGCGGCGATAGGGGAGGCGGCCAGGCTTTGCGCGGCCGCCCGCCGCCCGCTCATCCTTGCCGGCGGCGGCGCCAGGCGGGCCGAGGCGCCGTTGCGGCGGCTGGCCGAAAGGCTCGGCGCGCCGGTCGTCGAGACCGCCAATGCGCGCGGCCTGCTGCACCGCCATCCGCTATGCGTGCCGGCAGGCCCTTGCCTGAAGGCGGTGCGGGCGCTGATGGCGGAGGCCGACCTGGTCATTGCCGCCGGCACCGAATTCGGTCCGACCGAGTATGACGGCTATAGCGATGGCGGTTTTGTCCTACCGCCCAACCTAATCCGCATCGACATCGGCGCCGACCAGCTCGCGCGCCGCCCGGCCACCGTCGCCATCCAGGCGGATTGCGCCGAGGCAATCGAGGCCTTGCTGGCTCAAACAGGTAGCGCACCGGCGGCATCGGCCGACGGCCCGGCCCGCGCCGCCGCGACCCGGCAGGCCGCGTTTGCCGAGCTCGGCCCGGCCATGCAGGCGCAAATGCGCGCGGTCGAAGTGATCCGCGATGCCTTGCCCGGATCGATCATCGTCGGTGACTCGACGCAGCCGATCTACGCCGCCAACCTGTACTACGACCATGACCGGCCGGGCGGCTGGTTCAATGCCGCCACCGGCTTCGGCGCGCTGGGCTTTGGCCCTCCGGCGGCCATCGGCGCCGCGCTTGCCGTGCCTGAGGCACCGGTCGTCTGCCTCACCGGCGATGGCGGCTTCCAGTTCACCTTGCCGGAACTGGGCGCCGCGCTCGATGCGGATGCGCCGGTCATCTTCGTCGTCTGGAACAATCGCGGCTATCGCGAGATCGAGACTTCGATGCTGAATGTCGGCGTCGAACCGGTTGGTGTGTCGCCGGCGCCGCCGGATTTCTGCAAGCTGGCCGAGGCCTATGGCATTGCCGCCGAGCGGCTTGCCGGCGTTGGCGGGCTGGAGGATGCGCTCAAGCGCGCACGCGCGACCGGACTGCCCTACGTCATCGAGATAACCGTGGACTGAGTTTGGCCGAGCAACGCGTTTCATGCGTCAGCCTGGCGAGGCTTGCGTCCGGCCGGCGGCCCGAGCGATGCAAAGTCGCGACCCAGCCATGTCGATATTTCAGTTGAGTGATCGAGTGAAAGGCGCGACTTTCGCTGGCGGCGTGGCCTAAGCATAAGAACACTGGAGCAGTCGAATATGACGGAAACACTGGACGGCAGGCATATCGTGGTGACCGGCGGCACCGGGGCGCTGGGCGGCGCGGTTGTCGGCAAGCTCCTGGAGCAGGGCGCGGTCTGCCATGTTCCCAATGCCCATGCCGCCGCACCTTCGCATTTTCCTTTCACCACGCATGATCGCGTCAGGCTGGCGCACAATGTCGACCTTTCGGACTCCGCCAAGGTCGAGGCGTTCTACCACCAGCTTCCGGAACTCTGGGGTTCCATCCACCTGGCGGGCGGCTTCACCATGGCGCCGGTGGAGAAGATCGAGTCGGCGTCCTTCGCCGAGATGATGGACACCAACGCCCGCACGACCTTCCTGTGCTGTCGCGCGGCGGTGCGCTCGATGCTGGCGTCGAGCACGGCGGGCCGCATCGTCAACGTCTCGGCGCGCGCCGGGCTCGAGCCCAGGCGCGGCTCCGGCATGGTCGCCTATGCCGCCAGCAAGGCGGCAGTCGCCGCGATGACGCTGGCCATGGCCGAGGAGTTGAAAGGCAAGGGCATATTGGTCAATGCCGTGGCGCCCTCGACTCTCGACACGCCGGCAACCCGGACCGACATGCCGGACGCCGATTTCAGCAAATGGGTCAGCCTTGAAGCCGCCGCCGAGGCGATCGCCTATCTCGCCTCGCCGGCCAATTTGGCAATGAGCGGCACGCTGGTGCCGCTTTACGGCAGGGCCTGAGCGCAATCTTCTAGCCAAAGAAAAACCCCGCCGGAGCGATCCGGCGGGGTTTTGTTTTCAGTCGGTGCGAAGGGGCTTAACTGCCCTGCTTCTTCAGCGCGGCACCCAGGATATCGCCCAGCGAAGCGCCGGAGTCGGTCGAGCCGTACTGGGCGACCGCTTCCTTCTCTTCGGCGATTTCCAGCGCCTTGATCGAGACCTGCAGCTTGCGGGTCTTTTTGTCGAAGGCGATGACGCGGGCATCGACCTTCTGGCCGACGGTGAAGCGCTCGGGGCGCTGCTCGTCGCGATCACGGCTGAGGTCAGAGCGCTTGATGAATGTCTCGATGCCGCTGTCGACCAGCCGCACTTCCAGACCGCCATCCTTGACGCCGATGACCTCGCAGGTGACGACGGCGTTCTTGCGCAGTTCGCCCGAGGTCGCCGCTTCGCCGACCGTATCCTTGGCCAGTTGCTTGATGCCGAGCGAGATGCGCTCCTTCTCGATGTCGACGTCGAGCACCTGCGCCTTGACCATGTCGCCGCGATTGTACTCTTCGATGACCTGCTCGCCCGGACGGGTCCAGTCGAGGTCGGAGAGGTGCACCATGCCGTCCACGTCGCCTTCCAGGCCGATGAACAGGCCGAACTCGGTCTTGTTCTTGACCTCGCCCTCGACCTGGCTGCCGACCGGATGGGTGCGCGCGAAGGCTTCCCACGGGTTTTCCAGCGTCTGCTTGAGGCCGAGCGAAATGCGGCGCTTGGCCGGATCGACCTCGAGCACCACCACGTCGACTTCCTGGGTCGTCGACAGGATCTTGCCGGGGTGCACGTTCTTCTTCGTCCACGACATTTCCGAAACGTGGATGAGGCCTTCGATGCCCGGCTCCAGCTCGACGAACGCGCCGTAGTCGGTGATGTTGGTGACGGTACCCTTGATCTTCTTGCCGATCGGGAACTTGGTGCCGATCTCCGACCACGGATCGCTTTCGAGCTGCTTCATGCCGAGCGAGATGCGGTGGGTATCCTGGTTGATGCGGATGATCTGCACCTTGACCGTCTGGCCGATGTTGAGGATCTCGGTCGGATGGTTGACGCGGCGCCATGCCATGTCGGTGACATGCAGCAGGCCGTCGATGCCGCCGAGGTCGACGAACGCACCGTAGTCGGTGATGTTCTTGACGACGCCTTCGACCACCTGGCCTTCTTCGAGGTTCTGCACGATTTCCGAACGCTGTTCGGCGCGGCTCTCTTCGAGCACGGTGCGGCGCGACACCACGATGTTGCCGCGGCGGCGATCCATCTTGAGGATCTCGAAGGGCTGCGGGTTGTGCATCAGCGGGGAAACGTCGCGGATCGGGCGGATATCGACCTGGCTGCGCGGCAGGAAGGCCACGGCGCCGTCGAGGTCGACGGTGAAGCCGCCCTTGACCTGGTTGAAGATGACGCCTTCGACGCGCTCGCCCTTGGTGAACTTCTCTTCGAGACGGACCCAGCTCTCTTCGCGACGAGCCTTCTCGCGCGACAGCATCGCTTCGCCAAGCGCGTTCTCGATGCGCTCGACATAGACTTCGACGGTGTCACCGACCTTGAGGGTGGTGTCCTTGCCCTTGACGCCGAATTCCTTCAGCGGCACGCGGCCTTCGACCTTGAGGCCGACGTCGATGATGGCCATGTCCTTTTCGATCGCGGTGATCGTGCCCTTGACGACCTGGCCTTCGCCGGAATGGCCGGCGGTAAAGGATTCTTCGAGCAGGCTCGCGAAATCATCGCGAGTGGGATTTGCAGCTGACATATTTTCTCCTGGAATGCCCCGCATCTCAAGCGGGACGGGCGCCGTGGGTTAGCGTTGCGTTGGCCTACCGGCGTTCCGGGCTACAAAGCCCTGGGCCGCTCTAAGCGGCAATTCCGGCGCATGAAGAATGCTGGCAGGCTGGTTCGTGCCCGATATGGGTATTTTCTTCACCGCCGGCAATCGGCAGCGTGAGGAAAAACCTGGATCAGGCCTTGTTTCTCTTGGCCAGCACGTCGTCGATGATCGCCATGGCTGCAAGAAACGCGGCTTCTATAGCCATTTCGCTGGTATCAAGCAAGTGCGCGTCGGCCGCCGGCTTCAGCGGCGAGTCGGCGCGACCCATGTCGCGCTCGTCGCGGCGCTGGATGTCGGCAAGGATCGTGGCGAAGTCGGCGCTGCCGCCGATGCTTTCGATCTCGGCCAGCCGCCGCCGCGCCCGCACCTCGGCGCTTGCCGTCACATAGAGCTTGATGTCGGCATCGGGGCACACCACGGTGCCGATGTCGCGCCCGTCGAGCACTGCACCCGGCGGCGTCTTGGCGAAGTCGCGTTGCTTTTCGACCAGGATGCGCCGCACGGTCGGATAAACCGCAACCTTCGAAGCTGCCTCGCCGACCGCATGCGCCGACAGCACGGCCCGGTCGAGCCTAGCCAGATCGACCTGACGCGCCGCGGTTTCGGCAGCCGAGACATTGTCGAGCGGTAGCGCGTGTTGAAGCAGTGCATAGGCTACCGCGCGATAGGTGAGGCCGGTGTCGAGCAGGTTCAGCCGGTAGTGGTCGGCGAGCCGCCGGGCGAGAGTGCCCTTGCCGGCGCCGGCAGGCCCGTCGATGGCGATGGTGAAGGTTGGGGTCATTGGTAGGTCAACGCCTCGTCTGCCTGGCGACAGGCCCTCGCGTCTTCGCCATCCCAGGGCGCAGCGAACGCGAAGCGGAGCGAAGCTCCTGGGATCCATGCCGTGACATCAGCCGAAGATAGCATCGTTGCGGCGCTTCGATGTAACGGCATGGATCCTGGGGTCTGCGCCGCGTCGCTTCACTCCTTGCTCCGCCCCAGGATGACGAAGGGAGAGATGTCAGGCGCCAATTTCCCAAGGTAGCCATTGCCATCGACCGCTATCCGATCTCCGCCCCAAGCCCCTTCATCAACCCCATGAACTCAGGAAAGCTCGTCGCGATCATCGCCTGGTCGTCGATGGTCACCGGCTTTTCCGTCGCCAGCCCCATGACCAGAAAACTCATGGCGATGCGGTGGTCGAGATGGGTCTGGACGATGGTGCCCTGGCCATTGGGGTGCTGGCCCAGGCCCTTGCCGCCCGGCCTGCCACGCACGGCAAGCGTCGCTTCGCCCTCGGTGCAGTCGACGCCGTTGAGCTTCAGCCCGTTGGCCACCGCCGAGAGCCGGTCGGATTCCTTCACCCGCAACTCCTCCAACCCCTGCATCAGTGTTTCGCCTTCGGCGAAGCTCGCCGCCACCGCCAGCACCGGGTACTCGTCGATCATCGACGGCGCCCGCTCGGGCGGCACGATGACTCCATTCAGTTCGGAATAGCGCACGCGCAGGTCGGCGACGTCCTCGCCGCCGGCATTGCGCGGGTTCAAGATGTCGATCCGGCCGCCCATCTCCTGCAAGGTCAGCAACAGCCCGGTGCGCGTCGGGTTCATCAGCACGTTTTCGATGACGATGTCGGAACCCGGCACGATGAGGGCGGCCACCAGCGGGAAGCCGGCCGAGGACGGATCGCCGGGCACGGCGATGATCTGCCCCGTGAGCTTGCCCTGGCCTTCGATGAAGATATGGCGCACGCCGCGCTCGTCGGTCTCGACCGTCAGATTGGCGCCGAACCCCTTCAGCATCTTTTCGGTGTGGTCGCGCGTCATCACCGGCTCGATCACGGTGGTGATGCCCGGCGTGTTCAAGCCGGCCAGCAGCACCGCGGACTTCACCTGCGCAGAGGCCATCGGCACACGGTAGGTGATCGGTGCGGCATGCTTGGGACCGCGCAGGGTGATCGGCATGCGGTCACCGGGCGTCGCCTTCAGCACCTGTACGCCCATCTGGCGCAAGGGTTCGAGCACGCGGCCCATCGGCCGGCCTGACAGCGAAGCATCGCCGATGAAGGTGGTTTCCATGTCGTAGGTTCCGACCAGGCCCATGGTGAGGCGCGAGCCGGTGCCGGCATTGCCGAAATCGAGCGGGCCTTCGGGCTGCAGCAGCGCGCCGTTGCCGGTGCCGCGGATCACCCATTCGTCGTCATGCTTCTCGATATGCGCGCCCATCGCCTTCATGGCCGCACCCGTGCGCATCACGTCCTCGCCTTCGAGCAGGCCGGTGATGCGGGTCTCGCCGGAGGCCAGGCCGCCGAACATGAAGGAGCGGTGCGAGATCGACTTGTCGCCGGGCACGCGCGCGGCGCCGGAAAGGGCTGGTGACTTGCGGGCCGTGGCCGGTTTCGGAGCGGCAGCGTGAGACATGGTTTTCCCTGGATGGAATGCCGGCGGACCGGCCATTTTCTTTTGTTGCGGCGGTCTCGTATCACGGCGCACGGAAATGGTCATCCCCTTGTACCGGGCCTTCGAAGGCCGGCTTTTGTAACGCCGGCTTTTGGCTTTGACAGCGCCGTAAACAGTGGTTAAGGGGACCAACCTTTTATCTACGAGGCTTGCCGTGGCAAAACCCGAACTTGGCACCAAACGCATAGACCCGGAAACGGGTCGGAAATTCTATGACCTGAACAAGGACCCGATCGTCTCGCCCTATACCGGCAAGAGCTATCCGCGCTCCTATTTCGACGAAGGCAAGATCACCGCGATCGAGGAGGACGAGGAAGTCGCCGAGAAGGAAGTCGACGCCGAGGAGGAAGAGGGCGCCGAGATCGTCTCGCTCGAAGAGGCCGATGAGGAGGCGAAGACCGGCGACGATCTTCCCGATCTGGGCGACGACGAGGACGATGTGGACCTCGGCGACGACGAGGACGACACGTTCCTCGCCGACGAAGAGGAAGAAGACGACGATGTCGCCGACATGATCGGCGTTGGCGACGACGACGACGAAGTCTGATCGGCCGCGGGCATGCGCCTGCAGGCTTTCTTGGGTTGTGACGAAAAAGCGGCTCTGGAAGGCTTGATATTGACGGAAGGCGGGGTTAGAAGCCGCCTGCACTAACGGCGCGGTCTTCGCAACCCGCGCCGATCTCTTCGCCGGAAACGGCGCCGGCTGACTGCCGGGAGTGGGGCCATAGCTCAGTTGGGAGAGCGCTTGAATGGCATTCAAGAGGTCGTCGGTTCGATTCCGATTGGCTCCACCAAACAGTCCTTTTCCGATGCTTGGTTTCGCGGCATTCGTGCTCGCCGCCTGCCAATCGGCTCCTGAAACACCGCCACCGCCTGCCCCACAGCCCGCCCTTCCCGCTGTTGCGGCTCCTGCTCCGGAGGGTTCGGCGGTTCTGGATCCCTCCGTGGCGATCACGCCCCCCGCCAAGGGCGTTCCGCCCAAATACGCCGCTTTTTCCGGCATATGGGCCGGACGGCTGGATGGGATGTATGAAGGCAAGCTGGCCGTGCTGACGATTTCTCCACGCGGGCAGGTGACGGTCACCTATGCGTGGGGCGATCTGGCCGACAACAGGCCGGGAGTGGCCGACGGCGCCGGGAAGATTGTGGGGAACACAATGAAGCTTGGGCGCCTCCCCAATGGCGCGGATGCCAGCTTTGCGATGCTGCCGGACGGAACGCTGGCTGCGACCTATACGCTTGCCGGGCAGACCTACACGGGCGCGTTCGCCAGGCAATAGTCGAGGCAGACAAACGCCGTTCTCGGAACCTTGACAGTCTGTGTCATGGACGATGGGTGTGTTGACGCGCTACCCACGGACCCGACGTAATCCTGTCGCGCCGACGAGGATGTAGAATGAACGGGCTTGTCGCATGAAGAAGATCGGCTTCCTTTCCTTTGGCCATTGGTCGCCCTCGTCCCAGTCGCAGACGCGGTCGGCTTCCGATGCGCTTCTGCAGGCGATCGAGCTGGCCGTCGCTGCCGAGGAACTGGGCGCGGACGGCGCCTATTTCCGCGTGCATCATTTTGCCCGCCAGCTTGGTTCGCCCTTTCCGCTTCTGGCCGCGGTTGGCGCCAAAACCAGCCGCATCGAGATCGGCACCGCCGTCATCGACATGCGCTACGAGAACCCGCTGTATATGGCGGAGGACGCAGGCGCGGCCGACCTGATCGCCGGCGGTCGCCTGCAGCTTGGCATCAGCCGGGGATCGCCGGAGCAGGTGATCGACGGCTGGCGCTACTTCGGCTACGTGCCGCAGGAAGGCCAGAGCGATGCCGACATGGCACGCAGCCACGCCGAGGTTTTCCTCGAGATGCTGCGCGGCGAAGGCTTCGCGCAACCCAACCCGCGGCCGATGTTTCCCAATCCCCCTGGAATGCTGCGTCTCGAGCCGTTCTCGGCCGGTCTGCGCGACAGGATCTGGTGGGGCGCCGCCACCAACGCCACCGCGCAATGGGCGGGCAAGCTCGGCATGAACCTGCAGAGCTCGACGCTCAAATTCGACGAGGGCGGACAGCCGCTCCACATCCAGCAGGCCGAGCAGATCCGGGCTTTTCGCGCAGCGTGGAAGGAAGCGGGGCATGCGCGCGAGCCGCGGGTGTCCGTCAGCCGCAGCATCTTCGCGTTGGTGAATGACCGCGACCGCGCCTATTTCGGCAGCAACGGGAGCGAGGATCATTTCGGCTACATCGAGCCCGACAAACTTGCCGTGTTTGGCCGTACCTACGCCGCCGAGCCGGATGTCCTCGTTGATCAGTTGAGAGAGGACGAAGCGATCGCCGAGGCCGATACACTGCTGCTGACCGTCCCCAACCAGCTCGGCGTGGATTACAACGCGCATGTCATCGGGGCGATACTGAAGCACATCGCGCCGGCCCTCGGCTGGCGCTGATGTTCCGACCTTCTTCGGCGCGCAGGCGGGCGCGGCGCTTATGCACTCGCGCAAACCGCCCAATGCGCGGACCATTCTTCGCGACATCGACGATGATGTAATCAGCGCAACAGGGCGAACCGGGTTTCGCAAGCTGTGCCGGGAAGCGGCCGGCCCTGCAGCGTTTCTGAGGTCGCTCGTCGGTTTCTGGTGAGGCTTGTCGCGCCAGGCACCGTAGATCGTAGCGGGCATCACGCGGTCTTCACGGTGCCAGCCTGGCCCGAATCGGCTAAGCCTTGCTTATGCAGGAAACGTCACTCTACACGCCGGTAAAGCGGTTCCTCGAGAGCCAGGGCTTCACCGTCAAGGGCGAGATTGGCGGCTGCGATATCGTCGGCGTGCGCGATGGCGAGCCGCCCGTGGTCGTCATTTGCGAGCTGAAACTGCAGTTCAACCTCGAACTCGTGCTCCAGGCAGTCGATCGCGCCGCGGCCTGCGACGAAGTCTGGCTTGCAGCGTGCATGTCGGCACGCGGCAAGGGCCGCGAGCAGGATCGCCGGTTCAGGGCGTTGTGCCGGCGCCTGGGCTTCGGCCTGCTGGGCGTTGGCGGCAAGGGCGAGGTCGAACTGCTGCTCAGCCCTGCCGCGCTGCCGCCAAGGCGCGACCCGAGGAGACGGTCGCGATTGATGGACGAGCATCGGCGCCGGCGCGGCGATCCCGCACCCGGCGGCAGCACGCGCGTACCGATCATGACCGCCTACCGGCAGGACGCGCTGGCTTGCGCCGCCGCCATGGCCGATGGCCCGAAGCGGCCGCGAGATTTGAAAGCCGTTTCACCACGCGCGGCCAGCATCCTGCTGCACAATTACTACGGCTGGTTTGCGAGGGCCGAGCGCGGCGTCTATGCGCTGACCGACCTCGGTCACGCCGCCATGCAATCAAATGGGATCCTTCAGGGTTCGCAGCAGGGCTCTCCGTATGAGGCCGATCAACTCGGAATGAAGGTCGGCACGTGACCGGCTGCCGCCGTCCTCGCAGATCGGGTCGACCTCCCCGAGCGATTTGAGCAGTTCGGCGCCGCCCGGCTTGCATTCCGGCAGAAAGCTGAAGTGCACGGCGCCCGCGACGGTGGCGTATGTTCCTTGCGGTACCAGGGCAGCCAGTTTGTCGGCGATTACCGCCTCGGGAATGGTGTCGGCGCTGCCCAGATTGATGAAGCTCATCGGGACCGCGATCTCTTTCAGGCTCTGTGCCTCGTAGGCCTGTGCGAGACCTGGATCGACCAGCACCGCCGATTTGATGCGCCGATCGAGGTTCGATCGTTCGAAGCGCGCTTTGTCGATTGTGCGCAGATCGACCTTGTCGACCCGTACCGGCTGGTCATCGACATAGGCCTGGCCGCCCGCATACCAGGCGCAATCCATTTGGCATAGGTGTCGCAGTAGCGCGCATAGGCTTGGGGAGAGCGCTTTCGCGCCCGGCGATACATTCGCTTCTCTACAGGTTGGTGCGTCAGAAACGCTCGCGATAGTCGCGCGGGTTCGTGCCGAGGACGCGCAGAAAGCCGCGCCGCATCGTCTCTTCCGAGCCGAAGCCACAGCGCCGAGCCGTCTGGTTGACGGCCAGGCCCCGTTCCAGCATCCGGCGCGCCGCCTCGATCCGGATCTCTTCGATTGCACGGGCGGGTGTCCGGCCCGTTGCGTCCCGATAGTGCCGCGAGAAGCTGCGCGGGCTCATATTGGCGCGGTCGGCCAAGTTCGGCAGCGACAGGTCACCGCCCAGATTGTCCAGGATCCAGCCATGCAGACGGTCGAAGCGCTCGTCGCCTTCCTGCAATTTGAGGGTCTGGCTGAATTGCGCCTGGCCGCCGGGGCGTTTCAGGAAAACAACCAACTGGCGAGCCACCGCAAGAGCCATGCGCCGGCCAAGGTCGGCCTCGACGAAGGAAAGCGCGAGATCAATTCCCGCCGTCACACCTGCGGACGTCCAGATATTGCCGTCGCGAATGAAGATCGGGTCGGGTTCGAGCCGGACCGCCGGAAAGCGCTGGGCGAACTCGGCGCAGCGTCCCCAATGGGTCACGGCGCGACGTCCGTCGAGGAGACCTGCCGTCGCCAGCAGGAAGGCGCCGCTGCAGACCGATGCCGTTCGCGTGGCGCCGCGCGAGCGGCCGATGACCCAATCGATCAGGCTCGGATCCTCGCAGACTGCGTTAACACCCCAGCCCCCAGGCACGATCAGCGTGTCGATTTCGAGCTCACACGGCGGCAGCGCCGCCGTCTCGATCATGAGGCCGGCCGACGTCCTGATCCGCGGGGAGGCGGCCACGACAACGACCTCATAGGCAGCCGGCTCGCCGGCCTGCAGCTTGAAGTCGTTGGCACTGGCGAAAACCTGAAGTGGCCCACTTACATCGAGGAGCTGGACGTCGGGATAGGCAAGGATTTCGATGCGGCGCATAGCGATTTGGCTCGAAATGAGGGGTGATTGGCGATCGTGCCAAAGCATGATCCCCTAGATTGGCCGGAGTCAACCTGCGGAGATTCCCATGGCCCTTCGTTTCGGCATCCTCGTATTCCCCAATGTCCAGCAGCTCGACCTCACCGGTCCTTACGAAGTCCTGGCCTCGGCAAAAGGCGCCGAGGTGGAACTGATCTGGAAGGACCGCAATCCCATAATGTCGTCGACCCGCCTATCCCTTGAGCCGACGGAGACGTTCGACGATTGCCCGCCTCTCGATGTGCTGTGCATTCCAGGCGGAGGAGGCATCAATGCGCTGCTGGAGGATCAGGCGGTCCTCGAATTCGTGCGGGAGCGCGCGGCGCAGGCACGCTACGTCACGTCGGTGTGCAGCGGCGCCCTGGTGCTCGGCGCGGCCGGGTTGCTCAAGCGCAAGCGGGCGACGACGCATTGGTATGCCCATGATTTCCTTGCCGAGTTCGGCGCAATTCCTGTCGACGAGCGCATTGTCGAGGACGGGAACCTGATCACCGCAGGCGGCGTCACCTCAGGCATCGATTTCGGTCTCCTCTTGGTCGCCAGGCTTCTCGGCCAGGCCGAGGCCGAAACGGTGCAGCTCACACTCGAATATGCCCCGGCTCCTCCCTTCCGATCCGGCACGCCCGCGCAGGCTTCGCCTGCTGTGCTGGCGCAGGCAAAAGAGCGGCTTACGGCCTCGAGGCGGGCTCGCGAGGAGATGTTTGCCCGCTGGCGCAGCGCCGGCGCGGTTCCCGAGCCGTCACGCGCCCATGGCTGAACCGGCCGGTCGAATGGCGCATCTCCGCGCTATTCGGCCCTGCTTCATTTCGGCGGTTGACTCGCCCGTCGGTCTGTGCAGAAATTGGTTGGACCATTGAACCACTTTAGGCTCAGCCTGCGTGACCGATTTCCTTCCGCCGATCCAGACGACGGCCCGCGACGATGCGGTGCTGAAGGCTTTGGCCGGCTTCGTCATGCAGGAAAAGCTGGAGCCCGGTGAGAAGCTGCCGACCGAGCGCATCCTCGCCGAGCGCCTCAAGGTCAGCCGCAACACGGTGCGCGAGGCGCTGACGCGCTGGGAGGGGCTGGGCCTGGTCGAGCGACGCCAGGGCAGCGGCACCTATCTCAAGGCGGCCGTGTCGCTCGACATGCTGCACATGCCGCTGACACTGGCCGGCGGCAATGATTTCACCGGCCTGATGCGCACGCTGGAAATCCGCCGCGCGCTCGAGGCCGAAGCCGCCGCCCTTTGCGCAGTTCGGGCGGGCAAGGCCGACCTCGCCGAGATCGAGCGCAAGCTCGACATCATGGAAGAGGCCTTCCAGACCCGCGCTGGCATGTCGTCGGAGGAAGACTGGGAGTTCCACCAGGCGGTCTACCGCGCGTCCGGCAATCCGCTGTTCGAGCAGATCATCAGCGCCATGCACGAGCTGTTCCACCGCTTCTGGGAACATCCGCTCGGCGTGCGCGATTTCGGCCATGCCAGCTTTCCCTACCACCGCGCCATCTTCAATTGCATCGCCGCCCACGACCCGGAGGGAGCTCGAGCCGAAGCGCTGAAGCTCATCGCCACCGTCGAGAACGACCTGAAGCGCGGCGCCGCCAATCTCAAACTTTCGGATCGAAAATGAACGAGCACCCCACCGGCTTCGACCCAGGCACTTTTGGCAGCGACTACCTCGCCGAGGCGGCGACGCTCCTCGCCCATGACGATCCGTTCCCCGGCGGTGCGGTGGTGCCGCCGATCTATCAGACCTCGCTGTTCACCTTCGCCAATTATGCCGAGATGGCCGATACTTTTGCCGGCCGCCGCCGCCAGCCGATCTATTCGCGCGGCGACAACCCGACGGTGATGGAGTTCGAGGCGCGCGTCGCAGCGCTCGAAGGCGCCGAAGCCGCACGCGGCTTTTCCAGCGGCATGGCGGCGATCAGCGCCACCGTGCTTGCCTTCGTCGGCGCCGGCGAGCGCATCGTCGCCGTGCGCAACTGCTATGGTGACGCCTACCGGCTGTTCGAGCGGCTGTTCCCGCGCCTCAACATCAAGGTCGACTATGTCGACGGCTCCGACCCCGACGCGGTCGCGGCGGCACTGCCCGGCGCCAAGCTGCTCTACCTGGAAAGCCCGACCTCGATGATGTTCGAGCTGCAGGATATCGCGCATCTGACGCGGCTGGCCAAGGAACAGGGCATCGTCACCAGCATCGACAATTCCTGGGCGACGCCGGTGTTCCAGAAGCCGATCTCGCACGGCGTCGACCTCGTCCTTCACTCGGCCTCGAAATATCTCGGCGGCCACAGCGACACCGTCGCGGGCGTGGTGGCGGGTTCGGCGCCCCATATCGGCCGCATCAACGAGCAGACCTATTCCTCGCTCGGCGGCAAGCTGTCGCCGTTCGAGGCATGGCTCTTGCTGCGCGGCCTGCGCACGCTGCCGCTGCGGTTGCCGCATCACATGAAGAGCGGGCTCATCCTCGCGGAACGGCTGAAGGCGCACGGCCAGGTCGAGCGCGTCAACCACCCGGCCTATTCCAACCATCCGGGCAAGGCGACGCTGGCCGGCTATGCCGGGTTGTTTTCCTTCGAGGTGACGGAGGATGTCGACATTCCGGCCTTCGTCGACGCGCTTAAATTCTTCCGCATCGGCGTCAGCTGGGGCGGTCACGAGAGCCTGGTCGTCCCGGCAAAGGCCACGCTCGAGCAGACGCCGGGCCTGAATTCGATGGCGCGCTTCGGCGTCAGCCCCCGAACCATCCGCTTCAACGTCGGATTGGAAAGTGTCGAGGATCTCTGGGCCGACATCGCCCAAGCCTTCGACAAAGCAAAAAAATAACGAGGCAGTTCAAAATGGGAGTACCGAACATGAAAAAACTGACATTCATGCTTGCCGCCGTCGCCGGACTGGCGATCTCCGCCGGCAGCGCAATGGCCGAATCGACGCTCAAGATGGTCGAGGTCATCACCAGCCCGCCGCGCACCGAATTTTTGAAGAAGCAGATCGCCGAGTTCGAAGCCGCCAATCCGGGCGTCAAGGTCGAGCTCGTCTCGCTGCCCTGGGGCCAGGCGTTCGAGAAGTTCCTCACCATGGTGCAGGCCGGCGACACGCCCGACATCGTCGAGATGCCGGAGCGCTGGATAGGCCTCTATGCCACCAACGGCCAGCTCGAGGACCTTGGCCCCTATATGGCCAAGTGGGACGACGCCAAGACGCTTGGCGACCGCGCCAAGCAGTTCGGCTCGACGGTCAATAACACCCAGTTCATGATCCCCTACGGCTACTATGTGAACGCGCTGTTCTGGAACAAGAAGCTGTTCAAGGAGGCCGGTCTCGACGGCCCGCCGGCGACGCTCGATGAATTCGTCGAGGATTCCAAGAAGATCTCGGCCATTCCCGGAAAATATGGCTACTGCCTGCGTGGCGGCCCCGGCGCCTTCAACGGCATGCACATGTTCATGAACATTGCCGCCGGCAAGGGCGGCTACTTCAACGAGGATGGCACCTCGACCATCAACGATGAAGGCTCGGTCAAGGGCCTGCAGATGCTGGCCGACATGTACAAGAACGGCCTGGCGCCGAAGGATGCGGTAAGCTGGGGCTTCAATGAAACCGTCACCGGCTTCTATTCCGGCACCTGCGCCATGCTCAACCAGGATCCGGATGCGCTGCTCGGCATCGCCGACAAGATGAGCGCCGACGATTTCGCCGTGGCGCCATTGCCGGTCGGGCCGAGCGGCAAGTCCTATCCGACGCTCGGTTATGCCGGCTGGGCGATGTTCGCCAATTCCCAGCACAAGGACGATGCCTGGAAGCTGATGGCGACGCTGCTGTCGCCGAAGGACAATCTGGAATGGGCCAAGGAAGTCGGTGTCGTCCCGATCCACAACGGCGCCGATCAGGATGCCCATTTCAAGACCGAGCAGTTCAAGGGCTGGTTCACGGAGCTGAGCGACAGCTCCAAATATGAAATGGTGACGCCGCCGACGCATCTGGAGAACCTCGGCAACTTCGTCGACCAGGTGGCGATCAAGAACTTCCAGGAAGTGCTGCTCGGCCAGAAGACGGCCAAGGAGGTGGCCGACCAATGGGCCGCGTTCCTGACCAAGGAGCAGCAGGACTGGATGGCCAAGAACAAGAAGTAGGCCAGCTTCTTCCTTCTCCCCGTTCACGGGGAGAAGGTGGCACGAACTGACGGATGAGGGGCGGCGCGACGTCTGCAACGCTGGCTCGGCCCCTCATCTGCCTGCCGGCATCCTCTCCCCGTAACCGGGGAGAAGGACGCTGTCCCCGACGCTGCTCCAGGAGACGATCCAGAAGCCGATGACCTATGCCGTGTCCGCAATACGACCCACAGGCAAGCCGCGACGCAAACGGCTATCTCACGCCGCCATAGAGCCTTGGCTCTATCTTTCGCCGGCTATCGTTCTGCTGGTCGTCGTGCTTCTCGTGCCTCTGATCATCGGCATCAGCTACTCGTTCCGCAAATTCTCCGCCTTCAGGTCGGAATATGTCGGCCTCGGCCAGTACGAAACGATGCTGTCCGACCAGGTGCTGGGACAGGCGCTCGTCAACACGCTATGGTGGACGGTCGCCAGTCTGTTCTTCCAGTTCTTCCTCGGGCTTGGCCTGGCCTTACTGCTCGACAAGCCATTCTCGGGCCGCAAACTGGTGCAGGCGGTGGTGTTCCTGCCCTGGGCGGTGCCGTCCTTCCTTTCGGGCCTCACCTGGGCCTGGCTGTTCAACCCGATCATCGGGCCCTTGCCGCATTGGCTCTTTGCGCTGGGGCTGAAGGCAGAGCCGACCAACATCCTGTCCGATCCGGCTACCGCCATGTGGGGGCCGATCATCGCCAACATCTGGTTCGGCATCCCGTTCTTCGCCATCACGCTGCTGGCGGCGCTGAAGTCGATCCCGTCGGAACTGCATGAGGCCGCCGCCATCGACGGCGCCTCGCCCTGGCAGCGCTTCACCAAGGTGACGCTGCCGTTCCTGGCGCCGACCATCGTCATCACCGTCATGCTGCGCACGATCTGGATCGCCACCTTCGCCGACCTGATCTTCGTCATGACCGAGGGTGGGCCGGCCGGCTCGACCAGCACCGTGCCGGTCTACATCTATGTCAGCGCCTTCAAGTCGCTGGACAAGGGCTATGCCTCGGCGGTGGCGGTGCTGCTGCTGGTGCTGCTGATTGCCTATGCGGTGGCGCTGATCGCCATACGCCGCTTGCTGGTGAGGCACGTCTGATGATCGCCGGACGCTCCACTTCCTCGCGCATCGTCGGCGGCATCGGCCTCTACGGCGCCATCGCGGCCTACATGATCTTTGCGCTGTTCCCGATCTTCTGGACGCTGAAGATCTCGGTGACGCCGGAACGGCTGCTCTATTCCGAAGGCATCACACTGTGGCCGTCGCAGACGACGTTCCAGAATTTCGTCACCGTGCTCGAAGCCTCCGACTTCCCGCGCTATTTCATGAACAGCGTCATCGTCTCGGTGTCGACGGCGGCATTCGTCACGGTCATCGCCACGCTTGCTGGCTACGCAATGTCGCGCTTCACCTTCCGTGGCAAGGCGACGCTGGCGATCCTGCTCCTGCTCACCCAGACTTTCCCGCTGGTGATGGTCATCCCGCCGATCTACCGCGTCATGGGAGAGCTCGGCCTCACCAACAGCCTGGTCGGGCTGATCATCATCTACACCGCCTTCAACACCGCCTTCGCCACCTTCCTGATGCAGTCCTTCTTCGACGGCATCCCCAAGGACCTCGAAGAAGCGGCGATGATCGACGGCTGCACGCGGGCCCAGGCGATGCGCAAGGTGATCGTGCCGCTGACGCTGCCCGGCATGGGCGCCACGCTCGGCTTCGTCTTCACAGCCGCCTGGAGCGAGCTTCTGTTCGCCCTGATGCTGATTTCCAGTGATGACCAGAAGACGTTCGCCGTCGGCCTGCTCACCTATATCGGCAAGTTCGCAGTCGACTGGGGGCAGATGATGGCGGCATCCATCCTGGCGCTGATCCCGGTCTGCATCTTCTTCGCCTTCCTGCAACGCTATCTCGTCACCGGCCTCACCGCCGGCGCGGTCAAAGGATAATCGATGGCTTCCGTCACGCTGCAACATGTCGAGAAGGACTACGGCTCGCTGCGCATCCTGCACGGCGTCGACCTCGAAATTGCCGATGGCGAATTCGTCGTGCTGGTCGGCCCGTCCGGCTGCGGCAAGTCGACCTTGCTGCGTATGATCGCCGGGCTGGAGGAGGTCTCGGGTGGCGAGATCCGCATCGGCGAGCGGCTGGTCAACGACGTCGCTCCGAAGGACCGCGACATCGCCATGGTGTTCCAATCCTACGCGCTCTACCCGCATATGGACGTGTCGTCGAACATGGGCTTCAGCCTGCTCTTGAAGAAGGCCGAAAAGACGACGATCGACACCAGGGTGGGTGCGGCCGCCAAGCGGCTTGGCCTCGACAGTTTCCTCGGCCGCCTGCCGCGCCAGCTGTCCGGCGGCCAGCGCCAGCGCGTCGCAATGGGCCGCGCCATCGTGCGCGACCCCAAGGTGTTTCTGTTCGATGAGCCGCTCAGCAATCTCGACGCCAAACTGCGCGTCCATATGCGCGCCGAAATCAAGGCGCTGCACCAGCAGCTCAAGACCACATCGGTTTATGTCACCCACGACCAGATCGAGGCCATGACAATGGCCGACCGCATCGTCGTCATGCATGACGGCTATGTGCAGCAGGTTGGCCATCCGCTCGAGCTCTACGACCGGCCGATCAACATGTTCGTCGCCGGTTTCATCGGCTCACCCGGCATGAATTTTTTGCCGGCAAAGGTCAGCAAAAGTGGCAAGGTCGACGCCGTACTGGCTGACGGCCAGAAACTGAGACTGCCCGATGGCCTGCCGTTGAAGGATGGCGATGCGCTGACCGTCGGGCTCAGGCCGGAACACATCCAGCTCTCCGAAGATGGGCCGCTCAAGGCCGAAGTCGAAGTGGTGGAACCACTCGGCCTGTCGACACAGTTCTATGTCAAGCTCGCCAACCAGCAGGTCTGCGTGTTCGTCATGGGGCGCAGTAATGTCCGGCCAGGCGACATGGTGCGGCTTGCCGCCGATCCGACGGCGCTGCATCTCTTCGATCCGGCGAACGGGAACCGTATCGGCTAGTTTAGCGCAGGCGGAACGCATCCAGCGTGTAGTCCGGATACGCGCCCTCCCGGTCGAAAACCCCGGCCAGGTCGGCGACATCAACCAGTATGCCCGACAGCACCAGCGCGGTGGCGACGCTCACGCCGGCGCCGCCGGCAATGTCGTGCTCGACGCTGTCGCCGACGCAGACCACGCTGGCTCGGTCCGGATTGCCGGCGAGCGCCAGCGCCGCGTCGTAGATCGCGGGATAGGGCTTGCCGATGCGGGTGACACTGCCGCCGAGGCTCTCATAGAGATCGGCGAGTTCGCCGGCGCCGAAGCGCGGTCCGACCGCTGTCAGCATGATCCTGTCGGGATTGGTGCAGAAACACGGCACCTGTTTCACCGCCGCCGGGCCGAGCAGCGTGCGATAGTGGTCGAGGTCGAAACGATCGCCTTCGCTGGCCGAGATCAGCACCAGCTCGGCATTGCCGCCGCTGTCGGTCAGGGTCAAGGGCAGGCCCTCGATTGCCGAGCGGTCGCTGTCGCGGCTGATCAGCAAACATTTCGTACCCGGGCGTAACTCTTCGGATGCCGCCATGGCGTGAAAGGCGCGCCATGCCACCTCGCCGGACGAGACAAAATGATCCCAGCTTCCTGCCTCGAAGCCGAGCTTCTGCAGGCGCCGCTCGTTGGGTTCCGCCCGTTTGCCGGAATTCGAGATCAGCACCACCGTCTTGCCGGCGCGCTTCAGCGCCGACAGCGCCTCCACCGCGCCCGGATAGGGTTGCTGGCCATCATGCAGCACACCGAACTGGTCGAGCAGGAACACCTCGTAGCGCTCGGCCAGCGCTCCGATCCCGTCGAGGTGTTTTGCCTGTTTCGCGCTCACAACAACCCCGCTTCGCTTGCGCCCATCAGCGCCAGCCGCGCCGTGCCGGCGGCGGCCTCGTCGGAAAGCGCCGGCAGGAAATCGACCCCGAGCTTGCGCTGGCGGATCGCGGTCCAGGCGGCATTGGCGGCACCACCGCCGACGCTCCGGACCGAGGTTAGCCTGGGCGCGCCGAGCTCGGCGAGCCGCTGATAGCCGAGTGCCTCGATTGCCGCGATGCCTTCCAGCATCGCCTTCAGATAGTCGGCTTCGGACTGGGGTCGCGGCTCGAGGCACGGCGGTAGCGTCGGGTCGGCGATCGGGAAGCGCTCGCCGGGCGTACCAAGCGGATAATAGTCGAGGCCGGTCTCCGTCTCCGGACCGATCGCTGCGCTCAGTTCGATGATGCGCGCGAGCGAAAAATGCTGGGCCAGCACCTTGCCGCCGGAATTCGACGCACCGCCGGCCAGCCAGGCATCGCCCAGGCGGTGGCTGTAGATGCCATAGCGCGGCGCCGAGATCGGCCGGTCGGACAGGATCTTGATGGTCAGCGACGATCCTAGCGCGGTGACGCCGTCGCCGGCGACCGCCGCGCCCGTCGCCAGAAACGAAGCGCAGCCATCCGTCGTTCCGGCGACCACGGCCACGTCAGGCGACAGACCGAACAGGTCGGCGGCGCTTGGCGTGAGCCTGCCAGTCACGCTGCCTGGCGCGACGACATCGGGCAGCAGCTCCATGCGCATGCCGGTGGCCGCGATCCAGTTCGGCCAGCGGCGGGCCTCGACGTCGTAGCCGGTTTTCAGCGCATTGTTCTCGTCGCTGACGTCGAAGCGGCCGGAAAGCCGCCCGGCGATCCAGTCGGCCTGGTGCAGCATTCGAGCGACGCCGGTCTGGCGCTGGAACCACAACGCCTTGGCGAGCCCGGAGGTTGCGCCGTGCGCGGCGCTCGTCTCCGGTGCCTCGCGAGCGACCGCGGCGAGGATGGTGTCGTCTGCAACCCTGTCGTTGTACATCAGCGGCTCGGCCAGTGGCCGCCCGGCATTGTCGACCGGCAGCAACGTGCCCGACGTGCCGTCGACGGCGATCGAGCGCACCGCCGCGCGATCGATGCCCACCAGCAGTTCCGCCAGCGCTGACGCGACCGCTTCCCACCACACGGCGGGGTCGCGGCCGTTCGCGCCAAATCGCTCGAGGGCAACGGTGGACTGCGCGGTAATGGAAAAATCCGGACGCATGGCAACGGCGCGTGCACCCGAGGTGCCGATGTCGATGCCGATGGCAAGTGGCGCCATGTCATCCGTCCTCTGTTGGCTGCCGACCGCGTTGAGCTTTCTCCAGCGCCTCGGCCGGTTTCGCCCAAATCCCGTCGCCGGGACCGGAGTTGATATCGCAGATGCGAGCGATCTACGTCAACTGTGATCTATATTCGTCAAACCGGCGTTGAAATCCGATTTGTTTTGAGTAAGTTAAACCAAATTTCATGCCGAAATGGCATCCCGGGAGCAAAAAATTGAGCGACTCCGGCCGCCAGCGTCAGATTGTCGAATTGCTGAGGGATCGCCCGTTCGCCTCGGTGCGCGACTTGCAGGAACGGCTTGGTGTTTCTGCTGCGACGGTCAGGCGCGACATCGACAAGATCGATGAGGCTGGCGAGGCCCGCAAGGTCTATGGCGGCATCTCTGCGCTCGACGGCGCCTCGCAGACCGGCGTCGCCTATGCCAGGCCCTATGACGAGAACCGCGATCTCGCGGTAGAGGCCAAGCGGCGGATCGCCGCCCTCGCCGCAACCATGGTGAGCGATGGCGACGCGGTCATCGTCCATGGCGGCTCGACCTGCTTCCATCTCGGCGTCAGGCTGGCCGACCGCAATATCCGTCTCTACACCAACTCGATGCCTTTAGCGGCCTATCTCAGCGACCATGGTCATTGCAGCCTGACGATTGCCGGCGGCGACCTGCACCGCGAGCCCGGCATCATCCATTCGCTCACCCAGGCCGTGCCCTTCTATGCCTCCAAATTCTTCATCGGCGCGCAAGGCCTCTGCCAGGAAGGTGTGCTGGAATCGCATCCGCTGCTGGTGCGCTCCATCGTCGACCTCAGCCCCTGCGCCGACCAGATCGTGGTGCTGGCCGACAGCCGCAAGCTGTCGATCCATGCGCGCAACGTGGCGCTGCCGCTGTCGCGCATCGGCACGCTGGTGACCGATGACGGCCTCTCCGACGCGGATGCACGCATGCTGGAGGACGCTGGCGTGATGGTGCGGATCGCCCCGGGAGCCATCCAGTGAATGTGGCGGTGCTCGACTTCGGCAAGACCAATTCCAAGCTGTTCGTCTTCGATCAGGATGGGCGAATTCTCGACGAGCGCAGGACCAAGCCTGCCTGGGCGCGCGAGGGCGGTTTCAGCGTGCTCGATGAGGCGGCGTTGCATGACTGGGCGGTTCGTGCCGTTGCCGACGCTGTCGACCACCACCGGGTCGAGGGGCTGATGGTGTCGGGCCATGGCTGCACCTTCGCTTTGGTCGACGAGACGGCGCTGACGCATCCGATCCTCGACTACGAGCAGGAACCACCGGCCGACATCGCCGCGCAAATCGATCGCAACATCCCGGATTTCGCCGAGACCTTCTCGCCGCGCCTGCCGCTCGGCTTCAACTACGGCCGCCATATGCTGTGGCTGAAGGCGGTCGAGCCGCGCGCCTTCACGGCCGCGACATCGATCCTCGGCTATCCGCAATATTGGAGCTGGCGCTTCGGCGGCCGGGCGGTCTCGGAAGTTTCCTATCTCGGCTGCCACTCGCATCTGTGGGCGCCGCGCCAGCGCGACTTCTCCTCGCTGGTCGACGCCGAAGGCTGGCGCGGCCAGATGCCGGCCTTCGCGCGCGCCGGCGCTGTCATCGGCGAGCAGCGGTTCGGTGAAGCCGCGCGGCCGATCGCCATCCACAATGGTGTCCATGACTCGAATGCCGCGCTCCACGCCTATCGTCGGCAGCAGCTCGGACCGCTCACCGTCGTGTCGACCGGTACCTGGGTCGTCGTGCTCAATCCGGATTGCCCGCTCGAGGCGCTCGACCGCGACCGCGACATGCTGGTCAATGTCGATGTCGATGGCGGCCCGGTGCCGACAATCCGTTTCATGGGCGGGCGCGAATTCGCAACCATCAGCGGCGGCTGGCAAGGCGCGATCGCGCCATCCGCGATACAGCAGGCGATCGACGCCGGCATGATGGCGCTGCCGAGCTTCGCGCCGGGCGGGCCGATGCCCGACCGTCGCGGCGAAATCGTCGGCGGCACGCCAAATGCAGAACAGCGCGCGGCCGTGGCGCTGCTCTATGTGGCCCTGATGGTCGATTTCTGCCTCGACCTGATCCATTCGCACAACACCGTCATCGTCGATGGCGGGCTGAACACCGGCGGCCTGCTCGCCAGCCTATTGGCGCAACTGCGCCCCGGCCAGGCCTTCCTGCAGGGTGCGACGCTCGAAGGCAGCGCCACGGGAGCCGCGGCGCTCGCCTTCGAGAGCGTCGGCCGCGACTTTGCCGCAGAAGCGCCGGAGCCGGTGCGCGCCTCGCATTTCGCCGGGCTGGCCGGCTATCGGGACGATTGGCGCGGCCGCGTGACCTGAAGCCTGCGGCCAATTTTAAAACCGTGCGCTAAAATCGTCCTTGTTGATTCGCCCAGATCGGGCTCTTGAACAAGGAACGGCATGAGCAAGGCCCTCACCACATTCGCACTGGTCGCGGTGCTCACCGCTCTGCTCATGGCGCTAAGCCTTGCGGTGGCCAGACACGGCTATCCCTATGGCGCGATCGGCGTGAAGCGCCTCGACGGCATTGCCGATGCCGGTTCGTTTCTGTCTTTGGCCGCCGTCTATTTCTTCAGCGCGCTCTTGATGATGATCCTCCCCATCCGCGCCGCCAGCATTGTGCTGACCAATGCCGCCGATGCCCTGTTTTGGGCAACGATCGCGCTGTTTGCGACCATTGTCGGCTGCCTCGTCGCCCGATGGGCCTTCGGCCAGGGCGGCGTGCTGTGGGCGCTGATCAACTGGCGGTTCCTGTTTGTCGCGGCCGTCGTCGCCGCCCATCTCACCATGAACGAGCTTCGCCGCAACGTCCTGCTGAGAAGCCTGTTCTTCGTCGTCTTTGCCGCGGCGACGCTGGCCTGCCTGTTCTGGTCCTTCGCGGTCTGAGACCAGGCACATTGATTTCGTTCCGATCTCCAGGGCGACACGCGCGGGCTTTCCCCTGCGCGCGTCATGGGCTATCGAGGGTCCGATTTGAAAGGGCCTCACTCTGTCGCTATTTGTCTGATAAATGACTTGGGCGATGGATGACTGGGTGGTAGGAAGCCCGGCAGACGGCGCCACCAGCGAACCACCACAAGGAAAGACCATGACCCTGTTCCGCAAAAACCTCATCGACGGCGAGTGGCTGGGCGAGGCCGGCTCCCGCAACATCAACCCCTCGAATACGGGCGATGTGGTCGGTGAATACGCTTCCGCCGGTCCGGAGCAGGCCAAACAGGCGATTGCCGCGGCGAAAGGCGCCTTCCCCGCCTGGTCGCGTTCGGCGCCTCTGGCCCGCCATGCGGTGCTGAAGAAGGCGTCCGACGAGATCATGGCCCGCAAGGACGAGATCGGCCGCAACCTGGCGCGCGAGGAAGGCAAGACGCTGGCCGAGGGCATCGGCGAGACCATCCGCGCCGCCCAGCTTTTCGATTTCTTCGCCGGGGAAACGCTGCGCCTTTCGGGCGAGCTGGTGCCCAGCGTTCGGCCGGGCGTCGGCGTCGAGATCACGCGCGAAGCGGTCGGCGTCGTCGGCATCATCACGCCGTGGAATTTCCCGATCGCCATTCCGGCCTGGAAGATCGCGCCGGCGCTCGCCTACGGCAACACCATCGTCTTCAAGCCGGCGGAACTGGTTCCCGAGAGCGCCTGGACCATCGTCGATATCCTGCATCGCGCCGGCCTGCCAAAGGGCGTGCTCAATCTGGTCATGGGCAAGGGCTCGGTGGTCGGCCAGGCCATGCTCGACAGCCCTGACGTCAACGCAATCACCTTCACCGGCTCGGTCGGCACCGGCAAGCGTGTTGCCGCTGCAAGCGTCGAGCACATGCGCAAGTTCCAGCTCGAAATGGGCGGCAAGAACCCGCTCGTCGTGCTCGATGACGCCGACCTTTCCGTCGCCGTCGACTGCGCCATCAACGGCGCCTATTTCTCGACCGGCCAGCGCTGCACGGCGTCCTCTCGCCTGGTTGTCACCGACGGCATTCACGACCGCTTCGTCGCGGCACTCAAGGAGCGCATGGAAAAGCTCGTCGTCGGTGACGCTCTGGACGCCAGGACCCAGATCGGCCCGGTCGTCGACGCGACCCAGCTGAAGCAGGACGAGGATTACATAGCCATCGGCCGCCAGGAAGGCGCCGAGCTTGCCTTCGGCGGCGAGCGGCTCGATGCCGCAACGCCCGGCTTCTATCTGAGGCCGGCGCTGTTTACCGGCGCCACCAATGCCATGCGCATCTCGCGCGAGGAGATTTTCGGACCGGTCGCCAACGTCATCCGCGTCAAGGACTATGACGAGGCGCTTGCCGTGGCCAACGACACGCCTTTCGGCCTGACCTCGGGCATCTGCACGTCGAGCCTCAAGCACGCCACGCATTTCAAGCGCAATTCCGAGGCTGGCATGGTGATGGTCAACCTGCCGACGGCGGGCGTCGACTTCCACGTTCCCTTCGGCGGCCGCAAGGGATCGAGCTACGGCCCGCGCGAACAGGGCCGCTATGCTACGGAGTTCTACACCACGGTGAAAACCGCCTATACTTTTGCTGGCTAATCAACGGCTGAGCCAATGATATCCGTCAATGCGGACCTGACCTGGCTCAACCCGCCGCCGCATCATGAATTCGGCGACAATGCCGTGCATGTGCGCACCGGCAAGGAGACCGACTTCTGGCGCGAAACCTTCTACGGCTTCCGGCGCGACAACGGCCATTTCCTGTATCGCCCGGTAACGGGCGATTTCAGCGCCGAGGTCACGGTCAAGGGTGACTACCAGGTGCTCTACGACCAGGCCGGACTGATGGTCCGGCTCAGCGAAACGCACTGGATCAAGGCCGGCATCGAATACACCGACGGGCTGGCCTATTTCTCCGTCGTCGTCACCAACGACACGTCCGATTGGTCGCTGGTCAGCATCCCGGCCGACCCTGATGGCGTCAGGATCCGCCTGACCCGCCACGCCGAAGCCATCCGTGTCCAGTATCTGGACGCTTCAAATGGCCACTGGAAGCCGGTGCGAATTGCTTATTTCCCGCCCTCGAAGTCGGTCGATATCGGCATGATGTGCTGTTCGCCGCAGCGCGAAGGCTTTGAGGTCACCTTCGCCGACTTTTCGGTCGGCCCGCCGATCTCGCGAGAGCTGCACGACTGAGGCAAGAGCAATTCCAGGAAAAGTGCGTAGCGATTTTCCGTCCGGAACTGCGCAAAGCAAAGAGTCGGGCGGAGACGGCACCGCTGGCTCACCACGGCACATGCAGGATCTCGAGCTTGGGAAGACCGATCGGCCTAATGCCCAGATCGTTGGCAAGGGCGCCAAAGCCTTCGGTTTCGATCAGGTCCCGGTACGGAAGCTCGGGAAAACGAAGACCGCCGCGATGCAGCGCGGCATCGACCAGCAACATGGTTCCGCCGACGCCGTCGAGGCCGATCTTCTCGAGATGCCGGACGTCGCTGAGAAGGAGCCGACCCGGTGCGCCGGTGGCAGGCTGGAAAATGCCGTTGCGGATTGCGCGGTAGTAACGGTAGTCCTTCGAATGGCGGGTTGTGACGAAGCTGTTGTGGTCGAAACTGTCGCCGCCGGCGATCTTCACGCAATTGGGCACCGCGATGCGATGCCCGGCTCCGATAAGCCGGCTCACAATGCTAGGCGGGAATCGCCAGACGTCGATGTCGATCCACAGCGCCCAGTCATCGTCGGCGTCCAGCCCCTGATCGATCAAGTGATTGCGGACCTTGGCGATGTTGCCGCGCCGGCTGCGCTGCAGCCGCGGCATCGCTCGCTTGGCGCGGTCAAGGCTGGCGCTGCCGAGCTGTTTTTGCAGCAGCACGATGCCGCGATACGCCCCGGCCAGTGGCGCCACCGCCGTCTGCAGTCGTTCCCAGCTTCCATCCGAGCTGTCGCCTTCGCAGAAGACGAGCTTGATCCTGTCCTTTGGGTAGTCGAGCTGCTGCAAGGCATCGAGGAAGGGCTGGATATGGTCGGCAGCGTCGCGAAGCGGCACCAGGACGGCGATGTTTGGGCCAGTCGGTGGCGGCGCCGAAAGAGCCGCCTGGCCGACGCCGCGCTTGGCCGCCGTCTCATCCAGATGGGCGCCGCGCGTCAGCCTGTACCATGTCCAGTAGGCGAGGGTGCGAATCCTCCTCTTCAACCCCGGCGCAGGTTCGGGTGTCCACCACGTGCCGGCCCAGTGATGGATCGACAGCGTCAACCCTGCGCTGCCGTCTTTGCGCCCCGACGAGTCGATGGGCGTGAACAGGGCGGACGGATGGATCGCGAAGGCCGTCTGGTCGCCATGGCCGAGCTGCGCCGAGGTGAGCAGGCAAGGCCCTGTCGCATCGAGCGCATCCCTGGCATGGGTCAGTCCGGGCAGCATCGAAATGATCTCGAGCCAGAACGGATGCCGGGGCGGGCTGGCCATCGTTCCGTTGAACAAAAGGTAGGGCAGCCCGCGAAAGTCCGCCTGCACCAGCGTGTGCGTGTCCGGCTCCTTGCAAAGCACGATCCGGTTCTCGCCCATCACGGGATCGAAAGGTGCCACGCATTCGCAGTCGATATCGCCATAGACGCCGCCGAAATGGTAGAGCAGCAGATAGCGCCCGGCATCGGCGCGCAGCACGCCGTGCGAGTAGCTGCAAAAGGTCGGCAGGAAATCCGGATAGTGCTCGGCGACGAACTCGAGCAGCATCCGGTCGCTCCAGAACATCATCGTCCAGTCGGGATGATGCCGCTTCCAGCTCTCGACATAGGCCTGGAACCGGGCAGGGACCGCGTCGGTCTTCCATGTCTGGTGCAGGATCGGCGGGATCATCGACGGCTCATCGATCGCTGACTGGGCGCGGCCGGAGCGTCATGCATCTTCATCTGCCAGTCCGAGACCACTGTGGACGGCGTCGCGGATGGCCTGCGGCCCGAATCGCGACCAAACCGCTTCATGGGCGCGGGCGCGCTGCCGGGCCATGCGGGCGGGATCCGCGCAGAGCGCGATCGCCATCGCCGCCAACTCTTCATCCGAAGCTGCCAGCAGCACCTCTTCGTTTTCGACCAGGTCCAGCCCTTCGGCCGCCAGCGGCGTCGCGATGACGGGCACGCCCCACGCCATCGCCTCGAGGATCTTGATGCGTGTGCCGCCGCCCATGGATAGCGGAACGATGCTGAGATGCGCTGCCGACAGCAGCGGCCTGACATCGTCGGGGTCCTCGACCAGCGCCACACCGTCCAGCCTTGCCAGGGCTTGTACGGACGGCGCGGGCGAGCGGCCGGCAAGAGTGAGTCTTGCCGTCGGCAGCGCCTGCCGGATGCGGGGCAGGATGTTGCGGGCCAGCCGCTGGGCGGCATCGATGTTCGGTTCGTATCCGAGGTGGCCGACGAGCAGGATGAGCGGGAAACCGTCTGAAGGGGCAGCCAGCAGCGCGGTGGGCATGTCCTCGGCCCGTGGGATACCGTTCGCAATGATATCGACCGGCACTGTGCTCGAGACGACCGACTTGAATTTCTCGCGGTCGAGGCGCGAGCAGACCCAGATCCTGTCGACGATCGCGGCCGCCTTTCTTTCGAGGCGCCTGACGTCAGGTGCGCCGGCGCCCCGGGCGGACTGCAGCTGCCCAGCGAGGTCCGATTCGACATTGTGCATGTCGAGGATGAGCTGCCCGGCCAGCGGCCGCAAAGGCTTGAGCAGCCTGAACAGCGGAATGCCCTCGACCACGATCGTGTCGGGGCGAAATTCGCGAACCAGCGCCTCGAGCCGCGCCAGCGCCGGACGCGGAATCCGGGTCTCGGTCTTGGCCCTCCACAATCCGAGCGCCCGCGTGCGTGGTTCTCCCTCGGCAGTCAGGGCCGCGACGCGAATGTTGGCTGGGAGCGGTTGCGGCGGACCGGCCAGCGGTCTGACCGAGACAAGGCAGAGCGGACCGAGTTCGGCTGCCGCCACGGCGTTGCCGAAGTTCCTGAGATCGGCGCCCGATGTCGGCGGAAAGGCCGGATCGATGCAAACCACCAGGGTTCGACGCGCTTTTCCGGATACGGATGCCGATGCGGCTTGCGGAGCCGCCCGAGCCGGTCGTCCGAAGCGAGTGTGGGGATGATGCTGCAAGGGCTTCCAACTCCGGCCCAACGCCTTAGGCGCTGGAGCAATTCCAGGAAAAGTGTGCACGGTTTTCCGTCCGGAATCGCGCAAAGACAAGTGACGGCGCGCGTCATAATCGCCACATCGGCAAACAGGCTGCGATATAGCCACGGGAAAATGCGGGCATGCAACCCACAGCCGGCTTTGTTCGCCTCAATAGGTGGCGCGGCCGCCGGAAACGTCGAAAACGCCGCCGGTGGTGAAGGAGCATTCCTCGGAAGCGATCCAGGTGATCAGCGCCGCCACCTCCTCGACTTCGCCGAATCGCGCCATCGGGATCTTCGACAGCATGAAGTCGATATGCTGCTGGCTCATCTGGTTGAAAATCGCCGTGCGCACCGCCGCCGGGGTGACGCAATTCACCGTCACCTTGGTCTTGGCCAACTCCTTGCCCAGCGACTTGGTCAGCCCGATCACTCCTGCCTTGGAGGTGCTGTAAGCCGAGGCGTTGGGATTGCCCTCCTTGCCGGCGATCGAAGCGATGTTGACGATCCTGCCATAGTCGCGCTCGAGCATATGCGGCACCAGCGCTCTGTTGCAGTAGAAGACACCATTGAGGTTGATGTCGATGACCCGGCGCCAGTCCTCCACCGAATAGTCCCAGGCCGTCATGTTCGGACCGGTGATGGCGGCACTTGTGACCAGGATGTCGACGGCGCCAAACGCCCTGATCGTCTCTTGCGCGGCACGCCCGACCGCTTCGGCATCGGCGACGTCGACGATCGTCCCGTCTAAGCCCGGGATCGCGGCCTTGGCCTGCTCGCTCTGGGCCGGATCGCGGTCCCAGACCGAGACACGCCCGCCTTCGGCCACGATCCTTTGCGCCACCGCCAGGCCGATGCCTGAGGCGCCGCCGGTGATCACGGCCGATCGTCCGGCAAACCGTCCTGCGAAACGCATCGACATGCGGCACTCCTCCCGGTCGGCGGCGAATGTGAAGTCAACGTCCGCCAAGTTCAAGTCGGGATTGGAGCCTCCGATGGGGATCTTGGTGGACCAGGAGCTGCGCGCTGTCAGCCGTTCTTGATCGATTGCCAATGGCTCAGCTGCTCTGCGATCAACTCCACCCGCCGCTGATTGTCGCGCCCGTCCAGGATCGCCAAGTCTTCGGCCTCGGCGCGCAAATAGACGCCGGAGGTGCGCGCATTCAGTTCCGGCTGCGTATCCGCGCGCGTCGTGAAATAGCCCGACGCGCGATCGGCGGTCTCCAGCCGGATCTCGCCTGTCCCGTGCAACTGCGGCGCGTTTGCGTCCAGGGGCCGTTCTCCGTTCCAATAGTAGAAGATGCCGGAGGGTTCCTTCTTCTCCTTCAGCGCTTCGCTCCAGTATCTCGCTGACAGGCTGCCATTCTCCCGCCATGAGCGACCCGTCAGCTCGATCGCACCGTCGCGGTTTCGCGCGATGCGCAGCAGGCTCACCGCGGACGGCTCCTTCGCGGTGCGCTCCGACAGGGAAAACTGCCACCAGAGACCCTCTATGCGGGCGATGTTGCCCTCATTTTCGATTGCGCTCCGCAGCTTTTGATTGATCGCTCTCATCTCCGCCGCGGTCGCTGCCTCGCCGTACCGTACCGAGGTCAGGCCGAGCAGATCGCTGGGAAGCTTGGCGCCGTTCGCATGGAGGATAAACGTGCGGCGCATCCCGAGGACACCGCCGAAAAGCCCGGCTTCGAAAACCACATTGTCTCGGGGAGAAGCTTGAGCCGATACCGAAGCGGACGATTCCGGCTGGCTCGCGCTCGTCCAGTCGTCCTGGGCGAACACAAACGCGGCGAAGTCGACCTCGCGGGTAAGCTCGATGAGACGCCCCAGCGTGGTCGTCCCGGGGCTGAAGGAGGTCGTCCAGGGCTCGACTTGCGCGATCTCTTCAAGACCGCGTGTCAGTGCGTCGAGCAGTTTCTTCTGCTTTCCCGACGAGCCCAGGAAGATTCGCGGTTTGGCCATCCATTTTCTCCAGTTGCGTACCCGCGGCTCCTGCCGACATAAGCCTGCGAGGGCGATTTTCGCTTATTGTATTCATCTCACAGGCGGCAGCAACGGCTGAACGAAAGACGCGATCTCGCTACTACGCCTTCTCCGTCTGGTGCTGGAAGAACTGCAAAAACAGCTCCCGCTCGGTGGTGATGTCGAGCTTCTCATAGATACGGCGGCGATGGTTCTTGACCGTGCCGACGGTGATGCCGAGACGCTCGGCAATGTTGGCGGTCGGGTGGCCGGCCAGGATGAGCTGGACGAGTTCCCGCTCGCGCAGCGACAGCTCCGGCCACAGGCTCGCTGGAATACTCGGTTTCTGTTGCGGCGAGGCACCAGGACCGGTCGGCGCCGATGTGCGGGAAAAATCGGCCCGGCGTGCTCTGATGTCGAGCGCATGCAGCGCCTCGAACACTGGCAGCCGTTCCTGCAATTGGGCGATCTCGCTGTCCCTGAAAGACATGGTCGAGCGGTCGAGGAAGATGCCCAGGCACCAGTCGCCGCCATCGGCGAGCAATATGCCGACCTCGTCGCAGATTTCCGACTGCGCCAGGAAGCCGGCTATGTATTGGCCGCGCTTGGCCTTGTCGTCGGCAAACCGCCTCAAAGGCATGATGCCGAGCCGCCGCTCCTGTCGCCATGAGGCGTAGAAGGGGTCGAATACATAGTAGCTGGCGAGGTAGCGCCGGACCATCTCGTCCGAAAACCGCCGGTGCTTGACGAATTCTGGCGTCTTCGTCGCCGAATAGCGGGTGACGGTGACGAGGTCATGCGCGATGTCGGCGCCGATCAGGTCGATCAGGCAGTCGACATGCCGGTCCGTGCCGGTGGCGGCGATCGCCCTGGCAAGCGGCGCCCAGATGTTGCCCATGCGCATGCCCTCTTCTCGGCGATGTCCGCCCGGCCGTCATTGTGTCTTTTGGCATATGGCGCAAGGCCGCCCCTCGAATCTAGCTTGCGTCACCTCAAGCAGATCCTGGAAGGCGACCGTGACCCAGCCAAATCCCGCCGGCCCCATCGTCGGCAATCCAATCGTGATCGGTATCGACGCCGGCGGCACCATGACCGATACGATCCTTGTCGATCAGGACGGCCACTTCAAGATCGGCAAGTCGGCGACGACGCCGAAGAACGAAGCCGAGGGTTTCCTGGCGTCGGCGGAAGACGCCGCCGATGCCTGGGGCATCTCGCTGGAAGCGTTGTTCTCCGGCGTCAACGTCGTGCTCTATTCCGGCACCGGCATGCTCAATACGCTTTTGTCGCGCACCGGCCGCCGACTCGGCCTGATCACCACCAAGGGCCTGGAGGACATGATCCTCATGGGTCGCGGCCTGCAGGCCTGGGCCGACTATTCCTATGCAGACCGGCTGCATGCGGTGACCCATCATCATCCCGATCCGCTGGTGCCGCGCCGCCGCACGCACGGTGTCACCGAGCGCATCGACCAGTTCGGTGACATCGTGCTGCCGCTCTACGCGCATGAGGTTTCCGCCGCCGCGAAAAAGCTGATCGCCGACAAGGTCGAAGCGATCTGCATCATGACCATCTTCTCGCACGTCAATCCGGCGCACGAGAAGCGCATCGCCGAGATCTGCCGCGACGAGATCACCGCCGCCGGCGCCGACATCCTCGTCTACACCAGCCACGAGGTGCGTCCGGTCATCCGCGAGCAGTCGCGCTTGAACTCGGTGCTGATCGAGGCCTACGCCACTTCGCGCGGCCGCAAGCAGCTCAAGGGCATCGAGGATGTCTCGAAAAAGTACGGCTTCAAATATGGCGTGCAGACGCTGCTTTCTTTCGGCGGGCTGACCTCGATCAACCATCCGCGCTTGCACGAAACGATGATCTCCGGCCCGATCGGCGGCATCCTGGGTGCGGCCTATGTCGGCAAGCTGATCGGCAACGATTCGCTGATCTGCTCGGACATGGGCGGCACCTCCTTCGACATGGGCGTTATCACCCGCGGCCAGACGCGGATCGAGAACGAGCCGTTGATGGACCGCTTCAAGCTCAACGTGCCGACGCTGCATCTCGATACGATCGGCGCCGGCGCCGGCATGATCCTGAAGGTCGACCCGTTGACCAAGAAAGTTTCGCTCGGACCGGAAAGCGCCGGCTCCGATCCCGGACCGATCTGCTTCGACCGTGGCGGCACCGAACCGACCATCGCCGATTGCGACGCTATCCTTGGCCGGCTGAACCCGCATTATTTCCTCGGCGGCAAGGTCGTGCTGCAGGTCGACAAGGCTCGGCAAGCCTTCGAGGAGAAATGCGCCCGCGTGCTCGGCGTCGGCGTCGAGGAGGCGGCCGAGGGCATGATCGACATGCTGGAGGCCGACGCCAACAACGCGCTGCGGCGCGTCATCTCCGGCCAGGGCATCCACCCGTCGGAGTTCACGCTGCTGTCGTATGGCGGTTCGGGCCCATTGCACCTTGCCGGCTGTTCGCGCGGCATCGGCTTCAAGGACATTATCACCTTCCAGTTCGCCGCCGCCTTCTCCGCTTTCGGCTGCACCACCGCCGATTTCATGCGCCGCCATTCGGTGTCGACGCAGCATGACATCCCCTCGCGCGCCGACGAAGCGACGCTTGCGGGCTTTGGCGCCAAGGTCACCACGGTCTGGAACGATCTGACCAAGGCGGCAGTCGACGAGATGATCGCCGACGGCCATGCGCGCGAGAAGATCAAAACCGTGCCGTTCCTGATGATGCGCTACACTGGCCAGCTCGAAGACGTCGAAGTCATGGCACCGCTTGCCGAGGTCAATTCGGCCGACGATATGCGCAAGGTTCTCGACGAGTTCGAGGCGGTCTACGCCAAGGTCAACCATCGCGTTTCGCGCTATGGCGAGGCGGGCTTCACCATCACTGAACTCGGGCTCATCGCTACCGCCGACAAGGTCAAGCCGGTGCTGCTGAAGCGGCCGCTCGGCGCCTCCAATCCCGCCTCCGCCCATAAGGGTGTGCGCGAGGCCTATATCGCCGGGCGCTGGCACAAGGCCAATCTCTACGAGATGGACCTGCTTCAGCCCGGCCATGAAGTGATCGGCCCGGCCATTATCGAACATCCTGCCACCACGCTCGTCGTTCATCTGCAAGACCGTGTCTTCGTCGATGAATGGACGCTGCTTCACTATTCCCATGCTTGAGAGGGCGACCGCCATGTTGGACAAACCTGCCTCGGCCCTGCGGCTTCGCGAAAGGCTGCTCGATTCCGAGCGGCTGATGGAAGAGACCGGCTGCTATGACGGCATCACCGAGCTGTCGCTGCGCAACCAGGACCCGCTGAAATTCGAGACGCTGCACACCAAGCTGCGCGCCTATTGCGTCTCGGCGCGTGAAATGGCCCGCCGCATTTCGGCTTCGCCCGGCGTGCGCGAGGTCGGCGAGATGGTGGTGGCGATCTATACCCCCGAGGGCGACGCCATCGCGCTGTCCAACGGCATCATGGTGCACGTCCACACGATGAGCCGCTTCATCAAATGGATGATCAAAAACGGCTACGAGGACAATCCGCGCATCCGCGAAGGCGACATCTTCGCCAACAACGATGCATTCATCGGCACCGTGCAGGTGCCTGACGTGATGGACGTGGTGCCGATCTTCCATGAAGGCACGTTGGTCGGCTGGGCCGGTGCTGTCTGCCACGAGCTGGAGGCCGGTGGCATTACGCCCGGCGGCGACGTCTGCCTGGCGCAGGAGCGCTTCACCGAAGGCCTGTTTGTCTGCGCCGAGAAGATCGGTGAGAACGACGAGATCCGCCGCGACTATGTCATCCGCTGCGAGCGCAATCTGCGCATGCCGATCTACTGGGTGCTGGACGAGAAGGCCAAAGTCGCCTCGTGCATCGACATGCGCGAAAGCGTCAAGCAGCTGATTTCGGAAATTGGCCTCGACTACTGGATGAAGGTGTCGAAGGAGTTCATCGAGGAGGGCCGTCGCGCCCAGCTCGCCCGCACGCGCCAGCTCACCGTGCCCGGCATCTATCGCGGCCACACCTTCTATGGCCACGTCAACGCCGGCAAGCCCGGCTTCCAGCCGCTCGGCGATCCCGACTGGCTCTACAACATCCCGATCGAGATGGAGATCGGCACCGACGGCAAGATCACCATGGACTTCGAGGGCACCCAGCCCTGGGGCTACCATTCGATGAACTGCACGCCGGCCGGCATGGATGGCGGCATGTTCGTGACGCTGACCCAGCACATGAATTTCGAAGGCCTGGTCAATGACGGTGCCTGGATGGCGACCGAGCTGAAATTGCCGCATGGCACCTGGACCAATCCCGACAACGAGATGGTGGCGACGGCGACATCATGGGCGCTGCTGCTGCCGGCCTACGGCGTGTTCCAGCGGCTGCTGTCGCGCAGCTTCGTGGCGCGCGGCTATGTCGAGGAGGCCTTTGTCGGCCAGGTCAACAGCCCGATGATCGAAATGGGTGGCGAGAGCCAGTACGGCACGCCGTTCGGCATGGCACATTTCGAATGCGCCGCCGCCGGCTCCGGCGCGCTGGCCATCAAGGACGGGCTCGACACCGCCTATGTCGGCTGGAACCCGGAATCCGACATGGGCAACATCGAGGTCTGGGAACAGTCGATGCCGATGGTCTATATCGGCCGCTCGATCGTTCCCAACTCGGGCGGCGCCGGCAAATATCGCGGCGGCTGCTCGTTCATCTCGACCTGGCTGATCAACAAGACCTCGCATCTCAGGTTGCACACGTCGGAGCACTCCTCGCGCGTGTTCGACAATGGCGGCATGTGCGGCGGCTATCCTGCGCCGACCTGCCAGAAGCATCGCGCCGTGCGCAACTCCAACATTCACGAACTGGCAGCCAAAGGCGAACCGCTGGCGCATGCGCCGGGCACCGATCCGCACGTCTCGGATTACGAGAGGAACATCGGCGGCGACCATGTCGTGATCGAAGGCCCTTACATCACCGCCCCGCACAAGGAAGGCGATATCTTCAGCCATTCCTACAATGGCGGCGGCGGTTATGGCGACGTGCTGGAGCGCGACCCGATCAAGACGGCATGGGATGTCGAAAACGGCTTTCTCACCCGCGAGGCGGCGGACCAGGTTTTCGGCATCGTGCTCAAGGACGATGCCGAGGGCTATCCGGTCGTCGATGTCGACGCGACCGCCAAACGCCGCGCCGCCATGCGTAAGGAGCGCCTGGCCAAAGCGATCCCGGTATCGGACTGGATCGCCGCCGAGCGCGGCCGCGTCGAGAAGGCCGACTTCGCCCCGGAGGTGAGGAAAATGTATGCCAGCGCAATCAAACTGTCGCCGCGCTTCACCAAAGATTTCAGTGATTTCTGGAACGTCGACGCCAGATCGATCTTCACGGCGGGAGCAAAGCCATGACCTCATACAGCAAGGAAATCATCCGCGATCTGGCTAGCGGTCAGCTGCCCTGGCCGCAGACACGGCGCATCATGAGCGCCTACAAGGACGATGACCGCTTCTTCAAGATCGTCGCCGTCCATCAGGATCGCGTCGCCTGGAAGGATCCGATCCTGTTGCCGGTTAGCGATCATCTCTTCATCTGCCAGAGCGGCGAAGAGCGGATAACGCGATGCGAATGCGGCCATTCCTTCGGCGACTACCGCAAGAACTGGAAGCTCAAGGCTGCGATCATCGTGCGCGATACCGAAGAGACGGTGCGTGAGATCTATCCCAACAGCGATCTTCCCGATCCCGCGTGGATGGAGATCCGCGAGTTCATCTGCCCGCAGTGCGGCACGCTGCACGAGGTCGAGGCCGCCGCACCCGGCTATCCGATCGTGCATGATTTCGAGCCTGACCTGGAAGGCTTCTACCGCGATTGGCTTGGCAAGCCGCTACAGCCTTGACCGGGCCGGTTGCCGGGCCTTGGATGGATCGAAGTTCGCCACCGGCTCCGGAATGATGGTCGATGGCGGCTGCCTTGCGGTGTGATTGCGGAGAACCTGTTCGATGACCAATCTCTCGGGCCGCGCCGCCATCGTCACCGGCGGTTTTTCCGGCATGGGTTTTGCCATCGCCACGGCGCTGGCACAGGCCGGGGCCAACGTGGCCGTCGGCTCCTATGTGGCCGCGCCGGGCTCGGGCAGGACCGACGCCGCCTACTATCCGGGCGCCGACGAGATCGAACGGGTGCGCGCGGCTCTGGCGGCGCATGGCACGAAAGTCCACGCTGCGCATCTCGACGTGCGCGACAGCGATCTCAGCAATCGCTTCGCGGCCGAGGCGGAGGCCGCGATCGGGCCGGCCGATATCCTCGTCAATGCCGCCGGCACCACAGCCGAGCAGCCGGTCTGCGGCCATTCCGACGAACTCTGGGACAAGATTGTCGACACCAACCTCACCGGTGCCTTCCGCGTCACCCGTGCCGTGCTGCCCGGCATGATCGGGCGCGGCTGGGGCCGTATCGTCAACATCGGCTCGACCGCGGCCTCCGTCGGCTGGAAGGACAATCCGGCCTATTGCGCCTCGAAGGCCGGCCTGCTCGGCCTGACCCGCTGCGTGGCGCTGGAAGGCGCCCCGCATGGCGTCACTTGCGTCATGATCAGCCCGACCTGGGTGGAGACCGAACTGATGCGCCGCAACGTTGCGCAAGTCGTCGAGCGTGAAGGCAAGGGCCGTACGCCGGAGGAAGCCATCGCCGAAATCGCGCGCGGCAACCCGCAACAGCGTATGCTGCAGCCGGAAGAGATCGCGGGGCTTGCCGTCTTCCTGTGCTCGGACGCGGCCAGGGGCATCACCATGGAAAACATCCAGATCACCGGCGGTGCTCTGTGGTAGCTCCGGCTCGCCGCCCCCGACCCGGTCCGGCCTTATGAGACGAACGCGCCGCATTAACGCCATTCACCTGTTGCATGACAATGCGCAGGTCCTTGCCGTTTGCCCGCGACAACATTTGTCATTGAGTGAGGCGCGATTGAACGGTAGGTTATATTGCACTGCACAATAGACGCCCAGGATCGGGCCTCGGACCAGCCTCTGGCAGGCCCAGCCGTGAAGGCTCAATGGATGAGAGATCCGTTAGCGATATGAAGATTCCAAAATCCTTGTTGATCGATCCGGAGAAGAGTGTCGTCTACGGCACCTTCGCCGTCGCCGTTTCGATCTTTGCCTTCGCCTACTCGACCAATTTCGGCCAGGTTCTCATCCTCGCCTACTACGCGGTCTGGCTTCCGCTCATCCTTGTCGACTACCGGCGGTTTTTGCGGCATCTCTCCGACGCCTGGCTGCCGCTGCTGTTTGTCGCCTATGTCTGCTTCTCGGTTTTCTGGTCGCATGCGCCCGGCACGACCGCGAGGGCGTCGCTTCAGTATTTCTCGCATGTCCTCTGCGCCTATGTTGCCGCGCGCACGGTCAGTGTTCGCACATTGGTGGTGGGTTCCCTGATCGGAATTTTCTTCGTCCTGCTCTATTCGCTGCATGTCGGCGCCTATGCGCTCGACACCATCGACGGGACCACCAATTTCGTCGGGGCCTTCGGCTCCAAAAACCAGGTCGGCTTCTTCGCTTCGTTCGGCATCTATCTCTGCTTCGTCTTTGTCATCTTTTACCGGCGCGGCTGGCCAAGCCTGGTCTGGACGGCGCCGATCGGCCTGCTGTCGCTTTACATGCTGGCCATCGCCCATTCCGCCACCTCGGTGGCGTCGCTGCCGGCGGGGCTGGCGGTCGTCATCCTGCTTGGCGTGAGCAAGGTGCTGTCACGCCGCTACAGGCGGGTGCTGTTCGCGGTCGGCGCCTGCACGCTGGTCGGGGCGATCATGGCGGCGCTCAATCTTGGCCTTATGGATTTCGTGCTCGGCATCTTCGGCAAGGATTCGACGCTCACTGGGCGAACCTATCTGTGGGAACAGGGCTGGGAGGCCGCCCAGCAATTCCCGGTCCTCGGCTATGGCTATGCCGCCTATTGGGTGCAGGGTTTCGCCGAGGCCGAACGGTTGTGGGCCGAGTTCTACATCACGACGCGCACCGGCTTCCACTTCCACAACACCTATATCGAGACGCTGGTTGAGCTCGGCTTTGTCGGGGTGACGCTGATTGCGCTGGTCATCCTGCGCGCCTTCTATGGACACGTATCGTCCGTGATCTTCCGCGACTGGCGCGCCGATTCGGTCGTCCTCGCCGGCGCGGTCGGCCTCATGCTGCTCCGCTCCTTCTTCGAGGTCGAAATCCTCGGCCCCTACTTCACCGCCTCGTTCGTCGTCTACTACGGACTGTTCAAGCTGCGCGAAGTGCCGGTGGTGCGGCCGCAGCGGTCGCGGATCGCCATCCAGGAAGCGAAAACCGCAAGCAGCGGAACCCACGCAATAGGTTAGAGCAATTCCAGGAAAAGTGCGGAGCGGTTTTCCGTCCGGAATTGTGTGAAAACAAATACTTAGAGTGGGTCGTCGGGTCCATCAAAAGCCGAACCGCTCTAAGCGGCAGGGCCGACGCTCAGGCGATGGCGCGAGAACGCTGCATCTGCCGCTGCAGGAACCGCCGCACCGGCTCGTCATAGAGGCGGGTTGCGATGTCGGCGATGACGATCACGGCAAGCGCCATGACGATGCCGAACCAGGGATGGTTGGCGAACGGATCGATGGAGACGGCCTTGCCCGCTCCCGCGATGATCATCAGCATCGGCGTGTGGATGATGTAGATCGGGTAGGAGATCCGTCCGAGCCAGCCATAGAGCCTGGCAAGGCCTGGACGGGTCGGCGCTACGGCGCCAACCGTGACCAAGAGCGGAAACAACAGCACGACGCAGATGAGATCGTAGGGCGCGCGGCCGGCGCCTGCCGGCGCGATGGCAAAGACCACCAGTGTCAGGATCATCGCCATCTCGACCCAGTAGCCTTTCTGCAGGAACCCGAGACTCCTTTGGATGCTCCCCATCGACCGGCAAAGCAGCACGCCCAGAAAGAACGAGAAGGTGACGCGCGGCAGGCCGCTGGCGATGGTCTGTCCGGTCATGCCGAAATCGAGCGTGCCGGCCAGCACCGCAGCAAGGATCAGCAACGCCAGGCTGCCGGCGATCAGCACCACCAGCGCCCTTTTCGACAGCACGAAGAACAAGAGCACATAGGCAATGTTCAC
Organism: Mesorhizobium sp. CNPSo 4689; assembly: GCF_057784325.1. Lineage (NCBI taxonomy): Bacteria > Pseudomonadati > Pseudomonadota > Alphaproteobacteria > Hyphomicrobiales > Phyllobacteriaceae > Mesorhizobium > Mesorhizobium sp. CNPSo 4689. Next base: position 253,714 of record NZ_JBWLUZ010000001.1, read on the forward strand.
CAGCAGCTCGAAAAACAGCGACCAGGAGGCGGGATTGAGCGGAAAGATGGTGTGATAGGCATCGCCGACCAGCGGAATGAACAGCATGCCCGTCGTCAGCATGACGGCAATGTCGGAGACCGGCAGATACTCGGCCGGAATCAGCCTGTTCTTGATCACCAGATAGAAAAAGCCGAGCAGCGTGCCGGCAAGGTAGAGCGGGTAGAGGCGGATCAGCCGGATCAGCAGGAAGCTGCCGACGCTCATCCCGGTTTCGATCTTCCTGTCATAGGCGTGTGCAATGACGAAGCCGCTGAGCAGGAAGAACAGGTCGACCGCAAGGTAGCTCGAAGGCAGCACCTTGCCGTCGGAGATGAATGGCGAGAAGTGGTAGAGCATGACGCTGATCGCCGCCACGCCGCGCATTGCGTCGAGATTGAGGTACACGTGACGGGGTGCCGGCTGCATTATGGGCCTTCATCAGCGGATCGCTGCGCGACGTCTACAGCGGCTCTCCTGCGCCCGGCTGGGCGGCACTTGAGCTGCCTTCTCAACTCCTGCCGGCCGGCGTCGATGACGCCGGGCCGTTTACCTACTGGCTGACGATTGTCAGGCCTACAGGCTGACCATTGTCATGCCTACTGGCTGGCCATCGGCGCCAGCTTGACCTTGATCACGTCCCCCGGCAGCACCGGTGTGTCCTCCTTGGCGGCGATCTCGCTCGTCTTGCCGTCGACAACGCGCACCAGCGAATAGAGGAGGGCCGGTTCTTCGCCGCTTGTGATGGCAGCCGTCGTTGCCGGATCCGTTGCCTGGGCCATCAGGCCTTTTTGCATGCCCACCCTGAGCGCAGCCTCGTTCAGATCGGCTTCGGTCTGCTGCCGGTCGGCGGCGAGCTTCGAGCTCAAGGTGTTTTGGGCATCGATGGCATCCTGCGTCGCCTTGCTGATCGACTGCTTGGCGGTGAGAATGGCCGTTTCGTAGTCCAGGATCTTGCCTTGCAGGTCGGCGACGGATTGCTGTGAATCCAGCAATCGCGAATTGGCGACCAAACCCTTTTGAGCCAGCGGGCCGATGTTGCTGAGCTGCTTCTGCGCCAGATCGACCTGCTTCTGCTGGTTCACGATCTTCTGCTGCAGCGATTCGATTTCGGACTGCAAAACGCTCTTCAACTCGTCGAGCGCCTGCAGCTTCAGCTTCAGCGCTTTCTGGTCGGAGGTGAGGATTGTCATCTCGTCGGCAACGATGGCCTGCAACCGCGGATCGCCCTCGACCTCCTTCGGCACGTCGAAGCTAGTCTTGCCGACCAGATCGGCATCGATGCGGGCGCGTTTGACCACCAGCCGAACCCGCTGGTCGTCGTAAATGTCAAAATTGCCCTTGGCTGTGACCAGGTCCTTGCCGAGCTGGGCACCGAGATCGGAAGTGCGCCTTATGCCGCCGGCAACGCTGATCGCCTTGAGCACCGTCAGTTCGGGCACGTAGGGAAACTGACCAGGCGACTGCACTTCGCCCGAAATGTAGAACGGCCGGAACTGCACCATTTCCACGGATGCTTCCGGCTTGTCCGCAAGCGCCAACTTACGCTGCAGGGCTTGGCTGATCGTCGCTGCGATCTCGGCGGTGGTCTTGCCGGCGGCGGGCAATTCGCCTGCGAAAGGCACAGAGAGCGTTCCGCCGGGGCCGACCGAATAGTCTCCGTTGACCGCCGACCAGTCACGGAACGTGCCTTCGACGGTCTGCCATTCCGCGATGCGGATGTTGAGCTTGTCCTGCGGTCCGAGCTGGTAGTCGCCGGCCATGGCCGGGACCGAAAGCGAGAGCGCCAGGCAGGCTGCGATGAGCCGTACCGGCGCCGTGGATATGGACAGATTGCTGCGAAGAAGTCCGACGATGTCTGTTTTCAACTGAACGTTTCCGATCCGCTTTGCCCCCACCGCCCGATGGGTTCGCTGCTGGCCGAAGGCGGCCGCCTCAATGCAAGACCGGCCGTGCGAGACTAGCTCTAGTAGGAGCCGCGCGACATCCACACCGCAGGCACGGTCTTGACGATGATACGAACGTCCTCGAACAACGACCAGTTCTCGACATAGTGGCGATCGAACGCCACGCGGGTGTCATAAGATACGTCGTTGCGGCCGCTGACCTGCCACAGCCCGGTCAGGCCTGGGCGCGACTTCAGATAGTAGACGGCGGCGCTGCCGTAGATCTCCAGTTCGTCGCGCACGACGGGCCGCGGTCCGACGAGGCTCATGTCACCCTGCAGGATGTTGATGATCTGCGGCAATTCATCGAGGCTGAGCTTCCTCAGCACTGCGCCGACGCGGGTGACGCGCGGGTCGTTCTTCAGCTTACGCGTCGCGATCCATTCGGCATTCGCCTCCGGATTGGCGGCAAGGTAAGCAGCCAGCACGCGCTCGCCGTCCGGAACCATGGTGCGGAACTTGAGGCAGGGGAACACCCGGCCGCCGCGACCGATGCGCTTGTGGCCATAGAAGATCGTGCCGCCGTCCGACAGCTTGACCAGAAGGGCCACCATCACGAACAGCGGGCTGAGAAGAACCAGGCCGACCAGTGAGCCGACAATATCGAAACTGCGTTTGAGCAGGCCGCCGATGGGTGGCGGAAAATCAATGCCGACCTGCGAAAACCCCGCATTGGCCGACTTGGCGACGTCCCTCATGCTTAAAGCTCCATACGTTGAACGAATGGTTTACGGCACGATATCAAAAAAATGCTGCAGCGCAACACACAATTTCCCATCACGGTGAAATAGTCACGTCATGAATTGACTAAATAATAAACGCGCTCTGCCCAAAAATTCGCCTTTGTGGCACGTTTGTGACAATTTGTGAGCAAGTGCTGAAAATGTAGTGCTTTTTTGGGGCCGATTTTGGGCGAATCGTTCTTCGTCGCAGAGCGTGGGGCGTTAAATTGCTTAAGATTCGCTGGATGACCTGAGTTGTTCGCATAAAATACTAATTAACATTGTAGCTTTTACTGAAGTAGAATTCACTTCCTCCTAATCGCTATGGTGCCTGCGTGTGCGTCGCAGCATGGCAGAGTCGATCCCGTCGACCCGCTCAAAATTATTTGCGGTTGGCCTTGCCGACAGTTTCCCACCTTAATAGAGTCGCAAATTGTTCCTGTTAGAGTTTGGATAGGTTGGAAAGGCTGGAAGCAACCGGTCGAAAGTGGGCATAAGAATAAGCTCGCGTGGCGCATGGGGAGATACTCGGGTGGGTAAGTCGTCGCTTTTGCATGCTCGCGTCGGTTGACGGGACGACGGGCATGTCACTACAAAAATTCATCATAGGAATGGTTTTCGCCATCGCGATCGTGGTCGCGTGGTCGTATTTCGATGGCGCTTCGCTGGGCATGACGCTGCTGCGTGCCATCGCTTGCGCCGTCATCATTCAGCTTGGCTACTTTCTGCTGGTCTTCGTCATGGTCGCCAGGAGCGCCCCGACGCCAGCCGAAAAGGCACGCGAAGCCGAAAGAAACCTGGGCCTGGACCAGACGGCCAAGAACGAGAAATTCAGCGCCAGGCGAAGCATTCACTGATTCTTGCTTCGCTGCGCCGTGGCCAAATAGTCCTCAGCGAACGTCGGCGGTCTGTCTCTCGGCCTGTTCGCCTGACAGCATCCGTGACAACCGGCTGCCGGATTTCTGCTTCAACCGCTGATAATGGCCGACCTCGACGATGCGGCCATTCTCGATTGCCACGACCCAGTCGGCGAAGGCGATCATCGACGGCCGGTGCGCAATGGTCAGGATGGTCATCCGGCCGCGCAGCCCATCGATCGACTTGGCGATCAGCGACTGGTTCTGCCAGTCGAGCGCGCTGGTCGCCTCATCGAGGATGAGAAGCGACGGCTTGCGCAACAGCGCGCGCGCCAGTGCAATGCGTTGGCGTTCGCCGCCCGAGAGCCGGACGCCGCGATCGCCGACCACCGTATCCAGCCGATGCTCGAGCCGTTCGACGAAGTCGGCGGCGTGCGCCGCCCGCAGCGCCGCCCACAGTTCGTCGTCGCCGGCCTGCGGCGCGGCAAGACGCAAATTCGCGGCGATCGTATCGTGCAGCAGGAACACGTCCTGCGGCACATAGGCCACCTGGTCGCGCCAGCGTCGGCGGTTTTGCGCTCCGATCTCGACGCCGTCGGCGAGGATCTTGCCTTGCGTCGGTTCGAGCAGGCCAAGCAGCATGTCGGCAATCGTGCTCTTGCCCGATCCCGAAGGACCGATGAGGGCGGTGACCTTGCCGGCGGGAAGGCCGAAGGTGATGCCGCTCACCACCGGTCTGCCGCCCCCTTCGCCATCCCTGAGTGCTGGGGAAACGTCACCATAGGCGAACGAAACATCACGTATGTTGAGCCCTGTATCGAGCGCCAGCCTGGCGCCTTCAACGGATTCACTGCTTGCCGGTTCGCGCTCCGCGTCGAATTCGCGCTCCGCGTCGAAGCGCGTCTGCAGGTCGCGCATCGAGGCATAGGCAGGCAGATTGATCAAAACCTGCTGCGCCTGGGTCTGCATGTCCATGAAGCGCGGCGCGATGCGCATGAAAACCAGCAACAGCACCACGATTTCGGCCAGCGACAGGTTGAAGCGAACTAGCGCGATATAGATGAACAGGCTGAGCCCGACGACGCTCGCCACCTGGAACAAGGCGGTGCCGATCGTTGAGTTGCGCACATAGCTGATGTTGTCGGCCTTCATCTTTTCGAGGGTCGTCTGCAGCTGCGCGAAATAGCTCGCCTCGACATTCAGGCTCTTGGCCACCTTGATGCCGCCCAGGAACTCCGAGACCGTGCGGTATTGATCCTGGCGATTGGTCGTCACCACCCGGCCGAACGCCGTGGCGCGGGTGCGAAAAGGCTGCAGCGCGACGAACATCAGCACGCCGATCACGATGGCGAGGCCTGTCATCACCGGCGAGATGAAAAGCGATATGACGAGATAGCCCGCCAGCAGCACACCGATCTGCGCCAGCATAAGTAGCGCGAAAGCCGCTGCCTGCACGCGGTCTATGTCGCCGGTCAGCGCGTGGTCGAGATCGGAACTGCGCATGCGTGAGAAAATGCCCCAGCGCGCCTTGCCGATGCTCTCGAACAGATTCATGCGCAGACGGTTGATGAAATCGAACAGAAGCCTGGCCATGTAGACGGACTTGAAGCGGTTGAAGGCCGCCTGCAGCGCGACAAGCCCGACCAGCGCGCAAAGCACCGTCGTCAGCTGCAGCGTCCCGTCAGGCACCAGCCAGCGCACGAGGTCGTTACCCGGCAGTCTGACCGCGAAATTCTGCTCGGAACGCCCCACCAGTTGCAGCAAGGGGATGAGAAGCAGGATCGAGATGCCTTCAGTCAGGCTTCCCAGGATCAGGAAGAGCAAGGCCGTCCAGGTCCGCCGCCCGCCGATCCTGGCGATGACGCCGGCAAATCCGGCGATTTCCCGAAACAGCGACAAGCGAAGGACGGATGATGCCGGCATGGATCTGCTCACCGCGCACGATCGTCGGACGCCAGGTCCTTCTCGATGAGGGCCACGGCCTCGCCGATCCGGCCAAGGCCTGTCGGCACTTCGAGGCGGCACACGCCGATACGGCCCGCCAACCCGGCGCAATGGCGAAGGTGCCGGATGGCGAAATCGCCGACCAGGGCCGGCCGGCCGAAGCGTGTCACGTAGGAGAATTTGATGACGGCCGACAGCGCCGCTATCTCGGGCAGCGGCGATATCGCCGCCTTTTCACCGCGCTCGAGAATGTAGAGCCTCGTCACCGGAACCTTGTCCGGCGAAAATCCGCCATGCAGGCGATGCTGTGCCTTGTCGATCGCCGGATGCACCTGTGGGCGCACCTTCGCTTGCCGGATCGGGATGGCGGCCGCGGCGTCGGCCGCCAGCTTCAGCTGCGGAAAGCCCGGAACGATCATTGGCTCGTCCGGGCTGGACAGGTCGAGCGCCACGACGTCGTCGGTCAGCAATCCGTGCCCGGCGCTGATCATCGCTCCGGCCGTCGTCGATTTGCCGGCGCCCTTGTCGCCCATGAAGATCGCGCTCCTGCCGCCGACCGCAATCGCGCTGGCATGCAGGATGAGCAGGCCGCGCTGGTGCAAAAGCAGCGCCATGACCGGCCCGAGCAGCGGAAAGGCGATCAGCTGGTCGTCTATCCCGGGCGCCGGATCGACAATGATCCGGCAGGCGTCGCTGATCAGGAAGGCGCCGACCGCCTGCCATGCCAGATATTGTTGCCTTGGCTCGAAACGGAAAGCGGTTCCGGCCTCGAGCGAGGGTTTTGGATAGTCGATCGGACCGACGGCGATCACGATGTCGGCCGCGGCGGGCGCCGTCGGCTCGAGCTCGGGCAAGGCCAGTTCCGAGCTGATCGTCAGGCCATAGGCCTTGTAGAAGCGGCGCTCTCTGGCAGGAGTGCCTTCGACACGCAACCGAGCATGCCCGGGGTCGGCCGCGAGCGACGTGTTCGATCTCGTCATGCTTGGCTCCCACGCAGTTGAACTTGCCGTAACCAGAGAGAAAGCGCGATCGAGCGCCAGACACATTGGACATCGGGCAGGGTCGCCTCATCCGGCTGCCGCAGGATCCGCGCATAGGCCGCGCTCACCTCGGGCAGGTTGACATAGGGCGCGATGCGGTCCGCATCCGATACCAGAACCTTGTCGACAAGATCGCGGTGGTTGCCGAGCATGCCGTGGACGAGGTTGGACTTGAAATCGATCTTGTCGCGCCGCCATTGGACTGACGGCGGCAGGATCCCTTCCATGGCCCGGCGCAGCACATGGCGGCCAAAGCCGTTGTGCAATTTCTCTTCGCCCGGCAGCGCCAGGCAGAACTGGACCAGCGGCTTGTCCCAAAACGGATAGCGCGGCTCCACGCCGAAATTGGCGGCGGCCTTGTCGAGGACCTCGAAGGCGTGCGGCACAATCCCGTTCGACAGGATCCAGCGATGGCTAAGCGCTTCACTGGCGCTCACCGTGGACGGCATGTGTCCGGCCCGGTGGAAGCGGTCGACGAGGTCGGTCCGCCTGGCAAGCTCCGGATTGACCAGATGGCGCCAGCTCGGGCCGCGCGGTGCGGCCGGCCTGCTGCGAACCCTGCCCAGGATGCGGCGTGCCGTGTGCCCGAGTTTTGCGATGCGCCATGCCGGCCCGTAGAGGGTCAGGAACTGGTAGTACAGGCCCAGCATGCTGTCGCCATAGGTGTTCGAGGCGCTGCGGATTTCCCGCCACAGCTCCATCCATTTGCCGGCATTGGCAAGCTCGTGCAGATGGCCATGGCCTTGCGAGACGACTTCGTCGCCGCCATGGCCGTCCAGCAGCACCTTCATGCCTTTCGCGCCAGCCTCCCTGTAGATACCGCGCGTCAGCGACAGGCCGGGCGCCAGGAACGTCCCCTCCTGTTCTTCGAGGATGCGTTCGAACTCGGCGAACGGCGCATAATTGCCGACGGCAATCAGCGTGCCGTCAACCTTCTGCTGGCCGATTACCGCGTCGATGAAAGGCCTCTCGTCCATCGAGGAACCCCGTTCGAAGATCAGCGAAAAGGTCGGTAATCTGGGCTTTCGCGCCATGGCGTTCTGCAGGCCCGCCACGCAGGTGATCGCGGAAGAATCGAGGCCTCCGCTGAGCATCGCGCCGACCGCCGGCGTCCCTCGCATGCGGTTGCGGACCGATTGCGAGAACAGGTGACGAAACTCCTCCGCCGCATCGGACCGCATCGGTCTCGGCGACGGCTCGATCTGCCAATAGCGGCGCAGCACCACTTGGCGGTCGCTCACCGTCAGGCTGTGGCGGGCCGGCAGGCGGAACATGTCGGTATAGGGCGTCGACTGCGGATCGTCGGGCAGCCCGGCTAGAAACCCTGAAATCTGATGCTCGCTGAGGCGCGCGCCGGCGCCGCTCACGCCGAGGATGGGACCGATCTCCGAGGCGAAGATAAAACGCTGGTCATCCGCATGATAGTAGAAGGGTTTCACCCCGAAATGGTCGCGCGCGCAAAACAGGACTTGGCGCTCGCTGTCCCAGATGGCGAAGGCGAAGTCGCCTTGCAGATGGGTCGGGCATGCCTCGCCCCAGCGCAGATAGGCGCGCATCAGCAGCGAGCCGTCGGCAAGCGAAGAGTCCCTGATGCCGAGCCTGGCCAGCAATTCCTCGCGATTGTCCAGCCGGCAGTCCGCGGTGACGGCAAGCTTGCCGCCGGCCATGGTCAGGGGGCCGGGGCCGGCTTCATCCGTTGTGTTCAGCCAAGCATGGCCAAGGGTTGCACCAAGGGTTGTGGTCGTGTCCATCCACCACGAACAGCCATCACGGGCGCGATGATGCATGCGCGCCAGCATTTGCTGGATGTCGGCTGCGGCGGACGGCCTGCCTTGCTGCCTGGGCAGAATTCCGGCGATGCCGCTCATTGGCTACTGGCCGTGATCGACAAGATGGGCGAATCCGTTGATGGAACCGCCAAGGACAATATGGTTGCCGCTAATCAGCCAGGCATGCGCCTTCAATTGCGTGCCCGTATCCCGCTCGATGCCAATGCGGATTTTCGAGGCGTTGCCCTGGCGGGCGAGAATATATTGGCCGGAGATCGCCTGGGTGAGGCAGCTTGCATAGGGAACGAGACGGGCCGCGGCGGCAACGCCCCAGGCGACGCGCCTCAGGTCGCCGATGCCGGCCTCGTGAGGCGCATCGAGCTGCGTCACCATGCGGCGAAGGCGGTTGTACGAAAACAGCGTCAATCCCAGCCGCACCGCCGCGACCACCAGCAGGCAGTGCGCCAGAAACAGCATCTCCGAGCCACTCAAGGAGAGAACCCTAGACAAGTTCCTCATGGTGGAGCCTCGCAAGCCCTGCCTCGGCCAGGCCTTTCAACAACCCGTCGACGTCGGCCTTGCAACGCTCGGGATCGACGTCGTAGCGCGTGAGCACCGCGCTGCGGATATCCGCGATCGGCCGCGGCTCCTGGATCAGATCCCAGATATAGGCGCCGACGCTGTTCAGGCTGTAATAGATGTTGGATTTCAAATTGAGCAGCGCCAGCCCGTTGCCGAATTCGCAGGCCACGGCATCATTGGTCGCACTCACGCAGTCGCGGTCCGATGGGTTCCAGTTCATCCTAAAACCTCTGTTTACAATACGCTACGCTTCGTCATGTTCGGGACCGGTTGGAAAGCCGGGAGACTAACGCCCCCCGGCCTCCCTTATCGTTTACGCCCGGAGCCCCAACGTCGCACTCCGGGACGAAATCAAGCTCAGGAGAACGTGAGTTCGCCGATCGGCGTATGCGCGGGGAACGACGCGTCGAGCGCCGTCGAGCCGCCGCCGCCTTGCGTGATGGTCTCGATCGAACCGTGGACCGTCAGGCTAGGCGTTTCGTACTCATGCTTTTCAACATTCTGTTCCATTTTACTCTCCAATATGGACTGGAAACGGCCTGTCGAGTGCCGTCAGCACTTACAATGCTGCAATGCAATAGCTGCATGGCGTCATATGTGAGTCAAGCCTGATTTACCAACTGTTAATCAATTGCCGGTTGCGCTTGGCTCTGCCTGTGATCAAACCTTCGGCAATCGCATCCTAGTCACGCCTGATAGCGGAATTCAACGACGCGCCAGTGACGCCGAATTAAGCATCTGATTTGATTAGGATAAATTTTTTGACTCAAATGCCCGCTTTATAAGCACGAAGAAATTTGTTCGCAAATCGCCCGATTTGGCGTTCATAGCGGCCTTGGTTCGGCTCTCGATCGGAGTTCCGCTCGACCATGCTCGCATGTCGCAGTTAAACGTTGCGGTTGCATCAAAACGGGACGCCTAAGGAAAAACTAGACGGCGGAAGCGATTTTGGCGATGCTTTGCTTCGCAGTTGCAATATAAGGCGCCGACCGGAATTTTTGCGGAGACATTGTCAGGAATGGCCGTGCAGGAAGGTTCTTACGAAAGGCTGCGCGCCGCGGACTGCGCCGATGAAGTTGCCTACGTGCAAGCCTGCCTGAGGCTGTTCTTCGCTTCCGGACCGGCTGCTGCCGCGGGCGAGGCGCCTGGGGCGGCCATCTCGCTCGCCAGCGTCGCCGACATCGTCAGGCTGAACAAGGTTGCGACCTTCGTGCTCAAGGCCTTGTCGCGCGCGCCGGCAACACAAGCGCCGCCCGAACTGCGTGCCTGGCTCGACACCTATCGCAGGCGGACGGTTTCGATGAACTCGTCCTGCATGATGGACTCGATGGCCATTCACCAGGTGCTGCGCGACAGGCAGATCGACTTCGTCTTCCTGAAGGGGCCGTTCCAGCAGCAGCTGCTCTATGGCGACCATTTCATGAAGCCTTCGGGAGATGTCGACCTGCTGGTCTCGCCGGGCGGCTTTTTCAAAGCACGCGAGGCGCTGCGCTCGATCGGCTATGAGGTCGCCGGCAAGTCCCGCTCGGTCTGGTGGCTGCGTTTCCTTGGGGAGCAGCACATGCTCCGCGGCGGCGGATTGAAACAGTCCACGGTCGATCTTCACTACCGCCTGCAGCAGCCGGGATCACCGAGCCCGCGCGATACGGACGGGTTCCTGCGCCGCAAACGCGAGGTCGAGATCGCCGGCGCCAGGGTGCCGTTCACCTCGGCCTCCGACACGCTGCTCTTGTCCTGCATCAGCGTCGCCAAGGCCTTCTTCAATCGCGAGCCCTGCGCCGGCTATGTCTGCGACATCAGAGCCAGCACCAGCCTGCTGAGCGAAGCGGAACAGCAGAGCGTGCTCGCCTATGCGGCCGGGCAGGGCCTGGCGGGCACGCTGCTGCTTGGCCTCAGGGCCGCCGACGTGCTTCTTGGCGGCTCGGACATGCTCCTGTCGGAGCGCGCCACCCGCATCCTGTCGCGCATAGAAAATGCCGACCTGTTCCACATGGTGATCGCGCCCTGGCTGTCGTCCTTGCGCTGGCCGCAGCGGCGCACCGTGTTATGGGAATTGTGCGGCCGCGAGCCGGTCCGCTATCTGGCCGAGGCCGGCTGGGCGGCATCCGCCGATCTCAGCCGGCGTATTTTCGAAAGGCCGACAGTTAGCGAGGCGGACGGCCGGTGAACATCGTTTCGGGCGTCAAGGGGGCAGAAAATTCGGAGTCACTCGTGCAGTGCAATCGAAAGGTGAATTGATGTCCAACACGGAATCCCGGGTCTGCGTGATCATCGCAGCCCGCAACGCAGCCCGCACCATTCCGGCCGCCATCGCCTCCGCGCTGCGCGAGCCCGAAGTGGCCGAAGTCGTCGTCGTCGACGATGCCTCCACCGATGACACTGCGCAAGTAGCGCGCGCCGCCGACGATGGCAGCGGCAGGCTCTCGGTCATGCGCCTCGACATCAACAAAGGGCCCTCCTTTGCCCGCAACGCCGCGATTGCTGGCTCCACTTCACCGTTCATCAGCATTCTCGACGCCGACGATTTCTTTCTCGAAGGCCGGTTTCGCAGGCTGTTCGCCAGCGCCGACTGGGACTTCGCCGCCGACAACATCATGCTGATCAGGGACGATGCGGCGACCGATGTCTCGAAGGTCGTCGCTCCGCCATTCTCGGCCGACCCTGAGTTCCTTGATCTCGAAAGGTTCGTCGAAGGCAACATTTCCAGGCGCCGCGTGCAGCGCGGCGAGCTTGGCTTCCTCAAGCCGGTCATCAGCCGGGCCTTTCTCGAGCGCCACGGCCTGCGCTACGACGAAAGCCTACGCCTTGGCGAAGATTACGAGCTCTATGCGCGCGCCGTCGCCCGTGGGGCGCGCTTCAAGGTCATACGCTCCTGCGGCTACGGCGCGATCGTTCGTGCCGATTCGCTGAGCGGCCGCCACCGGACGCTGGATCTGAAGCGTCTGGCCGACGCCGACCTGGCGCTGCTCAAGATCGACAGCCTGCCGGAAACCTCCAAAGCGGTGCTGCGCAAGCACGAACGCCATGTGCGCGACAAATACCGGCTGCGCAACTTCCTCGACGTAAAGGCCGAGCGCGGCCTGGCATCGGCCGCCGCCTACGCCCTGGCCAGCCAGTCGAACCTCATTCCCATCGTTCGCGGCGTCGCCGCCGACAAGCTGGCGGCGCTGTTTCGCCATGCCGGCCTTGCCTCGAAACGGCAGCAGGTGCCGCCGATGCGCTTCCTCATGGCGGCCAACGCCGCAACCGCCGAGAACTAGGTTTCGGCGCGCTGCGGCAGCGGCCGGAAATTCGAAAAACACGCCTTTGCCAAACTCCGAGGTTGCTTAGTCGCCCTGGGAATGGCAGTGTATGTTGCGGTGCAGCAATTGTGGAAGGCCAACCGGATGGCTTCGATATTCGGCTTCAGATCCAGGGATCCAGCCCGGGACCGGCAGTCCGATCTCCAGCGTTTCGATCGTCTCGCGAGGTTGCTGGATCAGATCGCGACGGAGATCGAGGCGGAGAAGACCGGGCTTGAGAATCGCTATCGGTCAAAGGCGACGAACGCTGCCTTCCTGGTCGAGGCGATGGAGAACGGCTCGGCATCGACGAGCAAGGTGTCCGAAGTCAGCGAACTGACGACATCGATCCTGAATTACGAGCGGCGCATCGCAGCGCTTGCCCGCCAGAACAGCCTGATGAAGGAACTGCGTCATTCACTCGACGCGATCGTCGAAGAGAATGGTGAGTCTCCTCAAGCCGCCGGTCTGGCGGCACGAGGCAGGTAACGAGGAAGATACAAGGGCGGAGGATCAGCAGCGGCTCGTCATGCGGCGGGCCAATTGGTGACTTTGGGTTGGGCGGACAGCACAAAGGTAAGTTAGTATGAACGCAGATCCCAAGACTATCTCCATCGTCGTGGCCGATGCCACGCCGTCGATGCGGTCGAATCGGCAAGGCAGCTTTTGGCACCTGTGCATGGCGGGAGCGCTTCTCCTGGCCGCTGCCGCAACGGTGCACCAGGCCCACGCGCAGGACCAGGCCCACGCGCAGGACTTGCCGAGCGCACCCTCATTCGTCGATGATTTCACCAAGTTCGATCATTCGCGCTGGTACGTATCCGACGGCTGGTCGAACGGCCCGCACCAGAACTGCACCTGGTCGAAGCGCCTGGTCAGCCTGTCCGACGGCGCACTGACGTTGGGCTTCGAGAAGCGCCAGACCAAGGATCGCGCTTTCGCCTGCGGCGAGATCCAGACCAAAAAGCGCTACGGCTACGGAATCTACGAGGCGCGCATGAAAACGGACACCGGGTCCGGTCTGAATGCCGCGTTCTTCTCCTACATCGGTCCCCAGGACAAGCAGCCATGGGACGAGATCGACTTCGAGGTTCTGACCAAGGACACCTCCAAGGTGCAGGTCAACACTTACATTTCCGGCAAGCCGAAGAACGAAAAGCTCACCGATGTCGAAGGCGGCACCGACAAGGGTTTCAACGACTACGGCTTCGTCTGGGAGAAGGAGCGGCTGCGCTTCTACGTCAACGGCAAGCTCGTCCAGGAAGTGACGAACCCGGCGGAGTTGCCGACCCACTCGCAAAAGATATTCTTCAGCCTCTGGGGCAGCGAGAAGCTGACCAGCTGGATGGGCCCCTTCTCGGATCCGGGCCGCAAGGTCACGATGCAGGTGGAGCGCGTCGCATTCACTGCGCTTGGCCAGCCCTGCCAGTTCCCGGAATCGCTGGCATGCAGCATAAGCAACAGCAACTAGGCATGATCCCGAACCGAATGCAGCAGAAAGTGGGAACCGGCTTCGGATCGTGCTCCAATAGGAAACAGGCCCTGGACGGCCTGCCATCTGAACCGGCCGCACCGAAGACGGCCCTGAACAGGAAGCACACCGAATGAACTTGACGGTCTTTGGAATAGGCTATGTTGGTCTCGTGCAGGCCGCCGTGCTCGCGGAAGTCGGGCATCAGGTGGTGTGCGTCGACATCGACGAGAAGAAGGTCGAACGGCTCAACCAGGGCCTTATCCCAATCTTCGAACCTGGGCTCGAAAGCCTCGTCAAGGAGAACCACGCCGCCGGCCGCATCAAATTCACCACCGATGCCAAGGCCGCCGTCAAGCATGGCGAGATCCAGATGATCGCCGTCGGCACGCCGCCCGGCGAGGACGGTTCGGCCGACCTCAAATACGTGCTGGCCGTCGCCGAGGCGATCGGCCGCGAGATGGAGGCGCCCAAGATCGTCGTCGGCAAGTCGACGGTGCCGGTCGGCACCTGCGAAAAGATCAAGGCCAGAATCGCCGAGACGCTGAAGAAAAGGGGCCGCGAGGACCTGGCCTTCGACGTCGCCTCCAACCCGGAATTCCTCAAGGAGGGTTCCGCGGTGGCCGACTGCATGAAGCCGGACCGCATCATCGTCGGCACCTCGAGCGAGGGTACCGAGGCGGTGATGCGCGAGCTCTACGCTCCGTTCAACCGCAACCACGAGAAGATGATCGTGATGGACGTGCGCAGCGCCGAGTTCACCAAATACGCGGCCAATTGCATGCTGGCCACCAAGATCAGCTTCATGAACGAGATGGCCAATCTGGCCGAGCAGCTTGGCGCGGATATCGAGGAGGTGCGCAAGGGCATCGGCAGCGATCCGCGCATCGGCTACCACTTCATCTATCCGGGTCTCGGCTATGGCGGCTCGTGCTTCCCCAAGGATGTGCGCGCCCTGATCAAGACCGCCGAGGGCGTCAAGTTCGACGCCAAGCTGCTGCGTGCTGTCGAGGAGCGCAACAACGAGCAGAAGTCCGTCCTGTTCGACAAGGTGAACCGCTACTTCAAGGGCAACCTCAAGGGTAAGACCTTCGCCTTGTGGGGCCTGGCCTTCAAGCCGAATACCGACGACATGCGCGAGGCGCCGGCCCGCAACTTGATGGAAGCGCTGTGGAAGGCGGGCGCGAAGGTGCAGGCCTACGATCCCGAGGCGATGCAGGAATGCCAGGCCATCTATGGGCTGCGCGACGATCTGCTGCTCTGCGGCACCAAGGAAGCGGCTCTGCGCGGCGCCGAGGCGCTGATGATCGCCACCGAGTGGAAGAGCTTCCGCGCGCCGTCCTTCGACGCACTGAAGGATGCGCTGACCACGCCGGTCATCTTCGACGGCCGCAACCTCTATGACCCGAAGGTCATCGCCCGCCACGGCATCGAATATCACTCGATCGGCAGGGTGGCTGCGTGAAGGCCGGCTCAGAAGGCGGCCTCGACGAACGACAACGAGGCCGCCGGTGAACGCGCTGCTTTCGGGAAAGGATAGGATCTGATGGTGCTGGATATCAGGCCCGAGCAAATCGCCAACGAGCATTTCGATATCATCGCCATCGGCTCCGGTTTTGGTTCGGCCTTCTTCCTGCACGCATTCGCCAAGCGCCGCAAAGCGCGTGTCCTGGTTTTGGAATGGGGCCGGCACAACACGCATGAGTGGCAGCTCGGCCAGAATGCCAACACCGACATCGACGACGAATCGACCTACAAGACCAACTCCGAAAAGCCGTGGAACTACACCATCGGACTGGGCGGCGGCACGAACTGCTGGTTCGCGCAGACGCCGCGCTTCCATCCGAACGACTTCCGGCTGAAGAGCACCTATGGCGTCGGCAATGATTGGCCGATCAGCTATGACGAGCTCGAGCCGTTCTATTGCGACGCCGAGGAGGTCATGTCGATCTCGGGCGATCCCGACATGGCTCAGATGCTACCGCGCTCGAAACCGTTTCCGCAGCCGCCGCATCGCATGTCGACGCCGGACCGCATGATGAAGGCGGCGCAGCCCGACCAGCACTTCGTCATGCCGACCGCGCGTGCGCGTGTGGCGACCGCACAGCGAAGCTCGTGCTGTGCCAATTTGCGCTGCTGGCTGTGCCCGGCCGATGCCAAGTTCACCGTCAACAACGGCCTGATGCACGTCTTCGAGCATCCGGATGTTTCAGTCTGCCTCAGCTCGGAAGTGCGGCGGCTCGACCATGCCGGCGGCTCCGTCCGCTCGGTGGTGTTCACCCATGGCGGCAAGGAATATTCAGCCAGTGGCGACCTTTTCGTGCTCGGCGCCAATGCGATCCAGAGCCCGGCGATCATGCTACGGTCCGGGCTCGGCGGCGAATTCGTCGGCCTCGGCCTGCACGAATCCTATGGCTGGAACTTCGAGGTCTATCTAGACGGCGTCGACAATTTCGACGGCAGCACCATCACCACCGGTCTGAATTTCGGGCTCTATGACGGTCCCCACCGCGCCGAGCACGCGGCGGCGCTGCTCTATTTCGAGAACCGCTGGCAGCATGGCATGCGGGCCGAGAAGGGTCGGCTGCGGCAGACGCTGCCGCTGGTCATCGTCACCGAAAACCTGCTCGATCCGGAAAACCGCGTCATCCTCGACAAGGATGAGAACGCCTTCGTCAGTTTCAAGGGAGCGTCGGACTATGCCGTCAACGGCATGGCCAAGGCGCTGGAAAGGCTGCCGGCGCTGCTTAAGCCGCTGCCGGTCGAAAAGCTGTTCGATCGCGGCATCCGACCGACCGAATCGCATGTGCAAGGCACGTTGCGGATGGGCACTGGCCCTGCGGATTCAGTCGTCGACCGCGACATGATCCACCACCAGCTGAGGAACCTCGTCGTTGTCGGCACGAGCACCTATCCCAGTTGCTCCTGCGTCAATCCAAGCCTGACGGCGGCGGCTCTGTCGCTGAGGGCGGCGAGCCGGATCGCATGAAGGGAGCTCTGCAATGATGAAGATCACGCGACGCTCTGCTCTGGCCCTGGTCGCCGGCGGGCTCGCTTCCACCGGCATTGCTTACGCCGCCGTGTCCTCGTTCTCGGACGAGGACCTGGTGCGCGTCACGCTGGAACGATATCTCGGTCCGCTGAACATGCGCATCGAGCACCTGCAGCAGTTCGTGCTGGAATTCCGCAACCGGAATCCCTGGATATTTCCGAACGAAAAGCTGAGCGATGCGGTCACTCTGGTCGAGGAGCTCAAACTGGGCGCCGTACGCCGGCTGCTGCCGCATGAAAAGCGGGAAGATTTGGTGCATTTCGACCGCTGGGTCATCGCCGAATTCCATGTGCTGACCGACTACGCATGGCGCAGCTCGCCGAACGACCCGATCCGGTTTACCGGCTGGCAGTCCTGTACCAATCCGTTCGCAAATCTGGAGCCGCCGAAAGTCGCTTGAGGCGAAGGCAAGACGCTGGTCCTGGCCAGCGTCCGAACGAAACACGAGAATGCGACAAGGAGCCCGATCCCATGAAAGTCCTTTTTGCAGGTGGCAACGGTTACACGCCGCAATTCAGTGGCGGCGTCCAGTCCAGCACCCATCATCTGGCCGAGCAATTGATCGAGCATGGCCATGAGGCGTCGGTGCTTGCCGCGCTCTTCGGCCAGGGCGTCTTCGGCTACAAGGCGCGCGCCAAGATGAAGCTTTTGCGGCAACGTGCCGTCATCGACTCCTATCCGGGCTATCCGGTGGTGCGGGCATGGTTTCCCTGGGAGGCTGCCGGCTTTGCCGTGAAGAAGCTGAGGCCGGACGTCGCCGTGGTCCAATGCCACAAGTCGGTTCCGATCGGCAAGGCGCTGGAGGCGGAAGGCGTTCCGCTGGTCGTCTATCTCAGGAATGTCGAATTCCATGAATTGGGTGGCGACCTGCGTGAATTGCGTTCGGCTCTCTACATCGCCAACTCCGAATTCACGGCGCGCACCTACAAGCAGAAATTCGACATCGATTCGACGGTCATTCCGCCGACCATCAATCCCGGCTTCTACAGCACGCCGACGACAGGCGAGTACGTCACGCTGATCAATCCTTACGAGGAAAAGGGCTTCGACCTGGCGGTGCGCATCGCCGCCGCCTGCCCCGAAATCCCGTTCCTGTTCGTCGAAAGCTGGAAGCTCGACGACGATCATCGGGCCCGCATCGAACAGACGATCGCGCCATACCCCAATGTCAAGCTGGAGAGCCGCACCAGCGACATGAAGACGGTGTATGGCCGCACCAAGATCCTGCTCGCTCCCAGCAAGTGGGAGGAGGCCTGGGGCCGGGTGGCGTCGGAAGCCCATTGCAGCGGCATTCCCGTCGTCGGCTCGCGGCGCGGCGGCCTGCCCGAAGCGATCGGCTCGGGCGGCGTGGTGCTGGACTATGACGGTCCGCTCGACGATTGGGTGGCGGCGATCAGGCTGCTGTGGAACGATGCCCAGGAGTATGCGCGGCTTTCCGCGGCGGCGCGTACATTCTCGGAGCGCCCGGCTTTGGACCCGCAGCGTCAGTTCGCCACGTTCTTCTCGTTGCTCGACAAGGCGGCGGCACAACGAACTACACGCCAGGCTGCGTGAGCTTCGCGAAGCAGCGCCCGTCGTGGCGCTGCATCCCTGTTCCCGGCGTTATTGGCGGGATCAGGCCGGTCGCTTGACCCGGCTCTTCAGCGTCTCGTAGCCGCGTTCGCCAAGCAGCGTGCGCGCCACTTTCTTGACCACAGTCTTGCGCCCTTCGGGCGAATTGACCTGACGCAGCCTGGCCGGCAGGTTGCGCGCCGCCTGGTTGAGCGCCGCCAGCGACAGCGCGTCGGGATAGGTCACCAAATGGGTTTCCACGCACAGCACCGGCTTGCCGGAAAGCTTGGCGATCTTGAGCGCCTGCTGGTGCTCGCTTTCGATGAACAGGATCGCATCGGTTTTGGCGTAGAAATCGGCCTTGAAACTGCCATGCACGCCAAGCCGCTGCCGTTCCGCCTTGCTCGGCAGGTCAAGCATGATCAGCTCATCGTATTTGATGTCGTGCTTGTCGAGCCAGGCCTCGGTGAGCTTGCGGTATTTCTCCAGCCGGCTGGTAACCAGCCAGCCGATCTTGCGGGTCGGGGCAAAGAGTGGCCGCGCTTCGGCGAGGAATTTCTCATAGGCCGGGCCGTCGTCATTTTCCGCCTCGGTCGGATCGAGGCAAAGCACGCCGTCGATGTCGACGCAGCATTGCGCGAGGAATTTGTGGTGCATGAAGTTCCACTGGAACATCCTGGGGTGCGGCACCACTTCGAAGACGACGTCGGTCTCCTGATGCTGTGACATCAGCCCGAACACCGCGGCAAAGGTGTAGTCCGCCTTGATGCCGGCGGCCTCGATCCGGTTGCGCGCGTCGCGCATGGCGTTGCCACCGCTGACGCTGTCGTCGATCACCAGGATCTTGCGCATGTCGGTGGCCTGCCGGTCGAGCGCGGCGCGCCGCTTGGTGATGCCCGAGGAATAGATTTTGCCGGCGATGAAGCTGTCGAGGTCGGTCATCGGGATGTTCGACGCAAGGCTGACCAGCGTGGCGGCGAGAATGCCGCTTCTCGGCACGCCGACCACCAGGTCGATGTCGCGCGGCAGCCGGTGAAGGTTGCTGACGATGGCGTCGTTCATGTCGGAAATCGATCGGTAGTGCATGGTCTGGGTCGGATCCTCGAGTGTGCGCATGTTATTTTGCTCCGCTGGGCACAGCCGCCTGCGCCCGCATCGGCACCAGCTTCAAGGCCTCGCGCAAGGCTTCGCGGCCGGCGGCGAAGCAAAGCGAGACCAGGACGGTGGTGACATAGGACAGCACCACCGCGCCGGCCATGGCGACGATATGCTGTTGTGGCAGGAACGGCTTGGCGAACCAGACGGCGGCCAGTGCCAGGTGCGCGCCAAGCACGAAGGGGGTTGCCGCGCGCAGCACATGGTGTGCCTTCAGCGGCCCGGTCTTGCCGATATAGAGCCACAGGAAAGGCGTTCTCATGTATTCGCTGACCGCATAGGCGATCGCCACGCCGAGCGCGCCATAGGGCAGTCCGATGAGGAAGGCCAGCACCGACGTCACCGCCGTCACGATGCCCCAGCGCATGAAATCGCCCGAGCGGCCCTGGCTGACGAACAGCCAGCCCGCGGGATTGTTGAGCGGCTGCAGCAGCCCGGCAAAGCCGAGCGCCAGGAAGATCGGCGCGCTCTGCCGCCACTGCTCGCCGAGCACGAAGGGGATCAGCACGTCGGACATGGCGGTGGCGAAGGCGACGCCCGGCAGCGCAACCAGCAGGATCAGCGGCATGACGCGCAGATAGGCGCTGCGGTAGCGGTCGGGCTCGTCCTTCAGCCTGGAAAGGGCCGGCACCATGACCTTGGAGAGCGGGTTGGTGATCTGGCTGAGCGGAAACAGCAGCAGCTTGTAGGCGCGGTCATAGAGGCCGAGCTGGGCTTCGCCCCAATATTTGCCGATCAGCACATTGTCGAGGTTGCGGGCAAAGAAGTTGGCGAAGTTGAAGCCGGTGATTCCGGCACCGAAATTGAGCAGTTGGCCAATGCCCTCGACCTTGCGCGGCATGCCCGGCCGCCATCTGGAGCTGACCCAATAGCAAAGCGTCGGCAGCACCGCTCCGGTCAGCGTGCCGGCAAACAGCGCCCAGTAGGAACGGTCGATGAAGGTCCAGGCGATCGAAACGGCAAGACCCGTGACGGCGCTGGCGACGTCGATGATCGCCAGGCGGGTGAACTGCATGCGGCGCGTCAAAAGCGCCAGGTGCTGGGCGCCGAGGCCATAGGCCATGATCTGCAGCCCCAGTGCCGCCACCAGGCCCGAAACGCGCGGTTCGCCGTAGAAGGCGGCGACCAAAGGTGCGGCGCCGGCCAGCACGCAGGCAAGGACGGCACTGACCGCGACATTGATCCAGAAGAGGGAATTGACCTCGTCGTGACGGATGCCGGTTTTCTGGATCGTCGCCTGGGTCAGGCCGAAATCCTGGAACAGCGCGATAAAGGCAAGTACCGGCGCACACATCGCCACGACGCCGAAATCCTGCGGCGACAAGAGCCGCGACAGCACGATGACGGAGATGATCTGCGTCGCGACGCGCACGGATTGCGCCATGGCCGTGACGATGGCACCGCGCCCGACCGATCTGCGGAGAGAGCCCTCTGGCGGATCGAATGCATTGGCTTCCAAATTCAGGATCCCTGATTTTCGCACCGGCCGTGACATCACGACCGGCAAACCGCCGCCTCGGACAAACTACGGCAATATTTTTGCAGTGCAACAAAAAACATGGATTCTTGCTACGCTGCACCAAAAATGTTGCGATGCAGCAAGAGCTGTACTAGCATCCCTGTGGGTGGGCCAACAGCGGTCGAGTTTCATGCTGCATGTCCTGTACTTGGTACATGACGTTTCCGATCCGGCGGTGCGACGACGGATCATAATGCTCAGAGCAGGCGGCGCCAGGGTTACACTGGCGGGCTTCCGCCGCACCACAGGCCCGGTCACGGAGATCGAGGGACTGCGTCCGATCGACCTCGGCGCGACGCGCGACGGCCGATTCGGCCAGCGCCTAGCGGCGGTCGCCAAGGCGGCGGTCTCTATCGGCTCGAAGCTCGCCACAATGCCGCGGCCCGACCTCATCATAGCGCGTAACCTTGAAATGCTGGCGCTTGCCCGGCGCGCCAAGGCCGTTTTTCAAGGGGCGGTACCGATCGTCTACGAATGCCTCGACATCCATCGCCTGGTGCTTCGCGACGATTTGCTGGGCAAGGCGCTGCGCGGCGCGGAACGCTATCTGGCGCGCGACGTGAAGCTTCTGGTGACCAGTTCGCCGGCCTTCATCGCCAATTATTTCAAGCCGTTTGGACAAATCGCCGCACCGGTCGAGCTGGTCGAAAACAAGTATTTCGATACGGCACCGGTGGTGGCCGATGACCGGTTGAAAGTGGAAAATCCTGCCGCGCCGCCGTGGCGAATCGGTTGGTTCGGTGCGCTCAGATGCCGCCGCTCGCTGCAGCTGCTGGCAGAATTCACCCGCCGCCTCGACGGACGCTTCGAGGTCATCCTTCGAGGTCGCCCGGCGCTTTCCGAATTTCCCGATTTCCACGCCTTCGTCGAGGCCGAGCCCTTTCTCTCCTTCCGCGGCCCCTATCGCAACCCGGAGGATATGTCGGCGATCTACAGCGAGGTGCATTTCGCCTGGGCGATCGATTTCTTCGAGGAAGGCCAGAATTCCGAATGGCTGCTTCCCAACCGCCTCTACGAGGGATGCCGCTTCGGCGCAGTGCCGATCTCGATGGGCAACACCGAAACCGGGCGCTTCCTCAACCAGCAGGACATCGGCGTTCTGCTGCCTGAGGCCGCGCCCGAGGTGCTCGAAACGGCGCTGGGCAGGATGGAAGAGGATCGCTTCCGCAAGCTGAAGGCGCGGGTGCTTGCCCGCAACCCGAGGACCTGGAGCTACGATCGCAGCGATTGCCTGGCCTTTGTCGACAAGCTGCGTGGTCTGGCTGCCGCGCCTGGCCCCTTCGTCACCGAGGCGCTGGCATAGGATGACCGGGAATGGAAACTAAGGATGGACGAGGCCTGATGACGCAAACCGAAATGCCCGCATCGAGCCTGATCGCATCGAGCCTGCCCCCATCGAACTTGATCGTCATTCCGTGCCTCAACGAAGCAGCCCATATCGGGGCGCTGCTCGGGCAGCTCCGGCCGGCGGCCGAACGGCTCGGCGCCCGCATCGTCGTTGCCGATGGCGGCAGCACTGACGGTACGCTGGCGATCGTCCAGGCGGTCGCTGCAAAGGATCCGCGCGTCGTTCTGCTCCACAACCCGAAGCGCATCCAGAGCGCCGCGCTCAATCTTGCCGTGGCCAGTTTCGGCGATGGTGCTGAATATCTGATCCGGATCGATGCGCATGGCGGCTATTCCGATGACTATTGCGACCGGCTGGTCGAGGAGGCACTGGCCACGGGTGCGGATTCGGTCGTCGTCTCGATGTTGACCAGCGGCACCGGCGCCGTGCAGAAGGCGGTTGCCGCGGCGCAGAACTCGAAGCTCGGCACCGGCGGCTCCAAGCACCGGCATTTGTCGGCTGGAGAATGGGTCGACCACGGTCACCACGCATTGATGCGCATATCGGCCTTCAGGGCCGTGGGCGGCTATGACGAGACGTTCAGCCACAATGAGGATGCCGAGTTCGACCACCGGCTTCGCCAGGCCGGCTACCGGATCTGGATGAGCGGCAGGACGCAGATGGTCTACTATCCGCGCTCCTCGCTGAAGAGCCTGTATTTCCAGTATCTCGGCTATGGCCGCGGCCGCGCCAAGAACGTTCTCAAGCACCGCGTGATGCCGAAAGTCCGGCAGATGATACCGCTGCTGGTGTTTCCCGTGGTTCTGTTGGCGCCCTTTTCTCTCGTGTACGTGCTGGCGGCGTTGCCGTTCCTTGTATGGTCGATGGTTTGCATCTTCTACGGCCTCGTGACCGCCATCAGGCGGCGCGATATGGCGCTTGTGCTTGTCGGGGTGTCGGCGATGGTCATGCATCTGGGCTGGTCGATGGGCTTCTGGCTGCAGCTTCTCGAGCCGCGACCGCAGACGCAGCACGGGGTGGCGTAATGGGCGCGGCCGCAACAAAACGCAGCGTCGACATCTGCGTCTGCACGTTCCGGCGGCCTGAGCTTGCCGACACGCTTCGCTCTATCGCCGCCATGGACCGGCCGGAGGGATTCGAAATCGGCGTCGTTGTCGCCGACAATGACGATGCGCCGAGCGCTCAGCCGCTGGTCAAGGCGCTGGAGCAGGAATTGAAGCTGCCGGTCCGCTACCGCCATGCTCCCGCGCGCAACATCTCGGTGGCGCGCAACGCCTGTCTCGACGCCAGCGTATCGGACTTTGTCGCCTTCATCGATGACGATGAAACGGCCTCGCCGCAATGGCTCGCCGAGCTGGTCGCGACCGCCGAGGCGAGCGGTGCAGCCGCCGTGCTCGGCCCGGTAAAGGCGCGTTACGGCTCGGATGCGCCAGCCTGGATGCGCAAAGGTGATTTCCACTCGACCCTGCCGGTCTGGGTGCATGGCGAAATCCGCACCGGCTACACCTGCAACGTCCTGCTGAGGACACGCGACGCCAGCCTTCGCGACCGCCGCTTCAGCCTGGCGCGCGGCCAGACCGGCGGCGAGGACACCGAATTCTTCGATTACATGGTCAAGGCCGGCGGCCGCATCGCCTTTTCGCCGCGCGCCTTCGTCGACGAGGTGGTGCCGCGCGCCAGGGCCGCATTCGACTGGCTGCGCCGCCGCCGCTTCCGTTTCGGCCAGACCCATGGTCACCTGCTCGGCAGCAACGCAACCGGCGTCCGGCGCGCCAGGGAAATCGGCCTCGCCTCGGCAAAGGCGGCCTATTGCTTTGCCATGGCGATCGCGACGGCGGTCAGCCCGGTTCGCCGGAACCGCAGCGTGCTGCGCGGCATCATGCATGTCGGCGTCGTCAGCGGTCTCGTAGGTGTTCGCGAAATCCGCCAATACGGACTGCCCTCGCCGCAGGAAGGGGGCAAGCGTGCAGCCTGACGTCAGCTTCGTCATCGCCGCCTACAACGCCGAAGCGACCCTCGACCGGGCGATCGCCAGCGCGATTGCCCAGCGCGACGTCAGCGTCGAGGTCGTCGTCGTCGACGACACCTCGCGCGACAGGACGCTCGAGGTGGCGCGGTCCTACCCGCAGGACATCGTGCGCGTCGTCGCTTTGCCCGAAAACCGCGGCCCCGGCGGCGCCAGGAATGCCGGCCTCGAGCTTGCCCGCGGCCGCTGGGTCGCCGTCCTCGATTCCGACGATGCCGTCTATCCCGGCCGGCTCAGCACCATGATCGCGCGGGCGGAAAAGGCCGGCGCCGAGATCGCAATCGACAACCTCCAGGTCGTGCGCGAGGACGGCGTTGCCGAGGACACGATGTTCCCGGCCGCCTATCTGGAGAGCCTGGGCGAAATCTCGCTGGCCGATTACATAGCCGGCAACATAGTCTTCGAATCGCGGTTCAACCTCGGTTATCTCAAGCCGATCTTCCAGCGCCGTTTCCTGAACGAGAACGGCCTTCGCTACGATGAAGGTCTGATCATCGGCGAAGACTACATCCTGTTGGCCAGCGCTTTGGCCAAGGGCGGCAGATGCGTGGTCGAGCCGACGACTGGCTACGTCTACCATATTCGCAGCGGCTCCATTTCCCGCGTGCTCGAGCTTCATCACGTCGAAGCGATGCGCAAGGCCGATGCGATCTTTGCCGAGACGCATGCGATGGACCCGGAGGCCGCGGCCGCATTCGCCAGGCGCAGCCGCAGCCTGCGCCGGGCGGCTTCGTTCCTGTCTCTGGTTCAACACATCAAGGCGCGGTCCCCGCTCAAGGCGATATGGACGGCGCTCAGCGATCCGGCAGCGGTCAGGCATATGAGCATGCCGATCGCTGTCCGGCTGCGACGGGTTGCGGCACAGTTTGCCGTGGGGGCGGGGAGGTGAAGATGCGGGCACATGAAGGAACTTTCGTGGCCGGCAGGTATTGAAAGTCGATCTCCTCAGAAGGAATTTGCAATGAAGAAAGTCAGGAAGGCAGTCATACCGGTGGCGGGGTTGGGAACGCGGTTCCTGCCGGCGACCAAGTCGATGCCCAAGGAAATGCTGCCGGTGGTCGACAGGCCTGTCGTGCAATATGCGGTAGACGAGGCCTTCGAGGCCGGCATCGAGCACATCGTCTTCGTCACCGGCCGCAACAAGGCGGTCATCGAAGACTATTTCGACCTGCATCCTGAGCTTATCGGAACCTTGGAGCAGACCGGCAAGAAGGCGCAGCTCCAGTCGCTTGAAAGCCTGCTTCCGGTGGCCGGCGCCACCAGCTTCATCCGCCAGCAGTCGCCGCAGGGTCTCGGCCATGCCGTGTGGTGCGCGCGCGAAGTCATCGGCGACGAGCCCTTCGCCCTGCTGCTCCCCGACATGGTGTCCTTCGGTGGGCGCGGATGCCTTGCCGAAACCGTCGATCTCTATGAGCGCACCGGCGGAAACGTCATCGCCGTCGAGCGTTGCGAACCCAGCGAAACCAGCAAATACGGCATCGTCGGCCGCGGCGCCGAGGTCGGCAGCGGCTTCGAGGTGACAGCCATGGTCGAGAAGCCGGCGCCTGCCAATGCGCCGTCGAACTTCTACATCAACGGCCGCTATATTTTGCAGCCGGAGATTTTCGCGCTGCTCGGCAACCAGCAACGCGGCGCCGGCAATGAAATCCAGCTGACCGACGCCATGGTCCGCCTGGCGCAGTCACAGGCCTTCTTTGCCCAGCCTTTCAACGGCCGCATGTTCGACTGCGGTTCGAAGGAGGGTTTCATCCAGGCCAATGTCGCGTTCGCCCTGGCGCGCGACGACATGAAGGGACCGATCTTCGAAATGCTTCAGGAGTTCGTCCGGTCGCATGAGCGCCGGGAAGAAGCCGCATAATGCCCATTTTTTGGGAGTATGTGCGTATCGATGATGGCGCGACATACGCCGCCGCGCTTGGCCGATTCGGCCAAGCGCCTTCTGGCATGAATGTTGCGTGGTCTTTTCTGGTGACGACGCCAATCTTCGAAGGCCGATAGCGCCTGCAACCTGGAATTGGACCGACGATGAACTATGCCAACTTTCCTCTCGACAAGAGGGTGCCTTTGCCCGGTACAGACGCGGAAAAGGGCGAAGACTTCATCGACATCGAACGCCTGCTCGGCATGGCTGCCCGGCAGGCCAAGGTGGTGGCTGCGTGCGCGATCATCGGTCTGTTCATGGGCGTGCTCTATCTGCAGACCACGCCCAAGCAGTATATGTCGGTTGCCAGCGTGCTGATCGACGAAGGCCTGAACAAGGTCGTCGACGACATCTCGGCGGCGTCGGCCACCATGCAGACCGATGCCTCCCTTCTCAGCCAGATAGAGATACTCACCTCCGCGCGGCTGGCCGCGGTGGTGGTCGACAAGCTGAAGCTCGACCAGAACGAAGAGTTCATGAACCCTCCGACGTCTGCCCTGGCGAAGGGCATCGGCTTCGTGCGCGGACTGGTTGGCTATTTCCGTGGCAGTTCGGGCCCGGACATCCCCGGCCTCGAAAATGTCGACGCCGCGACGCGCGAGGCCATGATGGTCACCGCCCGCCGCGACTACGCGATCCTCAAGCTGCAGAGCGAGATACTGGCGCAGCGCAACGGCCGCAGCTATGTGATCGACCTTGGCTATCAGTCGACGGACCCGGCGCTCGCGACCGCTATCACCAAGGCCTATTCCGAGGCCTATCTCGCCGACCAGCTCAATGCGAGCTTCGACGCCACCGAACGCGCGGCGGTCTGGCTGCAGGGCCGGTTGACCGAGCTTCGCGAAAGCTCGCAGAAGGCCGCCCTGGCGGTCGAGATGTTCAGGGCCGAGCACGGGCTGTCCGCGGGCAGCGACGGCCAGCTGATCAGCGACAAGCAACTGTCCGACCTGAACAGCCAGCTCATCGTCGCGCAGGCCGACACGGCGCGCGCCAGCGCCCGCTACCAGCAGTACAAGACCATCGTGGACAGCGGCTCGGACAATGCGTTCCAGGACTCCGCCATATCGAGCGACCAGCCGGCCAGCTCGGTCATTGCAACGCTCAAAACCCGCTATCTGACCGTCTCCAAGCGGCTGCAGGATGTCGAGGCGAATTTCGGCAAGGATCACCCCCAGGCGGTAGCACTTGCCAAGGAAAAAGCCGATGTCTCGGCGCAGATCTTCGGACAGCTGAAGCAACTGACCGAAAGCTATCGCAACGATTATCAGGTAGCGCAGGCGCGCGAGACCGCGCTCAAGGAGAAGATCGCCACCGCCGCCGGCAAGAGCTCCATCGACAACCAGTCGCAGGTCAAGCTGCGCGATCTCGACCAGCAGGCGACGGCGCTCACCACGCTCTATCAGACATTCCTCAGCCGCTATGAGGAAGCCTCGCAGCAGCAATCCTTCCCGGTCGGCAAGGTCCGCATCATCTCCGATGCGACAATGCCGCTGTCGGCAGCGGGCCCGCGCACATCCAAGGTGCTGGCGCTTACGCTCGTGCTTGGCGTGCTGCTGGGGGCCGGATTTGGCGGCCTGAACGAGTTCAACGAACGGTTCTTCAGAACTGGCGAGGACATTCGCGATCGCGTCGGCCTCAAATTCCTCGGCTATCTACCGACGATCGGCGGCGGCAAGCCCGGCAAGGATGCCAAGCCGGACGATGCAGAGGCCGATGCCAAGATCGCCAGCCTGTCGGCCGCCGAGAGACGGGCGCGCATGCGGGTCAGCATCGACGCTCCCGCCTCGATGTTCGCCGAAACGCTGCGCAACGCCAAAATCGCCTTCGACGTCGTCATGGAAGGGCAAGGCAGCAAGGTCATCGGCGTGATCTCGCTGTTGCCCGGCGAGGGCAAGTCGACGGTCGCGGCCAATCTGGCGGGATTGCTTGCCGCCAATGGCGCCAAAACGCTGCTCATCGACGGCGATTTGCGCAACCCCGGCCTCAGCCGCAGCCTCGGCATGGAAACCGAGCAGGGGCTGATGGAAGCCGTCGTCAACGGCCAGACCTGGCAGTCGGTCGGCAAGGTCGACCGGCAGACGAAGCTTGCCATCATTCCCGCCGTCCTGCGCGGCCAGTTCTCGCACACCAGCGAACTTCTCTCCTCGGCCGGCATGCGGCGCTTCATCGAGAACGCCAAGGAGACGTTCGAATACGTCGTCGTCGATCTGCCGCCGCTCGGCCCCGTGGTCGACGCCAAGGCCTTTGCCCCGCTGGCCGACGGTTTCGTGCTGGTCACCGAATGGGGCCGCACGCCGCGCGCGGTGGTGCGGTCGCTGCTGGAATCCGAGCCATACGTCGCCAACAAGATCGTCGGCGCGGTGCTCAACAAGGTCGATCTGAAGAAGCTGGCCAAATACGGATCGCTCGGCGGTTCCGAGAAGTTCTTCGACAAATATTCGACTTACTATCTGGACAAGTCGGAAACACGCACCAGGGCAGCGGCCTAGGTCCGTCCGGAATTGCGTCAAAACAAAGAGATAGAGCGGGTCGGCGATCAATCGAAAGCCGAACCGCTCTAACAGGCGCCGCCGTTTCGTCGGTCAGGAAAATATCAGCTTGCCGTATTTGCCGGCTATCCTGAGGGCGGTCAGCCGTCCGCTCTGAAAGGCGCCGGTGTCGATGCCGAGCCGGTGCCCGTCGAGCCTGGGCACGTCGACGATCGTATGTCCGTGCACCACCCATCGGTCGAGCAGATGGACGTTGTCGAAGAAATCGGCGCGGATGCTGAGCAGGTCGTCTTCGTCCTGCTCGGCGAGATCGATGCCGGGCCTGATGCCGGCGTGGACGAAAACGAATTTCCTCGAGCAGACCATGACCGGTAGCGCGCGCATGAAGCTGACATGGCTGGCGGGAATGACCTCGCGGATACGCCGGTCGACGGCTTCGCTCGAACTGTAGAGATTGCCGAGATGCTGCGCATCGATCCCGTAGGAAAACAACGTCTCCAGGCCGCCCGTCGCCAGCCAGGGTTCTCGCGGAAGATAGCCGTCGAGATAGTTCAGCATCGCCACCTCGTGGTTTCCCGCCAGGCAGACGCGCAGGAAGCCCTTCGGCGGCGGCGCGGTGAGATGGTCGAGCACGCGTTTGGACTGCGGCCCGCGATCGACATAGTCGCCAAGCATGATGATGATCTTGCGCCCGCGGAAGGGCAGCGCATCGAGAACGATCTTCTGCTCCAGCGAACGAAGTTCGCTGTAACACCCATGCACGTCGCCGATCGCATAGACGACCGTATCCTGCATATCCATCTGCAGCCGTTCGCGCGGCGCGGCGCGCGGCTTTCTCGATCGCTGGAACAGGCTCACGGATTGAGGCTCGGTGCTCGCACGGGTCTTTTGGCGTTAGGGAGCATGTCACACGGGCACGCATGAAGCCTCGATACCATGCTTGGCGCCGGAAATTCCATACCGGTGAGGAACAGTCCCTGTCTTGGTAAACAAGTGCTGGGAGCGGCGTTTATGCCGCCTTGAGCCGGTAGCGGAACACGGTGTGGTCGAGCAGCAGCCGTATGCGTGGTTCGGCCTCTATCGCCACCAGCCAACTCGCGGCGATCATGGTTGCGCCGACAGTAGCGATCGAAAGCAGGTACGGCACGCCGGCGCGGACCAGGGCGCCGAGCATGGCGGCACCGACGACGTCATGGATGAGATAGAGCGGGTAGGTCATCAGCCCGATCCGGCGCCAGCCTCGCCAGGACAGGTTAAGCTGCAGCGACCATGCCATCAGTCCTGTGGCGACAAGGAATATGAGGATCGGCGGCGCATAAGGCATTGCGGCTTCGACCTTGATGCTGTGCACGTCGACCGAGCTTGCGATCTGCAGCACACCGCCGGCCAGGAACAGCGCTGAGAAGCCGAGGCGGGCCCTCGTCACCGCCTTGAACCGCATCAGCCACAACATCACGCCGACTGCGAAAAAGCAGCCATGATGCACCAGCGCAAGCTGGAGCCAGCGCGTCTCGGCGAGATCGGACAAATCGAGGGGATAATAGAGGCACCAGAAGAACGTGCTGATCAGCCCGATCGCGATGCCTACGGTTTCCATCAGGTCGAAGCGACCGAGCCGCAACAAGGTCCAGACCACGGCATAGAAAGCGATTTCGATGCCGAGCGTCCAGTAGACGCTGTCGACCCAGGGATCGAACGGAACGAACAGGCCGGTGCGAACGAGCCGGATCACCGCATCCGTCGGCCAGCTGAGGTCGACCAGAAGCAGCACCGCAGCGGTAATGGGGGCGCATGCCCACACCGCCGGCGCCAGGCGCTTCACCCTTGCCTCGAAGAAGCGCAACGGCGTCGAATTCTCGGCGCTGAAGGCGATGACGAAGCCGCTGATGACGAAGAACACCTGCACGCCGACCCAGCCGGAGCCTAGAAAGTCCATTTCAGGGTGCGGCGGGATGCCGCCAGCGGCGCGTGCCGAAATACCGCCGGGGAACGCCCAAACCCAGTAGCCGTAGTGGTAGAACATCACCAGGACGGCGGCGAGGAACCGAAGGATGTCGACGCCGCCAAATGTAGTCTTTTGCTGAGCCATGCCGTGTCATCGGGTGGCCCCCCACAGCAACACTAGGGTGGATTGCTGCATTGCACAACAGAAGATTGGGCACTGCGGCAATCGCTACGGGTTGGCGCTGCATGAGGGGCAGCACCGACTTCGACAATGGCCAGCACAATTGGCGAGCCATCATCCATCTCAAGGGACTGTTCCAGGCGGTTGCTAAGCCCCTATGCCGCGTCCCTTCAGCGCCACCATGATCTCATCGAGGATAGCCGGGTCGTCGATGGTCGCCGGCATCGTCCATTCTTCCTTGTCGGCAATCTTCTGCATCGTGCCGCGCAGGATCTTGCCGGAACGCGTCTTGGGCAGGCGCTTGATCGTCACCACCGTCTTGAAGGCAGCGACCGGGCCGATCCGTTCGCGCACCAGGGAGACGACCTCGCTCTCGATGGCGCCGGTATCGCGCGAAACACCGGCGTTGAGCACGACGAAACCAAGCGGAACCTGGCCCTTCATCTGATCGGCGATGCCGATGACGGCGCATTCGGCAACGTCCGGATGCGCTGAAAGCACCTCTTCCATGGCGCCGGTCGACAGCCGGTGGCCGGCGACGTTGATGATGTCGTCGGTGCGGGCCATGACGAACAGATAGCCGTCCTCGTCCATCATGCCGGCGTCGGCCGTCTTGTAGAAGCCGGGGAATTCTTCGAGATAAGCCTGCCGGAACCGGGCGTCGGCATTCCATAGCGTCGGCAGGCAACCGGCCGGCAGCGGCAGCTTGACCACGACATTGCCCAGCGTGCCGCGTGACACCTCATGCCCGGCATCGTCGAGCACGCGGATGTCGTAGCCCGGCATCGGCACGCCGGGCGAGCCGTATTTCACCGGCAGCAGCCCGAGCCCGGCCGGGTTGATGGTCATCGGCGAGCCGGTCTCGGTCTGCCACCAATGGTCGATCACCGGTACGTTCAGTTTCTGCTCCGCCCATTTGATGGTTTCCGGGTCGGCGCGTTCGCCGGCGAGGAACAGCGTGCGGAATTTCGACAGATCGTACTTCGGCACGAATTCGCCCTTGGGGTCTTGCCCCTTGATGGCGCGGAAGGCGGTCGGCGCGGTGAACAGGGCGACCACGCCATGCTCGGCGATGACCCGCCAATAGGTGCCGGCATCCGGCGTGCCGATCGGTTTGCCCTCGAACAGGACGCTGGTCGAGCCATGCAGAAGCGGGCCGTAGACGATGTAGGAATGGCCGACCACCCAGCCGACATCGGATGCCGCCCAGAACACCTCGCCCGGCTTCACGCCGAACTCGTTTTCCATCGTCCATTTCAGCGCGACCATGTGGCCGCCATTGTCGCGCACGATGCCCTTCGGCTGGCCGGTCGTGCCTGACGTGTAGATGATGTAGAGCGGGTCGGTGGCAAGCACCGGGACGCAATCGACATTGGCGCCCGCCGCGCGCTCGCGGGCAACGGCGTCGGCATAGTCGATGTCGTAATGGTCCTTCAGTTCGCAGCGCAGCTGCTCGCGCTGCAGGATCAGGCAGGCGTCCGGCTTGTGCCGGGAGAGCTCGATCGCGGTGTCGAGCAGCGGCTTGTAGGCGACGGTGCGCCCCGGCTCCAGGCCGCAGGAGGCCGAAATAATCAGCTTCGGCCGGGCGTCGTCGATGCGGGTGGCAAGTTCGTGCGAGGCAAAGCCACCGAAGACCACCGAATGCACGGCGCCGATGCGCGCGCAGGCAAGCATGGCGAAGGCCGCTTCCGGCACCATCGGCATGTAGATGATGACGCGGTCGCCCTTACCGATGCCGCGGTTCTTGAGCACCGACGTCAGCGCGACCACTTCGCGCTTCAGTTCGGCATAGGTGAACTTTTTGACCGTGCCGGTGATGGCGCTGTCGTGGATCAGTGCGATCTGGTCGGCGCGGCCACCCCCGACGTGACGGTCGACGGCATTGAAGCAGGTGTTGCAGGTGGCGCCATTGAACCAGCGGCCATAGACGCCGGCTTTCGCATCGAAGACGCTGTCAGGGGGCGAATACCAGTCGATCGCCTTGGCCGCCTCGGCCCAGAATTGTTCCGGGTCGCGTTTCCAGCTTTCGTAGACTTCATGGTAGCGTGACGCCATCCAACTTCCTCCCAGGAAAATTTGCCGTCTTGCATTAGCCTATGCCGTTTTTCGAAACCATGTCTTCCCGGAATTTCGTCGATGCCTGCTCTCGCCTTGGGGTGGGATATCCGGCACCATGGCTTCGGGGATCGCGGTGCCGCGACCAAGGACGTCGGCACCGCCGCTGCTGCTCGGTGATAGCCCACGGCAAGCCGGCCGTGCTTGCCGTGCTCGTACAACGTTTCAGCCAGGGGTTTGAAGGACGCGACCGCCGCTTGATCGCCGACACCGGAGCCGGACCGGTCTTGCGTTAGGCTGCCCACAGCGCTCATGCACCCCGAAGGGGGCATCCGCGCCGGTCGATGGATATCTGTTATTTTAGAGCGGCAATGCCGCCAGCATCAGGCCGACGCCGCCGGCTATTAATATCGCCGCCGCCAGCGCCTTCCGATGACGTTCGAACGTTGTCGGAGCCCGTTCCCAATTGTAACGCATACTAACTCCCTAATCCCCGGCGGCTTTTTAGCTTACCTTGGGGAACAAAATCAACTCTCTGCCCGTATCGCTTCGCCGGCTTGACAAGGCCCGCCACTGATCGGCACTTAAGATCATCGATGAATTCGGGGGTTCCAATGAAGAAAACTTACGAAAAGCCTGTGTTGAGCAAGCGCGAGAAACTGTCGAACGTGGCGGCTACGGTTGTCAGCAGGTAGCCGACGCAAAAAGCCGCTTCAGCGATAGAAGCGGCCCGACGATAGACAGCACCGCGCTGCCGCGCTAATTGCTCTCCAGCTAACGTACATGGTCTGGGGAGGGCCCATGGTCGAAATCGCTTCTGAAATGGTTCTGCGGCTGGCGGACGACGCCTCGGTGCAGCATGTCGGCGACGGCGCCGTCGTACTTCTGGCGCGCAGCGGCCAACTCTATACCTGCAACGGCACCACCGAAGCCTTTCTGGACAAGGTCGACGGCGCGCGCAGCCTAGACCAGATCGTCGATCTGCTGTCTGACGAGTTCGAGGTCGACAGGGATATGCTCGATCAGGACATGGCGGCCCTGGCCGCCGAACTGGTGACGGAAGGTATCCTCGCCGATCCGGGGGCGTGATGGCTGACGGCCCGTTCTTGCGCGCGCTGTTTCGCGCCCATCTATGGGCCAGCGCGCGGTTGATGCCGATGCTGATCGGCCAGCGCGATTTCGAGACCGTGCTGAAATGGGCGCCGCTCAGCGCGCCGACCCCCTATCTCGGCCTGCCCTCCGCCTACATCGTCGCCAGCGTCAACCGGACGGTCAGGCATCCCTGGCTGATGCGCGACCGCAGGTGTCTGCGGGAAGGCCTGCTTGCCCATCGCTTCCTGCGCCTTGCCGGCTTCGACCCGGATCTGCGCTTCGGCGTCGACCCGAAGTCGATGCATGCGCCGCGCATGTCGGCGCATTGCTGGGTCTGCCTCGACGACCGTCCGGTAGTCAGCGACAGCCTGCCCGGCATGGTGGAGATCTATCGTCACCACGCCGAGGGCAAAACCGCTTGAGCGGCCCGACCGCAGATGCCTGCTATGCCCTTGACGGACAGGTCATCGGCGTCTCGGCCGAACGCGCCGAGCTGTGGCGGGAGTTGGACCGCATGCTCGGCACCTTGCGCGCCACCGGCCCGGTCGAGCCGGGTTTTCGCGTCAACGTCCTCGAGACACTTTCACTGCCCGAGACGCTGGCCGGGACACTCGCCTTCGACGGCGAGGTGCCCGAGGACGGCCACTGCCGCATGGTCGACGGCGGCGACATCGTCCATCTGATCTTCCCCGGCCGCCAGACTGTCTCGATCCATGCCGGCGAGCGTCGGGCCGAAATCCGCGTCCGCCCGGATGCCAAGATTGCCTGGACGCTGTGGATGCTGGTGCTCGATGCCGCGCTTGATGCCGGCGGCCAGCATATGCTGCACACGGCCGGCCTGACGCTGCCTGACAGCGATGCCCTGGTTCTCATCCATGCGCCCAGCGGCACAGGCAAGACGACCACGTCGCTCGCCCTGGCGTCGCAAGGCTTCGGCCTCTGCTCCGACGATGCCATGATCCTGAATGTGGCGTCGGACAAGGCCGTCGCCTGGGGCCTGCCGCGCCATGTGAAGATCCACCGCAAGACGGCCGAGCTGGTCCCGCTCGTCTCACCCTGCCTCGGTCTCTCCTGGGACCGCAATGGCGAACAGGCCGTTTCGCTGGAGCACCTCGGCAAGATCATCCGCGTCGAGGGCCCCGGTGCCCGGCCGGTCGCCGCACTCCTCCATCTCGCGCGCTCGGCCGATGGCCAGAGCCGGCTCGAGGCCATGGCCAGGACCGACGCCATGGTGGCGCTGGCCGCCGACAATGTCAGGACCGGCATGACCGGCCTGCTGCCGCTGCAGAAGCGCCGGCTGGCGACGATCGCCAGGCTGGTCTCGACAGTTCCGACCTTTGCCCTGGAGGTGGGCGCACAGCCAGCCGACGCGGCGTCCTTGATCCGCTCGGCGTTAGCCGGCTGACGGCCGGATCGGCCTGCTCGGGTCAGGTGCGATATGGCCTTGGCTTGGCCAATCTCTGGACCCAGCGGAAAGCATCGCGCCGCAGGCGCGAACGCATCCTGTCCCTGGAGTTGACGCCGAGCAGCGTATCCCGGGTGATCAGCCATCTGGCGAGCCGGATGCCGAGATCGGGCCTGATCCGGCTGGCGAGTTCGAGCGCGCGGGGCGCGTCGAACAGCCGGCCGGTCACATCGAGGACGGTCGCCAGTTCAAGCTCGATCCCGGTCATGCGCGCCGCCTCCAGCAGGCGCGCTTCCTCATCTGGCGTTTGCAGCGCCCGCACGCCTTGCAGGACATCCACGCAAAGCTGCAGCCGGTGGAATTTGTGCCCGCCCGAAGCGTGGACGATGGCGATTGTGAGCAGGGCGGCCGGCGTGTCGGCCTCGTCGCCGTCAATCGCGCGCAATTCCTTGAATCCCAGCGACAGCCGCCGCCGCATGCCGGAATCATGCACCAGATTTCCATGCAGCTCGATCAGCAGGCTCGAATTCTCCTTCTCCAGCCATTTGAACTCCTGCAGATCTTGCGACTGGACTTCGCCGCTGCAGAGCCGGAAACCAGACGCCGCGATCACCCCGTTGGCGTCGTTGAGACGGGCCGGCTCGACCAGGATGTCGATATCGGTAAAGGGGCGGTCGGCGACGTGCCGGTACAGCTTTCGCGCAAAGACCGGACCCTTGACGATCCGCGCCGGGATCTTGTCCGCGGCAAGCGCCTTCATGATGCGGTCGCCATGGTACTGCAGCAGCATCGACTGTCCCGTGACCAACGTCGACTTCTGGCGCAGATCGGATAGCGTCTCCTGCAAGCCGGCATCCCGAGGCAGATGTGCGTCGCCGCCTTCCCTCAGCTTGCGCAGCATGATCGGCAGCACGCCGTGGAATTCGGCATTGGCGAACAGGGCCAAAAGGGTAGTGGCCGCGACGCCTCGGTCCCAGGCCGCAGGTGCCTCGGGATCGGCGAAAGTCAGCAGCAGTTTTTCATCGGCGGGCGAAAGGGATGGGAGCATCAACCGGGCAGCTTGGCGAATTCGCAGTCAGTTCGGCGCAATGGTCGCAGAAAAGCCCTAGCGAAGCCAGCGCCGCTACATTCCCCAGCGCAGCGCAGCCGTATGCACGGGCGCGTCCCACAACGCGGTCATCTCGTCGTCGAGCATGGTCAGCGTGATCGAGCAGCCGGCCATGTCGAGCGACGTCACATAGGACCCGACCAGCGAGCGGGTCACAGTCACCCCGTGCTTCTCGAAAATCGCCCGGGCGCTGTTGTACATCAGATAGAGCTCCATCAGCGGCGTACCGCCGAAGCCGTTGACGAACAGCAGTGCCGGGCCTTTAGCCTGGTCGCCGAGATCGCCCAAAATCGCGGTACAAATCTCCTCGGCAATGGCATCGGCGCTCTTCAAGGCATCGCGCCGCCTGCCGGGCTCGCCATGAATGCCGACCCCGAATTCCATCTCGCCGTCGCCGATATCGAAAGTCGGCTTACCGGCCGCCGGCACCGTGCAACTGGTCAGGGCCACGCCCATCGAACGCGTCGCGCCATTGACGCGCTCGCCCAGCGCCTTCAGCGCTTCCAGCCCAATGCCTTGCTCTGCTGCCGCACCGACGATCTTCTCGACCACCAGCGTGCCGGCGACCCCGCGCCGGCCTGTTGTGTAGGACGAGTTCTCGACCGCGACATCGTCATTGGTCACCACCTGCATGACGCCATCAGACATTTCGGCCGCCATGTCGAAATTCATCATGTCGCCTTCGTAGTTCTTGACGATGAACAGGCAGCCGGCGCCGGTGTCGACGGCCTGCGCCGCCGCCAGCATCTGGTCCGGCGTCGGCGAGGTGAACACCTGGCCGGGGCAGGCGGCGTCCAGCATGCCGTGCCCGACCAGCCCGCCATGCAGCGGCTCGTGGCCCGAGCCGCCGCCAGAGATCAGCCCCACCTTGCCGGGCTTCAGCACCTTGCGGCGGACGAACTTGTGCTCCTCGCCCAGCACCAGGATGTCGGCATGGGCGGCGACGAAGCCATCGAGGCTTTCGGTCAGCATCGTGTCCACCGAATTCAGGAATTTCTTCATGGTGTCCTCCCGACACGCTTTTGCTTAAGACGATCAGCCGCTGCCCTTGCCGGCGATGCTGGTGATCTTCTGGATGAAATCGTTGATTGCCCGGTCGAGCGCGGCGTTCTGCTTGTCGTCGCCGAAATCGGGAACGATCAGCGAGACATGCCGCGTCTTGCGCAGACCGGACGCCACCGACATCTTGCCCGGATGCGCCTGGTGATAGGCGGTGAGAAACTGGTCACGCTCGGCCTGGCTGAAGTGGCAGACGGAAAAGATAGAAGGCAAATGTTTTGACGGGATTGGGATCGAATAGGCCGGGCTGGAGATCTGGGTGACGAAGCTGCGATGCTTGCCGAGCGCGTCGGCAAGGCGCTGGCGCATGCCGGACGGGCGCTGGTCGATGACATGCGACAGGATCGTCTTGTAGGCGCGGATCGAGTCTTCCGACCCTGGTTCAGGAATCTTGACGGTCGTGGCCATGTCGGCGCCTAAACCGGAGCGTCCGCGATGGCCGCCTTGGCCATGGCGAGTTGGGCAGGCGCCACCGAGAGGTCGCGCAGGCCGGCTTCGAGCAGCGCCGGGATCGAAGCCGGATCGCCGCCGGCATCGCCGCACAGGCTGACCGGTATTTTTTGCTCTTCGCCGAAGGCGGTGACGGAGGCGATCAGCCGGAGAACGGCTGGATGTCGGACCGAGTTAAGATGAGCGACGGCAGTGTTGTCTCGCGCGGCCGCCATCACATATTGCGTCAGATCGTTGGAGCCGATCGAGAAGAAGGCGACATCGGCGAATGCCTCCGGCGCGATCGCCACCGACGGCACCTCGACCATGATGCCGAGCGGCGGCATTTTCTGCGCGAAGCCGCGCGCGGCAAGCCCGGCCTGCTCCTCGGTGAACAGGACTGCGGCGCGTGCATATTCGTCAGCGACGGCAATCATCGGAAACATCACCTTCAGATTGCCGTGGACGGCGGCGCGCAGCAATGCCCGGATCTGCACGCGGAGGACTTCGGGCCGCGCCAGCGACAGCCTGATGCCGCGCAGGCCGAGGAACGGATTGGCTTCCGCGACCGTGAAGCCCGGCACCGGCTTGTCGCCGCCGGCATCGACGGTGCGGATGGTCACCGGCTTCTTGCCGGCCCATTCCAGCACCTTGCGATAGGCGCGATACTGTGTCTCCTCGTCCGGCAATGTCTTGCCGAACAGGAACTCGGTGCGCATCAACCCGATGCCGTCGCAGGTCGCGATATCGATGCCGTCGACATCGGACGGATCGGCGATGTTGACCTGCACCTGTACCCTTGTGCCGGCCTTCGTCACCGCCGGCTTCGCCAGATAGGTTTCCGCCTTGTCGCGGCGTGCCGCGAAGGACGATGACGAACGCCGGAACGTCTCGATCTCGGCCGGCGACGGCGAAAGCACGATGCCGCCATGCTCGGCATCGAGCAGGGCAACGCCAATGGGATTAGCCGGCGCAACGCCCAGCCCAACCACCATCGGCACGCCACGCGAGCGCGCCAGCATGGCGACATGGCTGGCGGCACTCCCGGCCTTCAGCGCGATGCCGCCTCCAGAACTCCAGTCGGTTTCGAGAAACCGCGTCGGCGCGAGGTCCTCGCCGTAGAAGATGGCGCCGGCCGGTGCCGTGCTCTCATCGTCCTCGCTCAAGGCGCGCAGCACCTGGTCCCTGATATCGCGCAGGTCGGCGGCGCGCGCCCGGAAATAGTCCTGATCCGATGTTTCGTAACCGGCGATTTCGGCATCGAGCGCTCGTAGCCATGCCGCATCGGCGGGTTGACCGGAGGCAATCGCCGCAAAAGCCGGGCTGCTCAGCGCGTCGTCCTCCAGCATGGCGATCTGGAATTCGAGGATGCCGGCGGCCTCGCTGTCGGCGGTCTCGATCAGACCGCCAAGCCGCCCCGTCGCGATGCCGATTGCGGTCTCCAGCGCGGCCTTTTCATCAGCGACGGTCGCCTTGACCGTGTAATGCGTGGCGGCGCGGTCGAGACTGAACAGCGGCCCCTCGGCGTAGCCGGCCGAGGCCGAAATGCCTTGCAGCCTAAGCGGTTCGGGCATGGTCCGCGCCCTCGTCGAAATCACGCCGCACCAGCTCGACCAGCGCCCCGACCGCTTCGCCGGCGCCGTCCCCTTTGGCGCGGATATGCAACAGCGTGCCTTTCGGCGCCTTGGCCGCCATGACCTTGACGATGCTCTTGGCGTCGAACCAGGGCCCGTTGGCGGCGAGCGCCACCTCGACCTCGGCCGCAAACGTCTTGGCGAGCTTGGTGAACTTCACCGAAGGGCGCGCGTGCAGACCGACCGCGTGGGTGATCAGGACGGTGGCTTCGGCGGATGCGGACATGCTGTCAAAATTCCCGTTCGTTCACGCCGGCGACAATTCATGCGCCGTCGCCACAACTTCCTTGAGCGAGGCGCCGCCGGACGCCTCGGTCGCCGCCATCACGGCGCCTTCGACGATCGGTGCGTTGCAGACGATGATCTTCTGCGCGCGTGGCTCGCCGATCATCTCCACCGCCATCTCCGAGTTGGTCTCGGCGCCGCCGAGATCGACGAGGATCGCCACACCCGCCTCCGACCAGGCCTTTTCGATGGCGCCCATGATCGCCTCGACGCTGGTTCCCAGCCCGCCATGGCCGTTTCCGCCGCACCATGCAAGCGGCACTTCGTCGCCGACCATCTGGCGCACCATGTCCGCAGTGCCTTCGGCGACCAGCGGCGAATGCGATACGATGACGATGCCGACATTGCTCATGCGTGCCTCTCGATTGTTTCGGCCACCGCCCGTACTAGCAGTGCTGTCGAGCGGGCGCCGGCGTCCATATGGCCGATCGAGCGTTCGCCGAGGAACGACGCGCGCCCGCGCAAGGCCTTCATCGGCACCGTGGCCTGCGCAGCCCTGTCGGCGACGGCGACGATCTCGGTTGCCGTCTTTCCCTCGGCCAGCGCCTCATGCACGGGCTGCAGTACGTCGAGCATGGTTTTTTGTCCGGTGTGCGACTTGCCGCGCGCGGCCACGGCTTCGATGGCCTTGCCGAAGGCGATTGTCAGTCCGGCACGGTCCGCTTCCGCGGAAATCTCCTTGCCCAGCGCCATGAAGAGCGTGCCGAACAGCGGGCCGGAAGCCCCGCCGACGGTCATCACCAGCTTGGTGCCGATCGCCTTCAGCGCCTCCGGCAGCGGCTTTGCCGCGAAAGTGTCAGCCTCGGCACGCACCGCCTCGAAGCCGCGCTTCATGTTCAGCCCATGATCGCCGTCGCCGATCGCCTGGTCGAGCGCGGTCAGTTCGTCGGCATGTGCCGCGATCGTATCCGCCACTGCCGCGATCAACCTTGAAAGATCCGACGCCGCCATTGCCACCATGCTCCCGGCTCCTGCTCTGTCGGCAGTGTGGAAACCCGTGCTCGACATGTGCAGCATCGCCTTCCTGTCAGGCCGCCGCAAGCAAGGTGGCCGCGGCCGCGAAGACTTCGGCCACGGCACAGGCGCCGGGGTCGACGACACCGTAGAGCTGGCTGCCGACATAGGCGGACCGCCCGGCCTTGGCCTTGCGCATGGCGGCAGTGGCCTCGGCACCCCGTTGCGCCGCCGCCGCCGCGTCCTCCAGGCCGCCGGTGTCGAGCGCTTTCAGGGCGGGCTCCAGGGCATCGATCATGGTGCGGTCGCCTGGCCTGGCGCCGCCGTAGAAGATCATCCGGTCAAGGCCGGCAAGCAGCGCCTTGCTCACGCTGGCGCCACCCTCCAGCGCCTGCGCCGCGGCGGTGAAGAAGATCGACAGCAGGACCCCGCTGGAGCCGCCCATAGACTTGCTCAGAATATCGCCGACCTCGCCAAGGGTTGCTGCAGGGTCGGCAAGCGGCAGGGTGCCAAGTCGGTCGAGCACGCTCCGCGCGCCGGTCGCCACCGTCGAGCCGGTGTCACCGTCGCCCGTCTTGGCGTCCAGCGCGTTCAACGTCGCTTCGAGCGAGATCAACCGTTCGCAGATGGCAACGACAAGGCGCTCGGTATGCGCGTCCTTGCTGGCTATTCTTGCCGCGTGCCGGCCAGATGCACTTGTCACCGGCACGATCGCCGGCGCACGGACGGCTCGTGCCGGCATCCAGGCGTGCGGCGCCACCGGCGTCCGCAGGCCCGCCTCGCGTTCCGCATCGAGCTGGATCAGCGACAGGGAAAAACCGTTCATGTTGAGCGCCGTCATCAGCGACCCCGGTCCGATGGTAAGCGTGACGCGCGCCGCCAACGGCGAGGCAAGCACGGCGTTGGCGACAAGCGCCATCTCGAGCGGCGGCACGGAACCGAGGTTGTTGATCAGCAACGCATAGTCGGCTGCCGGATCGAGCCGTGCGGCGATACGTTCCACCATGATCGCAACCAGTTTCTCGGCACTCTGGACGGCAATGCGTTCGAGGCCCGGCTCGCCATGAATGCCGAGGCCAAGCTCGCCATCGCCGGCCCCCAGCCTTTCCTCATGCGGCTGTCCGGGGATCGAGCAGGACGAGAGCGAGATGCCGAGTGAAACGATATCGGCGGCCGCCGCGCGCGCCGCAGCCGCGACCGCCGCCAGGTCATGGCCGGTCTCCGACAGATGCCCGGCGATCTTGTGCACGAACAGCGTGCCGGCAACACCGCGCGGCTGGGCGATGTCGGGCAGCGCGATGTCGTCGGCGACGATCACCATCTCGACGCGAAAGCCTTCGGCGCGCGCCTTTTCGGCGGCCAGGCCGAAATTGAGGCGATCGCCGGTATAGTTCTTGACGATGAGCAGGCAGCCGGCAGGGCCGGTAACGGCGCGAATGGCCGCCAGCACGGCTTCCACGCTCGGCGAGGCGAAGATCTCACCCGAAACCGCGGCCGTCAGCATGCCCTTGCCGACAAAGCCGGCATGCGAGGGTTCATGGCCGGCGCCGCCGCCTGAGACGACGCTCACCTTCGTCTTGTCCCAGTCGGCGCGCAGGATGACCTTGATCTCGGGATAGCCGTCGAGCCGTGCCAGGTCGCCGGCGCCGATTGTCCTCAGCAAACCGTCCAGCGCTTCGGTGACGATCGAGTCCCTGCGGTTGAAAAAGTGCTTCATCGAATTCGTCCCGTCCGTGCCGCGTCAGTCAATCAGAAATCCGGCGTTGCAAAGTTCCGGATGGAGAACACTTCGAATCGTTCACATCAGCCTCTGCCCGTCCGCGCCGAAATAAAGCGGCGCGCGGTAGCGGATCGTGACCTTGTCGCCTTTCGCCAGCGGCGTGTCGGGGTCGGTCAGCGTCACCAGTTTCTTGGCCCCGACCGTCACGTGCAGATGGTTCTGGTCGCCCAGATGCTCGACCCAGTCGACGATGCCGTCGGCATGGCCATTCGCCGCCTTGGCGATCGAAAGATGCTCGGTGCGGGCGCCGATGGTCTTGGTTCCGTCCGGGGCGCCGCCGTCGGGCAGCAACCCCGCCGGCAACAGATTGATCGCCGGCTGGCCAAGCCGTGCCGCGACATGGAGGTTTGCCGGCTCCGAATATATCGTGCGCGGCGTACCGATCTGCACCAGCACCCCATCGGCGAGGATGCCGATGCGGTCGGCCATGGTCATCGCCTCGATCTGGTCGTGCGTGACGTAGAGCATGGTGGCGCCGAGCTCGGCCTGGATGCGCTTCAGCTCGAGCCGGAGATCGCCGCGTAGCTTGGCGTCGAGCGACGACAGTGGCTCGTCCATCAAATAGATCGCCGGCTTGCGCACCAGCGCCCGGCCGATCGCGACGCGCTGCATCTCGCCACCTGACAGTTTCGTCGAGCGGTT
Source organism: Mesorhizobium sp. CNPSo 4689 (assembly GCF_057784325.1). Taxonomy (NCBI): domain Bacteria; kingdom Pseudomonadati; phylum Pseudomonadota; class Alphaproteobacteria; order Hyphomicrobiales; family Phyllobacteriaceae; genus Mesorhizobium; species Mesorhizobium sp. CNPSo 4689. The sequence continues at coordinate 296,973 of NZ_JBWLUZ010000001.1, forward strand.
GGAGAGCTTGTGGTGGATGCGCACCATCTTCGCCACGTCTTCGACACGGCGGCGGATCTGGTCTTCCGGCATCTTTCGTGCCGGCGAACGCAGCGGGAAGGCCAGGTTGTCGTAGACCGACAGGTGCGGATAGAGCGAATATTGCTGGAAGACGAAGGCGGTGTCGCGCTCGGCCGGCGACAGCGCGGTGGCATCGTGGCCACCGATGTGGATCGTGCCGGCATCCGGCCGTTCCAGCCCGGCGATCAGGCGCAGCGTCGTCGTCTTACCGGCGCCGGTCGGCCCGAGCAGCACGACGAATTCACCGTCGGCGATATGCAGGTCGAGACCGCTGACAGCGACCTGCTCGCCGAAGTTCTTGCTCACATTTCTGATGTGCACGTCAGCCATGCTGCGCTCTCCCCTGGGAGGCTGAGTCATGGATCGCGGTTCTGACCGCGCGTCCTGACCCCTTGTCGAACAGCGACAGCCGTGCGCTGTTCAGCGAAAGGCCGACATGGTCGCCGGCGGCGAGCCGGATTTCTGCCGGTACCCGTGCCTTGATGATGCCGTCCGCCGTCTCCACCGCGACGATCTGCGTGGTGCCGAGATATTCGGTGCCGTAGATGGCGCCGCGCAGCTTTGAGGCATCGTCGAAGCGGATGTGTTCGGGACGAATGCCGAGCGCCATGTCGGCGGGGGCGATATCCTCGCGCACCTCCGGCACCGCCACCTTGGCGCCTTGCACGACGATCTCCTTCGCACCTTTTGCCAGTCCGCCGCCAAATCCCAAAAAATTCATTGGCGGCGAGCCAATGAAATCGGCAACGAACATGGTCGCGGGACGGTCGTAGATCTCGCGCGGCGTGCCGAACTGCTCGATGACGCCATGGTTCATCACCGCGATCTTGTCGGCCATCGACATGGCTTCCATCTGGTCGTGCGTGACATAGACCGTGGTGGCATGGATGCGGTTGTGCAACTCGCGCAATTCATGGACCATCAAATCGCGGAATTTGGTGTCCAAAGTGCCGAGCGGCTCGTCCATAAGGAAGCATTTTGGCCGCCGCACGATCGCGCGGCCGAGCGCGACCCGCTGGCGGTCGCCACCGGCCAGGCCGGACACCGACTTGTTGAGCAGATGGTCGATGCGCAGCAGCTTTGCCGTCTCTTCCACCCGCTGGCGGATTTCGGCCGACGGCATGCCTTGCGCGAGCAGCGGGAAGCCGATGTTCTTGCGCACGTTCATATGCGGATAGAGCGCGAACAGCTGGAACACGAAGGCGATGTCGCGCTCGCGGGCCCGGCGCATGGTAACGTCCTCGCCGCCGAGCAGGATGTTGCCGCCTGTCGGCAACTCCAGCCCGGCGATCATGCGCAATGTTGTCGTCTTGCCGCAGCCCGACGGTCCGAGCATGACGAAGAACTCGCCATCCTCGACGACGAAGCTGGAATCCTGCACGGCGACGAAATCGCCAAAGGCCTTTCTCAGGTTCTGGACGCGGATCTCGGCCATCGTCTACTCCGGGAACTTCGAGACGACGATGAACATCGCCGTGCCGAAAAGCATGGTGATGAAGGAATAGGTGTAGAGCGACAGCGCGAAGGGCTGGAACAGCATCAGGAAACCGATGGCAATGATCGCCGTGGCGATATTTTCCATCAGCCCGCGCCTGGCCCAGCGCGGCCAGCGCGATTTGCGTTTCGTCGGTTGGGTCATGCTCATTTGCGCACCGCGCCGAAGGTGATGCCGCGCAGCAATTGCTTGCGGAGCAGGATGGTGAAGACCAGGATCGGCACCAGGAAGATCGTCGTGCCGGCCGCCACCGCCGGCCAGTCCTGGCCGCCTTCGCCGATGATGGTCGGGATGAAGGGTGGTGCCGTCTGCGCCGTGCCCGAGGTCAACAGTGCTGCGAACGCATATTCGTTCCAGGCGAAGATCAGGCAGAAGATGGCGGTCGCCGCGATACCGGTCGTCGCCTGCGGCAAAACCGTGCGCCAGAAAGCCTGCAGCCGCGTATAGCCGTCGATCATCGCCGCTTCCTCATACTCACGCGGGATCTCGTCGATGAAGCCCTTCAGCAGCCACACCGCCAGCGACACGTTGACCGCCGTGTAGAGCAGGATCATGCCGAGCGCGGTGTCGGAGAGGCCAAGCTCGCGGTACATCAGGTAGATCGGGATGGCGACCGCGATCGGCGGCATCATGCGCGTCGACAGGATGAAGAACAGAAGGTCGTCGGCCAAAGGCACCTTGAAGCGCGAGAAGCCATAGGCCGACAGCGTGCCGAGGAACACCGCGCAGAAGGTCGAGCCGAAGGCGATGATCAGCGAATTGACGAAGCGCGGCAGGAAGTTCGACGGGCCGGCGATCACCATGTTGCGCTTGCGCACCGTCTCGTCGCAGAAGCCGGTCGCCGGCCCCAGCGAGTTGATGTATTCCGGCGTCTGCCTCGTGCGGGTCGTGAACAAATTGCAATAGCCCTCGATGCTAGGCTGGAACACGACCTTCGGCGGATAGGCGATCGAGTCCGGCGGCGTCTTGAAGCTGGTGGCGAATATCCACAGCAGCGGCACAATCGAGATCAGCGCATAGGCAACGATGATCGTGCCGGCGATGAGCTTCGCGTTTGCGGAAGGTGCGACGACGGAATGGGCGGTGGTCAGGCTCATCTCTGCTTCACCTTGTTCAGCGCCTTGACGTAGATGTTGGCCAGCCCGAACACCGCGACGAACAGGATGATGGCGAAGGCCGAGGAATAGCCGGTGCGCCAGCTTTCGAAGGCCTGCCGCTTCAGCGTGATAGAGGCGACTTCCGTGGTCGAGCCCGGCCCGCCGCCGGTCAAAAGATTGACCATGTCGAACATCTTGAAATTCTCGATGCCGCGAAACAGCACCGCCAGCATGATGAAGGGCAGCGCCATCGGCAGCGTGATCGACCAGAACTGCCGCCAGTTGGAGGCGCGGTCGACCTCGGCCGCCTCATAGATGTATTCGGGGATCGAGCGCAGCCCGGCGAGGCAGATCAGCATCACGTAGGGCGTCCACATCCAGGTGTCGACGATGATGATCGACCACGGCGCCAGCGAGACATTGGAGAGCATCTGGATATCCGTTGGCGAAATGCCCGACACGAACGAGATGGCATAGGCGAACAGGCCGATCTGCGGCTCGTAGAGGAAGCGCCAGAAATTGCCGACCACCGCCGGCGACAGCATCATCGGCACCAGGATGATGGTCGTCCAGAAGGCGTGGCCGCGGAATTTGCGGTCGATCAGCCAGGCCAGCGTGAAGCCGATCAGCGTCTGCAAAAGGATGGTCCAGAACACGAAATGCGCCGTGGTCTGCATGGCGATCCAGATGTCCTGGTCGCCGAGGATGCGCTTGTAATTGGAGAGACCCAGATTCTTCACCACCTCGTTCGGCCGGTTGGCCCGGTAGTTGGTGAAGGACAGATAGATCGCCCAGAACAACGGGAAGATGTTGATGGCGAGCAGCAGAAGGATCGTCGGCGAGATGAACAGCCAGGCGAGGCCTTTGTCGCTGATGCCCCGGACCCGGCGGGCCAACGGCTCAGGCGTGGCCCGGGCAACGCTGTCCGCAGTCCGATTGAGCATGGTGAGTCCTGCTTCGGTCACTTTACGTCTCGACAATGGAATTTATCTGAACTGCGTCCCGTGCCAAGGGCGGCACGGGACGCTCGGGTCGAGCTCGGGAGGAGCCGTTCACATTTTGCCGTCGTCCTGGAACACCTGCGTCCAGTCCTTGACCAGGCCGTCGAGCGCGTCCTTGGCCGAACCCTGACCGGCGACGACATAGTCGTGGAAGCGCTTCTGCGAGGCCTGCAGCAGCGGCGCGTAGCTCGGCTCGGCCCAGAAGTCCTTCACGATGGCCATCGAGTCGAGGAAGGTCTGCGCATAGGGCTGGCTGGCCGGGAAGTTCGGGTCTTTCACGACCGCGTTGAGGCAGGAAAAGCCGCCAAGCGACCACCATTTGGCCTGTACGTCCTTGTTGGCGAACCACTTGATGTATTTCAGCGCCGATTCCTGCTTGTCGGAATAGGAGACAACCGAGATGCCCTGGCCGCCGAGCTGGGCGAACTGGTCGCCGTCGGGGCCCTTGGGATTGGCGAAGTAGCCGATCTTGTCGCCACCGACATTCTCGTCCTTCTGCAGGCCCGGCCAGGTGAAGGCGAAGTTCATGTGCATCGCCACCTGGCCGGATTTGAAGGCATCGACGCCTTCGCCCATGTAGCTGTTGGAAGCGCCGGGCGGGGTGCAGCAATCATAGAGCGCCTTGTAGAACTCCAGGCCTTTCACCGATTTCTCGGAATTGACGAAGCCGTCCATTTCGTAGGGCTTGTCGGGGTTCTCGTATTTGAAGCCGAAGCTGTAGAGCACGTCCATGGCGCCCATGGTGATGCCTTCCGAGCCGCGCTCGGTATAGATCGAGGCGCCGTACACCGTCTTGCCGTCGATCTCGCGCTTCTGGAAGAACTCGGCGATCTGCTTCAGCTGGTCGAAGGTCGTCGGAGCGGCGAGATCCCAGCCATACTTCTCCTTGAATTCCTTCTGCAGTTCCGGCTTCGAGAACCAGTCCTTGCGGTAGGTCCAGCCGACGACGTCGCCCATGGCCGGCAGCGCCCAGTAGTTCGGCGAATTCTTCGGCCATTCCGAATAGCCGACCACGGTCGCCGGCACGAAGTCGTCCATGCTGATCTTCTCCTTGTCGAAGAAGTCGTTCAGCTTGACATAGTGGCCGTTCTCGGCCGCGCCGCCGATCCACTGGCTGTCGCCGATGATCAGGTCGCACAGCTTGCCCTTCGAATTGAGCTCGTTGAGGAAGCGGTCGGCGTAGTTGGTCCATGGCACGAATTCGAACTTCATGCCGATGCCGGTTTCCTTGGTAAAATCCTTGGACAGTTCCACAAGTGCGTTGGCCGGGTCCCAGGCTGCCCAGCAAAGCGTCAGGTCTTCCGCATGCGCGACGTTCGAGACGGCTGTCGACGCAAGCATCGCCGAGGCCAGACCCAACGTCAGTTTCAAGGTCGATTTCATGCCTTCCTCCCATTTGCGAAACACGTCCGGATGACGGTTTCAAGAGCCCGCTAACCCCTCCTCCGGGGCCTAAACATGGCGGCGCGATGGCGCGGCGGATGTTTAGTAATTTGTTTAGTAATGCTGTTTTTACTAAACAAGGCAAGCGAATTCGTTGCTGCATCGCAGCATGGTTTGCGAGGGCTTTGAGCTGGCTAAGAAAATTCCGGGAGGATGGTGGCTGTCAGGGTGCCCGACGTGCCGGCAGCCGGCTTTACTTGACCGTTTTCGCGCTGACCGTCACCGGCCGGATCGCCGGCGCCGGCGGCAGCAAAGCGCGGATGTCGGCAAAGGGGAACACCGGTTCGAAGCGGAACGCTTCGGCGAGCGCGCCTGGCGCGCCGTTGCACTGGCCGGCACGAAATTCGTTCTGCACACGCGCCGCTCGACGAAGCGCTCGGGATCCTGCGAGCGATGCGCCCGGATCGCCCGCGCCTTGATGTCGGCGTGGGCTGTTATCTCAACGTAATGCGTCGGCGCAAAGCCGGTGCCGCCAAGCGTATCGGCATGCAGCACCGGCACGGTGAAGGACGCTGCGATGCGCACCCCGTCCGACAGCGCGCGGTGGTCGCCGTGATAGTCGTTCGGCGCATGGGTGATGACGAGATCCGGCTTCACCTCGCCGATCAGCGCCTTCAGCGCCGCGATCAGGGCGGCGTCGGCGACGAGCGCGCCGTCCGGAAAGTCGAGGAAGCGTGGGACAACACCGAGCAGCCCTGCCGCTTCCGTCGCCTCCTCGCGGCGCGCGCGGGCAAGCGTTGCCGGATCGCCTCGGCCACCTTTGGCGCCATCCGTGGCTATGGCAAAAGTCAGCTCTGCGCCTTGCGTGGCATAGGCGGCGATCGTACCGAACGTGAAGATCTCGATGTCGTCCGGATGCGCGCCGAGCGCCAGTACCCTCACTCTACTCTCCCCGGAAATGGAACAACGTGCCGAACGGAATCCTGCTCGCCCTGATCGCCTACGCAAGCTATTCGTGCAACGACGCCGTTGTCAAAAGCCTGGGCGGGCAGTTCAGCGTCTTCGAGATCGGCTTCTTCTCGACGCTGTTTTCCGGCTGTTTCCTGCTCTTCACCCGACCGAACGGCGAACGGTGGCGTGACTTCTGGCGCACCAAGCGGCCCTGGGCGGTGCAGGCGCGCGCCTGGGCCGGCATCGCATCGGGCGTGCTCAGCGTCTATGCCTTCACCACCATCCCGCTGGCCGAAGCCTACGCGCTGATCTTCCTGGCGCCGCTCTGCGTCACCATCCTTTCCACCGTCGTCCTCAAGGAGAAGGTCGGCCCCTGGCGCTGGCTGGCGGTGGTCGCCGGCTTTGCCGGCGTCATGCTGGTCGTGCGGCCGGGGTTTCGCGAACTGCATCTCGGCCACCTCGCGGCTTTCGGCGTTGCCTTCTTGGCCGCAGCCAGCGTCATCCTGATGCGCTCGCTGGCGCAGCAGGAGAAACGCACGACCATGCTCGGCGTGCTGATCGGCTACGGCCTGGTCTTCAACGGCATCGGCGCTGCCGCCACCTCGTTCACGCTGCCCGACGCCAGGCAGCTGGTATGGTTTGTCATATCGGGCGCCTTCACCTCCTGCGGACAGTTTCTGCAGCTGCTTGCGGTCAAATACGCTCCCGCCAACCGCATCGCGCCGACGCACTATTCGCAGATCGTCTGGGCGGTGATCCTCGGCGCGCTGTTCTTCCGGGAGTATCCCGATGCCTGTCGCTGGTCGGCCTCGCCGTCGTCGGCGGTTCCGGCCTGCTGACCATGGTGCGCGAGGAGGTGCGGCTGGGCACGGTGCGCTGGAACCCGTTTTCGCGGACCCGGCTTTGAGCCGGCCGGAAATGGTCCGGTTGCGCGGTGGTCGCTGTCGCTGATATGCGGGCGATGCGGACTGGCTGTACACCCCGAGGACAATGAGCAAAAACCCCCTGCCGGAGCTTCCGGTCTCCGCCGTGCTGCCGGCGCTCGGCGAAGCGCTGGCAAAGCAGAGCAGCGCCGTGCTGGTGGCGCCGCCCGGCGCCGGCAAGACGACGCTGGTGCCGCTGGCGCTGCTCGACGCGCCATGGCTGGGCACGGGCAAGATCGTCCTGCTCGAGCCGCGCCGGCTCGCCGCCCGCGCCGCGGCCCGCCGCATGGCCGAGCTGATCGGCGAGGAGCCGGGCGGCACGGTCGGCTATGCCATGCGCATGGAGAACCGCACCTCGGCCCGGACGAAAATCCTCGTCGTCACCGAAGGCGTGCTCGCGCGCATGATCCTCGACGATCCGGAACTGCCCGGTGTTTCGGCGGTGCTCTTCGACGAGTTCCACGAACGCTCGCTCGACGGCGATTTCGGCCTGGCGCTGGCGCTCGACGTGCAGGGGGCGCTCAGGCCGGACCTGCGCCTGCTGGTGATGTCGGCAACGCTCGACGGCGCGCGCGTCGCCCGGCTGCTGTCCGGCGCTCCGGTGATCGAAAGCCAGGGCCGCGCCTTTCCCGTCGATATCCGTTACGACGAGCGGCCGGCCGGTGTGCCGATCGAGGACGCGATGGCCAAGGCGATCCGCGCCGCACTCGCCGAGGAGGGCGGCAGCGTGCTCGCCTTCCTGCCGGGCCAGCGCGAGATCGAGCGCACCGCCGAGCGGCTGCACGACCGGATGGGCGCCGACACCGATATCGTGCCGCTCTACGGCATGCTCGACAACAGGGCGCAGGATGCCGCCATCAAGCCGGCGCCTCCAGGTCGTCGCAAGGTGGTGCTGGCGACTTCGATCGCCGAAACCTCGATAACCATCGACGGCGTGCGCGTCGTCATCGATTCCGGCCTGTCGCGGCTGCCGCGCTACGAGCCAGCCAGCGGCCTGACCCGGCTGGAGACAGTGCGGGTCAGCCGCGCCTCGGCCGACCAGCGCGCCGGCCGCGCCGGACGCACGCAAGCCGGCGTCGCCGTCAGGCTGTGGCGGGCCGAGCAGACGGCGGCACTCCCCGCCTTCACGCCGCCGGAGATCCTCGAGGCGGATCTGTCCGGCCTGTTGCTCGATTGCGCTGCCTTCGGAGTCGCCGATCCCGCGAGCCTTTCCTTCCTCGATCCGCCGCCGGCGCCAGCACTCAACGAGGCGAGGGCGCTGCTGCGCGCGCTGCACGCCATCGACGGAGAGGGGCGACTGACGGAGGCGGGCGCCGCGATGCGCAAGCTGGCACTGCCGGTGCGGCTCGCCCACATGGTCGCCGAAGCCGCCGGAACCGGTCACGCCCTTGAGGCCGCGACGCTCGCCGTGCTGCTCACCGAGCGCGGCCTTGGCGGCGACGGCGCCGACCTCGAGCGCCGGCTGATGCGGTTTCGCAGCGAAAAATCGCCGCGCGCCGTCGCAGCGCGCCAGCTTGCCGAGCGGCTGGCCAAACAGGCCGGCGGTGCGAAGAACAATGAGCCGGCATCTGCAGGCGCCCTGCTCATCCACGCCTGGCCGGACCGCGTCGCCAGGGCACGCGGCGAGCGCGGCCGTTTCGTGCTGGCCAACGGCTCGGGCGCCATGCTCGACGCCGCCGATGCGCTGGCGGGCGAGACCTGGCTGGTCGTCGCCGATCTGCAGGGCAAGGCCCAGAACGCCCGCATCAGCGCGGCGGCTCCGGTCGACGAGGCCGATATCCGTGCGGCACTCGCCGACAGGATCGAGACCCGCCGCGAGACGAGCTTCGACCGCGGCCGGCGCGCCGTTCGCGTGCGCGAGACGGCTCGGCTCGGCTCCATCACCCTTTCCGAACGCATGCTGCCGGCGCCATCGGGCGCCGACGCGGATCAGGCGATCCTCGAAGCCTTGCGCGAGCACGGCCTGTCGCTGCTCGACTGGGGCAAGGAGGCCGAGACCCTGCGCCAACGGCTCGGCTGGCTGCACCGTGGCCTCGGCGCGCCCTGGCCCGACGTTTCCGACGCAGCATTGATCGACCGGCTCGACAACTGGCTACTGCCGTTCCTCACCGGCGCGGCGTCTTTTGCCGCCATCAATTCCAGTGCGCTTTCGGCCGGCCTGATGGCGCTGGTGCCGCATGAATTGCAACGCCGGATCGATGCGCTGGCGCCGACGCATTTCGACGCGCCCTCAGGCAGCCACGTGCCGATCCGCTATGACGGCGAATGGCCGGTGCTGGCGATCCGCGTGCAGGAATTGTTCGGCCTCGACCGGCATCCGGCGATCGCGGGCGGCAGCGTGCCGCTGACGCTCGAATTGCTGTCGCCCGCGCACCGGCCGATCCAGACGACGCGCGACCTGCCCGGTTTCTGGCGTGGCTCCTGGGCCGATGTGCGCACCGACATGCGCGGCCGCTATCCCCGGCATGTCTGGCCCGAGAACCCGCTGCTCGCCGCCGCCACCAGCCGAGCAAAACCGCGCGGGACATGATGCATCCGGATAGAAACATCTACCGCTTGTCCTTTCCCGGCTATAATCCTTGGCCATGATCAAGATCCTCAACGCGCCCGACTTTCAACAAAGCCAGCGGCTGCGCCTCAACACGCTGATCAGGCTGCGCTGGCTGGCCATCGTCGGCCAGAGCCTGACGGTGCTTCTCGTCGCTTACGGGCTGAAATTCCCGCTGCCGGTCAGCATGTGCTTCGCGCTGATCGCCTGCTCGGCCTGGATGAATTTGTGGCTGACCTTTCGCTATCCGGCGGCGCATCGGCTGACCCCGCTGTCGGCCTTTGTCATCCTGACCTTCGACAGCCTGCAACTTGCCGGCCTGCTCTATATGACCGGCGGCCTCACCAACCCGTTCTCGGTGCTGATGACCGTGCCGGTCGTCATCTCGGCGGCGTCGTTGCCGCTGCGCCTCACCGCGGTGCTCGGCGCGCTGGTCATGACGGCGGCCACCTTACTGGTCTTCTTCCATCAGCCGCTGCCCTGGCACGAAGGCGCGCCCCTGGAGATGCCGTTCGTCTATGTCGCCGGCATCTGGATGGCGGTGTTCTCGTCCATCGCCTTCACCGCTATCTACGCCTTCCGCGTCGCCGAGGAGGCGCGCCTGCTCGCCAACGCGCTCGCCGCTACAGAACTGGTGCTGCAGCGCGAGCAGCATCTTTCCGCCCTGGACGGCCTTGCCGCTGCCGCCGCGCATGAACTGGGCACGCCGCTCGCCACCATCGCGCTTGTCGCCAAGGAAATGGAGAAGGTGCTTGGCGACGACCCGAAATACCGCGAGGACGTGACGCTGCTGCGTTCGCAAAGCGAGCGCTGCCGCGAGATCCTGAAACGGCTGACCAGCCTGTCCTCCGAGGGCGAGGCGCATCTCTCCCGCCTGCCGCTGACCTCGCTGGTCGAGGAGGTGACGGCGCCGCACCGCGATTTCGGCATTTCGATCAAGCTCCGGCCGGGCGAGCGCATCGGTGCCGAACCGGTCGGGCGGCGCAACCCGGGCGTCATCTACGGTCTCGGCAATCTGGTCGAGAACGCCGTCGACTTCGCCCGCAAGACCGTCACCGTCCGCTGGAGTTGGGACGACGAACACGTCTCCTTCTCGATCATCGACGATGGGCCGGGCTTCCCGCCTGAGATCATCGACCGCATCGGCGAGCCCTATATGTCGACGCGCCAGGGCAACGAGGCCGGCGGCGGCCTGGGTCTTGGGCTGTTTATCGCCAAGACCTTGCTCGAGCGCTCCGGCGCCACGCTCGATTTCCGCAATTCGAGCGGGCTGGGCGAGGGCGCCGTGGTGCATATTTCGTGGCCGCGCAGCGTCTTCCTCAATCCCGAATCGTCTTCGAGCATGTTCGACACCGCCTGAAATCGGTGCCGCAACCTGCATATTGGCCCTATCCCCCCGGTTTCAGGCGCTAAAAATTGGACAATAGTGCTGCGGAACTGTATCTGCGTAAAATTAAGGCAGCAGGAATTCTGGAAGCGATGAGCGGAGACGAAACGACTGGCGCAATGGTTGAAGGCGAGGACACCTCGCTGCTGATCGTCGATGACGACAAGCCGTTCCTGACGCGGCTTGCCCGCGCCATGGAAACCAGGGGCTTCGTGGTCGAGACGGCCGACAGCGTCGAGGAGGCAGTGACGAAAGCACGCGCCCATCCGCCGGCCTACGCGGTGGTCGACATGCGGCTCGGCGACGGCAATGGCCTCGATGTCGTTGCTGCCATCCGCGAGAAGCGCGACGATGCCCGCGCCGTCATCCTCACCGGCTATGGCAACATCGCCACCGCGGTGACGGCGGTAAAACTCGGCGCCATCGACTATCTGTCGAAGCCGGCCGACGCCGACGACATCTTTGCCGCGCTGACCCGCACATCGGGCGAACGCGCCGCACCGCCGGAGAATCCGATGTCGGCCGACCGCGTCCGCTGGGAGCACATCCAGCGCGTCTACGAAATGTGCGACCGCAACGTTTCGGAGACCGCGCGCCGGCTCAACATGCATCGCCGCACGCTGCAGCGGATCCTGGCCAAACGCGCGCCACGCTAACCACGGGCTGACTTGCGGGCTGCTTGCCTCGCAACCAAGGCTTGCGCATCATCTGCCAAGGCGATTCCGAAGTGACGGAGGCGATATGCGGGACGACACAGCGCGGCCGGTTTCCATCTTTCGCGAATTCCTCGACGGCGAGGCGGCCGGCGGCATCATCCTGATGGGCGCCGCGGCACTGGCCCTGATCGTCGCCAATTCGCCGCTGTCCGAAACCTATTTTGCCGCCCTCCACGCCTATCTCGGGCCGCTCAGCGTCTCGCACTGGATCAATGACGGGCTGATGGCGGTGTTCTTCCTGCTCGTCGGGCTGGAGATCAAACGCGAGATGCTGGATGGCCAGCTCTCGACCTGGCCGCGGCGCGTGCTGCCGGGCATTGCGGCGGCAGGCGGCATGGTGGTTCCGGCGCTGGTCTATGTCGCTATTAACCGCGACAACACCGCTGCCCTGTCCGGGTGGGCGATCCCGACCGCCACCGACATCGCCTTTGCCCTTGGTGTCTTGTCGCTGCTCGGCAACCGCGTCCCGGCCTCGCTAAAAATCTTCCTCACCGCCTTGGCCATCATCGACGATCTCGGCGCCGTCATCATCATCGCGTTGTTCTATACAAGCGGCCTGTCGCTCGCCTATCTGGGCGCGGCCTTCGCGGTCATTGCGGTGCTCGTCGTGCTCAACCGCATGCGGGTGCTGACACTCGTGCCCTACCTCGTGCTGGGCATCGTCTTGTGGGTGCTGGTGCTGAAGTCGGGGGTGCACGCTACGCTCGCCGGCGTGGCGCTGGCGCTGACCATCCCGCTCGAACGCTCTCCCGGCATCAGCCACGACATAGAACATTCGCCGCTGCACCGGCTCGAACACGGCCTGCACAAAATCGTGCCCTTCATCGTCATCCCGATCTTCGGCTTCGCCAATGCCGGCGTCTCGCTCGCCGGCGTCAGCCTGGCCGCGCTGGTCGAGCCGCTGACGCTGGGGGTGGCCGCCGGTCTCGTCGCCGGCAAACTGGTCGGCGTCTTCGGCTCCTCGGCGCTGGCCATCCGGCTGGGCTTCGCCGACCTGCCGGCGAATGCCGGCTGGCTGCATCTGGTCGGCATCTCGCTTCTGTGCGGCATCGGCTTCACCATGAGCCTGTTCATCGGCCTGCTCGCCTTCGCCAGCGATGTAGCGCTGCAGGATGCGGTCAAGGTCGGCATCCTAGCCGGCTCCCTCATCGCCGCGCTGCTTGGCGCCGCCGTGCTGCTGGTGGCGCCGGCGGCTGGCGAAGCCGATGGGGCGGACGAAGGCTAGGCTGGCCGCAGACCGAAGGCAGCAAACAATGAGGGGCCGAGCGGCGGCACATAGATCGTTAACGAGGCGATCTTCCCGTCGGCGGGCTCGATGACATGCAGAGAATGGGGCAGCCACGCAAGGTTCTGATGGCTGCGCGCGTAGACCGCGACCGCGGGCTGGCCATTGGCCCCGGTGGCCACCGCGCGATAGCCGGCAAAATTGCCCCAGACGGTCCCGAAAAAAGCCCGGATCGCCTTTCGCCCTCGGTACCATTCCCGCCATGGCGGCATGTGGTAGGTGGCGTCTTCGTGCAGCAGGTCGACGAGGCCGTCGAGGTTGTCCGCTTGCCAGGCCTGCATGTAGCGCTCGAGCAGCAGCCCCTCTTGCGGGCTGGGTTGCGATCGCTGCAGGGGACGCCCCCGAGGATAGCTCTGGCCAAGCGTTGCGCGGGCCCGCTGCAGGGCGCTGTTGATAGAAGCGGTCGAACCGCCCAGCAAGTGCGCCGTCTCGACCGCTGACCAGCCAAGCACGTCGCAAAGCAAAAGGGCGGCCCGCTGCCTGGGCGGCAGAAGCTGGATCGCCGCGACGAAAGCGAGTTGCACCGCTTCACGGGCCTCGTAGCGCGCGTCCGGACCCGGTTTGTCGTCGACCAGATCCGGAAGCTCCGCGTCCGGATAAGGCTCCAGCCAGGTGAGCTCGGCGGCGGGCCCGCCGGTCGCCCTCGAGTCAGAGGGCGGCCGTTCGGGCTCAAGGAGAATGCGATGCACACTCGACCTCGCCTTGATCGCGTTGAGGCAGCTGTTGGTGGCGATCGCGTAGAGCCAGCCACGAAGCGAGCCCCGGCCTTCGAATTGCGACCTTGCGCGCCAGGCCTTGAGGAAGGTGTCCTGGACAAGGTCGTCCGCCTCGTGCAGTGAACCCATCATCCGATAGCAATGCAGCTTGAGTTCGCGGCGATGGACCACTGTCAGGCGCTCGAAGGCCAGCCGATCGAGGATCGGCTGGCCTGGCCGGCCCAAGGGCTCAACAGGGCCAGAAGCGTCTGTCATACGGAGCCTGCGGTGCTGAAGTCGGCTGACATCCTGCGCGCCTCATGCCGCCGCCGCAAGTCCGCTGCCGCTCACCGTGAAGGAGCTGCCTTGCGGTTTGCCGGTGGCGAGCGCGACCACCGCGCGAGCGACATCGGCCGGTGTCTGCATGTCGGTCATGCTCGCCAGGAAGTCCTTCGGTCGGATGCCCATATAGGCCGAAATGCCGTCGATACCGCGGTCACCAACGCCGGTGCCCGGCATGATGCGCGCCGGCGCAAGTGCCATGAAGCGCAGGCCGAGGCCGAGCCGGTCCGCTTCCTTCTGGCTGTGACCGGCCAGGAACATCTGCATGCGTTTTGCGCCGGAATAGCCGCCTGAATTCGGCGGCCCACCGCTAAAGGCAGCACCACTGGAGATCAGCACCACCCGGCTCCCCGGCTTGAGCCGGCCCTGGAGCGCTGCCTTGCAGAACAGGAACGACGCCTTGACGTCCATGTCCCAGTTGGCCGAGAAGACCTCCCAGCTCTGCTCCTGGATGGGGGCGGACGGCGCGAGAGCGCCGGCTGAGATCACCAGCACATCCGGCGCCAGCGCGTCGAAAACCGCGTCGGGCGCGGTCTCCTCCGTCGCGTCGACCGAAAGCGTCTTCACGCCTGATGCCTCCCAGGAGAGTTTGTTGAGGTCGGCCGCGCTGCGGGCAACGGCAAGTACGGTCGCCCCTTCGCCGAGTGCTGCTTCCACGATCGAGCGGCCGACACCTCGGCTGCCTCCGATGACGACGACATTCTGAGCTTCTAACGATCCCATGGATCACCTCTCTTTCCGGCCGCCGGACCATCCGAGCGTGCCTGTTGATCAGGACAGCGCAGGCAGGCGGAAATCATCGGTGCGAGGTCAAAAAACCTTCTCAGGCGATGGGGCGGGCCGGCGCAAAGCTCCGATCTGACTCCGTCGCCAGCCGGCGACGCGCCAGGCCTGTCGCCTGCGCGACGCACTGCTATTCGCTCTCGCCCTCGAGTGCTGGCACCGCCACGCCGGCGAGTTCCGCCGCCAGCAGCCGTGCCGCACCAGCCCGCGCAATCCTCAGCATCAGCGCCTTGCGCGTTGCCGCCACCATGCGGTGCTCGGGCGCATCGCGCAGGATCTCGGCGCCGTAGCCGTCGGAGAGGATGAAGCCGCATTCCTCGGGAAAGATCTCCCCGGGCACGCCGGGATGGGTGGCGAAGAAGAAGCGGTCGGAATGTAGCCGGTAGTCGGGCCATTTGCGGTCGACCCGGAAATCCTCGATCGAGGATTTGATCTCGATGATCCAGATGTCGCCCTGGCGGGTGAGCGCCACAAGGTCGGCGCGGCGGCCGGTGGCCAAGGACAGTTCAGGCAGCACATGCGCGCCCATGTCCATCAACAGCCGCTGCACCCCACGCCGCACCAGCATGGCCCGCTCCGACTGGCGGCCATCGATCAAAGGGTTGAGGGGAATCGGCGAAATGATGGGCATGATGGGCACCATGCCAGATTTTGTTCACGGTTTGAACCCATGAACAGCACGAGGCCGGTGAAACGCCTTTAGTGACCACTAACGTAGCTAGGAACGCGTGCCGGACTTTCCATGAACGAAAGGCCACCAGCCTAGCTCGAATGGCTTATGGCGTTGCGTCGCCGTTCATACGACGGAACGAGACAGGCTTTATCGCCGGGCAAGGCTTGCGGGCAGCGGCTGTACCCGGCCGTAGGGGAACAGGGGAACGCTGCATCTTGCCGGTGATGTCCTTCACCGTCTTCAACAGCGCCTCATGCAGTGCCTGGAGCGAGCAATGCTCGCCGTAGGCGGCGGGACCGGCTCCGTTCCCACGTTGAATGAGCCGCAGCCTATGCCTGTCACATCAGCTTAACAATTCTTGGGTACCTGATAGGGCCTAGCCAACTTTTCCTCCGCCCCGCCGGCTTCATCCAAAGCAGACGGGGCTTATTTTTGGTGAAGACGGTTGCTGCACCGGTCCCGTCCCGTGCCCATTGGATGGAAGTTGGATCCTTGCCGGCGATGTCCCTTCGCCGCCTTCAACAGCGCCTCATGCAAAACCTGGAGCGAGGCGGTAGTGATCGCAGCCAGGCGATATCGGCGGGCCGATGATGCTCTTGTGCAGGCCGCGATCGTAAATTGACGGACCCAGCCAGATTAGATGGCTGCTACGCAAAGGGGCAATTACACCCAAAAGAAGTCAGGCCAGGACTGTTTTCAGCCTTGAAGGCCCACGAGCGCGGATCATATAAGAATATATACTTTTCCCATTGCTTCAGGGGTAGGCATGGCGGTGAACAGGGCAGCATCAAAAAGCGAGAAGCTCTCGGCCTTCGACCTCGATGCTCTGCGCGAGGTGTTCAGGAAGTCGGTTCGTGAGCATGACGTCTCAGCAGCCGATTGGGCGGAACACGCCAAATTGTTCCTCAAGCGGACAACCAAGCGCGAAGCGGGCAAGGAAATTATCAACCGCGTCGTTTAGGCGGCCCGGTATCAGCCATTGATGCCGCACCATCGCTCTATGCCGTTGGCGCTCGACTACCTTCAGCCGCCCCAGCCATATCATCCAAAATCGGGCAGTCCGGCCGGTCGTCGCCGTGGCAGGCGTGGATCAGTTTTTGTAGTGTCGCCCGCATCGACTGCAACTCGCGCACCTTCTCCTCGATGGCGCTGACATGGGCAGCGGCGATCTCGCGCACATCGTGGCTGGCGCGGCTGCGGTCCTGGTAGAGCGCCATCAACTGGCGGCAGTCGTCGATGGAAAAGCCGAGGTTGCGCGCGCGGCGCAGGAAGGCCAGCCGATGGATATCGTCGCCCGAATAGTCGCGGTAGCCATTGCCGGCGCGCGCCGGCGCGATCAGGCCGATCTCCTCATAGTAGCGGATGGTCTTGGCCGGCAGGCCGGAACGCTCCGCGGCAGCTCCGACATTCATGGCGTCTTCCCTGGTTTCGGCAGCTCCCGGAACTGCCCCATTGAAATTGCTTCACAATCCTGTGACGGCTGTTGCCGAAATGCCGCAGTCGCGGGCTTACCGGCACGTAAGGTCCTGCATATAGGCATCGCGCGCTTGGCAAGCAACGCAAATGCCAGCATGAATGGTTTCAGGAAAAAGCGGCCGACTCGTGCCGCGATCAACTGGGCAGGGCATCGGACCTATTCATGCGCATGAAGTCGTTTGCAATTGTCGCTGCCCTCGCGCTGTCGACCGCCATTAGCGGTTGCAGCACCATAGGTTCGAGGCTGTTTTCCAACGACTACGGCGCGGTCACCGATGCGGGCTATCAATTGCCGCGCATTCCGATCGAAAAGGTGCCGCGGAAGTATCACCGGCAAGAGGTGAATTACGACACCAGGGAACAGCCGGGCACCATCATCGTCGACACCCAGAACAAGTTCCTCTACTTCGTCGAGGGCGACGGCCGGGCGATACGCTACGGCATCGGCGTCGGCCGTGAAGGCTTCGAGTGGCACGGCACCGCCCGTATCGCGATCAAGCGCGAATGGCCGACCTGGACGCCGCCCTCGCAGATGATCAAGCGCCAGCCGGAGCTCGCCAAGTTTGCCGGCGGCATGGACCCCGGCCTGAAGAACCCGCTCGGTGCGCGCGCCATGTATCTGTTCAACAGGGGCGGCGACATGGGCTACCGCCTGCATGGCAGCCCGGAATGGAACTCAATTGGCAAGGCGATGTCGTCGGGCTGCATCCGGCTGATGAACCAGGACATTATCGACCTCTACGACCGCACGTCGGTCGGCGCCAAGGTCATCGTACTGTGACACCTTTTATGACGCGGACCGTCTAGGCAACAAATGGACGTCCAAAAACAGAAAACCGGGCAATTCGGCCCGGTTTTTTGTTGTCTGCATTCTGAGGTTGCGAAGCTCTTTTGAGAACTCGCCCTGCTGGTCAGCAGGGCAAGGCGGCCGATGGGGTCAAGAGACTTGTTCGACCTGCTGCACCTCGGGCACAAAATGCCGGAGCAGGTTCTGGATGCCGTGCTTCAGCGTCGCCGTCGACGACGGGCAGCCGGCGCAGGCGCCTTTCATGTGCAGGAACACGGTGCCGTTCTCGAAGCCGCGGAAGGTGATGTCGCCGCCATCCTGGGCAACCGCCGGGCGCACCCTGGTGTCGAGCAGTTCCTTGATGGTGATAACCAGCTCTTCGTCGGCCTTGTCGTAGAATTCGCCGGTCTGGCTGGTCTCGGCGGCGGGGCCGGCCCTGGCCATGACGGGCGCGCCCGACATGAAATGCTCCATGATAGCGCCGAGGATCGCCGGCTTCAGATGCTGCCAGTCGGGGCCGTCCTTGGTCACGGTGATGAAATCATAGCCGAAGAAGACGCCGGTCACGCCCGGGATCTCGAACAGCCGGCCGGCCAGCGGCGAAGCTCCTGCCGCACTGTCGGCGTCGCGGAAATCGGCGGTGCCTTCGCGCAGCACTTCCTTGCCGGGCAGGAACTTCAGCGTCGCAGGGTTCGGCGTCGATTCGGTCTGGATGAACATGGCTGTCTCCATGCCCGTGTCGGGCAATAGTTTGGAATAGTTCTAAATAGGCTCTATCGGCTGGACATTCAAGCGAAACGCGTCGCCCGAACGGCTGGCTGGCGGAATGTTTTTTCAGCGTCCCTGCGACGCGCTTTTGGGTGTGTTGAGCTTCAGGTCAGGCCGGCCTCACCTGAATATCGATACCTCAGGCCAGGCTGTCGATCTCCTCGTCCGAAAGATTCTGCGGCACCACGGTGACGGGAATAGGGAAGGCGGCGCCTTTGCCAGCCACCGCGCCGACCAGCGGCCCGGGGCCCTCCTTGCCGGCGCCTGCCGCGAGCACAAGGATGGCGATGTCCTGGTCTTCCTCGATCAGTCTGTGGATCTCTTCGGTCGGTTTGCCTTCGCGCACCACCAGCTCCGGCTCGATGCCGAGCTTCTGGCGCACCTTGTTGGCATAGCTGTCGAGCGCGGTGCGCGCCGTGGCGTTGGCCTCCTCGCGCATGATCTTCTCGACCCCCAGCCAGTGCTGGAAATCGTCCGGCTCGATTACATAGAGCAGCACCAGCACGCCACTGGTGCTCTGCGCCCGCTTCGAGGCGTAGGCGACGGCACGCTCGCATTCCGGCGTGTCGTCGATGATCGCCAGGAACTTGCGGCGATGTCCGGCTTCGCGACTGAGGCGCTTGGAGACCATGTCTATCTACTCGGTGGTTTCGGCCGCAATCTGCCACCCGCGCTGACCGGCCGCAAGCGGCCGGCAGTCGAGATGGTGACAGGACAGATCAGCCCTGCAAAAGGCCGATGATGTCGCGCACCGTCTTCATCGTGGATTCCGCCAGGGTGCCGGCACGTTCGCCACCGTCCCTCAGCACCGCGTCGACATAGGCGCGGTCGCCTTCGATGCGGCGCATCTCGCCGGCGATAGGCGCCAGCCTGTCGACGGCAAGATCGGCCAGCGCCGGCTTGAACACCGAAAACTGCTGGCCGCCGAATTCCTTCAGCACATCCGCCTTCGAGAGTTCGGCGAGGCCGGCATAGATGCCGACCAGGTTCTCCGCCTCGGGCCGGCCGGCAAGGCCGTCCAACTCGCTCGGCAAGGCTTCCGGGTCCGTCTTGGCCTTGCGGATCTTCTTCGAGATGGTATCGGCATCGTCGGTTAAATTGATGCGCGACAGGTCCGACGGGTCCGACTTCGACATCTTCTTGGAACCGTCACGCAGGCTCATGATGCGCGCCGCCGGCCCGCCGATGACCGGCTCGGTCAGCGGAAAATAGCCGTTCACCGTCTCCTCGCCGACCTGCATCTCGACGCCGACGCCAAGGGCCGCGATGCGGTCCGAAAAGTCGTTGTTGAATTTCTGCGCGATGTCGCGGGTCAGCTCAAGGTGCTGCTTCTGGTCCTCGCCCACCGGCACGTGCGTGGCGCGATAGAGCAGGATGTCGGCGGCCATCAGGCTCGGATAGGCGAGCAGGCCGAGCGAGGCGTTCTCGCGGTCCTTGCCGGCCTTGTCCTTGAACTGCGTCATGCGGTTCATCCAGCCGATGCGCGCCACGCAGTTGAAGATCCAGGCAAGCTCGGCGTGCTGCATGACCCGCGATTGGTTGAAGACGATGTGCTTCTTCGGGTCGATGCCGGAGGCGAGGAAGGCCGCGGTGATCGAGCGCGTCTGGTCGGCAAGGTCCTCATAGACCAGCTGCGCTGTCAGCGAATGCAGGTCGACGACGCAATAGATGCAGTCGGACTGTTCCTGCAGGGCGACGAATTTCTTGATGGCGCCGAGATAGTTGCCGAGATGCAGATTGCCGGTCGGCTGGACGCCCGAAAAGACGAGTGGTTTGAAGGCGGTCATGATGTCCTCATGGCTTGTGGAGGGCCGTATAAGCGTGATTCCAAAAAGTTGCAGACTTTTTGGAGCCAATCACGCGGCTGGAAACCGCGCGCGGCGAAAGTCTTGCGACGGCGCGCTTATGGACGAAGACCAAAAAAGCGGCAAGAGGGATCAGCGGGCCGGGCGGAACTTGGCGAGCAGGCGCTTGCCCCTTGCCAACTTGGCGAGCACCCGATTGCCCCTTGCCGACCTGGCGAGGAACCGCTTGCTCTGTGCAACAACGCTTCGCCACCCAAGCGGCGTGACCTCGATGTCGGCCACGCCGATGCCGGCGCGTTGTTCCGCGCGTCTCTGCAATCTGTTGAGATGAAGCTCCAGGATCGTATGATCGTCCTTTCGCAACGACGTTTCAAACGTCGCTTGCGCGTTCCAGAGATTGCCCTCCTGGCGCACTGCGGAAATGCTTGCCACGACCGGTTGGCCATTTACGGACAATTTGAGCCTGGTCAGCGTTTCGCGTTGAGGATGCTGGATTTCCAGGCGAATCCGCGCCTTGCCGGCATATTTGAACGGCACAAGCAGCTTTGGGCGCGGATTGCAGCCGACCCAGAGGATCCAGTCGCCACCTGCTTGGAGCGGAGACCAGTCGAGCGCCTTTGGCGAGTTGTCCTGCTTGATGACCTCGCGCTTCCTGAGGCTGCTCAGATTCGGGCGGACGATGCCCTTGTTCGTCGCAATCTGGGTCGCGAGCTGACCCTTCTCGAAGCGCTCGTAGTCCGGATGGACCATGACCATGTAAGTGTTGGCTGCCTTTGCCTTGGTCAGTTCAGAGGCCAGATAGCCCTCAAATCCCGGCCGGGCCATTCGCCGGGCCATTCGTTCCTGCTCGTCCGAGCCTTGGCTCATATAGCTTAGATAGCGGTGACCGGCAGCGAATTTCTGGACTGTGATCCGCTGCGTCGACACAAAATGCATGCCTGACTTTGCCGCTCGCAACATGAAATCCGCGTCGACGGGCGCAGTTATCTCTTTCGGACTGCGCCATTTGCCGATCCGATCGACAACGTCGCGTCGGTGGCCGAAACTCGAAGGCGGGAAGAAGTGCTTAAAAGCGGCGTCTGGTTCGCTGAAGATGCCGGTCACCCACCGAAAATTGCTTGCCCTGGGGCCATGAAAGATCGCGCCGCTTACGACAAAGTCCGGTCGCGGATCCCTTCCGAAAAGATCGGCGAGCGCCTGGAGATGGTCCGGAGCCCAGAGATCGTCATGACCGAGATAGGCAACGTATTGCCCGCGCGCCATTTCGATGCCCGCATTGTTGGGGAAGGCCTGGCTGCCGCCGCGCTCTGACAGGGTCGACCAGCGGATTTGACGGGACGCGAGCGCCTGTACCACATCCGCGGTATCGTCGGTGCAGCAATCGCCCACCACCAACAGCTCGAAGTCCTGGCGGGTTTGGCGCAGCACCGATTGTATCGACGGAAGGATATGCCTGCCGCGATTGTAGGTGGCCATGATGACGGAAAACGTCGTCATGCTATTCGAATTTGTACGGGATGCCCGGGTGATCGAAGCGGACCCGCGACTTGTCCGGATTTCTAGGGTCGTAGACGTTCGTCGGCATGTTGACGAATGTCGCGGTGCTCTTGCCACGGTTTTGAACCCCGTGAACGACATAGGGCGGGATTGTCAGCAGGATCTTGTTAGCCGCGCCGACGTCGAGAACGTCTATTTTTTGGTATGTCGGGCTATCCTTGCGTAGATCGTAGAGCACGACCCTGATGTCGCCATTTGTATAGGCGAGCCGGTCGAACTGTCGCTTGTGATAGACCCATGCCCTGATCGATCCCACCTCGGCTGATACCAGATAGACATGCGGCGGCGGGGTGATGGGCTCCAGCAGTGCCGACATGAGGACCGTAAGGTCGCCACGCTTGTCGCCTCTCGTCACCAACCGCTGAATCCGCACGCCCGCTACCAGATTTTCGCCCGGAATGTCCTCCAGAAGCGGAACGTCGTCTCCCCAAGGTTTGTCATCGATGAAATCTTCGAGCGACAGCGTTTCCATCGAACCCCCAACGTTAGCGCAAGTCTGAGCTTGCCTCTTCCGTTATGTCCGGTCGGCGCCAAAGACAATACCCCGAATGGGCGATGGCGGCTCAGCGCGGGGCAATTGCCTTGCGAGCTTCAGCCTCGGCCGAGGCAACCTCGCTTTCCATCGAGGCCACTCTCGGTTCCGCAACAACGCCATCCGCCTGAACACGGCGGACTGCTTTCACTACGCTAGCGCGCGCGTGTTACCAAGCCGTGCCGATGCTTGCACGGCCCGAAGAAATCAGGCTCACGGATCTGGAGACTGTTCCGTGACCGATGGCGCCGTCGCCTTTGCCGAACCGCGCTTGATGTTCCTTCGGACCATGCCGAAATCGGCGCCGCCGGTAGTGAAGGCGGTGACGAAGTAGAGCGCCGCCCCGCCGGCGACCAGTGCCAGAACCGTCGTTGCCTTGACGACCAGTGGCGAACCCGGGCCGAGCCTGACGGCCAACCAGTGCTCAGCGAAATAGAGCGCCGCTCCCATCACCGCCGCCGACAGCACCAGCCGGGGAATGCGTTTCAAGAGCGGCAGGTCGCGACCCCAATGGCCGCGCCGGATCAGCACGGCAAGCAACATCAGCGCGTTGACCCAGCCGGCGACGGCCGAGGCTACCGCAATGCCCGGCGCGCCCATCGACGGGAACAGCGTCAGCGCGGTCGCGACGTTCACCGCCACCGAGATGGCGGCAAACATCATTGGCGTACGCGTGTCCTCGCGGGCGAAATAGCCGGGGGTGAACGCCTTGATCAGCACGAAGGCCGGCAGGCCCAGGCCAAAGATCGCCAGGATCGCCGCCACGGTCGGCGTCGAATGGTTGGCGGCAAAGGCGCCGCGCTCATACACCAGCCGCACGATCGGCTCCGACATGACCCAGAGGGCGACGGCCGCCGGCAAGGTCATGAACAGCGTGAACTCGACCGAGCGGTTCTGCAGATTGGCCGCCTCGATCAGGTTTCCGGATTTCAGCGCCCGCGACAGTTCCGGCAACAGCACGATCGCCACCGCGACGCCGACGACGCCAAGCGGCAGCTGGTAGATGCGGTCGGCATAGGCGAGCGATGACACGGCGCTGTCCTGCGCCGAGGCGATCGCCGTGCCGATCAGCTGGTTGATCTGGGTGATGCCGCCGGTGATCGCCGCTGGCAGCGCCAGGATCAGCAACCGCTTGACGCTGGGCGTCATCTTCGGCCGGCGAAAGCCGATCGAGATGCCGGCATGGCGCACCGCCACCCAGACGATGGCGAGTTGCACCAGCCCCGCCGCGAGCACGCCCCAGGACAGGCCGAAGCCGACGGCGTGGGCGTCCAGTCCCTTGTACCAGGCATAGGCCAGCACACCGATCAGGATGATGTTGAGGAACACCGGCGCCACGGCGGCGGCGAAATAGCGGCGCAGCGAATTCAGCATGCCGGCCATCATGGCGCCGAGCGACATGCAGATCAGGTAGGGAAACATGATGGTCGCAAGCCGGACCGTCGTCTCGAACTTGCCCGGCGTGTCGGCAAAGCCCGGCGCCACCAGGTAGCGCACGATCAGCGGCATCGCCAGTTCCATGACGATGGTCAGCGCCAGCAGTGCCGTGAACAGCACGCCGAACACCTCTTCGGAAAAGCGCTTGGCGCCCTCGGTGCCGTGGGTCTCGATCTCCTTGGCGAACAGCGGCACGAAGGCGGCGTTGAAGGCGCCTTCGGCGAAGAGCCGGCGGAAGGTGTTGGGAAACTGGAAGGCGGCGTTGAAGGCGTCGGCGACCGGCCCGGTGCCGAGTGCGGCCGCCATAAGCATCTCGCGGCCGAAGCC
This sequence comes from Mesorhizobium sp. CNPSo 4689, assembly GCF_057784325.1. Taxonomy (NCBI): domain Bacteria; kingdom Pseudomonadati; phylum Pseudomonadota; class Alphaproteobacteria; order Hyphomicrobiales; family Phyllobacteriaceae; genus Mesorhizobium; species Mesorhizobium sp. CNPSo 4689. The sequence goes on from NZ_JBWLUZ010000001.1 coordinate 321,001, forward strand.
GAGCGCGCGGCTCATCAGCGTGCCGGACGCGACGGTGGCGAATTTCTTGACAAGGCTCATGCGCGGGGAGACTGACCGTGGGAATGGGACAAAGTGATGGTGATCCTCACTCGGCGGCCGCCTTGGCCTTGCCGTTGCGCTCCGGCGCGGTGCCCTCGAGGGTCTCGATCAGCCTCTTGCGGATGGTGGCTATACGCGTCGGGCTGTCGATCTTCTGTCCCGTCAGGTCGGTGACATAGAAAGTGTCGATGACCTTCTCGCCAAAAGTCGTGATATGCGCCGAGGCGATGTCGAGCGAGAGATCCGACAGCGCGCCGGTGATCTCCGACAGCAGGCCAGGCCGGTCCAGCCCCTCGATCTCGATCACCGAGAAGCGATTCGAAAGCGTGTTGCGGATTTCAGCCCGCGGTGGAATGCGGAAGACCTTGGCGCCGCGCCGGGGCTTGGTGCGCTTCTCGATCATTTCGGGCAGCCAGCTCTTGCCCGACAGCACATCCTCGATCAATCTGCCGACGCGCTCGGCGCGGCGGCGCTCATCCTCGTCGAGGTCGAATTCCCGGCTGATCAGGATGGTGTCCAGCGCGCGGCCGTCGGAGGTGGTGAAGATCTGCGCGTCGACGATGTTGCCGCCGGCTCCGGCGCAGGCGCCGGCAATCACCGACAGCAGGCGCGGATGGTCCTGCGCCAGAACGGTGATCTCGGTCACGGCCTCGAACTGGTGGGTCTTGACCATGGTGGCGAGCTTCTTGCCCGCCGCGTCCGCCTCGCGGATGAATTCGGCGTGGCGCAGCTGGTCGGCGAGGTCCACGGTCAGCAGGTAGTTCTCGTAGTGCTGGGCGACATAGCGCTTGCGGTCCTTGGCCGGCCAATCCGCCAGCGCCTCGGCCAGCCGCTCGCGCGCGGCGGCAGTGCGCTCGGCGCGCGACACTTCAGAGAAGCCACCGGTCAGAAGCAGCTCGGTCTCATAATAGAGCGTACGCAGCAACTGGCCCTTCCAGCCGTTCCACACGCCCGGCCCGACGCCTCTGATGTCGCAGACGGTCAGGATCAGCAGCAGCTTCAGCCGCTCGACAGACTGCACGATCGAGGCGAAATCCTCGATCGTCTTGCGGTCGTTGAGGTCGCGCGTCTGCGCCGTCATCGACATCACGAGGTGGTTCTCGACCAGCCAGGCGACGGTTTCGGTGTCGGCCGCCGAAAGCCCCATATGCGGGCAGATGCGCCGCGCGATGCGCGCGCCAGCCTCCGAATGGTCCTCCAGGCGTCCCTTGGCGATGTCGTGCAGCAGCACCGCCACATAGAGCGCCTCGCGGCTCTTCTTCAGTCCCGGCATCAGCGTGTGCGACAGCGGATGCACCTTCTCGCCGTCGCCGCGCTCGATCTCGGCCAGCACGCCGATGCAGCGGATTAGGTGCTCGTCCACCGTATAGTGGTGGTACATCGAGAACTGCATCATGGCGACGATCTTGCCGAAGTCGGGGATCAGCTTGGCGAGCAGACCTGCCTCGTTCATGCGCCTGAGGTTGAGCTCGGCGTTGCGGTCCGAGGTCAAGATGTCGAGGAACAGCCGGTTGGCCTCCTCGTCGCGTCGCAGCGACTTGTTGACCAGGCCGAGCGAGCGGGTGAGCAGCTTCAGCGCATCGGGGTGGAACTCCAGCCCATGCTTGTCGGCGAACCAGAACAGCCGCAAGAGATTGACCGGATCGCGCTCGAACACCATGTCGTCGGCGACGTTGATCCGGTGGTTGTCGACGATGAAATCGGACGTGCCGGCGAGCTTGCGCTTGCGGCGCGAGAAGGTGAGGAAGATACGGTTGAAGCCAGGCACATGCTTGGCCTGTTCCTCCTCCAGTGCCGCGCAGAAGATGCGGGTCAGGTCGCCGACATCCTTGGCGACGAGGAAGTAGTGCTTCATGAAGCGCTCGACCGCCGACAGGCCGGGATGGGTGGTGTAGCCCAGCCGCTCGGCGATCTCGCGCTGGATGTCGAAATGCAGCCGCTCCTCGGGCTTGCCGGTGAGGAAATGCATGTGGCAGCGCACCGCCCACAGGAAATCCTCAGCCTTGAGGAATTCGCGGTATTCGGCTTCGGTGAAGACACCCTTGTCGACCAGTTCCTCGCCGGTGCGCACCCGGTAGAAATACTTGGCGATCCAGAACAGCGTCTGCAGGTCGCGCAGGCCGCCCTTGCCGTCCTTGACGTTGGGTTCGACGAGATAGCGGCTTTCGCCGGCCTTGGCATGGCGCTCGTCGCGCTCGGCAAGCTTTGCCTGCACATATTCGGGGCCGGTCGTGCGCACCACCTCGTGGTCGAAACGCGTCAGAAGCTCGTCATAGAGTTTCAGCTCGCCCCACAGGAAGCGCGCTTCCAGGATCGAGGTGCGGATGGTGATGTCGGTGCGCGACAGCCTCAGGCACTCGTCGATGTTGCGGGTGGCGTGGCCGACCTTCAGGCCGAGATCCCACAGCATGTAGAGCATGTATTCGACGATCTGCTCGCCCCACGGCGTCTGCTTGTAGGGCAGCAGGAACAAAAGGTCGATGTCGGAGCCCGGGGCCAGCGTGCCGCGGCCATAGCCGCCGACCGCGACCACGGCCATGCGTTCGGCAGAAGACGGGTTCTTGACGCGGTAGACATGGGTCGCGGCGAAATCGTAAAGCGCGCGGATGAGTTCGTCCATGAGATGCGACAGCCGGGCGGCGCAGGCGGTGCCGCCGCCATCGTCCTTCAGCATGGTCTCGGCGACCTTGCGGCCGTCGGCGAGCCGGCCCTTGAGAAGCTGGAGGACGCGGCCTCGCGTGGCCTGGCCGGAGCCGTCGCCGGCCGTTGCCGCGGTCAGCGCCGTCATCTCGCGGCGCAAAGCCTCGCCGTCGATCAGTTCGTCGAGTTTCAGGGATATTTTTGCCATATGCGGAGGTCGGTCTCGCCTTTTCGGCGGCGTCTATAGCGCGTTTTCGCGGTGCTGGGTATGGGGCGGTCGAACACGCTTGCCCTGGTGTTCGAATGGGATGGTCTTCCACTGCCGCAGCCGGCAGAAATCGGCAAGCTGTCATGCCAGGCCTGGCCGCGGCATGAAAAGAGAAACGTGACCGTCTACAACGCCTTCAAGCGATGCCCAGGACGGGGCGGACGGACACTTTTGCCATGATAGCGGAACGGAATGATCATTTCCCGCTCCAGCTGGAAAACCTTGCTGGCTTGGTGCCATATCCGCTTGACCTCGGTCAGGACTTTTTCGGGAGTAGACCTCTTTCGTTTTTCGTTCGCAGGCGTCGCCGGCGACCTGGGTGTCGCATCAATGATCTGGCTCGGCAGCACAGCTTCGTCATCGCTCAGGAACTGGGTCTGCATGCACAGCGCCGGTATGAGCTGATATGTTGTCTTGCGCCACGATGTCTGGAAGACGGGATCGAACATCACGCAATCGACCTGAGCGGCGAGCTCATATGTTGCCTCGAGAAGATCGCGCGCGACCCGTTTCGAAACGATATAGCCCGCAGTGCCGAGATGCGCCCCCGGAGCCTGGACACGGAATGGCCGTAGCCGACGGAAGTGTGGATCCTGGAGACAGAGGTCTTGCTGAAGACTGTCTCCAGCTTGACGATGTCGGCGTCGGCCGGAATCCAGTCGCTGTCGGCAAACAATGGGCGGGCCACGGCTGAAATCAGCACATCGTCTTCAAGGATTGCGGTGTAGGCATCATTGCTTTCAGCAACGATGCGCCAGCATGCAATGTGGCTCAGAAAGCAGGCGATCTCGGCATCGGACAAGTTCGACGGAAAGGAATTCCAGTATGGCGCACTCGCGGCCATGTCGGATGGATTGCATGCATCGATCGCCGCAACCCGTTCAAACGCTACACCGATGCGGGTCAACTCCGCCGTCATGTGGGCAAGCCGGTCCCGGGACCGATCGAGGTTGATGACCAGACACTTCATTTAGAGCGGGGATCGATGCGATTGCGGGAAGTGGGCGTCCATAGCATAAGGGCGCAATCGCGTGCGATATTTTTTCGCCGACCGCCTCGGCTCGAAAAGTCGAAACTGGCCCTTGACCTTCCAGTTACTGGAAGCCCTACCTCCGCACCAGATCGAGACATAAGAGGCATTTCGGATGGCCGACCATGATCACCACGCGCACGCTGGCGGCTGCTGTTCCGCCAAAGGTGCCGCGCCAGGCGCGGCGGCCGTCATCCGCGATCCGGTCTGCGGCATGACCGTCGATCCGGCCGCCGGTAAGCCGATGGCCGAGCATGGCGGCCAGGTCCACCATTTCTGCAGCGAGCGCTGCCGTGCGAAATTCGTCGACGAGCCGGAAAAATACCTGACGGCCACCGATCCGGTGTGTGGCATGAGCGTCGACCGCGCCATCGCCAAGCACTTCTTGCGTCACGAGGGCCAAGGTTTCTATTTCTGCTCGGCCGGTTGCAAGGCGAAGTTCGAGGCAGAGCCGGCAAAATATCTCGGCGACAGGCCTGAGCCGCAGGCAATGCCGAAAGGCACGCAATACACCTGCCCGATGCATCCCGAAATCGTCCGCGACAAGCCCGGTGCCTGCCCGATCTGCGGCATGGCGCTGGAGCCGATGGGTGTGCCGACCGGCGACGAGGAGCCGAACCCGGAACTGGCGGATTTCACCAGGCGCTTCTGGGTCAGCGCAGTGCTGTCCCTGCCCTTGCTCATCATCGCCATGGCGCCGATGCTCGGCCTGAGCGTCGAAAGCCTCGTCGACGATCGGACGAAGACCTGGCTGGAATTGGCGCTGGCGAGCCCGGTGGTGCTGTGGGCGGCATTCCCCTTCTTCCATCGCGGCGGGCAGTCGGTTCTCAACCGCAGCCCCAACATGTGGACGCTGATTTCGCTGGGCGTCGGCGCTGCCTACCTCTACAGCGTCGTCGCCGCGCTGTTCCCGGATATCTTTCCGCATCAGTTCCGCGGCCACGGCGGCACTGTGCCGGTCTACTTCGAGGCCGCCGCCGTCATCGTCGCGCTGGTGTTCCTCGGCCAGGTTCTCGAACTGCGTGCCCGTGAAAAGACCGGCTCGGCGATCCGCGCCTTGCTCGACCTGGCGCCGAAGACGGCCAGGCTGATCGGCGCGGATGGCTCCGAGACCGACGTGCCGCTGGACACGGTCAAGGCCGGCGATCGGCTACGCATTCGTCCGGGCGACGCCGTGCCGGTCGACGGAAACGTGCTCGAAGGCCGCTCGGCGGTCGACGAATCGATGATCACTGGCGAGCCGCTGCCGGTCGAGAAGACGGAAGGCGATGCCCTGACCGGCGGCACGCTCAACAAGAACGGTTCGCTGATCATGCGCACCGAAAAGGTCGGTGCCGAGACGACGCTGGCGCGCATCGTCGAGCTCGTCGCCAAGGCACAGCGGTCTCGCGCGCCGATCCAGGGGCTGGCCGATCGCGTCTCCTTCTATTTCGTGCCGGCCGTCGTGCTGGTCGCGATCATCGCCTTCGTCGTCTGGGCAATCCTCGGTCCCGAGCCGAGCCTCATCTTCGCCATCGTCTCGGCGGTGTCGGTTCTGATCATCGCCTGTCCCTGCGCGCTCGGCCTGGCGACGCCGATGTCGATCATGACCGCGACCGGGCGCGGCGCCCATGCCGGCGTGCTGATCAAGGAAGCGGCGGCCCTCGAACGCTTCGCTGCGGTCGATACGCTGATCGTCGACAAGACCGGCACGTTGACCGAGGGCCGGCCGCGATTGACCGACGTTGTCGCCACCCAAGGCATGGTCGAGAATGAATTGCTGGCGCTCGCTGCCGCCCTCGAAAAGGGCTCGGAGCATCCGCTGGCCGAGGCCATCGTCGTTGGCGCCGGCGAACGGGGCCTGAAGATCGCTGACGCCAGCGATTTCGAGGCGGTCACCGGCAAGGGTGTTTCGGGCATGGTGTCGGGCAGCAAGGTCGCGCTCGGCAACGCGGCGATGATGGCCGATCTCGGCATCGACACCGCGCCGCTCGGTGAACAGACAACGGCGCTGCAAACGGACGGCAAGACGGTGATGTTCGTTGCGGTGGGCAAAAGGCTGGCGGGCATCGTCGCCGTCGCCGATCCGGTCAAGGCGACGACAGCGGAGGCGATCAAAGCGCTGCATGACAGGGGCTTGAGGATCATCATGGCGACCGGTGACAATGAGCGCACGGCCAAGGCCATAGCCGGCAAGCTCGGCATCGACGAGGTTCGCGCCGGCCTCCTGCCGGAACAGAAGGCGGCCCTTGTCGAGGAATTGCGCTCTAAAGGCGCCGGTGTCGCCATGGCCGGCGACGGCGTCAACGATGCGCCTGCACTCGCTGTCGCCGATGTCGGCATCGCCATGGGCACCGGCGCCGACGTCGCGGTCGAAAGCGCCGGGATCACGCTGGTCAAGGGCGACCTCAACGGCATCGTCCGCGCCCGCACGCTCGCCCAGGCGACGATCCGCAACATCCGCCAGAACCTGTTTTTCGCCTTCCTCTACAATGTGCTCGGCGTGCCGGTCGCGGCCGGCGTGCTCTATCCGCTCACCGGCACGCTTTTGTCGCCGATGCTGGCGGCGGCGGCGATGAGCCTGTCTTCGGTCTCGGTCATCGGCAACGCGTTGCGGCTGAGAACGTTGAAACTCTGAGCAAAACTCCCAAATACGACGTTCCATTCAACAGGAGATCACGGATGAATTTGGCCAAGAAGATTGTGCTTTTGCTGATGGCGGCGGGAATGCTGCTCGCGGTGTTCCTTGAAAGCGTTCCTGCACAATCGGAGGAGATGAAGCACGACATGTCCGGCATGGCGATGGGCGCGGAAAACCCTTCGACCGCCGGCTACAAGGCGGCGATGGACAAGATGCACGCCGACATGATGGCGATCGAAAGTACCGCCAATGCCGATGTCGATTTCGTCCGCGGCATGATCCCGCATCATCAGGGCGCGATCGACATGGCCAAGGTCGAGCTTGCCAACGGCAAGGACCCGGAAATCCGCAAGCTGGCCGAGGGGGTTATCGCCGCGCAGGAAGCCGAGATCAAAGAGATGCAGGCCTGGCTCGCCGCCCATCCGATGAAGTAGCGGCAGGCGTAACCGCGAACGTTCGGACAGGCCTTTCGTCTGGATTTCACGGCTCGCTTGTACTGCGATACGGCGCCAACTGGAGCACGTCATGCCGTCAACGATCAGAACCACCACGCTGCCCTCGGGCGAAGCCGTTGCCGTGCTCGGCCAGGGCACCTGGAAAATGGGCGAGGACGCCCGTCGCCGTGCCGATGAGGTTGCGGCGCTCAAGCTCGGGCTGGACCTCGGCGTCACGCTGATCGACACCGCCGAAATGTATGCCAGCGGCGGCGCCGAGGAGGTGGTGGCGGAGGCCATTGCCGGGCGCCGCGACGACACCTTCCTGGTCTCCAAGGTGCTGCCGTCCAACGCCTCTCGCGCCGGTGTGCAGCGGGCCTGCGAGAGCAGCCTGAAACGCCTCGCGACCGACCGCATCGATCTCTATCTCTTGCATTGGCCGGGCAGCGTGCCTTTGGCGGAGACGGTCGAGGCGTTTGAGGCGCTGAAAAAGGCCGGCAAGATCCGCCACTGGGGCGTCAGCAATTTCGACACCGACGAGATGGAGGAACTGGTCGGCCTGCGTGCCGGCTGCGATGTCCAGACCAACCAGGTGCTCTACAATCTGTCGCGGCGCGGCCTCGAATTCGACCTCGCGCCGTGGAGCCGGCAACGCGGCATTCCGCTGATGGCCTATTCGCCGTTCGAGCAGGGCGCCTTGGCGCGCAACACCAGGCTCGAGGCCATCGCCGCCCGCCACAATGCCACCCCGGCGCAGATCGCGCTTGCCTGGGTGATGGCACAGCCAGGCGTCATCGCCATACCGAAAGCAACGAGGCGGGAGCATGTGCGCCAGAACGCCGCCGCGCTCGACTTCAGGCTGAGTTCTGAAGATATCGCCGACCTCGACCGCGCCTTCCCGCCGCCGACGCGCAAGCGCGGGCTGGAGATGATCTGATCGACGCGAGCGGTCGCGGGCTACTTCCCCGCCATCCCCTTCAGCCTGTACAGCGCCTCCAGCGCCTCGCGCGGCGTCATTTCATCGGGATTGATCGCACCGAGCGCCTCGCCCAGTGCATCGTTCTTCACCGGCTTCGGTGCTTCGCGCTTCACGGCCACCGAAAACAGCGGCAGGTCGTCGACCAGCCGGTTGGCCTTGCCCGAAACGTCGCCTTCCTCCAACTGGTGCAGCACTTCCTTCGCCCGCCCGACCACGGCTTCCGGCAGGCCGGCGAGCCGCGCCACCTGGACGCCGTAGGAGCGGTCGGCGGCACCTTTGCCGACCTCATGCAGGAAGACCACGTCGCCTTCCCATTCCTTGACCCGCATGGTGACGTTGTGCAGTCGCGGCAGCTTGCCGGCCAGCGCCGTCATCTCGTGGAAATGGGTGGCGAAGATCGCCCGGCAGCGGTTCTTCTCGTGCAGATATTCGACCGCCGCCCAGGCGATCGACAGGCCGTCGAACGTGGCGGTGCCGCGGCCGATTTCATCGAGAATCACCAGCGCCCGTTCGCCGGCTTGGTTGAGGATCGCAGCCGTCTCGACCATCTCGACCATGAAGGTCGAGCGGCCGCGCGCCAAATCGTCGGAGGCGCCGACACGCGAGAACAGCCGGTCGACGACGCCGATATGGGCACTTTGCGCCGGCACGAAGGAGCCTGTCTGGGCAAGGATGGCGATCAGCGCGTTCTGCCTGAGGAAGGTCGATTTGCCGCCCATGTTGGGGCCGGTCAGCAGCCAGATCGCGCCGTTCTTCGCGCCGCCTTCCGGCGACAGGTCGCAATCATTGGCGACGAACGGGCCTTCGCCCGAACGCCGCAGCGCCTGTTCGACCACCGGATGCCGGCCGCCGGAGATATCGAAGGCGAGGCTGGAATCTACCACCGGACGGCACCAGGCCTCGCTTTCGCAGAGCAGGGCAAGTGCCGCCGAGACGTCAATCACGGCAAGCGCCTCGGCGCCGGCGCGGATGCTGTCTGCTTCGCCGACCACCTCCGCCGTCAGCCTGTCGAAAGTGGCTAACTCGATGCTCAGTGCCCGGTCGGCGGCGTTGGCGATTTTTGTCTCGAGTTCGGCGAGCTCCGTTGTCGTAAACCGCATGGCGTTGGCCATGGTCTGGCGGTGGATGAAGCGCGCCTTGGCGCCGTCGCTGCCGGTCATGATCGAATGGTGATTGGCGGTCACCTCGATGTAGTAGCCGAGCACATTGTTGTGCCGGATCTTCAGCGAACGGATGCCGGTCTCATCGATCAGCGAGCGCTCCAGCCCGGCGATCACTTTGCGCGATTCGTCGCGCAGTGCCCGCATCTCGTCGAGCTCGGCATGATAGCCGCCGCGCACGAAGCCGCCGTCGCGCTTGAGCAGCGGCAGCTCCTCGCTGAGTGCCTGGCTGAGATGCTCTGAGAGCGTGCGCGGCAACGCCTTGATGGCGGTGAGCGCTGCCGCCAATTCCTGGGGCAGGGCGGTCGCGGCAAAGATCTCGGCGATGGCGCCCGCCGCCTCGAAGCCGGCGCGCAGCGCGCCGAGGTCGCGCGGGCCGCCGCGGTTGAGCGCCAGCCGGGACAGCGCGCGCGGCATGTCGGCGACGCTCTTCAGGCTCGTCCGCGCCGCCTGGCAGAGCCGCGTCTCCGAGCGGAAGAACGACACCGAATCCAGCCTCGCCCCAATCGCCGCCGGATCGGTCAGGGGCGCCATCAGCCGGTCGGCCAGCAGCCGCGCACCGCCACCGGTCACCGTGCGGTCGATCGCCTTGAACAGCGAGCCTTCACGGCTGCCCGACAAAGTGCGCAGCAATTCCAGATTGCCGCGCGTCGCCGGGTCGATGAACAGCGTCGAGCCGGCTTCCTCGCGTTCGGGCCGCGACAGCGGCGGCCGCTCGGCCTTCTGCGTCTTCTCGACATAGGCAATCGTGCCGGAGATCGCCGACAGCTCGGCGCGGGAGAACGTGCCGAAACTGTCCGGCGTCGCCACCTCGAAGAAGCGGGCGATGCGCCCCGCGGCAGAAGCCGAATCGAACAGTGATGGCGGCTGCGGACTGGCGACGCGGCCGATGACATCGAACACCGGCTTCAGCTCCGGATCGTAGAATACCGGTTCGGCGACGATCAACTCGCGCGGATCGACCCGGAACACATCGGCCAGCAGCCGGTCGGCGGTGGTTTCGGCAACGCGGAAGACGCCGGTCGAGATCTCGATCCAGGCCAGCGCGAAGGAATGCTCCGCCCCGCCCTTCACACGCCCCAGCGCCATCAGGAAACTCGATTCCGACGGCGCCAGCAATTTGTCCTCGGTGATGGTGCCGGGCGTCACCAGCCGCACCACGTCGCGTCGCACCACCGATTTGCCGCCGCGCTTCTTGGCTTCCGCCGGATCCTCGATCTGCTCGCAGACGGCGACGCGAAACCCCTGGCCGATCAGCTTCTGCAGATAGTCGTCGGCCGCATGCACCGGCACGCCGCACATCGGGATGTCATGGCCCTGGTGCTTGCCGCGCTTGGTCAAGACGATGCCGAGCGCCCGGCTCGCCTTCTCTGCATCGTCGAAGAACAGCTCGTAGAAATCGCCCATGCGGTAGAACAGCAGCGAATCCGGGTTCGCCGCCTTGATCTCGATATACTGCTCCATCATCGGCGTTGGAGCGGCAACTGTCGCAGGCGTCATCGCCTCTGGGGCGTCGGGCTCGGTTGGCGTGTGCATGTTCATGCCGGCACGCTAGCAGATGTAATGGCGCGGTTTAATGCCGGCGGCTCGAAAAGCAGGGGAAGAAGCGGCTGCCCCTGCTGTCGCCAGCGCCGGCCCGCCAAAGGCCCGCGACATGCTGGAAGCGCTTTTCCGGATCGCTTGGCGGTTTACAGCGTCCTCATGTGGCCTTAATCCGGAAGCTCACAAAAACATGGCATCCATCTCAAGGGTGCCGCACCGGCGAGGAAATCAAAAGCATCATGGCCAGGAAAACCGAAAACAGCGGTCCCTCCGTCAGCGCGCAGGAGGCGCTGGAATTCCACGCCATGGGCCGCCCAGGTAAGCTGGAGATTGTCGCCACCAAACCGATGGCGACGCAGCGCGATCTGAGCCTTGCCTATTCGCCGGGCGTCGCCGTTCCCGTGCGGGCCATCGCCGAGGACCCGAGCCGCGCCTTCGACTACACGACGCGCGGCAACATGGTCGCCGTCATCTCCAACGGCACCGCCATCCTCGGCCTCGGCAATCTCGGCGCGCTCGCCTCCAAGCCGGTGATGGAAGGCAAGGCGGTGCTGTTCAAGCGCTTCGCCGATGTCGATTCCATCGACCTCGAAGTCGATACCGAGGATGCCGACGAGTTCATCAACTGCGTGCGCTTCCTCGGCCCCTCCTTCGGCGGCATCAACCTCGAGGACATCAAGGCGCCGGAATGCTTCATCATCGAGCAGCGCCTGCGCGAACTGATGGACATTCCGGTCTTTCATGACGACCAGCACGGCACCGCTATCATCTCGGCCGCCGGCCTGATCAACGCGCTGGAGATCACTGGCCGCGACATGAAGACCACGAAGATGGTCTGCAACGGCGCCGGTGCGGCCGGCATCGCCTGCATCGAGCTGATGAAGGCGATGGGTTTTGCGCCCGAAAACATCATCCTGTGCGACACCAAGGGCGTGGTCTTCCAGGGCCGGACCGAAGGCATGAACCAGTGGAAGTCGGCGCATGCCGTCAAGACCGAGGCGCGCAGCCTGGCCGAGGCACTGGACGGCGCCGACGTTTTCCTCGGCCTTTCCGCCAAGGGTGCGCTGACCACCAAGATGGTGCAGTCGATGGCCAAGAACCCGATCATCTTCGCCATGGCCAATCCTGATCCGGAGATCACGCCGGAAGAAGTGGCCGAGATCCGCACCGATGCCATCATGGCCACCGGGCGCTCGGACTATCCGAACCAGGTCAACAACGTGCTGGGCTTCCCCTACATCTTCCGCGGTGCGCTGGATGTCAGGGCCACCACCATCAATGACGAGATGAAGATCGCCGCGGCACGCGCGCTGGCCGAACTGGCGCGCAAGGACGTGCCGGACGACGTCGCCGCCGCCTATCAAGGCAACCGGCCGAAATTCGGCCCCAACTACATCATTCCGGTGCCGTTCGACCCGCGTCTGATCGCGGCTATCCCGCTTGCGGTGGCAAAGGCTGCGATGGAGTCGGGCGTCGCCCGCAAGCCGATCCTCGATCTCGACCGCTACGCGCAGGAGCTTTCGGCCCGCCGCGACCCGATCGCCTCGACCTTGCAGCGAATCTATGACCGCGTCCGCCGGCAGCCCAAGCGCATCGTCTTCGCCGAGGGCGAGGAGGAGCAAGTGATGCGCGCCGCCGTCTCCTATGTGAACCAGAAGCTCGGCACCGCCATCCTGCTCGGCCGCGACGACGTCATCAAGGAGAACGCCAAGCACGCCGGCATCGAGCTCAACAAGCAGGGCATCGAGATCATCAACGCCAGGCTGTCGCGCCGCAACGGCATCTACACCGACTATCTCTACGAGCGCATGCAGAGGAAAGGCTTCCTGTTCCGCGACTGCCAGCGCCTGATCAACAACGACCGCAACCATTTCGCCGCCTGCATGGTGGCGCTGGGCGATGCCGACGGCATCGTCACCGGCGTCACCCGCAACTATTCCACGGCGCTCGACGACATCCGTCGCATCATCGACGCCAAGCCCGGGCACCGAGTCATCGGCGTGTCGATCGTGCTGGCGCGGGGCAGAACGGTGCTGGTCGCCGACACCGCCGTGCACGACATGCCCAATGCCGAGCAGATCGCCGACATCGCCGAGGAGGCAGCCGGCTTCGCCCGCCGCATGGGCTACGAGCCGAGGCTTGCCATGCTCGCCTACTCCACCTTCGGCCATCCGCAGGGCGAGCGCTCCGAGCGCGTCCAGGAAGCGGTGCGCATCCTCGACAAGCGCCGCGTCGATTTCGAATATGACGGCGAGATGGCCGCCGACGTGGCGCTCAATGCCCGCGCCATGGCGCAATATCCGTTCATCCGCCTGACTGGCCCGGCCAATGTGCTGATCATGCCCGCGTTCCACTCGGCCTCGATCTCGACCAAGATGCTGCAAGAGCTTGGCGGCTCGACCGTCATCGGCCCGCTACTGGTCGGTCTCAACAAGCCGGTCCAGATCGTTTCGCTGAATGCCAAGGACTCAGACATCGTCAACATGGCGGCGATCGCAGCGTATACGGCGGGGGCTTGACGAACGGTCCGCGCAGCGGACCAAAAGGCAACGATTTGGCTTTTCGAGTGAGGCAAGGCCCGAAGCCATAGCGGAGGGCAGCCTGACGAACGATCCGCACAACGAGGCGAAAAGGCAACGGTGAGCCCGCGAACGCTTTTCGCGTGAAGCAAAGCCCGAAATGCCATCGGACCCATAAGAGATTGATAATATCCAGCTGATATAGGGAACCTCTTTGCCGACTTGCCGTAACGGCATGTGCGGCGCGCTCAGACCGCCAAACGGGGGTGCGGCCATGAAGCATGACGGGGTTTCTGTATCAGCGGTCGGCCACGGGGCCTACCACGACGAGCGGCTCGACGCGCTGCTCAGCATCACCGGCCGCATGGACGGTTATCTCTACCGCTGCCGCAACGATCAATCCTACACCATGCTCTATATCAGCGACGGTATTTTCACCGTCAGCGGCTATCCGCCCACGGATTTCGTGCACAACGCCGTGCGCGACTATGTCTCGGCCATCCACCCGGACGATCTTGCCTCGGTCTATGCCGCCGTCGACGCCGCGCTTGAGGCGCGCCGCAACTGGAACGTCGACTATCGCATCGTGCCCAAGGTCGGCGAACCGCTCTGGGTCCGCGAGATCGGCGGCGGCGTCTGGGACGATGCCGGCGAACTCGAATTCCTGGAAGGGTTCGTCGTCGACATCAGCGACCGCAAGGTTGTCGAGGACCTCAACGCCCAGCTGCTGCAGGATCTGAAGGTCGCCAATGAGGAGCTCTCCGCGCAAAAGCGTGAGATCGAGCTGGCCAAGCAGCAGAGCGACCATTCGGCCAACCACGATCTGTTGACCGACCTGCCCAACCGGCGCGCCTTCCACAACGAGCTCAAATCGGTGGTCGCCCGCTGCGCCGGTAACGGCCAGACGGCCGGTCTCCTGTTCATCGATCTCGACCAGTTCAAGGAGGTCAACGACACGCTCGGCCACGAGGCCGGCGACGCGCTGCTGCAGCGCGTGTCGAACCACCTTCGATCCGTCCTGCGCAGCGATGATTTCGTGGCGCGGCTCGGTGGCGACGAGTTCGCCTTGCTGTTTTCGGGGCAAGCGGACCAGGCAAGGCAAAAGGCCGTGCGCGTCGCCGAACGCGTCCTGGAACGGCTTCGCATCAAGGTTCCGGCGCCGAACGGCGACATCCAGGTCAGCTGCACCATCGGCGTCGCCATCTATCCATCCGAAGCCGGCGACGGCGACGCTCTGGTCGCGCTTGCCGACCGGCTGATGTATGTCGGCAAGAAAAACGGCCGCGACCGGCTGGTCACCGCCGACCTGGAGCCTGCGGCCAGCAAGCATCGCCGGACCGCCTGAGCGGGGCGCCGACTGGCTGCGGGCGTCCCGAAATGTCAGTCGCGAAACGCCTCGGTTGCGTCTATGTGCGCTCCATGACAGGCACGCGACAGGCGGCGTCTTTTGGATGCCCGTCAAGGGTGACGCTGCGAGACTATAGCAGCCCCGCCTGCTCGGCTTCGCGGCGCAAATTCTGCCGCGGCCTCGGCCCGAGCTGCTGGATGACCAGCCCGGCCGCCAGCGAGCCGAGGTCCCCGCAGTCCTTCAGGCTGCGTCCCGTCGTGTAGCCGTAGAGGAAACCGGCGGCGTAGAGGTCGCCGGCGCCGGTGGTGTCGACCAGGTCCTTGATCGTCGTCGCCTCGATGATGACGGTCTCGTCGCCGCGCACGATGACCGAGCCCTTTTCCGAGCGGGTGACGGCGGCGATCTTGCAGTCCTTGCGGATCGCGGCCAGCGCCTCCTCAAAGGAAGCGGTCTGGTAGAGGGACTTGATCTCGTGGCTGTTGGCGAAGACGATGTCGACGGTGCCCGAGCGCATCAGGTCGAGGAACTCGTCACGGTAGCGGTCGACGCAAAAGGAATCCGACAGCGTCATCGACACTTCGCGCCCGGCAGCATGAGCCAGCCGCGCGGTCTGCCTGATCGCCTCCTTGGCGCGCGGCGGGTCCCACAGATAGCCCTCGAAATAGGTGACCGCAGCGCCCGAGGCCTTGTCGGCCTCGACGTCCTCCGGGCCGAGCTCGACGCAGGCGCCGAGATAGGTGTTCATCGAGCGCTCGCCGTCCGGCGTGACGAAGATCATCGAGCGTGCCGTCGGAGGTTCGCCTTCGAGGGGTTTGGTATCGAAGGCGACGCCCTGGGCCTGGATGTCATGGGTGTAGATTTCGCCGAGCGGGTCGTTGGACACCTTGCCGAAGAAGGCGGCGCGGCCGCCGAAGCTGGCAATGCCCGCCGCCGTGTTGCCGGCGCTGCCGCCGGACGCCTCGATCGCCGGGCCCATGCGGCTGTAGAGCAGCTCGGCGCGCCTGGTGTCGATCAGGTTCATCGCCCCCTTGATGATGCCGTTGGTCTCAAGGAACGCCTCGTCGCACTGGGCGATGATGTCGACAATGGCATTGCCGATGCAAAGCACGTCATAGTCCGGCATCAATATCTCCGCCAACAACCACCGGCTTTCTGCCATGCCGGCCGCGCGCGGGTCTAGACCATGATCCCGAAAAGTGGAACCCGGTTTTCGGACAAGATCATGGTCAAACAAAAAATAGAGACCCCAGCCCGATTCAATCGGGCTGGATCAGGCTCTGGAGTTGCCGCCGCTTTGCCTACCCCGAAAATCGGCATTGTCTTCCGCGACGCCGACCTGTGGCTGCCATTTGGCACTTCGCTGCGGTAGCCGTCGGATCGAACTGGACCATGGCAGCTGTGACCGTGGCAGCTATGGTTGCATCCAGATCGAAGCATTTTCGTTTCTTCTTGAGCTAGAAGCGGGACCGATCGAAGTTTCCGAGGCGCGAACCGGCAATGCCCGAAAAGACCAACATGACCACCGAACTGGCCCTGCTCGGTGTGCTGGCCGTGCTCTGGGGTGCGTCCTACTCCTTCATCAAGGTCGGCGTCGAGACGATCCCGCCGGTGACCTTCATCGCAGGGCGGACTTTGATCGCCGGCGGCATCCTGCTCGCGCTCATCCGCTGGCGCGGCCTCGCCATGCCGAGGGATGCGGTGACCTGGCGCCGGTTCATGTTCCAGGCCTGCCTGAACAGCGTTGTCCCATTCACGCTGATTGCCGCCGCCGAACGCTCCATCGATGCCGGCCTTGCCACCATCCTCAACGCGACCTCGCCGATCTTCACCTTCCTGCTGACGGCGCTGATCACCCGCCACGAACCGGTGACGCTGCGCAAGCTGGTCGGCGTCGGCGCGGGCATCGCCGGCATATGTCTCATCGTCGGCGCGCAAGCGCTGGGCGGCCTTGGCCATCAGCTCTGGGCGCAGCTTGCCGTCATCGCCGCCACCGTCAGCTACGCGGGTGCAGCTATTTTCGGGCGCAACTTCAGGGGACTCGACCCGATGCTGCCCGCCGCCGGCTCGATGATCTGCGGCACGGCAATCCTCATCCCTCTGAGTCTCATTTTCGACCGGCCCTGGACGCTTTCGCCCTCGACCGCGTCAGTCCTTGCGCTGCTTGGACTGTCGGTCTTTTCCACCGCACTCGCCTTCTCGATCTTTTTCCGCCTCATCCACACGCTGGGTTCGGTCGGCACGACGTCGCAGGCCTATCTGCGCGTGCCGATCGGCGTCGGCATCGGCGCGCTCTTCCTCGGCGAGAGCCTCGGCCCGACGGCCTGGCTCGGCATGGGTTTTGTCGTCGCCGGCGTGGCGGCCATGACCATCCCGGCCCGCAAGGCAGCACTTGCCGGGTAGGCAAGTCGCTCTTGTGGCCTGTCGGGTCTCCGCCTATCTCGGAGATGTCCGTTTTGTCCCAGGGGGTGGAAACGCCGTGATCCTTGACGCTGCCCGCGCCGCTGCCAGTCAGCTGTTCTCTCCCGAATTCCGAGCGGTTTTCCTGAAGACGCTCGGGCTGACCCTGCTGGCGCTGGTCGCGCTGTGGTTCGGTCTGACGGGTCTTGTCGATTGGCTGGCCCTGCCGTGGGTCGAGACGCTGTTGCCCGACCTGCCGTCCTGGGCCGGATGGCTGAGCGGCATCATCGCCGCCATCGCTCTTGCGTTCGGGATGGCGTTGCTCATTGCACCGGTGACGGCGATCATTGCCGGCCTGTTCCTCGATGATGTCGCCGAAGTGGTCGAGCGCACCGACTATCCCGGCGATCCGGCCGGACGCGCCGTGCCGGCGCTGCGCTCGCTGGTGCTGTCGATAAAATTCTTCGGCGTCGTCATCCTCGGCAACATCGTCGCCTTGCTGCTGCTTTTGGTGCCGGGCATCAACATAGCCGCCTTCTTCATCGTAAACGGCTACCTGCTCGGGCGCGAGTT
Source organism: Mesorhizobium sp. CNPSo 4689 (assembly GCF_057784325.1). NCBI lineage: Bacteria > Pseudomonadati > Pseudomonadota > Alphaproteobacteria > Hyphomicrobiales > Phyllobacteriaceae > Mesorhizobium > Mesorhizobium sp. CNPSo 4689. The sequence goes on from NZ_JBWLUZ010000001.1 coordinate 338,571, forward strand.
CTTCGAATTCGCCGCCATGCGCTTTCGCCCGGAGGAGGAGGCCAAGGGACTGCGCAGAAAGTATGCCGGCACGGTGTTTCTCGCCGGGCTGGTCATCGCCGCCTTCCTCGCCGTGCCCTTGCTCAACCTTGTGACGCCGCTCTTCGCGGCCGCCATCATGGTGCATCTCCACAAGGCGGTCTCGGCACGCGAAAGCCGCCGGTGAAATATCCTCAGCGGCTCGCCGCCACGTCGACGACGGTAGGCGTCATTCGCCGGACTTGCCAAACAGCGCCTGCAGCTTGCCGAACGGCATGGCGGATCGGGTGAAGCCGAAAGTGCCTTCCTCCTGGATCTCGCGCGCCGCCGTCTCCAACATGCCGAAGGCGAAATTGGTCAGCCACGGCCCGAGCGAGATCCGCTTGACGCCTGCCTGGGCAAGGTCGGCGACGGTGAAGCCCGGCCGCGCCATGACATTGATCGGCTTGCTCACCGCCGAGCACACGGTGCGCACCGTCTCGATATCGCCGAGGCCGGGCGCGTAGAGCACGTCGGCGCCGGCTTTCTCGAAAGCCTGCAGCCGCTTGATCGTGTCGTCGATGTCGTTCCGGCCCCACAGGAAATTCTCGGCCCGCGCCGTGAAGACGAAATCGCGCTTCAGCGCCCGCGCCGCCTCGACCGCTGCAGCGACGCGCTCGACCGCGTGCGAAAAATCGTAGATCGGCTTGTCGGGATCGCCGGTGTGGTCCTCGATCGAGCAGCCGGCAAGGCCGGCGGCTTCGGCCGCGAAGATGGTTTCGGCCGCACGCTCGGCGCTGTCGCCCTTGCCGCGCTCGAGATCGGCCGAGACCGGCAGGCTGGTCGCCGCAGTCACCTCGCGGCAATGGTGGATCATGGTGTCGAACGTCACCGCGCCGTCAGGCAGGCCACGCGAGAAGGCAAAGCCGGCGCTGGTCGTCGCCAGCGCGTTGAAGCCGAACGAGGCGAGAAGCTTCGTCGTGCCGACATCCCAGGGGTTGGGCATGACGAAGGTCGAGGCATGCAGGTCGCGAAAGATCTTGCCCTTGTCCATGGAGACTTCCTTCAGATACGGAATTGTGAGGCGGAGTCTATCGTGCCGGTTTCCGCCGGGCAAACGAATGCGTTTGGCTCAGAAGCGTTTGGCGTTCTCTGCTGACAAACGCTCGAACGCGTCGGAGTCCTTCACGTAGCGCGACACCATCTTGTCCCAGTTATAGGTGACCGAGATATCGTGCGAGGAAGCCTCCGACCGAGCTTCCCCGCAATCCTCCTCGCCGGGCACGGTGGCGTCGGTGACCGTCACTTTGATCGCCGCATAGGGTTGATTGTCGCCACTTGTCTGAAAGGCCAGGTTTTGCGTGCGCCTGTAGGCGCAGACATTTTCATCGAACGTGTAGATCATGTCGATCAGCTGGAAGCGGCCGTCGCGGACCATGATCAGTGCTGTGCCGACATAGCCCTGGTTCGAGTTGAAATGCGTGCTCATGGTGATGACGGCATCGTCGCCGGCGCCGAGCGAAAGTCTGTTCGGTTCACGGAAATAGCTGCTCCTGTCGACGGCGACATTGACGGCGTCGAGCAGTTTCGGTTTGCCGCTGAGATCGTAGAGTGCCAGCACCGCAAAGCCTTCGGCGCTGTCGGGAGAGTCGCCGAGGTCCAACAGCATCGTCAGCCGGTCCTTGCCGCCGGTCTTGATGTCGAGCACGGCGGCGTTGGGGAAGCTCGATGTCGGCGGCGGCGAGCCACCGCTATTCGGTCCCTCGATGTGGCGCATCTCGATCGGCAAGGTGCCGTCATAAAAGCCGTCCGTACCTTTCTTCAGATCCGGAATGGCCATTCTGGCAAGGTCGAGATAGGTGACATCCTGCTGGCCGGGCAGGGCAGTACCCAGATCGGGAAAGCTGACGCCTTGCGCACCCGCCGTCGCCCCAAGGCAAGGCAGCAACAGGCAGAAAAGGACAAAGCGAAGCAAAAGGTTCATGTGTGGCCCCGGGCTGGCGGGCATCAAGCTAGCACGGACAAACGAGGCATACAGCAAGGTCCGCTGGCCGAAATCAGCTCAGTGGATCGGCACCAGGCCGGCTAGTTCGCGCATGTCGTCGAACAGGATGCCGCCGGCCTCGGCCAGGCCGTCTGGATCGGAGTACGGATCGGCGTGATAGGAAAAAACGCGCATGCCTGCGGCTATACCGGCCTCGGTCCCGGCGACGCTGTCCTCGATGACGATGCAGTCGGCGGGCGCGAAGCCCATCGTCTTCGCGGCATGGAGGAACAGGTCCGGAAACGGCTTGCCGCGCCCGACCATGGTCGAAGAGAACATGGCGTGCTCGAACAGCGGCAGCAGCCCGGTCTGGCCAAGTGTGATGTGCATCTTCGACACCCGCGCCGAAGAGGCGACGCAGTAGTCGATGCCGGCCGCCCGGACTTTCTCGATGAACTCGCGCACATAAGGGATAGCCTCGACACCATGCGCGAACAGGTCCGGCAAGCCTGCATTCCAGCGCTCGACGAAATCGGCGCCGAGGCTCACGCCGGTCGCCTCGACCTCCTGCTGCACCGAGACCATGCTGCGGCCGGAGAAATGCTTGCGGCAGTATTCGAGGGTGGTTGTGAAACCGGCGGCGCTCAGCCATTCGGCGAGGCGCTGATTGGCAAGGTTCTCGGTATCGACCAAGATCCCGTCGCAGTCGAAAATGACGAGTTTAGGTGTTCCCATTAAGCGGTGCCGGTCGATCCGAATCCGCCAGAGTCGCGCGCTGTACCGCCGGCGAGCGAGCGCTCCTCGATCGCCACCTGGGTCACCGCCGCAAAGACGATCTGGGCAATCCGCATGCCGCGCGTCACGGCAAAGTCCTCGGCGCCGAGGTTGATCAGCAGCACCTTCACCTCGCCGCGATAGTCGCTGTCGACCGTGCCCGGTGAATTGAGGACAGTAAGTCCATGCTTGAAGGCAAGGCCCGAACGTGGCCGAACCTGACCTTCCATGCCCTCCGGAATTTCCAGGATCAGCCCGGTCGGCACCAAAGCGCGTTTTCCGGGCAGGATCAGCAACGGACGGTCGTCCGGCACCGCAGCGCGCAGATCCATGCCGGCTGCGCCCGCGCTTTCATAGGCTGGAAGCGGCAGGCCTTCGCCATGGGGTAACCTGACGAAACCGACGGAGGGGCCGATGACGGAAGTGGGACAAAGGGCTGCGCGCATAAAGCCATTCCTATCGGCACGAATCCCGATTCGGTCAACTCGGCCGCAAGGCTATCAACGCCTTTCTTTTGCGACGGTTCCGTTTCAGCGCAGTTCCACAGGCACGACCGTCGTTTCCTTGATCTCTTCCATGACGAAAGAGGCCGAGACGTCGGACAGCGGCACCTTGGCGATCAGCCGCTGGTAGAGCCGATCATAGGCCTTCACGTCGGCGACTCGGGCGCGCAGCACGTAGTCGAGATCGCCGGACATGCGGTAGACGCCGGTGATCTCGGGAAAGCCGGTCACCGCGGCCCGGAATTTGTGCAGCCAGTCGGGATCGTGGTTGGAGGTGCGGATCAGGATGAACACCGATAGCCCCAGTCCAACCCTGTCGGCATCGACCAGCGCCACTCGCCCGGTGATGACGCCGTCCTCTTCCAACCTTTTGACCCGTCGCCAGCAGGCATTGCGCGACAGTGACACTCTTTCCGAGAGCTGGTCGACCGACAGCGTGCCGTCACGTTGCAGCTCGGCCAGCAATCTTCGGTCTATTTCATCGATTTCCCGCGACATGTTGGGATGAATGTCCCAAATTGTACGCCATGACAAGGACAAATTGAGACCAATGAACCTTTGCCTCGTGGCAGGATACCCAGCATCGGGGCTTATCCCGGCAGGAAGGATCACCATGACGCAGCTTTCGAAGCTCTTTACATCGCACCCGGCCAAGGTGGGCGAGAGCTATTTCAGCCATATGGCCTTTGCCGCGTGGTTCTGCTCGCGCCTGTCGATGGCTGCGGGGGCCGCCCTCGTTCACGCTTTCTTGCCGTTTCTGTTCGAGACTACGGCAAGCCGAATCGTCCGCGAACTCTACGAACGGACGCACAACAGAGGCTCGCACGCGACCAAGGAGCCGGCGGCTCTGATGGACCGCGCATAACGGACGGTAGAAGCGATGTGCCGGTGGGCGGCCTATTTTGGTGAAGCGGTCTTCCTCGAAGACATCGTCACGGCGCCCTGCCACTCGCTGATCGCCCAGAGCCACTGCGCCCAGGAAGCCAAGTCGCCGACCAATGGCGACGGCTTTGGTCTCGCCTGGTATGGTGACCGGTCCGAGCCCGGCCTCTATCGCGACATCCTGCCGGCCTGGTCGGATCCCAACCTGAAGAGCCTGTGCCGGCAGATCAAATCCGGCCTGTTCCTCGCCCATGTGCGCGCCTCGACCGGCGGCGCCACCAGTCGCATGAATTGCCACCCGTTCATCTCCGGCCAGTGGTCGTTCATGCACAACGGCCAGATCGGCGGCTTCGAAAAGATCCGCCGCGCGCTGGAGAATTCGCTCTCCGACGCCGTTTTCGACCAGCGCGAGGGCACCACCGATTCCGAACTCTTTTTTCTCTTGATGATCGACGAGGGTCTTTCGGCGGATCCGCAAGGGGCAGTGTCGCGTGCCACCAGCCGCGTCATCGAAGCCTCTTACCGCGCCGGTCTTGAGCCGGCTTTGAGGCTCACCGCCGCCTTTTCGGATGGGCAGGCGCTCTACGCCGTGCGCTACGCGACCGACGCCCACGCGCCGACGCTCTACACGTCCGTCTTCCGCAAGGGTGGCGGCCGCTGCATCGTGTCGGAGCCCTTCGACCGCGACGGCGGCGACTGGCAGGCGATCCCGCCATCGAGCTTCGTCACCATCGGCAGCGATGGCATGGCCATTCGTGCCTTCGCGCCCGCGTCGGCCAAGCTGGCACTCGTCATCTAATTGCAAATTGTGGCCACGCCGGCGTAGCGCGTCCACCTCGACGGATCCAGCGCAATCCCAATCAAGCGCCGCAACGCCCTCCCATGCTGAACTTGGCTTGAAGCCGCGCCGCAGCCCGCCATTTGATGGGTCAGGCGTCGCCAGCAAGCCGGAGCATTCGTCATGGACCCCGCCTTTTCCTCGACTATCGACCTCGCCACCGCGATCGCCGCACGAAAGATCTCCGCCGTCGAAGCGCTGGAGGTGCATCTGGCGCAGATCGACCGGCACAACGGAGCGGTCAACGCGGTCGTCATTCTCGACCGGGAAGGGGCCAGCGAGCGTGCGAAAGAGGCCGACGCAGTATTGGCGCGCGGCGACGCCCTCGGCCCGCTGCATGGAGTGCCCTTCACGCTGAAGGACACGCACGAAACGGCAGGCATGAAGACCACGGTCGGCTTTCCGTCCTTTGCAGACTATGTCGCGAAACAGGACAGCCCGGTCGTCGCGCGGCTTAAGGCCGCCGGCGGCGTACTGACCGGCAAGACCAATGTCGCGACCATGCTGGGTGATTGGCAGTCGGACAATCCGCTGTTCGGCCGCACCGGCAACCCGTGGAACCTCGACCGTACCGCCGGCGGCTCCAGCGGCGGCGCGGCCGCGGCGGTCGCAACGGGCATGACGCCGTTCGAGGTCGGCACCGACATGCAGGATTCGATCCGCCTGCCTGCCAGCTTCTGCGGCGTCTACGGCCTGAAGCCGACCGAGCATCGAATCTCGCTGGCCGGCGCCTTTCCCGATCCCGGCGGCGCTGCGCGCAGCGTGCGGCTGATGTCTTGTCTCGGCCCGCTGGCGCGGACCGTCGAGGACCTGGCTTTGATCTACCAGATCATCGCCGGACCGGACGGAAGCGACACCGACCTTGCGCCGGTGCCGGTCGAGCCCATGGAGACGCTCAATCTCAAATCGCTGCGCATCGCCATCGCGCCGTCCTTTCACGGCTTTCCGGTGGCCGCCGATATCAGCGCCGCCATCGAAAGCTTTGCCCGCCAACTGCAGGGCGAGGGCGCTGCCGTGGAAGAAGCGAAACTGCCGAAGCTCGACCTGCATGAAGATCTGGAACAGGGCGGCGAACTGATCGGCATGATGCTGGAGGCAGCGCAGCCGGAACCGCCCGAGCAGCCTTCGACTGTCTCCCGCTGGTTCGAGTCGCTCGCCTGCCGCGACCGCTCGATCCGGGCCTGGGACCGGTTCTTCGAAACCTGCGACGCACTGCTCTGCCCGGTCGCCATGTGCACTGCCTTTCCGCATTGCGAACCGGGTACGTCGATCGAGGTCGATGGCAAGCAGCAGAGTTACTGGATGCTGCCCGCCTATGGCGCGGTCTTCAACTATTCCGGCCATCCGGCACTGTCGCTGCCGTGCGGACAGGACCGGGACGGCCTGCCCATCGGCCTGCAACTGGTCGGCAAGCGCTGGTCGGAATCGCGGCTGCTCGGAATCGCCAAGGCAATAGAACCGCTCACCGGCGGCTTTCGCCGCCCGCCCAATTATTGACCGAAGCGCTCCACTCCATAGGGGGCAAGCAGCGGATCGCGCTCGCCGTCGAGAATTTCGCGGGTGGCAAACAGACCGACAGCCGGCGCCAGCGTGATGCCGGAATGCATGACCGCGATATAGAGGCCGTCGACACCGTCGGCGCGGCCGATGATTGGAAAACCGTCGATAGGCGTTGGCCGGTAACCGATCGTGTGGAAATCCAGCTCCAGCCCGTCGGCGCCGCGCAGCATGCTCTTCGCCGTCGCGAACAGATCGCGTGCGGTGGCTTCGGGGTTCAGGCCCGGATCGCCGCCGCCGAAATCGGAACCGGCAATGATGCGGCCCTCCAGCGTCTGGCGAATATGCAGCGGCTCGCCCATCACCAGGCCGTTGAGCAGCTTTTTGTACGGGCGCGAGTGGACGATCAGGCCGGCCGGCGTTTCGATCGGCAGGTTGATCCCGGTCGTCGCGGCGATGGCCGGAGCACCGGCGCCGGCAGCGATCACCACCTCGTCCGCGGCAATCCGTTGCCCCGAAATCTCCACGCCGGTGACCTTGCCATTGCTACGCACCAGGGCGGTGACGGCTCCGACCATCATTCTCGCGCCGCATCGTTCGGCATCGGCCAGCAGCGCTTTCGCGGTGGCGACCGGTTCGGCCGCGCCTTCCTCGGCGACATGGAGGGCGAAGTCGGGAGGCTCTACGAGATTGGGTTCGATGCGCGCCGCTTGTTCGCGGCCGATACGCTCGACGCCATAGCCCCAGGACGAATGCTCGGCGGCATGGGCTTCCAGCCTGTCCACCGGCATGTCCCAGCACAGGCTGCCGCACCAGGCGAGCGGCAGGCCGGGCAGGTCCCTTGCCAGCCGCGTCCATTCGGCCATCGCGAAGGTGCGCAGCCGGAAATAGATCTCCGGATTGCCCCAGCTTGCATTGATCCAGGCAAAGGAATTCGGTGTAGCGACACCGCCGGCGCCGCTATCTGCGATCACCGTCACCCGCGCTCCGGCCTTGGCCAGATGCCAGGCAATGGAGGCGCCGATGATGCCGGCGCCGATGACGATGACTTCCTTCGCTTTGCTCATGCTGAACTCTCTCCGAATTGAGCTCCCTGATGCCATTGCGGCGGTCCAAGCTCAAGCGCGGTCGGGGCCCATCCGCCCAAAACCGTCGACAGGCCGGGAAAGCGCTGCTAGAAGCCCGCGCCACAGACAGGATTCCAAAAATTGGCTGAAGACATCGAACAGGCGGTATCGCGCCGCCGCACTTTCGCGATCATCGCGCACCCCGACGCCGGCAAGACCACGCTCACCGAAAAGCTGCTGCTGTTCGGCGGCGCCATTCAGCTTGCCGGCGAGGTCAAGGCCAAGAAGGACCGCATCCAGACCCGGTCCGACTGGATGAAGATCGAGCGCGAGCGCGGCATTTCGGTCGTCACCTCGGTGATGACCTTCGAATATGAGGACAATGTCTTCAACCTCTTGGATACGCCCGGCCACGAGGATTTCGCCGACGACACCTACCGCACGCTGTCGGCAGTCGACAGCGCCGTCATGGTCATCGATGCCGCCAAGGGCATCGAGCCGCGAACGCTGAAGCTGTTCGAGGTCTGCCGCCTGCGCGACATTCCGATCATCACCTTCGTCAACAAGATGGACCGCGAAAGCCGCGATCCGTTCGAGATCCTCGACGAGATCGAGCAAAAGCTGGCGCTGGACACCGCGCCGATCACCTGGCCGATCGGCCGCGGCAAGACCTTTGCCGGCACCTATCACCTGGCGCTGAACGCCGTACGCAAGGGCGACGCCGAAAAGGAGCGCACGCCGGTCAACGGTCCCGATTCCAACCGCGTCGCCGGATTGTTGCCGGACAATGAGCGCGAGGCCTTCATCGAGGAACTGGAGCTGGCGCGCGAAGCCTGCCGCCCGCTCGACATCGATGCTTTCCGCGAGGGCCATCTGACGCCGGTCTATTTCGGTTCGGCGCTGCGCAACTACGGCGTGCGCGACCTGATCGAGGCGCTCGGCGCCTTCGGGCCGCCGCCGCGCGCGCAGGAGGCCGACAGCCGCAAGGTCGAGGCGACCGAGGACAAGATGACCTCCTTCGTCTTCAAGATCCAGGCCAACATGGACCCGAACCATCGCGACCGCATCGCTTTCGTGCGCGTCTGCTCGGGCAAGCTTGAGCGCGGCATGAAGGCCAGACTGGTGCGCACCGGCAAGCCGATGAGCCTGTCGGCGCCGCAATTCTTCTTCGCCCGCACGCGCGTCACCGCCGACGAGGCTTTTGCCGGCGACGTCGTCGGCATTCCCAACCATGGCACGCTGCGCATCGGCGACACGCTGACCGAGGGCGAAGAGATCCTGTTCCGCGGCGTGCCCAACTTCGCCCCGGAAATCCTGCGCCGCGTTCGCCTCGGCGATGCGATGAAGGCCAAGAAACTCAAGGAAGCGCTGCACCAGATGGCCGAAGAAGGCGTCGTGCAGCTGTTTTCGCCGGAGGACGGCTCACCGGCCATCGTCGGCGTCGTCGGCGCACTGCAGCTCGACGTGCTGAAGGAGCGGCTGAACTTCGAATACACGCTGCCCGTCGATTTCGAGATGTCGCGCTTTTCCGTCTGCCGCTGGATATCGGCCGACGACAAGGCCGAAGTCCAGCGCTTCATCGAGGCGCATCGCGGCGACATCGCCCGCGACCTCGACAACGACCCGGTGTTTTTGGCCCAGCACGCCTTCTCGCTCAACTACGAAGCCGAGCGCTGGAAGGCGATCCGGTTTGCCGCGGTGAAGGATTATCAGGTGCGCGACAAGGCGGCGTAAGCTGCGGCCCTTCCCTTCTCACCTTACAAGCGGAGAAGGGAAGGTGCTGCGACGGGCTCCCGGCCCTCCGCTATGGCTCCGGGCGTTCGTCGTTCGAAAAGCCAAATCGTTGGCTTTCGTCCGCTACGCGGACCACTCCTCACCCATGCGCAACCATCACATGCCGCACGGCGGTGTAGTCCTCAAGCGCGTAGAGCGACATGTCCTTGCCGTAGCCGGACTGCTTCACTCCGCCATGCGGCATCTCGTTGGTCAGCATGAAATGGGTGTTGATCCAGGTGCAGCCATACTGCAGACGGGCTGCCGTCGCCATGGCGCGCGAGACGTCCTTCGTCCACACCGACGACGCCAGCCCGTAGTCGCTGTCATTGGCCCAGTTCACGGCCTCGTCGACCTCGGAGAAGCGTGTGATCGAAACGACCGGACCGAATACTTCGCGGCGCACGATCTCGTCTTCCTGCAGCGCGCCGGCAACGACCGTCGGCTGGTAGAAGAAACCCGAGCCCTCGCCCGGCTTGCCGCCGGTGGTGATCTCGATGTGTTTCAGTTCCGAGGCGCGCTCGACGAAGCTGGAGACGCGGTCGCGCTGGCGGCGCGAGATCAGCGGCCCGATCTCGTTCTCGGTGTCGTCGGGGCGGTTGTATTTGATGGTCGAAACGGCCGAGGAGAGATCGGCGACGAGCTTGTCGTATATCTTCCTGCCGGCATAGATGCGGCAGGCAGCGGTGCAGTCCTGGCCGGCATTGTAGTAGCCGAAGGCGCGCAGGCCGTTGACCACGGCGCCGAGATCGGCGTCGTCGAAGACGATGACTGGCGCCTTGCCGCCGAGTTCGAGATGCGTGCGCTTGACCGACTTGGCGGCGGCCTGCAGCACCTTCTTGCCGGTGGCGACGTCACCGGTGATCGAGATCATATTGACCTTGGCATGGTTGATCAGCGTGTTGCCGACGCTATCGCCACGGCCGAGCACGACATTGACGACGCCTTCCGGCAGGACATCGGCGAGGATCTTGGCCAGCTTTAGCGCCGTCAGCGGCGTTTGTTCGGACGGCTTGAAGACGACGGTGTTGCCGCCGCCGATCGCTGGCGCCAGCTTCCAGGCCATCATCATCAGCGGATAGTTCCACGGTGCGATCGAGGCGACGATACCGATCGGGTCGCGGCGGACCATCGAGGTGTGGCCGGGCAGATATTCGCCGGCGACCACGCCTGGCATGGAGCGGACAGCGCCGGCAAAGAAGCGGTAGCAGTCGACGATCGCCGGGATCTCGTCATTGAGCACGGCATTGATCGGCTTGCCGCAATTCAACGCCTCGAGCGCGGCGAATTCTTGCGCTTCGGCCTCGATGCGATCGGCGATCTTCAGCAGATAGCCTGAGCGCTGCGCCGGCGTGGTGCGCGACCACAAGACGAACGCTTGTTCGGCGGCAGTGACGGCAGCCTCGATCTGCGCCGGGCTGGCTTCCGGCAGGTTGAGAATGGTCGCCCCGGTCTTTGGATTGAGGATCGGCTCCTCGGTCTCGGTGCCCTTGTCGAAGATCGAGCCGATCAGCATCTGGGTGTCCATGGAAGTCTCTCCCTTATTCTTTGGGTTATTTGCCCGAACCGGCGATCTGGTCGCCGTCGCGGGTCAGGTAATAGGCAAGAAGGATGGGCAGCAGCGTCACCAGCACCACGACCATGGCCACGACATTGGTGACGGGGCGCTGGCGCGGACGGATCAGTTCCTCCAGCATCCAGATCGGCACGGTCTGCTGCTGGCCGGCGGTGAAGGTGGTGACGATGACTTCGTCAAAAGAAAGGGCGAAGGCCAGCATGCCGCCGGCTAGCAGAGCCGTGGCGATGTTGGGCAACACGACATGCCGGAAGGTCTGGAAGCCATCGGCGCCGAGATCCATCGAGGCTTCGATCATCGAGCCTGAGGTGCGACGGAAACGGGCGACGGCATTGTTGTAGACGACGACCACGCAGAAGGTGGCGTGGCCGAGCACGATCGTCCAGAACGAGAACGGGATGTCGGCCAGCGAAAAAGCCGAACGCAGCGCGATGCCGGTGATGATGCCGGGTAGCGCGATCGGCAGGATGACCAGCAGCGAAATGGTTTCACGGCCGAAGAAGCGCGTCTGCGAGACGGCGGCGGCGCATAGCGTGCCCAGCACCAGCGCGATGGCCGTCGAGATGGCCGCGACGCGGACCGACAGCGAAAGCGCTTCCCACACATCCGGACGATTCCAGGTGACGGCGAACCATTGCGTGGTCAGCCCCGGTGGCGGCCAGACGAAGCTTTTCTCTTCGGTGGTGAACGCATAGACGAAGATCAGCAGGATCGGCAGATGCAGGAAGAGCAGGCCGCAGGCAGCGGCGATCTTCAGTCCGAGAGGGGCCGACGGGCCGCGGTCAGAGCGCATCGAAGGCTCCCATGCGCTTGGCGCCCCACAGATAGAAGCCCATGATGACGATCGGCACTACGGTGAAAGCGGCGGCGAGCGGGATGTTGCCGGCGGTGCCTTGCTGCGAATAGACGGCCTGGCCGATGAACAGCCGTGACGTGCCGATGATCTGCGGGATGATGTAGTCGCCCAATGTCAGCGAGAAGGTGAAGATCGAGCCGGCGACGATGCCGGGCAGCGCCAGCGGGAACAGCACGTTGCGGAAGGTCTGGCCGGGCGAGGCGCCGAGATCGGACGAGGCCTCGACCAGATTGCCGGGCACGCGTTCGAGTGCGGCCTGGACGGGGAGGATCATGAATGGCAGCCAGACATAGACGAAGACGATGAAGGTACCGGTGAAGGATACCGATAGCGAATTGCCGCCGACGACCGGCAGCGACAGCCAGCCATCGAGCAGCCACAAAAGATGCAGCTTGGCCAACAGCCAGGTGAGGATGCCTTCCTTGGCGAGGATCAACTTCCAGGCGTAGATCTTGACCAGATAGCTCGACCACAGCGGCAGCATGACGCCGAGATAGAACAGCGCCTTCCAGCGTCCGCGCGCATATCGAGCCGCATAATAGGCGATGGGGAAGGCGATGATCGCCGAGGCCAGCGTGACCAGCGCCGCCATCGTCACCGTGCGCAGGATGATGTCGAGATTGGCGGCCTGGAACAGGTCGCCATAGGTCTTCAGCGTGAACTCCCGGTTGATCAGGCCGGAGAACTCGTCGATCGAGAAGAAGCTCTGCAGCAAGAGCGCAAACAGCGAGCCGATATAGACGATGCCGAGCCACAGCACCGGCGGCAGCAGCATGAGCAAAAGCAGGAGTTGCGGCCGGCGCCAGAAAAGGTCGGACAGCGTGCCGCGCAGGCCGCCGCTTCCCGGCAGGATGGCGGGGGCGGTGGTGCGCGGCATGGCGGCGTCGAGGGTCATGCCGGCTCGTCCATCAGATGCAGATGTTCGCGATTGAAGGTGAGCACGACCGCTTCACCTGCCTCCGGCATCGCAGTGCCTGCCGGCACGATGGCGTGCAGCCTCAGTCCGTCGGCATCGAGCGCCAGCCTGGTGGTGGCGCCGAGATAATTGGTCGAGACGAGACGGGCGGCGACGCCGTCGCCCATGGCCCCGTGGCCGACGCGGATGGATTCGGGGCGCAGGCTGCCCCAGCGGTGCTGGCCGGAATAACGCTGGACGAAATCTGGCGGCAGCACGTTGGAAGAGCCGACGAAATCGGCGACGAAGCGCGTCCTCGGCCGCTGGTAGATATCCTCGGGCGTGCCGATCTGCATGATCTTGCCGTCGTTGAAGACGGCGACGCGATCGGCCATGGACAGCGCCTCGCCTTGGTCGTGGGTGACGAAGACGAATGTGATGCCGAGCGCCTTCTGCAGCGACTTCAGCTCTTCCTGCATGTTCTCGCGCAGCTTGAGGTCGAGCGCGCCGAGCGGCTCGTCGAGCAGCAGCACCTTGGGCTGGTTGACCAGGGCACGCGCTAGCGCGACGCGCTGACGCTGGCCGCCGGAAAGCTGACCGGGGCGGCGCGCGCCATAGCCTGGCAGCCGCACCAGCGACAGCGCCTCTTCGGCCGCCTTCTGCCGCGCCAGCTTGCCGACACCCTTGACCATCAGCCCGTAGGCGACATTGTCGAGCACGTTGAGGTGCGGGAACAGCGCATAGTCCTGGAAGACGGTGTTGACGTTGCGGCGATAGGGCGGGACGCCCTCTGCACGCTCGCCGAAAATCGAGATCGAGCCCGCGGTCGGCTGCTCGAAACCGGCAATCAGTCGCAGGCAGGTGGTCTTGCCGGACCCGGACGGACCGAGCATGGCAAAGAACTCGCCCGGCGCGATGTCGAGATCGACCGCATCGACGGCGCGCACACTGCCGAAATGGCGGGAGACCTTTTGGAAGGAAACGGCGGAGGTCATGGCTGTCAGTCTGTTGCCGGTTGATTTGTCGATATCGCCAGCGCCGCCACGGATTGCGGGCGGGCCAGCGAACTGCGCGCCCCTTGTGGGGAGGTCGCGCGAAGTCGCGCGTGGGGGTGATCCGGCAAGACCTGCCGAGAATCCCCCCACCTCGCTGACCCCACCCCAACGTTACGCGTTGGCCCTCCCCACAAAGGGGAGGGCAATGGGCGAAATCACCGGCCGCCGATGACGCCGATATAGTCCGACACCCAGCGGTAATAAGGCACGCACTGGTTGTTTTCGCTGGCGCATTTCGACACCGGCGTCTTCCAGAACTTGATCTTGTCGAAATTGTCGTAGCCGTTGGTCTTGCAGCCCTCTTCGCCAAGCAGTTCATTGCCCTTGCAGGCGGCGGGCACCACGGGAAGCGAGCCGAACCAGGCCGAGACATCGCCCTGCACTTTCGGCGACAGCGAGTGCTCGAGCCACATATAGGCGCAGTTCGGATGGGCCGCGTCGGCCTCCATCATAGTGGTGTCGGCCCAGCCGGTGACGCCTTCCTCGGGGATGGTCGAAGAGACCGGCTTCTTGGCGGCGACCAGCGTGTTGACCTGGTAGGGCCACGAGCCCGAGGCCACGACGCCCTCGTTCTGGAAATCGTCGACCTGGATGGCAGCGTCGTGCCAGTAGCGACCGACCAGCGTGCGCTGGACGCGCAGCAGGTCGAGTGCTGCCTTGTACTGGTCCTCGGTCAGCTCGTAGGGATCCTTGATGCCGAGTTCCGGCTTGTGGAACATCAAATAGTTGGCGGCGTCGGCGATGTGGATCGGACCATCATAGGCCTGGACGCGGCCCTTGTTCGGCTTGCCGTCGGGCAGGTCCATCGCCTCGAAGACGACGTTCCAGCTCTTGGGCGCTTCCTTGAAGACTTCGGTATTGTACATCAGCACATTCGGACCCCACTGGTAGGGAACGCCGTAGTGCACCTTGTCGACCGTGAACCAGGGCGCATCCTTCAGGCGATCGTCGACCGTCTTCCAGCTCGGGACGAGATCGGTGTTGATCGGCTGCACGCGCTTGCCGGCGACGAGCCGCAGCGAGGCGTCGCCCGAGGCGGTGACGAGATCGAAACCGCCCTCATTCATCAGCGACACCATTTCGTCCGACGTGTTGGCTGTCTTGACGTTGACCTTGCAGCCGGTGTCCTTCTCGAAGGACGTCACCCAGTCATAGCCCTTGTCGGTTTCGCCGCGCTCGATGTAGCCCGGCCAGGCGACGATATTGACCTCGCCCTCGCCCTTGCCGAGTTCCTTGACCTGGGCGATGGCCTGGCCGGAGAAGGTCAGCGCAACCGTCAATGCAGTGCATGACTTCAGGAATGAATTCATCGTCGATCTCCCATTTTAGGGGCCGCACTCTCGCGGCGGCTTTGGTCCCTGAAATGAAAGGTGCGGCGAAATTTCCGGTTTCGCAAATTCATTTATCAGAAAGGCGATATCGGTTTTTCCGATAGATGGAGGACCAGGCCCTATCAAGGTCGCTGGCGGACCGTGCGCTGCGACTGGGCAAGGCCGATGAAGTCACGCGCCGCCTGCGGCAGGCTGGAACCGCGGCGCCAGACCATGCCGACCTGGACCACGGGCAGCGTGCCGGAAATGTCGCGCGATTCGATACGGTCGCCTTCCAGCGACCACGGCCGGTAGACGAGGTCGGGCAGCAGCGCCACGCCGGCACCTGTGGCAACCAGGCTGCGCACCGCTTCGACCGAGCGGGTGCGGAAGGCGACATGCGGCTTGGCGCCGATCGCCGCCAAAAGCTTGCCGGTGTTCTCCTCGATCTCGTCGACGGTGAGCATGATCAGCGGTTCGCCGGCGATGTCGCCGATGCCGATGATGTCGGCACTGGCCAGCTTGTGGCTGAGCGGCACCCACAAGCGGTAGGCCGAGACCTCGAGGATTTCCGACTGCAGTGCAGTGCGGTCGCGCAGGTTTGAGGTAACCATGACGGCGATGTCGAGCTTGCCGCCGATCAGCAGGTGTTCAAGGTAATCGCCATTGTCCTCGATGGCCGAGACCTCGACGCCCGGATAGGCGCGACGGTAGCGCGCGAGAAGGTCGGAGAGCACATAGCCGGCGACCAGCGAGGTGACGCCGAGCTGCAGGCGGCCGCCGGCCACCAGCTGGTCGCCGAAGAAGGCGCGGCGCGCATCGGACACATCGGCCAGGATCTTGGTCGCGTGGCGCAGGAACTGGTGGCCCTTGTGGGTGATGTTGAGGCCGCGCGGATGGCGCTCGAACAGCTCGACACCGAGATCGCTCTCAAGCTCCTTGATCGCCTCGGTGACCGAGGATTGCGAGATCGACAGGTTCTGGGCGGCGCCCGACACCGTGCCTTGCTCGGCGACGGCGACGAAGAACTGCAGTTGTCTGATGGTGAAGGCCATGGCCGGACTAAACACGGCGAAGGCCGCGCTGGGAAGTGGCAGGGGCACTGATCCTGCGGTGCGGATCAGAACCCGGCTTCGGCGCTCGCAATGCTCAGCCGCGCGCCGGACTCGGCAAGGGCGGCGGCTATATCGTGCGGCGGTGGGTGGTCGGTGGCGAGTTCGGAAAAGCCGTCGAAGCCGCAGACCTGGACCAGCCCCTGGCGGCCGAACTTAGAGTGGTCCGTGATGACGAGGGAACGCTGGCCGCGCGACAGCACCATGCGGGCGAACTCGGCTTCATCCAAGTCATAGTCCATGACGCCCGCCACGGCGTCGACGGCGCCGATGGATATCACCGCGTGGCTGACGGAGAAGCGGCTGACGAATTCGATGGCCGAGGCGCCGAAGGCCGCGCCGGAATCGCTGCGCAGTTCGCCGCCGGCCATATAGACCTTGTTGCCATTGACGGTGGCCAAAGTGCGGGCGATGTCGGACGAATTGGTGACGACCGTCAGCCGCCGGTGACCGAGCAGCTCGCGGGCGAGGAACGACGTCGTCGTGCCGGTGTCGAGCATGATCGATTCGCCGTCGCGGATGGTGGCGGCGACCATGCGGGCGATAAGGCGCTTGGCGTCGGCGTTGTCACGCATGCGCCGCTCGAACGGCGCCTCGCCGACCAGTGACGGCAGGCCGATGGCGCCATGCATCTTGAGGACGGAACCGTCGCCGGTGAGCGGCTTGACGTCGCGCCGCACGGTTTCCAGAGACACCCCCAAACGGTCGGCCAGGCTGGCGATGGTGACGGTGCCCTCCTCCTGCAGTAGGCGCAGGATCTCGCCATGCCGTTTCGAGTGGACCATGCGGCTTTCCCGGGGACTTGCGCTGTTGACCGATTCTAAGGCAATTCAAACGTTTTTAAAGGAATTGCTTATGTTTTCGGGCAAAACACCCAAAAAAAGTCACAGCTTTTTATTGACAGCCGGTCAGCACTGGCGTGAGATCAATCGCGTGACAGGCTCAGAACTGCCACTGGAGGTTGATGGCAGAGCCGCACGCAAACGCACCGGCCAGACCGTCTGGAACGTGCCTGCGCAAGGGAATTTTCAGATCCGCGGGGGCGGATGCCGGGGGCTCAAATACCTGGCCAAAAGGGGCTCGTCGGTGCGGTGCGGGATAATGACCCGGCGTCCCGCACCGACGAGGTTTTTGTGTTTCTCCCCGCCAGCGTTGCGCTATGTGCGGCGCTTTGTCGAAGTTCAGCCGAACCAGGGATGATCCCGTGATTGCCGAAGACCGCATCCGCGCCCTGCCTTGCTGGACCGGCAGCATCGAGATTGCGCCGCTGCCGGGCGGCCTCAGCAACGCCAACTATGTGGTCAAGGACGCGGCCGGGCGGCATGTCGTTCGCTTCGGCCAGGACTATCCTTTCCACCACGTCTTTCGCGAGCGCGAAGTGATGACATCGCGGGCGGCCCATGCCGCCGGCTTCGCACCTGCAGTCCGCTATGCAGAGCCGGGCATCATGGTGACGGAATATCTCGGCGCCAGGACCTATACGGCCGAAGACGTGCGCGCCAACATCGGCCGCGTCGCGGCCCTGATGCGCGGTTTCCATCGCGAGATGCCCAACCACATCTCCGGCGCCGGCTTCATGTTCTGGGTGTTCCACGTCATCCGCGACTATGCGCGCACGCTGGAGGAAGGCGGCAGCCGCAAGCGGGGCGACCTGCCCTATCTCCTGACGCTGGCGGACGAGCTCGAGCGGGCGCAGAAGCTGCTGCCGATCGTCTTCGGTCACAACGATCTTTTGCCGGCCAACATTCTCGACGACGGCAGCAGGCTGTGGCTGATCGACTTCGAATATGCCGGCTTCAACACCGCTATGTTCGACCTTGCCGGGGCTGCCTCGAATGCCGGCCTGAGCGACCAGGAATCCTTCGCCCTGCTCACGGCTTACTTCATGAAGGAACCGGACGAAGCGATCCGCCGCTCGCATGCGGCCATGCAATGCGCCTCGCTGCTGCGCGAGGCGATGTGGAGCATGGTCTCCGAACTCTACCTCGACGCGCCGGGCATCGACTACATCGCCTACACCGAGGAAAACTTGACGCGGCTGGAAGCGGCGCTGGAAAACTACCGGACAAAATACGGGATACTGACATGACCTTGCCCAGCCATGCCGGGATCGTCGTCATCGGCGGCGGCATCATCGGCTGTTCGACGGCCTATCATCTGGCGCGCGACCACAAGGCCGATGTCGTGCTGCTGGAACAGGGCAAGCTGACCTCGGGCTCGACCTGGCATGCGGCAGGCCTTGTAGGGCAGTTGCGCTCGTCGGCTTCGATCACCCGCGTGCTCAAATATTCGGTCGAACTCTACAAGGGCCTGGAGGCCGAAACCGGTCTCGCCACCGGCTGGAAGATGACCGGCTGCCTCAGGCTGGCCACCAATGCCGACCGCTGGACCGAATACAAGCGGCTGGCCACTACGGCCAAAAGCTTCGGCATGGACATGCAATTGCTGTCGCCGGCCGAGGTCAAGGCGATGTGGCCGCTGCTCGAAACCGGTGATCTCGTCGGCGCCTCCTGGCTGCCGACCGACGGGCAGGCAAGCCCGTCCGACATTACGCAGTCACTGGCCAAGGGCGCACGCATGCATGGCGCGAAACTGTTCGAGGATGTCCGCGTCACCAGCTTCGAGATGAAGGACGGCCGCATCACCGCGGTGAAGACCAGCAAGGGCGATATTGCCTGCGACAAGGTGGTGAACTGCGCCGGGCAATGGGCAAGGCAGGTGGGTGCCATGGCCGGCATCAACGTGCCGCTGCAGCCGGTGAAGCACCAGTACATCATCACCGAGAAGATCGAGGGCCTGGCGACCGACGCGCCGACCATCCGCGACCCCGACCGCCGTACCTACTTCAAGGAAGAGGTCGGCGGGCTGGTGATGGGCGGCTATGAGCCGAACCCGCAGGCCTGGATGACTGATCTCCCCGGGGGCGACGTTCCGAACGACTGGGAATTCCGTCTGTTCGACGACGACTACGATCATTTCGAGCAGCATATGAGCCAGGCAATTGCGCGCGTTCCGGCGCTGGAGACCGTCGGCGTCAAGCAGATGATCAACGGTCCGGAGAGCTTTACCCCGGACGGCAATTTCATCCTCGGCACGGCGCCTGAATGCGCCAACATGTTCGTCGGCGCCGGCTTCAACGCGTTCGGCATCGCCTCCGGCGGCGGCGCTGGCTGGGTGCTGGCGCAATGGGTGGTCGATGGCGAAGCGCCGCTCGATCTATGGGTGGTCGACATCAGGCGGTTTTCCGGCCTGCACCGCGACCGGCAATGGGTCTGCGACCGCACGCTGGAAGCCTATGGCAAGCACTACACGATTGGTTTCCCGCATGAGGAGTACTTGTCGGGACGGCCGCGCATTGTTTCGCCGCTCTATGAGCGGCTGAAGACGCATCGCGCTGTGTTCGGCTCGAAACTCGGCTGGGAACGGCCGAACTGGTTCGCGCCCGAGGGCAGCAAACCGGAAGACATCTATTCGATGGGCCGGCAGAACTGGTTCTCGGCGGTTGGCGAGGAGCACAGGCATGTGCGCGAGAAGGTCGGCATTTTCGACCAGTCGTCCTTCGCCAAATACGAGATGACCGGCGCGGATGCGCAGAAGGCGCTGGACTGGATCTGCGCCAACGACGTCGCCAAGCCGGTCGGCCGGCTGACCTACACGCAGCTTCTCAACACGCGCGGCGGCATCGAGGCCGACCTGACCGTGGCTCGGCTTGGCGAAGAAAAGTTCTACATCGTCACAGGCACAGGTTTCCGCACGCATGATTTCGCGTGGATCGACGACCATGTCGGCAAGGATCTCGACGTCACCTTCAGCGACGTCACCGAGGATTTCGGCACGCTGTCGCTGATGGGACCGCGTGCACGCGACGTGCTTTCAGCAGTGGCCGACGCGGATGTGTCGAACGCCGCCTTCCCATTCGGCCATGCGCGCGAGTTCGCCATTGCCGGCCATACAATTCGGGCGCTACGCGTCACCTATGTCGGCGAACTCGGCTGGGAACTGCATGTGCCGATCGCGGCAACCGGCGAGATCTTCGACGCGCTGATGGCGGCGGGCAAGACATACGACATCCGCCCAGTCGGCTACCGGGCGCTGGAATCGCTCAGGCTGGAAAAGGGTTATCGCGCCTGGGGCTCGGACATCACGCCCAACGACACGCCGCAGGAGGCCGGCCTTGGCTGGGCGGTGAAGCTGAGGAAGAACACCGATTTCGTCGGCCGGCGGGCACTTGAGAAGGTCAATGGCGACGCGCCGAAGAAACGCTTTGCCGGCTTCACGGTCGACGATCCGGAGATCGTGCTGGTCGGCCGCGAGACGATCCTGCGCAACGGCGAGCCGGTCGGTTATCTCACCAGCGGCGGCTATGGCTATACGGTGGCCAAGAATGTCGGCTTCGGCTATGTGCGCAATGCCGAGGGCATAAGCGACGACTTCCTCGCCTCCGGCGACTACGAGCTGGTGGTGGCGATGGAACGCACGCGGGCAAAGATCCATCTCGAGCCGCTGTATGATCCGGCGGGAGAAAGGATCAGGTCTTAGGCCTTCTCCAGTCTCGATCAGATGACGCGCAGGACAAGACCTCGGCTGGGCACGGTATCGGCCTCGCCCGGCATGGAGACATAGGGCGCCGTCTCCTCGTCGCGCGTGACGACACCTTGCGCCTCCAATTCGGCGATGCGCGCGGCAAAGCCCGCCTCCCACAGCGTGTTCTTGACCGTCAGCACGATCGCGCCGCCCGGCCGGCAGATGCGGATCAGCTCGTCCAGTCCTTCGGCGCCGACATGGCCCGAAGTGAAGACACCGGCCGAGACGATTCCGGCATAGGCATTGTCCGCGAAAGGCAGCGGCCCGCCGAGCGCCAGGCAGTGAAGCGCCGAATAGATACCCTTGGCCGCCGCCTTGGCCAGCATGCCCTCGGAAATGTCGAGCGCCTCGACTTGCGGGTAGCCGATGATGGCAAGCCATTCGCCGCTGAGCCCGGTGCCGGCGCCCGCATCGAGAAGCGGGGCTGCCCCGCGGGGCAGATGGCGGGCCAGCAGAGCGAGGCAGATCGTCGGATGGCGATAGCCGGCGGTCGACATGTCGGCATCGTAGGTGTCGGACCAGCTGTCGTAAAGCGCCGCCACCTCCTCGGGTCGCTTCGCCGCATAGGCCGCGCCGAGCGCAGTGTTCTGCTTGCTGTGTGCCATTGCCGCTCGCCCGACTCTTTGCCTGTCACGGGATGATAGCCAAATGGCGAAAACTGTGGAACCGTCGCCGCGATAATAAGCGCGTGAAGGGGGATCGAGGCGATGGCGGATGAGATAGCACGCGCGGCACTGGCCACCATTCCAGTGCTGGCCGGCTATGAGGGACCGCTGGAACGGCTCGGCGGCCTCACCAATCTTGTCTACAGGGCCGGTGATTTCTGCCTGCGCATCCCCGGCAAAGGCACCGAGGAGTATATCAACCGCGCCAATGAAGCCGTGGCGGCGCGCGAGGCGGCGAAAGCCGGCGTCAGTCCGCAGGTGCTGCATGTCGACGCCGGCACGGGCGTGATGGTGAGCCGGTTCATCGCCGGCACCGAGACGATGTCGCCGGAAAAGTTCAAACTGCGCCCGGGCAGCCAGGCGCGCGCGGGTGAGGTCTTCCGCAAGCTGCACACTTCCGGTGCGGTGTTTCCTTTCCGCTTCGAGCTGTTTGCGATGATCGACGATTATCTGAAGGTGCTGTCGACCAAGGACGTGGCGTTGCCGCATGGCTACCACGATGTCGTGCGCGAGGCCGAAACCGTGCGTGCAGCACTTGCAGCCCATCCGCTGCCGCTTGCCGCCTGCCACTGCGATCCGCTGTGCGAGAACTTTCTCGACACCGGCGAGCGGATGTGGATCGTCGACTGGGAATATTCGGGGATGAACGATCCGCTCTGGGATCTCGGCGACCTCTCGGTCGAAGGCAAGTTCGATACTGCGCAGGATGAAGAACTGATGCGCGCCTATTTCGGTCGCCAGCCGAAACCGGTCGAGCGCGGCCGCGTCGTCATCTACAAGGCGATGTGCGATCTGTTGTGGACACTGTGGGGACTGCTGCAGCTTGCCAACAACAATCCGGTCGACGATTTCCGCGCCTATGCCGACGGCCGCTTCGCCCGCTGCAAGGCGCTGATGGAGACGCCGGAATTTTCACGGCATCTGGCGGCCGTGCGCCAGGGTTAAGCCCGGCTCGGTTCAGTTCACGCCCTTCGGCACGTTCTCCGGCGGTACCACGGTGTCGACCACCTTCTGGCGGTGGAAGATGAACAGACCGGCGAGCACGACGATGGCCGAGCCGATCAGGATACGCGGACCGGGCACGTCGCCGAAGAAGACCAGGCCGAAGACAACCGCCCACAGGAGCAGCGTGTAGTGCAGCGGCGCCAGCGTCGAGGCCGGCGCCAGCTTCAGCGCCCTGGTGATCATCAGGTGAGCAGCGCAGGAGACGATGCCGAGCAGCAGCATGGCGCCGAAGTCGAGCGCCGACGGCGTCTGCCACGCGCCGATGCTCAGCACGCCGCCAACGACCAGCGTGCCGATGGTCTGCCAGGTTACCAGAGTGGTGTCGCTGGTGCCGCGCAGCCGCCGGTTGAGGATGATGGCGAAGGCGAAGGAGATGCTGCCAACGAGCGCGAATATCGAGGACAGCGAAAACGCCGCCGAAGACGGCTTCAGCATGATCAGGACGCCGCAGAAGCCGACCAGGATCGCCGCCCAACGGCGCCAACCGACCTTTTCGCCGAGCAGGAAGTGCGACAGCGCCGCGACATAGATCGGTCCTGCCATGTAGAAGCTCATCACGTCGGCGAGCGGCAGATAGACGACGGCGGCGTAAAACAGCGCAGTGTCGAGCGTCGTCATCACCACGCGCAGGACCTGCAGTTCCAGACGCTCCATCTTGAACAGCTTGCCGGCGCCCTGGTTGGCGATCATCGGGCCGAGCACGAAAAAGGCGCCGACCGAACGGATCAGCACGACCTGGCCGACGGAGAAGCTGGCGACCAGCCACTTGCCCATCGCGTCGTTGAGCGCAAACAGGAAATCGCCGGCCAGCATCAGCAAAATGCCGGCCAAAAGCACGTTCCTGATCGTAAAATTGCGGGCAAGGGAGGGAGCCATGCCGGCTCCGTAGACGCAAGCGGCCGATTTGACGAGCGGAATTCGAGGGAGTCGATAAGACCAGCGGCGGAAATCGGCTGGTTCTATGCCTTCCGTACGCTTTCGGCAGGCCGCGTCGGTACGATCCGCTATTTAGGCTGCGGCCGAATGATGATCGGGCGATAGAGGATCGGCCTGTCCCAGGGATCGAAAGCCGATGCGCTTCGGAGTTCCGCGCGCCGATCGAGGTCGATGCGCTGCAAGCATTCGGCGAAGGCATCGTTTTTCTTGGTGAAGCCGTAGGACCGGCATTTCGCCTCATCTCGGCGCGGCGGTCCTCCGCCGACATGCAGCCCGCACAAGCCGCCGCCAGCGCAACCGCCATCACAGTCTTTTGCCACATGGTGATCCTCCTCGAGCCAAAGTGGAGGCTTATTGTAGACTTAATTATGCCAGACGAAGCGGAGAGCCTTGATGCAGAGAGGCTGGCCTTTTGGGCCTGAAAGGCTCGGCTCGCCTATGACAGGGAGCCGGCTGCCTTGTGCCGACGGTTCACCTGTGTCGGTCGGCCGGCGATCGACAGGCGGGTTTCCTGCTTCGTCCGCTCGGCAACCACTTTGCCCCTGGCGATGACGCAGAGACGTTCAGGGCGCAAACGAATGGCCTCGACCGGATTGCCGGCGTCGAGGACGACGAGACTGGCGCGCTTGCCGACGGCAAGGCCGAGATGATCGAGCCCCATGATGGCCGCGTTGACGTTGGTGACCATGTCGAAGCAGCGCGCCATGTCGGCGGGGCTCGACATCTGGGCGACGTGCAGGCCCATGAAGGCGACGTCGAGCATGTCGGCCGTGCCCAGCGAATACCAGGGATCGAGCACGCAATCCTGGCCCCAGCCGACGCGGATGCCCATGGCGAGCATTTCCTTGACGCGCGTCAGGCCGCGGCGCTTGGGAAAAGTGTCGTGGCGGCCTTGCAGCATGATGTTGATCAGCGGATTGGGGATGGCCGATACGCCAGCCTCGGCGATCAGCGGCAACAGCTTGGAGACGTAATAATTGTCCATCGAGTGCATGGAGGTAAGGTGTGAACCGGCCACCCTGCCTTGCAGGCCGAGCCGTTGCGTCTCATAGGCAAGCTGCTCGATATGGCGCGACAGCGGATCGTCGGTCTCGTCGCAATGCAGGTCGACCATCAGCCCACGCCTGGCGGCGATTTCGCAGAGTTCCGTCACCGAACGCGTGCCGTCGGCCATGGTGCGTTCGAAATGCGGAATGCCGCCGACGATATCGACGCCCATGTCGAGCGCGCGGACGGTGTTCTCAAGCGCCGTCGGCGAACGATAGAGCCCGTCCTGCGGGAAGGCGACCAGCTGCAGGTCGATATAGGGCGCGACCGTCTTCTTGACGTCGAGCAAGGCCTCCACCGCCAAAAGGCGATCGTCGCAGACATCGACATGGGTGCGGATGGCGAGAAGGCCCATCGATACGGCCCAGTCGCAATAGGCGAGCGCGCGCTCGCGCACCGCCTCGTGCGTCAGAAGCGGCTTCAACTCGCCCCATAGCGATATGCCCTCCAGCAGGGTGCCCGACGCATTGATGCGCGGAATGCCGTAGGAGAGAGTGGCATCCATGTGGAAATGCGGATCGACGAAAGGCGGCGCGACCAGATCGCCATACGCATTGATCACCGTGCCCGCAGCGGCGGTCAGCTCGGGCTCAATCGCTGCGATCGTCTCGCCGGTGATGCCGATATCGGCAACCCTGCCGTCAGGCAGCGTGCCGCCGCGCACGATGAGGTCGAAATCCATCTTTTCGTCATCCTCTTTCCAGAATCATCGTGCCATCGTGGCGCAAAAGGCAGCTTGCCGCAGCCGTTTCTTTCAGTGGCCGCGAAAGGTTCCCTCCGACGGCAACTCGCTCTATAAGCCGCCTTTCGCCTCCGTGGCGAATCCGGAAATTCGTGTCAGCCAAGCATGGGATCAGTCGTTTGTTTCGCTTCTTCCGCTCGACGGAGAACCAGCGCCTCATCGCGAGACTGGTCAAGGAATCCTTCCGGGAACATAGGTTCGGATACGGCGCCGCCATACTGTCGATGCTGGTGGTGGCCGCCATGACAGGCGCCAGCGCCTGGATCCTGCGTGAGATCACGAACGAATTCGTCATCTACAAGCGACTGGACCGCGTCAACCTGATTGCGGCCGCGGTCGCCGCAATCTTCATCTTCAAGGGCGTCGCCAATTTCGTCCAGGCCTATTTCATGAGCCGCGTCGGCAACGCCATCATCGCCGACCGGCAGCGCAAGATCTATGACCGGATCCTCGCGCAAGGCATCGAATTCTACCATTCGACCTCGTCGTCCGACCTGATCACCCGCATGACCAACAATGCACAGGCCGCGCGCAGCGTCCTTGACCTCGTTGTCACGTCCTATGTGCGGGATCTGGTGACGCTGATCGTGCTGGTGGGGGTGATGGTCTGGCAGCAGCCGGCACTGTCTCTGATCTGCTTCATCATCGGGCCCGTAGCCATATACGGCGTCAATCACATCCTGAAGCGCGTCCGCAAGATTGCCGCGATGGAGTTCCGCTCGCTCGGCCAGATCGTGCATGTGATGCAGGAAACGGCAATCGGCGTGCGTGTCGTCAAATCCTTCAATCTCGAAGGCGCGATGCGCAACCGGATGTACAAGGCGGTATCGGACGTCGAGAACCGCGCCAACAACATCGCAACACTGGAGGCTGCCACCAGCCCGGTGATGGAAACGCTTGCCGGGCTGGCAATCTCAGGCGCCGTGCTGGTCAGCGGCTTCCTGGTCCTGCAGGGCGGCCAGATGCCGGGCAACATCATGGCCTTCATCGCGGCGCTGCTGCTTGCCTATGAGCCGGCGAAACGGTTGGCGCGTGTGCGCATATCGCTGGAAACCGGTATCGTCGGCGTGCGCATGATGTTCCAGCTGGCCGACCGGCCGCTGACCTTGGCCGAAAAGCCGGACGCCAAGCCACTGCAGCCGGGGCCGGGCGAAATCCGCTTCGATGGTGCGAGCTTCGCCTATCCGGAAAGCCCGCCGGTATTCGAAGGATTCGACCTGACGCTTGAGGCCGGCAAGATGACGGCGCTGGTCGGGCCTTCGGGCAGCGGCAAGTCGACGATCCTCAACCTGATCATGCGCATGTACGACCCGCAAAGCGGCAAGGTGCTGTTCGACGGCCAAGACATCTCCTACGCAACGCTGGCTTCGGTCAGGGAAAAGATCGCTTATGTCAGCCAGGACACGTTCCTGTTTGCCGGCACCATCATGCACAACATCCGGCTTGGGCGTCAGGACGCCACCGACGAGGAGGTGATCGCCGCGGCCAAGGCGGCCAATGCCCACGACTTCATCAGCGCCATGCCGAAAGGCTACGAGACGGATGTGGGCGAGAACGGCGCCCTGCTTTCAGGCGGGCAGCGCCAGCGCATCTCGATCGCCCGCGCCATGTTGCGCAATGCCGAGATCCTGCTGCTCGACGAAGCGACCAGCGCGCTCGACGCCGAGTCCGAGGCCCTGTTCCGCGACGCGCTGCAGCAGCTGACGGTCGGGCGCACGACCATCGTCATCGCCCACCGCCTGTCGACCGTGCACCAGGCCGACACGATCGTGGTGTTGGAAAAAGGCAAGGTCGTGGAAAGCGGCCCGCACAAGATCTTGCTCAAGCAGGGCGGGCTCT
Source organism: Mesorhizobium sp. CNPSo 4689 (assembly GCF_057784325.1). NCBI lineage: Bacteria > Pseudomonadati > Pseudomonadota > Alphaproteobacteria > Hyphomicrobiales > Phyllobacteriaceae > Mesorhizobium > Mesorhizobium sp. CNPSo 4689. Next base: position 365,508 of record NZ_JBWLUZ010000001.1, read on the forward strand.
ATCAGAAGCTTTATGAGTATCAGCTGATGCCGTGAGGCGCCTCCCTTCTCCCACAAGGGGAGAAGGTAAAGCGGTCCTTAGTCCGGCACGTGCCTGACCGCACCTTTGTCAGCGCTGGTGGCGAAGGCAGCATAGGCGCGCAGGGCCGTCGTAACCTTGCGCTTGCGCTTTTCCTCGGGCTTCCAGGCCGTCGCGCCCTTCGCCTCCATTGCAGCACGCCGAGCATCGAGTTCAGCGTCGCTGACCGCCAGGCGGATGGTGCGGTTGGGGATGTCGATCTCGATCGTATCGCCCTCCCGGACCAGGCCGATCAGCCCGCCTTCCGCCGCCTCCGGCGAGACGTGGCCGATCGACAGGCCCGACGTGCCGCCGGAGAAGCGGCCGTCGGTGATCAGCGCGCAGGCTTTGCCGAGGCCTTTCGACTTCAGATAGCTAGTCGGGTAGAGCATTTCCTGCATGCCGGGGCCGCCGCGCGGTCCTTCATAGCGGATGACGACGACATCGCCGGCCTTGATCTCGTTGGACAGGATCGCCTTGACCGAGGCGTCCTGACTTTCGAACACCCGAGCCGGACCGGTGAATTTCAGGATCGATTCGTCGACGCCCGCGGTCTTCACGATGCAGCCGTCGAGCGCCAGATTGCCCTTCAGCACGGCAAGGCCGCCATCCTTTGAGAAGGGCGTGTCCGCCGAGCGGATGACGCCCTTCTCTCGGTCGAGATCGAGCTCGTCCCAGCGGCGGTCCTGGCTGAAGGCGACCTGCGTCGGCACGCCGCCGGGTGCCGCCAGGAAGAAATCGCGCACGTTCTGGCTCGAAGTGCGGGAAATGTCCCAATGCTCGAGCGCCTCGCCGAGGCTCGCGGTGTGCACCGTCGGCAGGTCGCGGTTGATCAGCCCGGCCTGGTCGAGCTGGCCGAGGATGGCCATGATGCCGCCGGCACGGTGAACGTCTTCCATGTGCACGTCGGACTTCGCCGGCGCGACCTTGCACAGCACCGGAACACGCCGCGACAGCCGATCGATGTCCTCCATGGTGAAGTCGACTTCGCCCTCATGCGCGGCGGCGAGGACGTGCAGCACAGTGTTGGTCGAACCGCCCATGGCAATGTCGAGCGTCATGGCGTTCTCGAAGGCGCCCTTGGAGGCGATGCTGCGCGGCAGCGCCGTCTCGTCATCCTGCTCGTAATAGCGCTGCGCCAGGTCGACGACGAGATGCCCGGCCTCGACGAACAGGCGCTTGCGGTCGGCATGGGTGGCGAGCGTCGAGCCATTGCCGGGCAGCGACAGGCCAAGCGCCTCGGTCAGGCAGTTCATCGAATTGGCGGTAAACATGCCGGAGCAGGAGCCGCAGGTCGGGCAGGCCGAGCGCTCGATGATCTTGACGTCCTCGTCGGAGATCTTGTCGTCGGCAGCTGCGACCATGGCGTCAACCAGGTCGAGCGCCTGCGTCTTGCCGGCCAGCACCACCTTGCCGGCTTCCATCGGTCCGCCGGAAACGAAGACGGTGGGGATGTTGAGGCGCAGCGATGCCATCAGCATGCCGGGCGTGATCTTGTCGCAATTGGAGATGCAGACCATGGCGTCGGCGCAGTGCGCGTTGACCATGTATTCGACCGAGTCGGCGATCAGCTCGCGCGACGGCAGCGAGTAGAGCATGCCGTCATGGCCCATGGCGATGCCGTCGTCGACGGCGATGGTGTTGAACTCCTTGGCGACGCCGCCGGCCTTCTCGATCTCGCGCGCGACCAGCTGGCCGAGGTCCTTGAGATGGACATGGCCCGGCACGAACTGGGTGAAGGAATTGACCACGGCGATGATCGGCTTGCCGAAATCCGAATCCTTCATGCCGGTAGCGCGCCACAGGCCGCGGGCGCCGGCCATGTTGCGGCCATGGGTGGTGGTGCGGGAACGATAGGCAGGCATGAATTTTCCTTAGCTGGCTGGCTGCGCTCCATGCGGAGCGTGGCGGCGCTGAATTCGGATCGCAGGGGTTATAGACGCCATAGTCTGGTCTGGCCACAATTTTGCGCTGCGCCAGATTTTCCCGAAAAACCGGACTTTCCAAAAAAATTTCACGCCACTGTCGGATCGCGTTCGGCACGGCCGTCCTTGGGCAGACGGCAAGGAATGGCACCATTCTCGGAGTCAGCCGTTACCGCAATAGCAAACGAAGCAACCCGAGGAGCACGACATGCAAAAGATCACCACCTGCCTGTGGTTCGACGACCAGGCCGAAGAGGCGATGAATTTCTACGTCTCCATCTTCAAGAACTCGAAGGTGCTGAGCGTGATGCGCTGGCCAAAGGGTCATGCAGATGAAGGCAAGGTGCTGGTGACCTCGTTCGAGCTCGACGGCGTGCAGTTCCAGGCGCTCAACGGCGGACCGCAATTCAAGTTCAACGAGGCCATGTCGCAGTCGATCGACTGCAAGACGCAGGAAGAGGTCGATTATTTCTGGGACAGGCTCATCGAAGGCGGCGGCGAACCGTCGCAATGCAGCTGGCTGAAGGACAGGTTCGGCGTCTCCTGGCAAGTCGTGCCGGAGCAACTGCCGCGCCTGCTTCTGGATCCGGACCGGGCCAAGGCCGGCCGGGTGATGTCAGCGATGATGCAGATGAGCAAGATCGACATCGCCAAGATCGAAGAAGCGGCGAAGGGGTGAGTGGAGGCGCACTTGCCTTCCCCCTTGTAGGGGAAGGCGGATCGGCGCGCAGCGCCGAGACGGGATGAGGGGTGTTGGACGGAGTGAGGCGTTGGTGTTCCCTGGAACACCTCTCATCCGTCGCCTTCGGCGCCTACTCGACGATGCGGTAGATGTTCCACAGGCTGGTGCCCGACACGACATAGGGCTCAATCTCCTTGCCCCATTTGGCGTGCGCCTCGATCTTGCCGATCTTGGCGAAGAACTCTTCCAACTGGGCCAGGCTCTGGACCTCGTGATGGCTCTCGACCGTCGCTTCGCGCGCGCCGATCGATCCGGTCATGATCTGGAACTTGAGGTCCGCGATACCGACCTGCGAGCCGATCTCGCGTTCCCATTTTTTCAACAGTTCGAGCACGGTCGCTGTTGTCAGGCTATTTCAGCGGGCTGCGTTCTCGGCCGGGGCAGGCCCGGTGTAGCCGATGTTCTTGTCGGCCTGTTCGGGTGCCTTGGGCCGCTTGATTCTGGCGGAGGCGGCCACCACCAGCTCGTTGAAATTCTCGGTGCCGCCGTCCAGCATCTCGAACAGCTGCCGCCGCATGCGCGGCTCCCAGAACTTGTTGATATGCTCGGCAACGCCGGCAATGCCTTCCTCGCGCGGCTTGGAATCGAAGAAGTCGGCGATCTGGTTGGCCATGCGCACCAGCTTTTCCTTGGTGCTCATAATGTGTTCTTCGTCATGCGACATGCTTGGCAACTCCGGAAGCCACCCGGTCCGGGTGGGTGAAAACATCGAAATCCTCGCCGCGAACCAACGCCACCAGCGTCATTCCGGCAGCCTCGGCCGTGCGGATGGCAAGCGCGGTCGGCGCCGAGACGGCAATGATGAAGGCCGAGCCGATCGCCGCCGTCTTCTGCACCATCTCGACCGACACGCGAGACGTCACGACCACGGCGCCCGACGCACCGTCGATGCCGGCCTTGGCCAGCGCGCCGGCCAGCTTGTCCAATGCATTGTGGCGGCCGACATCCTCACGCGCCATGACGATGCCCTTGCCGGGGATGTAGAAGCCGGCGGCGTGCACAGCGCCGGTCTCGGTGTGTAGCGGTTGCACCTTCGACAAAAGCTTGACCGAACGGACGATATCGTCGGCTTCAAGCGTAAGCTTTGACGCACCGACCGCGTCGACCGAGCGCATGGCCTCTTCGATAGACTCGATGCCGCACAGCCCGCAGCCGACCGGGCCGGCAAGCCGGCGCCGCCGCGCCTGGAAGCGTGTATTGGCCTTGTCCTTCAACCGGATCTGGATGTCGATGCCGGCGCCAAGATCTTCGACCTCGATCGCCTCGATCTCGTCAGGAGCGGCAACGATGCCCTCGGTCAGCGAGAAGCCGAGTGCGAAATCATCGAAATCGGCCGGGCTCGCCATCATCACCGCATGCGTCGTGCCGGCGAAGGAGAACGCCACCGGCGTCTCCTCCGGCACCATGCGGTTCGCGGCCGCCGTCCCGCTGGCGCGGTGCGCCAGCCGCGATATCTGCGTCGTTGCTTTGCGGCGCGCGGCCAAGGTTACTCCGCCGCTTCCAACGGTGCGATGCGGCGGCTCTGGCGCGCCTGCTCATTATAATCCCTCTGCCACTCGGTCGGGCCGTTGGACGGCGCCACCTGCACGGCGGTGACCTTGTATTCCGGACAGTTGGTCGCCCAGTCCGAGAAGTCGGTGGTGATCACGTTCGCCTGCGTGTCCGGATGGTGGAAGGTCGTATAGACCACACCTGGCGAGACGCGATCGGTGATCAGCGCGCGCAACGTCGTCTCGCCGGAGCGGCTCGCCAACCGCACCCAGTCGCCTTCGCGAATGCCGCGGTTCTCGGCATCGTGCGGATGGATCTCCAGCATGTCTTCGGCATGCCACATCACATTTTCGGTGCGCCTGGTCTGCGCGCCGACATTGTACTGTGACAGAATCCGCCCGGTGGTGAGCAGCAGCGGGAAGCGCGGCCCGGTCCTTTCGTCCGTCGCCACATATTCGGTGCGGATGAACTTGCCCTTGCCGCGCACGAAGCCATCGACATGCATGATCGGCGTGCCGAGCGGCGCCTTCTCGTTGCAGGGCCACTGCACGGATCCGACACGGTCGAGCAGTTCGAAGGAGACGTTGGCGAAGCTCGGCGTCGTCTTGGCGATCTCGTCCATGATCTCGGAAGGATGCCGGTAGTTCCAGTCCAGCCCGATCGCGCGGGCAAGCTCCTGCGTCGCCTCCCAATCGGCGTAGCGCGCTTTCGGCTCGATAACCTTGCGCACCATGTTGATGCGGCGCTCGGCATTGGTGAAGGTGCCGTCCTTCTCAAGAAAGGTCGAGCCCGGCAGGAAGACATGCGCGTAGTTCGCCGTCTCGTTGAGGAAGAGGTCGTGCACGACGACGCATTCCATCGCGGCGAGCCCTGCGGCGACGTGCTTGGTGTCGGGATCGGACTGCAAAATGTCCTCGCCCTGGATGTAGATGCCCTTGAAGGAGCCGTCGACGGCGGCATCGAGCATGTTGGGGATGCGCAGGCCCGGCTCGTCGTCGAGCTTCACGCCCCACAGGCTCTCATAGATGTCGCGCACGGCCTCGCCCGAGATATGGCGATAGCCGGGCAGTTCGTGCGGGAAGGAGCCCATGTCGCACGAGCCCTGCACATTGTTCTGGCCGCGCAGCGGGTTCACGCCGACGCCGGGACGGCCGATATTGCCGGTGGCCATGGCGAGGTTGGCGATCGCCATCACCGTGGTCGAGCCCTGGCTGTGTTCCGTCACGCCGAGGCCGTAATAGATCGCGCCGTTGCCGCCGGTGGCGTAAAGACGCGCCGCGCCGCGGATCAGTTCGGGATCGACGCCGGAGAGCTTGCCGACGGTTTCGGGGCTGTTTTCCGGCAGGGCGACGAAAGAAGCCCAGTCCTGGAATTCCGCCCAGTCGCAGCGCTCGCGGATGAAGGCTTCGTCGAAGAGACCTTCGGTGACGATGACATGCGCCAGCGCCGTCAGCACCGCGACATTGGTGCCGGGCTTCAGCGGCAGGTGATAGGCGGCTTCGACATGGGGCGACTTGACCATCTCGGTACGTCGCGGATCGAGCACGATCAGCTTGGCGCCCTGGCGCAGCCGCTTCTTCAGCCGCGAGGCGAACACCGGATGGGCGGAAGCCGGATTGGCGCCGATGACGACGGCGACGTCGGTGTAATCGACGGAGTCGAAATCCTGCGTACCGGCCGAGGTGCCGTAGGTCTGGCCGAGCCCGTAGCCGGTCGGCGAATGGCAGACGCGCGCGCAGGTATCGACATTGTTGTTGCGGAAGCCCTGCCGCACCAGCTTCTGGACGAGGTAGGTTTCCTCGTTCGTGCAGCGCGAGGAGGTGATGCCCCCAATCGCGGTGCGTCCATACTGATACTGGATGCGGCGGAATTCCTTGGCCGTATGGGCGATCGCCTCTTCCCAGCTAACCTCACGCCAGGGATCGGAGATCTTCTCGCGGATCATCGGCGACAGGATGCGGTCCTTGTGCGTGGCGTAGCCATAGGCGAAACGGCCCTTCACGCAGGAATGGCCGTGGTTCGCCTTGCCCTCCTTGTAGGGCATCATGCGGATGACCTCGTCGCCCTTCACTTCGGCCTTGAATGAGCAGCCGACGCCGCAATAGGCGCAGGTGGTGACGGCCGAGCGCTCCGGCAGGCCTTTCTCAAGCACCGTTTTTTCGCGCAGCGCATCGGTCGGGCAGGCCTGCACGCAGGCGCCGCAGGAAACGCATTCGGAGGCGATGAAATCCTCGTGCATGCCGGCGACCATGCGCGATTCGAAACCGCGGCCCTCGATGGTCAGTGCGAAGGTGCCCTGCACCTCTTCGCAGGCCCGCACGCAACGCGAGCAGACGATGCATTGCGCCGGATCATAGGTGAAATAGGGGTTGGATTCGTCGCGGGCGATGTAGTCGACCGCCAGCGAACCATGACCGGGCGCGACGCCGTCTTCCTTGACGTGGTTACGGCCTTCGATGCCGAAGCGGTTTTCGGTCAGGCCGACCGACTTCGCCACAACGTCGAACTCGCTGGCGCCGGTCCCGGCTTTCTCGTTCCAGCCGGTCGGATGGTCGGAGACATAGAGTTCCATGACGCCGCGGCGAATGGCGTCGAGCCGCTCGGACTGCGTGTTGACCACCATGCCTTCGCCAACCGGCGTCGTACAGGACGCCGGCGTGCCGCCGCGGCCCTCGATCTCGACGAGGCAGACGCGGCACGAACCGAACGAGTCCAGCATGTCGGTGGCGCAGAGCTTCGGGATTTCGACCCCGCCCTCCATCGCCGCGCGCATGATCGACGTGCCTTCCGGCACGGTGATGCTGCGGCCGTCGACGGTCAGCGTGACCTGCTTTTCCGCATTCGATTGCGGGGTTCCGAAATCGATCTCTTCGATGAGTATCGGGAAGTCGGCCTTGATGTTCATCTGCCAGCTCCTATTCAGCCGCCACGCGCGCCGGCGCCGGCTTGAAATCCTCGGGGAAATGGGTGATCGAGCTCATCACCGGGTAGGGCGTGAAGCCGCCCAGTGCGCACAGCGATCCGAACTTCATCGTGTTGCAGAGATCGGTGACCAGAGCGAGGTTCTTCTCCGGCTCGATGCCGGCCGCCAGCCTGTCGATGGTCTCGACGCCACGCGTCGAGCCGATGCGGCAGGGTGTGCACTTGCCGCAGCTTTCGATGGCGCAGAACTCCATGGCGAAACGTGCCTGCTTCAGCATGTCGGCGGTGTCGTCGAACACGGTGATGCCGGCATGGCCGATCAACCCGTCCTTGGCGGCGAAGGCTTCGTAGTCGAACGGCGTGTCGAACAAGGCGCGCGGGAAATAGGCGCCGAGCGGCCCGCCGACCTGCACCGCTTTCACCGGCCGGCCCGTCGCAGTGCCGCCGCCGATATCGTCGACGATCTCGCCCAGCGTCATGCCGAAAGCCGCCTCGAACAGGCCTCCATGCTTGACGTTGCCGGCGATCTGGATCGGGATCGTACCGCGCGAGCGGCCCATGCCGTAATCCTTGTAGAAGGCGGCACCCTTGTCCATGATGATCGGCACCGAGGCCAGCGAGATAACGTTGTTGATCACCGTCGGCTTGCCGAACAAGCCCTGGATCGCCGGCAGCGGCGGCTTGGCGCGAACCACGCCGCGCTTGCCTTCCAGGCTGTTCAGCAGCGAGGTTTCCTCGCCGCAGACATAGGCGCCGGCGCCGACGCGGATTTCCATGTCGAAGGCGTTGGGCGAACCCAGCACACTGACGCCGAGCACGCCGGCCTTGCGTGCGACCTCGACAGCCCGGTTCATCGTCGCCACCGCATGCGGATATTCCGAGCGGATATAGACAAAGCCCTTGGTCGCGCCGGTGGCGATGCCGGCGATCGTCATGCCTTCGATCAGCACGAAGGGGTCGCCCTCCATGATCATGCGGTCGGCGAAAGTGGCGCTGTCGCCTTCGTCGGCGTTGCAGACAATGTATTTGCGGTCGCCGGCGGTATCGAGCACCGTTTTCCACTTGATGCCGGTCGGGAAGCCGGCGCCGCCGCGGCCGCGCAGACCGGACTCCGTCACCTGCTTGACGATGTCGAGCGGCGCCATGGCCACCGCATTCTGCAGGCCCTTCAGCCCGCCCAGCGACTTGTAGGCGTCGAGCGACAGCGGGTCGTTGATGCCGCAGCGCGCGAAGGTCAGGCGCGTCTGCTTGGCCAGGAACGGAATCTTGTCCGGCGCGCCCAGCCAGCGCTTATGATGGCCACCCTTGAGGAAACCGCTGTCGAACAGGCTTTTGACGTCGGAAGGCTTCACCGGTCCGTAAGCGACGCGGCCATCGGCGGTAGCCACCTCGACCATCGGTTCGAGGAAATAGGCGCCGCGCGAACCATTGCGCACGATCTTGGCCTCGATGCCGCGTCCGGCCAATTCCTTGGCGATTGTCTTTGCGACCTTCTCGGCGCCGAGCGCCAGCGCGCCGGAGTCACCTGGAATGTAGATGCGCGGGATCATGAGCGTACCTCCGCGACGATCTCTTCGATCTTCTCGTCGTCGAGCCGCCCGATCACCTCGCCATCCAGCATCGCCGACGGCGAACAGGCGCAAAGCCCGAGGCAATAGACCGGCTCCAGCGTAACCGATCCGTCGCGGGTGGTCTCGTGGAAACCGATACCGAGCAATTGCTTGATCTTGGCGGCGACGGCATCCGACCCCATCGACTGGCAGGCTTCCGCCTGGCAAAGCTTGAGCACGTGCCGGCCGGCCGGCTTGGCGCGGAAATCATGATAGAAGGTGACGACGCCGTGCACTTCGGCCCGGGAGAGGTTCAGCCCATCAGCAATGACTGGCAGCGCGTCGTGCGGCACATGGCCGAACTCTTCCTGGATGCCGTGGAGGATCGGCAGCAGCGGACCTTCGAGGTCCTTCAATTCCTGGACGATCGCCGCCGTGCGCGATGCGATCTCGGTACTTGCAGGCTGCATCGTCATGCAGCGCCCTCCCTGGTCGATAGCTTTTATCGCTAAGTCTTTACAAAATCAGAGGAAACCTCTGGAATCAATAAGGCTTATCCGTTGCTTGATAGAAATTTTCTATCAAGTCTGTTCAGCCAGCACTGTCTAGCTCAGCGGCGGGCGTGGAAATCGTCCGCCAGCGCCATCGCCTCGTCCAGTAGCGCCTGGACCAGCGGCGTGTGCGGCTCGCGCGGCGTCGCCACCAGCCCGACAGTATGGCTGGCATCCGGTTCGACGATCGGAATGGCCCGGATCGGTTCGGAAAAGCCGAATGTTTCCGCAAGGTTGAGCGGCATGATCGAGGACCATTTGCCGGTGCGGATATGCGAAAACAAGACGATCATCGAGTTGGATTCGAGCGTCGGCCGCACCTGCACGCCGGCCTCCGCCAGATGCTGGTCGATGATGCGACGGTTCTGCATGTCCGGCGTCAAAAGGCAGAGCGGCAATTGGCTGATTTCCGCCCATGTCACTTTGTCGCGGTCGGAATAGGGGTTTCCCACCGCCGTGATCAGTTGGTAGCGCTCGTCATAGAGCGGCACGCTGGTCACCCGCCCCAGCGGCTCGTTGTCGAGATAGGTGATGCCGGCATCGATATCGAAATTGCCGAGCAGCGACAGCACCTCGATCGAGGTGCGCGACAGCACCGAGAAGGTGACGCCCGGATGCTTTTCGCGAAACGGTGTCGTCAGCCGCGCCACCATGGCCAAAGCCGTCGGGATGGCGGCGATGCGGATGCGGCCGGAAAGCCCGTGTCGCGCCGCGCGCATCTCCTCGCGCATGGTGCGGCTGTCGCCGACGATGCGTCGCGCCCACACCAGCACTTGCTTGCCTTCCGGCGTCAGCCCCTGAAAGCGTGAGCCGCGCAGCACCAGCATGACGCCAAGCTGGCCTTCCAGCTGCTTGATGCCGGCCGAGAGCGTCGGCTGGGTAACGCCGCATACTTCTGCGGCCCGGCCGAAATGCTCTTCCTTGGCCAGAGCGATGAAGAATTCCAGCTTGTCGATCATGCCATCTTTCCGGTCGTTCCGCGCAAGGTCGGGGAAATTGTCCTTCGCCGCAAGCGGTATGCGCAACTGCTGCGCATCCACATCTTTCAGCCGGCTTACTGTTTCCAGCGGCGATATGCGGCGCTATGTGGATGAAACTGGGAGATCAACCATGCTAGGCTGGTTCCGCAAGCTGCTGCCGCGCGAAGATCGTTTCTTCGACCTGTTCGAACGACATTCCCGCACCGTGGTTGGCGGCGCCGAGGCACTGGAGCAGCTTCTGCAGGGCAAGGACATCGATCGCTGGTGTCAGAAGATCATCGATCTTGAAGACGAGGCCGATCATATCACAGCGGAAGTCCTGCTGGCGGTGCGGCGCTCCTTCATCACGCCTTTCGATCGCGGCGACATCAAAGACCTGATCCAGTCGATGGATGATGCCATCGACATGATGCACAAGACCGTCAAGACGGTGAAGCTGTTCGAAAGGAAGGAATTCGACCCGCTGATGCAGGAGATGGGCGGCGTCATCGTCGATACGGCCAAGCTGGTCGCCGAGGCGATCCCGCTGCTCAGCAAGGTCGGAGCGCACACGGTGCGCCTCAACGCCATCGCCGAAGAGGTCATGCGTGCGGAAGGCCGGGCCGACGATCTGCACGAGCAGGGGCTGAAGGACCTGTTCAAGCGGCATGGCCGCAGCGATCCGATGGCTTACCTGATCGGCAGCGAGATCTACGGCCAGCTGGAAAAGGTTGTCGACCGTTTCGAGGACGTCGCCAACGAGATCAGCGGCATCGTCATCGAGAATGTATAGGCGATGGAAGTCACCATTGCCTTCCCCGTGCTGGTCGGCCTCGTCGCGGTCGCGCTGTTCTTCGACTTTCTCAACGGCCTGCACGATGCCGCCAACTCCATCGCCACCATCGTCTCGACCCGCGTGCTGAGGCCGCAATATGCGGTGCTGTGGGCGGCCTTCTTCAACTTCATCGCCTTCATGTTCTTCGGCCTTCATGTCGCCGAAACTGTGGGAAAGGGCATCGTCGACGTCGGCATCGTCACGCCGGCAGTGATCTTCGCAGCGCTCGTCGGCGCCATCGTCTGGAACATTGTCACCTGGATTGTCGGCATCCCTTCGAGCAGCTCGCATGCGCTGATCGGCGGGCTGGTCGGCGCCGGCGTTGCCAAGGCAGGCATCGGCGCCATCGTCTGGAGCGGGCTGGGCAAGACCACGGCCGCCATCGTCCTGTCGCCGGCGACCGGGTTTGTTCTGGCGCTTGTCCTGGTCCTTGTCGTTTCATGGCTGTTCGTGCGCCAGACGCCGTTCGCCGTGGACAGCACCTTCCGCGTCATGCAATTCGTTTCCGCCTCGCTTTATTCGCTCGGGCACGGCGGCAATGACGCCCAGAAAACCATGGGCATCATTGCCGTGCTGCTCTATTCGCAAGGCATGCTTGGCGCGAATTTCTACGTACCGCTGTGGGTCGTCCTCACCTGTCAGTCGGCTCTGGCGCTGGGCACATTGTTCGGCGGCTGGCGTATCGTCCACACCATGGGCTCGAAGATCACCCGGCTGAACCCGATGCAGGGCTTCTGCGCCGAGACCGGCGGCGCCATCACCCTGTTTGCCGCCACATGGCTCGGCATTCCCGTTTCGACCACGCATACCATTACCGGCGCAATCATCGGCGTCGGCGCCGCCCGTCGCGTCTCGGCGGTGCGCTGGGGCATTGCCGGCAACATCGTCATCGCCTGGATCGTCACTTTGCCGGCGACTGCGGCGATTTCGGCACTCACCTATTTTGTCACCGGCCTGGCGCGCTGACGCGCAGCGAACGCCGGAGTCTATTTGTCCACCAGATTCAGGATGTTGCCGTCCGGGTCCTTGAACCAGGCGACCTTCATGCCGTAGCCGACATGGATATCGCCTTCGAGCGAAAGGCCGGGCATCTCATAGTGCTCGAAGGCGACGCCTTTCGATTTCAGCGTTTTGACGACGGCGCCGATCTCGTCGCCGACCGTCCAGGTCACCGCCGTCGCCTTGTTGGTTCCGGCGAATTCGGAATGATAGACATTGATGACGGTGTCGCCGCTTTTGTACACGACCAGTTCGTCGCCCATGTCGTCCACCTGTTTGAGGCCCAGCGTCCCTTCGTAAAAGGCTTTTGCCTTCGCCAGGTCCTTCACCGCGAGATTGGCCGTTGCGTTGCTGTTTGCGAGCATGATCCGTCTCCTTCCCTTGATGTCGTGCTCATGCTGCTCCTTCAGATAGGTCGCGCCGGATGGTTGGCGACCGTCGATCAGGCAAATCCGACAGCTTCCGTCGTTTTCCGGGGCACACCAGGCCGGCCGTTGCTCCACGGCTTGGTTCTGTCCGGAAACTGCACTATCTCAGGCGCGAGCTTGCATAAGGAAGATCTGATGTCCGTTACCAAGGAAATCGTCATCGAGCGCCTGAAGACGGTCAACGGGCCGGACTTCACCGGCAATATCGTCGACCTCGGCATGGTTTCCGAGATTTTCATCGCCGATGGCAAAGTGTTCTTCTCGATCACCGTTCCCGCTGCCCGCGCGCAGGAAATGGAGCCGCTGCGCGCCGCTGCCGAGCGGGTGGTCAAGGCGATCCCCGGCGTTGCCGGCGCCATCGTCGCGCTGACCGCCGAGAAAAAAGGCGGTGGCATGGAGGCTCCGGTTCCGCCGCGTCCCGCACCACGGCTGGCGCCGGCAGCACCCGCGCGGCCCGCGCCGCAGGCGCCGGCCTCGCACAGCCACGGCAAGCGTGGCGTGCCCGGCATCGAGGCGATCATCGCCGTTGCCTCCGGCAAGGGCGGCGTCGGCAAGTCGACCACCGCCGTCAACCTGGCGCTTGGGCTGGCGGCCAACGGCCTGAAGGTGGGCGTGCTCGACGCCGACATTTACGGCCCGTCCATGCCAAGGCTGCTCAACATCCATGGCCGGCCGCAGACTGTCGACGGCAAGATCCTGAAACCGATGGAGAATTATGGCCTCAAGGTGATGTCGATGGGCTTCCTGGTCGACGAAGAGACGCCGATGATCTGGCGCGGGCCGATGGTGATGTCGGCGCTGACGCAGATGCTGCGCGAGGTCGAGTGGGGTCCGCTCGACGTGCTGGTCGTCGACATGCCGCCTGGTACCGGCGACGCCCAGCTGACCATGGCGCAGCAGGTGCCGCTGGCCGGCGCCGTCATCGTCTCGACGCCGCAGGACCTCGCCCTGATCGACGCGCGAAAAGGCCTCAACATGTTCAAGAAGGTTGACGTGCCGCTGCTCGGCATCGTCGAGAACATGAGCTACTTCCTCGCCCCCGACACCGGCAAGCGCTACGACATTTTCGGCCATGGCGGCGCCCGCCGCGAAGCCGAGCGCCTCGGCGTCACCTTCCTCGGCGAGGTGCCGCTCGAAATGGGCATCCGCGAAAGCTCGGATGCCGGCACGCCGGTGGTGGTCTCGAAGCCGGAGAGCGCCGAAGCGAAGATCTATCGGGATATCGCAGCTAAGGTATGGGACCGGGTCAATGAGGAACGCGGCGCGGCGGAAGCCGCGGTGCCAAGCATCGTGTTCGAGTAAGTCGGCCGCGGCTCAGCCGCCCACTTTCTCGCCAAAGCTCGAGAAAAACTGTCCCGCAAGCTTCTTCGACGTCGATTCGATCAACCGGCTGCCGAGCTGGGCGATCTTGCCGCCGACATCGGCCTTGGCAGCGTATTTGAGCACCGTCGTTTCCGGCCCGTCTGATGTCAGCGTCACGTCGGCGCCGCCCTTGGCGAAGCCGGCGATGCCGCCCTTGCCCTCGCCCTGGATCGTGTAGGAATGCGGCGGCTTGAGGTTTTTCAGCGTCACTTCGCCGTTGAACGTCGCCTTGATCGGGCCGATCTTCAGCACCACTGTCGCCGCCATCTCGGTGGCCGACTTCATTTCCAGGCTCTGGCAGCCGGGGATGGTGTCCTTGAGGATATCGGGGTCGTTCAATGCTTCCCACACTTTTTGCAGGGGTGCGGCGATGCGTTCCTCGCCTTCGATCACCAAAGCCATCAAAAACCTCCCGGAAAGATTGGCCCGAAGCCCTAGCGCAGGGGCGCTGTTGTGTCTATCGCACCAAAGTGTTGGTCCGGATCGCGCATGCCTCTTGCCTGCTTCCGCGCGTTGCCATATCGATTTGTCCTACAAATATGGAGACCATGATGGCCGGCGCCCCCACCAGAAAAAAGAAATTTCGCTCGCAGGAGTGGTTCGACAACCCCGATAACCCCGGCATGACGGCGCTTTATCTCGAGCGCTACCTGAACTACGGCCTGACGCGGGCCGAGCTGATGTCGGGCAAGCCGCTGATCGGCATCGCCCAGACCGGCTCGGATCTGTCGCCCTGCAACCGCCACCACATCGAACTGGCCAAGCGCGTGCGCGAAGGCATCGTCTCGATGGGCGGCATCCCCTTCGAGTTCCCGTGCCATCCGATCCAGGAGACCGGCAAGCGCCCGACAGCAGCCCTCGACCGCAATCTTGCCTATCTCGGCCTGGTCGAGGTGCTGTACGGCTATCCGCTCGACGGCGTCGTGCTCACCATCGGTTGCGACAAGACAACGCCCGCCATGCTGATGGCGGCGGCCACGGTCAACATTCCAGCGATCGCGCTGTCGGTCGGCCCGATGCTCAATGGCTGGCACAAGGGCAAGCGCACCGGCTCCGGCACCATCGTCTGGGAATCGCGCCAGCGCCTGTCGGCCGGCGAGATCGACTATGACGAGTTCATGGACATCGTCGCCTCCTCGGCGCCGTCCACCGGCTATTGCAACACCATGGGCACCGCCACCACCATGAACTCGCTGGCCGAGGCGCTTGGCATGCAATTGCCGGGTTCGGCCGCCATTCCGGCGCCCTACCGCGAGCGCGGCCAGATTTCCTACGAGACCGGAAGACGCATCGTCGAGATGGTGCATGAGGATCTGAAGCCGTCCGACATCATGACGCGGCAGGCCTTCGAGAACGCCATCGTCGTCAATTCCGCCATCGGCGGCTCGACCAACGCGCCGATCCATCTCAATGCCATCGCCCGCCATCTTGGCGTCCCGCTCGACAATGACGACTGGCAGACGGTCGGTCTCAATGTGCCGCTGATCGTCAATCTGCAGCCGACGGGCGAATATCTCGGCGAGGATTATCACCATGCCGGCGGCGTGCCGGCCGTGGTCGCCGAATTGCTGAAGGCCGGGCTGTTGCCGCATCCCGATGCCGTGACCGCCAACGGCAAGTCGATCGGCGACAATTGCAAGGGCGTGGCCAACGAGAATGCCGACGTCATCCGCACCGTCGCCAAGCCGCTCAAGGCCAATGCCGGCTTCATCAACCTGAAGGGCAATCTGTTCGATTCGGCGATCATGAAGACCAGCGGCATCTCGCCGGAATTCCGCGAGCGCTATCTCTCCAACCCGAAGGACCCGGAGGCCTTCGAGGGCAACGCCATGGTCTTCGACGGGCCGGAGGACTACCACGCCCGCATCGACGATCCGGCGCAAGGCATCGACGAGCACACCATCCTGTTCATGCGCGGCGCCGGCCCAATCGGCTATCCGGGCGGTGCCGAGGTCGTCAACATGCAGCCGCCGGCCTATCTGATCAAGAAGGGCATCCACGCGCTGGCCTGCATCGGCGACGGCCGCCAGTCGGGCACATCGGGCTCGCCGTCGATCCTCAACGCCTCACCCGAAGCGGCAATAGGCGGCGGTCTGGCGCTGCTCAAGACCGGCGACCGTGTTCGCATCGACCTGAACAAGGGCACCGCCAACATCCTCGTCAGCGACGAAGAGATCGCCACGCGGCGCGCGGCGCTGCAGAACAATGGCGGCTATCACTATCCGCAGCACCAGACGCCGTGGCAAGAGATCCAGCGCGGCATGGTCGACCAGTTTTCGGCCGGCATGGTGCTGAAGCCGGCGGTGAAATACCAGGATGTGGCGCACACCAGGGGTGTGCCGCGCGACAACCACTGAGCGGCACATCGCGGCGCTCGTGCAAGCGACAAAGGGCGGCTTGATCTGATCTGATCAAGCCGCCCTTTTTACACCTGACCCACGCCTGACGACGGCCTTCCTGGTTTGGTCCGGGACCGCTCACAAATATCCGGTGATCTCGGGCGGTTGGTCCTGCCGGTCGCGTTTGCCGTCCTCGTAGATGATCGGTGCGGCGGCGAGTTCCTCCTCGGGGACGTCGTCGAGGCAAGCGACATTCACCGCCCAGAAATTGCCGCCCATGAAATCGAGGTAGCCGCGGGAGAAGAAATTCGCGCCGCAGTTCGGGCACATATAATGGTTGATGTCGCCTTCCGGCCAGTTGGATGGGCTCGCCTTGTATTCCCGCATCCGGTCGCGGCCATCCGTTACGCGCAGCGCCTCGAAGGCCGTGAAGGATTTCCTGTAGCCGAGCTTCCAGCAGAAGCTGCAGTTGCATTTGCGGATGCCCTCGGCGAGGTCGAGATCGGCCTCGAAATGCACCGCGCCGCAATGGCAGCTGCCGTGATAGGTCTTCTTCATGGGTTCTCCTCGCAGAATGCACTGTCCCGTCGATGGCCGGCGAAGCCAGACTCATGTTTGCAGCTACGCCAGATAGGCTCCCGATCGCTCCTGGCAATCCGCCGCCATGTGCAATAGCGGCGCGCGGTGCCCATATTGTTTGAAAGCGGAACAGGATCATCATGACGAAACGGCGCTCTTCCCTTGGTTTCCTTGGAATGTTCGGCCGTTCGGGGGACCTCAGGGAGCTCGACGCGGCGCTGCGCGGTGCAGACCTTCATCCAGCCCTTGTTCCGGAGGGCGTGAAGCTCACCATCGTCAATCTGATGAAGGACCACTGGCCCGACGAGCCGCCGTCAGACGCTTATCGATCCATGGCGCAGCTTTTCGCCTACTGCATCGCCGGGCCGCAGACATTCGAGCAGGCCAATGGCACCGAGCGGCGGCTGGATGCGGAACGCCGGATCGAGGCGGCCCTCGAAGCCGGCGACAGCTTCGATGCGCAGATCGTGCTGATGGCGCTGCATGCCAAGCTGATCAGCGCCGAAGTGGTCGAGCATTACGGGCTGAGCGCCGACTGACCGGTTTCCGAGACAGGCGCCTCAACCGCCCATGCCGCCGCGCGGCAGCTTGATCATCTCGCCGAAGCGGGCGCGCAGTTTGTCGTCGACCAGCTTCGGCACGTGGCGCGGGAAGCGCTCGGCAAGCACGCGTTTCTTCTCGATGATCGCCCGCTGCAATATGTCGGGTCGGCCCTTTTCGTTCCACTCCTTCGGCGAGAAGCGATCGCCGACGGCTGGATAGAAATACTCTGTCTGCATCAGCCTGAGTGTCTGCTCGTTGCCGAGATAATGGCCCGGCCCCTTCAGACAGACATCGGCGATGGTATCGATCGACAGCGCCTCATCGGTCACCTCGATACCGCGCACGCAGCGCAGGCAGTGGCCCAGCATGTCATTGTCGATGATCAGGCTTTCCAGGCAGAAGCCGAGCAACGAGGCATGCATGCCGGCCGATTCGTAGACGAGGTTGAGTCCGGCCAGACCGGCCATCACGTCGGTGATGCCTTTTTCGTACCCAGACTGGATGTCGGGCAGTTTCGAATCCGTCATGCCGGCGGCCGAGCCGCCCGGCAGGTCGTAGAATTGCGCCATCTGCGCGCAGGCCGCGGTCAGCACCGCCTGCTCGGCGGAGCCGCCCGACATGGCGCCGGTCCGGAGATCGGAGACGAACGGCCAGGTGCCGAAGATCGCCGGGTGGCCGGGCTTAATGGCGTTGACATAGACGAGGCCGGCAAGCACCTCGGCCACCGCTTGCACCACCGCACCTGCGATCGCCGCCGGCGCCGTGGCACCGGCCTGGCCGGCCGACAAAAGCAGGATCGGGATGCCGCCTTCGACGCAGGCTTCGAGCACGCCGCAGGCGTCCTCGGCGAACTTCATCGGCGGCACGACGAAACAGTTCGAGTTCGACACGAATGGCCGGGCGCGGAAATTCTCCTCGCCACCGGCGATCGCGTAGAGCATCTCGAGCGCCGGCTGCACGTTCTCGCGCACCGTGAATGAGGTGCCGACATGCTTGGACGTTCCCATCACGCAGGCGTAGAGCGTGTTGAAGTCCATATCGAGCGGATCGGGAATGTCGCGCGGCACCATCGGCCGCTGGAAGAAGTGGATGTTGTCGAGCCCTTCGACGATGCGGGCGGCGTCATAGATGTCCTGCAAAAGCGACTCGCGGTATTCGCGCTTCTCGACATCGACCAGGTGCACGGCAGCACCCGCCGTTCCGTAGTGCACGCGCTTGCCCTTGATCAGCATGTCGTGCTTCGGGTCCTGGCCGTGCAGCGTGAAATGCCGCGCCGCCTTCTTGATCGTGTCCAGTACCAGCGCGCGCGGGAAGCGGATGCGCCCATCATCGCCGTAAGTGGCGCCAGCCTTGGTCAGCGCTTCGATGCAGGAGGGAATGGCGTTGGCGAAGCCGACCGTCTCCAGCAGCGTCAGCACCGCCTCGTGGATGCGCTCGCGATCGTTCTCGCTGAGCGGTCCATAACTGCCGCCCTCGAGGCCGGCGCGCACCGGCCTGATGTCGTCGGCGAGCGGTGCCGCCCGCATGGCGCGACGCGCTTCGCGCCCGCCTGAGCGCCGCGAACGCTGGTCGCTCGACGCTTCCTGCTTCTCAAGAGCCACTGACATGGAGGCACTCCACCTTTAGCTGCAAAGCAGGAGGCGGTGGTTGGTCCACCTTCGGCCTGCTTCGTCCCCTTTATAGCTCGACTATGCCGCCGGCATTGGCACAGCCTATGAGCCAGAGGGTTCCGTCGCATATGCCAGGGCGCTAAAAGAAAACGGGGCCGTTTCCGGCCCCGCTGTGAATTGGCTCCGAGCGGCCTGTCAGGCTGCCGCCGGCCTGCGGCCTGCCGCCGTCGCGAGTTCCCGAATGCCGGGCTCGATGTGCTGCAGCGCGATCGAGGAAATGCCCAAGCGCATGAAACGCGACGGCTTTTCGGTCCTGTCGAAGAAGCGGTCGCCGGGTTCGATGATGACGCTGCGCGAGGCGGCCGCCTCGGCCAGGCCGCGCGAATCGGTCCCGCGCGGCCCTTCGAGCCAGAGCGACGTGCCGCCGGCCGAGTCGGTCGAGCGCCATTCCGGCAGGAAGGCGGAAATCGCATGGACCAGACGCTTGCGCCGCTCGTCGAAGGCGGAGGATAGCCGCCGCACCAGCGCCTCGTGATGGCCGAGCGAGAGGAACAGCGCGACGGCGCGCTGGTTGTTCGCCGGCGGGTGCCGGAGCATGAAGCGGCGCAGCGCGCGAAGCTCGGCGATCAGCCCGGCCGACGCCACGATGTAGCCAAGCCGCAGACCAGGAGCCAGCGTCTTCGACATCGAGCCGACATAGACGACGCGGCCTGAGCGATCGAGGCTCTTCAGCGCCTGCTGCGGTGCTTCGTCGAGAAGCTGGCTGTCATAGCCGTCCTCGATGATGATCTGGTTGTGGCGGTTGGCGCGCGCCAGAAGGTCCTGCCGCCGCTCGGCCGACAGCGGCACCATGGTTGGGCAATGGTGGCTGGGCGTCACGAAGACAAAGCCGGAATCGTTGGGGATGGACGAGGTGACGATGCCGGACTGGTCGACCGGGACCGGCTGGATGTCGGCGCCCGCCAGCCGGAAGATCGAGCGGGCGTCCGGGTAGCCGGGATCTTCCATCGCCACCTTCGAGCCTTTGGTCATCAGCAGCGTAGCCAGCATGTAGAGCGCGTTCTGGGCGCCCAGCGTCACGATGATCTCGTCCGGATTGGCGAAGATGCCGCGCCGCGGCAACAGCCGGGCCTGGATCTGCTCGATCAGCAGCGGATCGTCGCGGTCGACCATGTCGGAGGCCCAGTTGCGGATCTCGAGTACGGCCAGCGCCATGCGGTTGCACTCGCGCCATTCGGCGGTCGGGAACAGTGCCGGGTCGAACTGGCCGTAGACGAAGGGGTAGGACGACTTGATCCAGTTGTCGTGCTTGGCCGGCGGCGGCATGTCGCTGGCGGCGATCTGCCGGCGCGCCTTCCAGTCGATCTCGTTGGCCTGGTCGGGCGCCTTCTGGTGCGGCTTGGCCGGCGTCGCCAGCACATCCGGGTTGACGAAATGGCCGCGCCGTTCGCGCGCCACCAGGAATCCCTGGTCGACCAGTTGCTGGAAAGCCAGCACCACCGTGCCGCGGGCGACGCCGAGTTTTTCGGCCAGGATGCGGCAGGACGGAAGCGGCATCGAAGCGGCAATCTGTCGGTCGAGGATGGCGGCGACGATCGCCTGACGGATCTGCGCCTGCAGGGTCTGCCCGGATTCCGCAGAAATCCGGAACAGGCCGGACCATATGGCCGTGTCGTTACGCTGTGGCATGGGAAATGTTCCTCGATGGCCAGCCTTTTTCGCTTGGCTGGACCAGCCGAACGTAACCGTGGCACAAGGGGTTGCGCCAATCAATTTTTCTAATCGCTGGGATTTATGCCAGTGATCCTTCACGTGATTTTGATGCTGCACTGCGTCACCGCCGCGCATTGAACCGGATGGAATTCGGCTCAATACATTGTCGCGACGACACGCGCCGGAAACATCCGGTCCTTAATGATGGCTCAGGTCTCGGAGTTTGCAGTGGATCAATCGTCCTTTCAAAAACAGTTCGCCGCGTTGCGCGATCATCGCACAGCCGCGTCCGCCAGCATGCGCGAAGCTTTCGCCGCCGATCCTAAGCGCTTCGAGACATTCTCCGCCACCGACGGCGACCTGTTGCTCGACTGGTCGAAATGCGCGGTCGACGCGAAGACGATGGACCTGCTGGAGAAATTGGCCGGGGCCGCCGATCTCGAGGGCCGCCGCGCTGCGATGTTCTCCGGCCAGAAGATCAACGTCACCGAGGGCCGCGCCGTGCTGCATACGGCGCTGCGCAACCTCAGCGGCAAGGGCGTGGTGCTCGACGGGCAAGATGTGAAGACGGAAGTCCTCGCCGTCCTCGACGCGATGGGCGCCTTTGCCGACGCCGTGCGCTCCGGCAAGGCGGCCGGCGCCACCGGCAAGAGGATCACCGACATCGTCAACATTGGCATTGGCGGTTCCGATCTCGGCCCGGCCATGGCGACCCTGGCGCTGGCGCCCTATCACGACGGGCCGCGCGCGCATTATGTCTCCAACATCGACGGCGCCCATATCCACGACACACTGAAGGGCTTGTCCGCCGAAACCACGCTGTTCATCATCGCCTCCAAGACCTTCACCACGGTCGAGACGATGACCAATGCCGAGACGGCCAGGAAGTGGGTGCAGAAGGCACTCGGCAAGGAAGCCGTCGGCAAGCATTTCGCCGCCGTCTCGACCGCACTCGACCTGGTGGCGAAGTTCGGCATCGAGGCCGACCGCGTCTTCGGCTTCTGGGATTGGGTCGGCGGCCGCTACTCGGTCTGGAGCGCCATCGGCCTACCGGTGATGATCGCCATCGGCCCGAAGAATTTCCGCGCCTTTCTCGACGGCGCACATGAGATGGACGAACACTTCCGCACCGCGCCGCTGCAAAAGAACCTGCCGGCGCTGATGGGGCTGATCGGCTGGTGGCACCGCGTCATCTGCAAATATCCGGCGCGCGCTGTCATCCCCTACGACCAGCGCCTGTCCAGGCTGCCGGCCTATCTGCAGCAACTCGACATGGAATCGAACGGCAAAGGCGTGACCCTTGATGGTAGCGCGGTCACCACGCCGACCGGCCCCCTGGTCTGGGGCGAGCCCGGCACCAATGGCCAGCACGCCTTCTTCCAGTTGCTGCATCAGGGCACCGACGTCATCCCGGTCGAATTCCTCGCCGCCGCCGTCGGCCACGAACCCGATCTCAAGCATCACCACGACCTGCTGCTCGCCAACTGCCTGGCGCAATCGGAAGCCCTCATGAAGGGCCGCACGCTGGAGGAAGCGCGCGCGCAGATGCTGGCCAAGGGCATGAAGCCGGCCGATGTCGACAAGATCGCGCCGCACCGTGTCTTCTCAGGCGATCGTCCCTCGGTGACCATCCTCTACAGGAAGCTCGACCCGCATACGTTCGGGCGGCTGATCGCGCTCTACGAGCATCGCGTCTTCGTCGAAGGCACGCTGTTCGACATCAATTCGTTCGACCAGTGGGGCGTCGAGCTCGGTAAGGAACTTGCGACCGGCCTGCTGCCTGTCGTGGAAAGCAAGGAGAATGCCGCAAAGCGGGACGCCTCGACTGCCGGACTGGTGGAACACATTCACCGCTTGCGCGGCCAGGAGTGAAAAGTTTGGCGGATATCAAGGGCATATTGTTCGACAAGGACGGCACGCTTGTCGACTTCAACGCGACATGGCTCGGCATTGCCGATTTCATGGCCATGGATGCCGCCGAAGGCGATCGCTGGAAGGCCGACAGGCTGCTGGCCGCTGCGGGCTTCGATTTCGTCAACAAGCGCTTCAAGCCGGATTCGATCTTCGCTTCCGGCTCGAACATGGATGTCGTCGAACTGTGGTTCCCGCGCCTGTCCGATGAGGACCAGATGCTTGCCGTCGCTCGCTTCAACGAGATCACCTCGGTCCAGGGCTCGGCCATGGCGGTGGAGCTGCCCGGAATCGTCGATTCGCTGAGGGCGCTTCACAAGAGATCCTACAGGCTCGGCGTCGCCACCAACGATTCGACCAGCGGCGCCGAAAAGACGCTGGTGACGCTCGGCGTCGCGCAGCTGTTCGACGCCGCCTATGGCTACGACTCTGTGGCAAGGCCGAAACCGGCGCCGGATACGATCCTCGCCTTTTGCGACCTGACGGGGCTCAGGCCGGCCGAGATCGCCATGGTCGGCGACAACCGCCACGACCTCGAAATGGCGCGGGCCGGCGGTTGCGGGCTGGCGGTCGGGGTGCTCTCCGGCACCGGCACGCGTGAATCGCTGTCGTCGATCGCCGACGTCGTCCTGGATTCGGTTGCCGACCTGCCCGGCTTTCTTTCGGCGCGGGTCAAGGAGACGGTCTGACCGGCAGGGCCTGGGGGTTACGGCTTCACAGGCGCCTCAACGGACCCAAACCGAAGTGATGAAAACTCGCTGCCGCGCAACCGATCAAGAAAGGCTGCAACGGCAGAGGCGTCACTGCCGGGCGGAAATACGACAAAGAGTTCCCATCCTTCCGGCGAGTCCATTTGCTTGCTCGGAAAGCCGCTCTTCGTCGTGAGGGCCTGCAACCGGTCCAGGTCGGCTTGCGGCCCGGTGGCGGTAATGCCGATCATTTGGGTGTTTGATGACGCTTGGACGGAAGGCGGGGCCATTCCCGCAATGGTAGGCATTGTACAAGCGCCCAGAACAGGTGCTGCGGCCAACAGGGGCACGAGGATGCGTCCCACAATATGCATCAGCCAAATGTGCACTGGCCCGCTAATGTCCGCAATGGGTCGAACCCGCTCATTCAGAGTGATTGGGTTTTGAACTCAGCGCTAGCGATCTTCCGCCTCGAAGGAAAACACGCCGCTCGACTTGGTCGCAGCTCCCTTCGCGTCGCCGAAATCCGGCACCTGGTATTCGGCGAGCAACCGCAGCCGCGACAGCGGCAGGTCGGCGCGACGGGGATCGCCGACCAGCACCTCGATGCCGGCTGCCAGGCAGTGGTCGAGAAACGGGGTAACCCGCAGCGCTACCTCACGGCCGTAAAACACGTCGCCGGCAAGAACGAGATCGACCGCCGGTGGCGGGCCGGTGGTGATGTCTTCACTGATTAAGGTAATAGCAACGCCGTTCGCCGCCGCGTTGAGGCCGATCGCGGCAACACCGTTGCGGTCGATCTCGGCCGCGATCACCGTGCTGGCGCCGGCCTTCGCCGCGGCGATGCCGACAAGGCCCGAACCGGCGCCGAGGTCGAGTACGCGCCGCCCCGCCACCGTCTGCGGCCGGTCGAGTATGTAGCGTGCAAGCACCGCGCCGCCGGCCCAGGCATAGGCCCAGTAGGGCGGCAGAGGCTCGGCCTGCTCGATATCGGCGGCTTCGTCCGCTTCGACATCGTTCCCGTCCGGGTCGAGCAGCCGTCTCAGGCCGCTGCCGGGATGGGCCGTATAGAGCCGGATTTCGGGAAGCGCCGGAACAGGCTCAAGGCGCATGTTCGCCTTGATGAACGTCGCCGGGTCGGGACGTCGACTATCCGCTATCCCGTCGGTGCCGGTGGCGTCGTTCAAGATCGCGCCTGGTCCCGCAATGCTCGCCGCAGGATCTTGCCCACGGGCGTCTTCGGCAGCTCGGTGCGGAACTCGATGTATTTCGGCCGCTTGTAGCCGGTCAGGTTCTCGCGGCAATAGGCAGTCAGGGTTTCGATGGTCAGTGCCGGGTCCTTCCTGACCACGAACAGTTTCGGCACTTCGCCCGAATGCTCGTCCGGCACGCCGATCGCCGCCACTTCGAGCACGCCCGGGTGCTGGGCCACGACCTCTTCCAGCTCGTTCGGATAGACGTTGAAGCCGGACACCAGGATCATGTCCTTCTTGCGGTCGACGATCTTGGTGTAGCCACGCTCGTCCATGAAGCCCATGTCGCCCGACTTGAAGAAACCGTCCTTGGTCATAACCTTGGCGGTCTCGTCCGGCCGGTTCCAGTAGCCGGCCATCACCTGCGGACCCTTGATGCAGATCTCGCCGACTTCGCCGAGCGGCACATTGTTGCCGTCGTCGTCGCGGATGGCGATCTCGGTCGAGGGCAGCGGCAGGCCGATCGTGCCGGTGAAGTCGCCTGCGCTGAACTTGTTGGCGGTCGCCACTGGCGAGGTTTCCGACAATCCGTAACCCTCGCTGACCGGACAGCCGGTCAGCGCCTTCCAGCGCTCGGCGACGCCCTTCTGCACCGCCATGCCGCCGCCTAGCGTCAGCACGAGCGGCTTGAAATCGAGCTTGCGGAAGTCCTCATTGTTGAGCAGCGCATTGAACAGCGTGTTGAGGCCCGGGAAAATGTGGATCGGGTATTTCTGCAGTTCCTTGACGAAGCCGGGGATGTCGCGCGGGTTGGGAATGAGCACGTTCTGGGCGCCTTGCTGCATGCCCATCAGCGCGTTCACCGTCAGCGCGAAGATATGGTAGAGCGGCAGCGCACAGACGAAGTTGGGATGCGCCGGTCGCGGCCTAACCGTATAGGCGTCCTCGAGCCAGAGCGCGTTCTGCGCGACATTGGCGAGCACGTTGGAGTGCAGCAGCGTCGCGCCCTTCGAGACGCCGGTGGTGCCGCCTGTATATTGCAGGAAGGCGATATCGTCGGCCGCCACCTTGGCCGGCTTGAAGGCGACGCCGGCGCCGGCCTTGAGCGCCGCGTTGAACTTGACATGGCCGGGCAGCGACCATGCCGGCACCATTTTCTTCACCCGGCGCACGACGAGGTTGACGATCGTCCCCTTGAGAGCGCCGAGCATGTCGCCCATTGCGGCGATAACGACATGCTTGACCGCCGTCCTGGCGATCACCGCCTGCAGCGTATTGGCGAAATTTTCGAGGATGACGATGGCCTGCGCCCCGGAGTCCTTGAGCTGATGCTCCAGCTCGCGCGGCGTGTAGAGCGGATTGATGTTCACCACCGTATAGCCGGCGCGTAAGATGGCCATCATCGCTACCGGATACTGCAGCACGTTCGGCATCATCAGCGCCACGCGTGCGCCTTTCTGCAGCCCTGTCGATTGCAGGTAGGCGCCGAAGGCGGTCGACTGCCGCTCGAGTTCGGCATAGGTGATAGACTTGCCCATGCATACGAATGCCGGCTGGCCGGCAAACTGCTTGCAGGCGCCGATCAGCAAGTCGCCGATGGAACTATAGGGTAGAGGCCCGATCTCGGCCGGAACGCCTTTCGGGTAGCTGGCGAGCCATGGCTTTTGCGGCAGGCCGGCGGCAAGTGCTGTCAACGCCTTCGGCAGTCGCTTGGCCGGGCTCGATGCCGGCTTCGACGCGGGATTTGCCGAAGCGGGCTTGGCCGCCGCCGCTGTCTTGGCGTTCGGCTTGGCTGTCTTTGCAGCCGCGGCTTTGGTCGCGGGCTTTGCGCCTGCCTTTGCCGGTGCAACTGCCGCCTTCGGCTTGGCCGGCGCGGCGGCCTTGGCGGCTGGCGCTTTCGCCTTGCCGGAGCCGGCGGCCGGCTTTGAAGCGGCCTTGGCTTTTGCCTTCTCCGGAGCCGTTGTCTTTGCTGCTTTTGCCACCTGTTGCCTCCCTCGATCTTTCCTTCGTGCCGCGTCGCCTCTGAATGACAGAAACGTCCTCCGCCGCAGCGTTGCGGATTCCCCAAGAAATCCAGCATGCCGCCTATGTATTGCGACTATCGGCGACCGTGCAAGTCTTGCCCTTGCGGCAGAACGGGAAAGATTTGCCGTCGAAATCTTTCCGGCGCTGGCCCTCTCGAGCCCTAGCCTCCTGTCACGCCGGTGGCGAAGCGAAGCCTGTGGTTCATTGTAATCGCCGCATCGGCAATCAATAAAAAAATGCAGTCGTTAACAATCCCGTGATTGGTAGGTTTTGCTATTTTTTTCTGAAATTGCGCAAAAACCGAGAAACATTTTCTGCTTACGGTGGGGTAGGCAAACGGGGAGTTCCAAAGCCGGGAAAACGGTGCTTATATGCGCGCTTCGCGAGCCTGATAGAAGGGCTTGGAAGAACATCAGGGAGTGCTCAATGAAAAAGAAACTGACTTTTGCAGCCGCGTTGCTGGCTGCAAGCGTCCTCGGCGGCGTGGCCAATGCCAAGACGCTGGTTTATTGCTCGGAGGCATCGCCGGCCAACTTCGACCCGGGTACCACAACGGGCGGCAACGATTTCGACGCCTCGTCGCGCACGGTCTATTCGCGTCTGGTCGAGTTCAAGCATGGCGGCACCGAGATCGAGCCCGGTCTCGCCGACAAGTGGGAAATCTCCGACGACGGCCTGGTCTATACCTTCCACCTGCATCCGGGCGTGAAGTTCCAGACCACCGACTATTTCAAGCCGACGCGTGACCTCAATGCCGACGACGTCGTCTTCTCCTTCGATCGCCAGTTCAACAAGGAAAACCCCTGGAACGGCGAGAAGTACCTGCCGAACCTGACCTGGGACTATTACACCGGCATGGACATGCCGAAATACGTCGCCAAGTGGGAAAAGGTCGATGACCTGACCGTCAAGCTGACGCTGACCGAGCCGAACGCGCCGATGCTTGCCAATCTCGGCATGGACTTCGCCTCGATCGCGTCGAAGGAGTATGCCGAGCAGCTGGAGAAATCCGGCAAGATGGCCGATTTCTCGACCAAGCCGATCGGCACCGGTCCGTTCCAGTTCGTCGACTACCAGCTGGATTCGGTCATCCGCTATGCGGCCCATCCGGATTACTTCAAGGGCAAGGAAAAGATCGACGATCTCGTCTTCGCCATCACGCCCGACGCGACCGCCCGCATCCAGAAGGTGCTTGCCGGCGAATGCGACATCGCACCCTATCCGAATCCTGCCGACATCGGCACGATCAAGGCCAACCAGGACGTGACCCTGATGGATCAGGCCGGCCTGAACATCGGCTACATGAGCTACAACACCACCGTCCCGCCACTCGACAAGCCTGAGGTTCGCCACGCGCTTAACCAGGCGATCGACCGGGAAGCTCTGATCAAGTCGCTGTTCCAGGACGCCGGCGCCACGCCGGCCGACAATTTGATCCCGCCGACCATGTGGTCGTGGGACAAGAGCGTGAAGTTCGATTCCTATGATCCGGAAGCGGCCAAGAAAGTGCTGGCCGATGCCGGGCTCAAGGAAATCCAGCTCTGGGCTTCCGATCGCGTTCGTCCTTATAACCCGAACTTCCAGCGTGCCGCCGAACTGATCCAGGCCGACTGGGCCAAGGTCGGCGTCAAGGCGGAGATCGTCAACTACGAGTGGACGAAATATCGTGAGGAAGGCAAGAAGAAGGACCGCCCCGGCGCGTTCCAGATCGGCTGGACCGGCGACAATGGCGATCCGGACAACTTCTTCGCCACGCTGTTCGCTTGCTCCGCCATCGGCGTGTCGAACTACTCGAGCTGGTGCGACAAGGACTTCGAGGACCTGATCCAGAAGGCCAAGAAGACCAGCGACCAGGGCGAGCGCACCAAGCTCTATGAGCAGGCGCAGGTCGTCTTCCAGAAGCAGGCTCCTGCCTTCCTTATGGCACACAGCCAAGTCTACGCAGTCGTGCGCAAGAACGTCAGCGGTTTCATGATGGACCCGCTCGGCATTCATCGCTTCGACGGCGTCGACAAGGCCGAATAGAACTGTTAGGCGGGCGGCGCGCGATCAAGCGCCGCCCCCTTTTCAAGATGCTCCGATATCTCCTCAACAAAATCGCATTGGTGATCCCGACACTCATCGGCATCACCATCTGTGCCTTCGCTTTCGTCAGGCTGCTGCCCGGCGATCCCATACTTGCCATGGCCGGCGAGCACGGCGTGGCGCCGGCGCGCTACGAACAGCTCAAGGAACAGTTCGGCTACAATCTGCCGATCTGGCAGCAATATGCGCGCTATGTCGGCGAGGTCGCGACCGGTGATTTCGGCGTCTCGATCTCGTCCAAGCGCCCGGTCATGGAAGAATTCAAGACCCTCTTTCCGGCGACGATGGAACTGTCGTTCTTCGCCATGATCTTCGCCATGGTGCTAGGCATTCCCGCCGGCATCGTCGCTGCGGTCAAGCGCGGCTCATGGTTCGATCAGTCATTGATGGGCACGGCGCTCGTCGGCTATTCCATGCCGATCTTCTGGTGGGGCCTGCTGCTGATCATCTTCTTCTCCGGCTACCTCGGCTGGACCCCGGTTTCGGGCCGCATCGGCCTGCAGTTCTTCTTCAAGCCGATCACCGGCTTCATGACCATCGACACCCTGATCTATGGCAAGTGGGACGCCTTCCGCTCGGCGTTGAGCCATCTGGTCCTGCCCGCCATCGTGCTCGGCACCATCCCGCTGGCAGTGATCGCCCGCCAGACGCGTTCGGCGATGCTCGAGGTGCTGGGTGAGGACTATGTGCGGACCGCGCGCGCCAAGGGCCTTTCGTCTGCCCGTGTCATCGGCGTGCATGCCTTGCGCAATGCGCTGATCCCGGTGGTCACCACCATCGGCCTGCAGGTCGGCACGCTGCTTGCCGGCGCCATCCTCACCGAAACCATTTTCGCCTGGCCGGGCATCGGCAAGTGGATGGTCGATTCGATCTTCAAGCGCGACTATGTCGTCGTGCAGTCAGGGCTGCTTTTGATCGCGCTCATCGTCATGGCCGTGAACCTGATCGTCGACGTGCTCTATGCCGTCATCAACCCGCGCATACGGGCGGCATGATGAGCCAGTCGACCGAAATCACGCCACTCGTCGCCAGCCCTGACCGCTTGTTGGGGTTCAGGACCTTCTGGCACTATTTCTCGGTGAACCGCGGCGCCGTCATCGGCCTGTTCGTCTTCATCCTATTGGTGTTGGCGGCAGTGCTTGCACCGGTGCTGGCGCCCTATGCGCCGGATGTTCAGGACAAGACCGCGTTCTTGAGACCTCCGGCATGGCAGGCCGGTGGCAGCGCCCAGTATCTGCTCGGCACCGACGCGGTCGGTCGCGACATGCTCTCGCGCCTGCTCTATGGCGCCCGCTTCTCGCTGCTCATCGGTGCGGTCGTGGTCACGCTGTCGCTGTTCGGCGGCATCACACTCGGCCTGCTTGCCGGCTACTTCCGCGGCTGGGTCGACGTCGCGATCATGCGCGTGATGGACCTGATCCTCGCCTTTCCGTCGCTGCTGCTCGCGCTTGTGCTGGTCACCATTCTCGGGCCTGGCCTGTTCAATGCGATGCTGGCGATCTCGCTCGTGCTGCAGCCGCATTTCGCCCGGCTGGTACGCGCCGCCGTCATGGCGGAGAAAAGCCGCGAATATGTCGTGGCCGCGAAGGTTGCGGGTGCTGGACATCTCAGGCTGATGCTTCGCACCATCCTGCCGAATTGCCTGGCGCCGCTGATCGTCCAGGGCACGCTGTCCTTCTCGAACGCCATTCTCGAGGCGGCAGCCCTCGGCTTCCTCGGGCTAGGTGCCCAGCCGCCGACTCCCGAATGGGGAACCATGCTCGCCTCGGCGCGTGAATTCATCCTGCGCGCCTGGTGGGTGGTGACCTTCCCGGGCCTCGCCATCCTCATCACCGTGCTCGCCATCAATCTGGTCGGTGACGGCCTGCGCGACGCGCTCGATCCGAAGCTCAGGAGGTCGTGATGGCATTGCTCGACATCCAGAATCTCGTTGTCGAGTTCCAGACCGCTTCCGGTTCTTTCCGCGCGGTCGACGGCGTTTCGCTTCACGTCGAAGAGCGCGAAGTGCTGGCCATCGTCGGCGAATCCGGCTCCGGCAAGTCGGTGTCGATGCTGGCGGTCATGGGCCTCTTGCCGTGGACGGCTACGGTTACGGCTGACAAGATGAGCTTTGCCGGACGCGATCTCCTGAAATTGAGCTCTGCCGAGCGGCGCAAGATCGTCGGCAAGGACATGTCGATGATCTTCCAGGAGCCGATGGCCAGCCTCAATCCCTGCTTCACCATCGGTTTCCAGATCGAGGAGGTGCTGCGCTTCCATATGGGCATGGACAAAGCCCAGCGTCGTGCCCGCGCCATCGAGTTGTTGAAGCAGGTTGGCATTGCCGACCCGGCGGAACGGCTGGACTCCTTTCCGCACCAGATGTCGGGCGGCCAGTGCCAGCGCGTCATGATCGCCATCGCCATTGCCTGCAATCCGAAGCTGCTGATCGCCGACGAGCCGACGACAGCCCTTGACGTCACCATCCAGAAGCAGATCCTTGACCTGCTTGTCTCGCTGCAGGCCAAATACGGCATGGGCCTGATCATGATTACCCACAATATGGGCGTCGTGGCCGAGACCGCCGACCGTGTCATCGTCCAGTACAAGGGCCGCAAGATGGAAGAGGCCGACGTGCTGTCGCTGTTTGAATCGCCGAAGAGCAATTACACCCGCGCGCTGCTGGCGGCGCTGCCGGAGAACGCCGTCGGCGATCGGCTGCCGACCGTATCCGACATGCTGTTCGAACCGGCACCCTCTGCAGCAGGAGCCGCCCAATGAGCGTCAGGGTCCTCGAGGGCAAGGACATCAGGCGCGACTACCATGTCGGCGGCGGGCTGTTCCGCGGTGCACGCACGGTACATGCGGTCAAGGGCGTTTCCTTCAGCGTCGACAAGGGCAAGACGCTCGCCATCGTCGGCGAGAGCGGCTGCGGCAAGTCCACACTCGCCCGCATCATCACGCTGATCGATCCAGCGACTTCCGGAGAGCTGTTCATCGACGGCAACAAGGTCGACATCGCCAGGGACGGGCTGACGAAGGAGATGCGCCGCAAGGTGCAGATCGTCTTCCAGAACCCCTACGGCTCCCTCAATCCGCGCCAGAAGATCGGCGACGTGCTGGGCGAGCCGCTGCTGATCAACACCGACAAGCCGCCCGAGGAACGCCGCGACCTTGCGATGAAGATGCTGAAGAAGGTCGGCCTCGGCACCGAGCACTACAACCGCTACCCGCACATGTTCTCGGGTGGCCAGCGCCAGCGCATCGCCATTGCCCGCGCGCTGATGCTGAACCCCAGCCTCTTGGTGCTGGACGAGCCGGTCTCGGCCCTCGACCTGTCGGTCCAGGCGCAGGTGCTCAATTTGCTCGCCGACCTGCAGGACGAGTTCCAGCTCACCTATGTCTTCATCAGCCACGACCTTTCGGTGGTGCGCTACATCGCCGACGATGTGATGGTGATGTATTTCGGCGAGGCGGTTGAATACGGCTCGCGCGACGAGGTCTTTGCCGACCCTAAGCACAGCTACACAAAGACGCTGTTCGCCGCGACGCCGCGCGCCGACGTCGCCTCGATCAAAGCCAGGCTGGCGAAGAAGAAGGCTGCCTGACGCGGCCAAGGCGCATCAGGGCAATTTTCAAAGAGATCACGACAGCTTGGCGATGATCGTGCGCAGCGCTTCGCCGAAGCGGCGCACTTCATCCACCGTATTGTAGTGCACCAGCGAGGCGCGGATGGCGCCGCTGTCCATCGAGAGGTTGAGGCGCTTCATCAGCCGCGGCGCATACATGTGGCCATCGCGGATGCCGATCTGCATCTCGGCCATCTCCTCGACGATCCGCTGCGGCGACAGCGTGCCGATGTTGAAGCAGAAGGTCGGCACGCGCTCATGGATGCGGGCCTCGTCGGCGACGCCGTAGATCGTGGCATTGCAGTTCTTGAGCACGGCGAACATCTCGCGCGCCAGCACCAGTTCGTAGTCGCGGATGGCGTTCATGCCGGCGACGATGTTGTCGCGCCGCGACCGGTTGTTCTCGGGCAACAGATTGCGGCCGATCGATTCCAGATAGCGCACGGCGGCGTCCATGCCGGAGACATTCTCGTAGATGAAAGTGCCGGCCTCGACCTTGTAGGGCGGCTCGTCGGGAATGAAATCCTCGCGGAATGTCGGCAGTCGCTTCAGCGTCTCGAAGCGGCCCCACAGGAAGCCCATATGCGGCGAGAAATTCTTGTAGCCAGAGCAGACCAGATAGTCGCAATCCCAGGCCTGTACGTCGATCAGCCCATGCGGTCCGTAATGCACGCAGTCGAGGAACACTTCGGCGCCGGCGGCGTGCGCGATCTTCGCCACGGAAGCGACGTCGACGATCGAGCCGATCGAATGCGCCGTCACCGTGCAGGCGACGAGGCGAGTGCGGTCCGACACCAGCGGCTTGAGGTCGTCGACATGCAGATTGCCATCCTCGCGCATGCGCCACCATTTGAACTTGGCGCCGGCGGATTCCAGCGCCAGCCATGTGGCGATGTTGGCGTCGTGGTCCATGTCGGTGATGACGATCTCGTCGCGCCCTCCATCTGTGTCTTTGGCGAGCATCTGGCCGATGCCGAGGCTGACCAGGCGGATGAACGATGTGGCGTTCATGCCGAAGCAGATTTCGGATGGGCTGTAGGCGTTGATCAGCAACGCCACGCTTTCGCGCGCATCGGCGACCGACTGGTCGACAGTGACGCTGCGGCCATAGCGGCCACCGCGCTGCACATTGTGCGCCACCAGATGGTTGGTCACCGCGTCGAGCACGCTCTGCGGAATCTGCGCGCCGGCGGCATTGTCCAGGAAGATGAAGTCGCCGGCCCGCTGCAAGGCGGGGAACATCGCGCGGATGGCCTCGACCGGAAACGCGCCGGCGGCGCTGTTCGCATTGGCGGTTTGATGCTTGTTCAAGGTCGTCTCCTGCGAAGTGCTTTGCGGATGGGGATCGATAGCCGAAATCAGCGCGTCTTCTCGGTCTTGAAGCGGCGTTCAAGCAGGCTGACGAGGCGCACCATCGGCCAAAGGAAGATGAGATAGACCAGTGCCGCGCCGATCAGCGGCGAGGGGTTGGCGTAGAGCGACTGCGCGTTGGTCGCTTCCTTTAGCAGCTCCGGCAGCGCCACGGTGGAAGCGAGCGACGTGTCCTTGAACATCGAAACGCAATTGCTGGTCATCGGCGGAATGACCACGCGGATCGCCTGCGGCAGCACGACCTTGCGCAAGGTCAGCAGGAACGGCAGGCCGAGCGCTTGCGCCGCCTCGAACTGGCCGCTCGGAATGCTTTCTATGCCGGAACGGAACACCTCGGCCGAATAGGCCGCCATGATGATGGCGAACGCCGTCACCGCGGACGTCCAGGACGACAGGCGGATGCCGAGGAACGGCAGCGCGTAGTAGATCAGGATGAGCACGACCAGCACCGGCATCGCGCGGAAGATGTCGATGTAGCCGACTGCCAAGAGCCGCAGCGGCTTCGGTGCGTAGAGCCGCACCAGGCTGATCGCCAGCCCGATCGGGATGCCGATGCCGATGCTGAGGATGCCGAGCAGCAGCGTATTCAGGAAGCCGCGCAGCAGCGCCGGCAGGCTCGACATCATGACGTCGGCGTTGAAGAAGGTGTCCAGCAGCGACATGGGAGCATTCCCGAAACGGTTGGCGTCCCGCGACGCTAGAGCAAAGGATGCTCAAGTTGAAACCAATACGTCCCGCTGAGGGCAAGACGGCGCAGCCGCTGGCGCTGGCGTGTGAAATAGAAGCGCTGTGCGCCCTCTGCGGATCGGCAGCAGGCGCGGCGCCACGATTGAAATCGTGCCGGCCTGGAGAGCCGGCACGATTGCAGCGAAACCTGCCGGTCAGGCCTTCGGCAGCGGCATTTCCTTGACGGTCGAGGAATCGGCCGGTGCGTCGCTGCCGAACCACTTCTTGTGGATCGCGGCGATCGTGCCGTCCTTCTTCATCGCGCTCAGCGCGTCGTTCAGCTTGCCGAGCAGCGGATGGTCCTTGGTCATCATAAGGCCGTACTGTTCGCCGGTCTTGATGCGCTCCTTGACGGTGAGGTCCTTCATCTTGGTGAAGGAGTATTCCATGCCGGGAATGTCGCTGACGGCGGCGTCGACGCGGCCGGCGCTGAGATCGAGCAGCAGGTTCTGCTGCGTGTCATAACCTTTCACATCGCTGAACCCGCCGGCCGCCTGGTGCTCCTTGACCCAGGTTTCGCCGGTCGAGCCGGACAGCACGCCGATGATCTTGCCCTTGAGGTCGGCCTCGGCCTTGATCGGGCTGTCGGTCTTGGTGGCGATGCCCATGTCGGAATCATAATAGGGCTGGGTGAAGGACTGCGACTTCAGGCGTTCCGGCGTGATGGTGATCGACGAAATCGCCACGTCGATGCGCTTCGAGGTGGTGGCGGCGAACAGTGCCTGGAAGCCGAGATCGGCGATTTCCGTCGTCATGCCGATGCGCTTTGCGGCTTCGTTGACGATATCGACTTCAAAGCCCTCGAAAGTGCCGCTCTCGTTCTTGTATTCGAACGGCGGGTTGGTCGGATAGGCGCCGACATTGAGCACATCCGCGGCATAGGCGGTGGCGGGGCCGGCGGCGATGCCGATGGCGGCTGCGAGAAGAAGCAGATTGCGACGCGTGAAGCTCATTGGTGTTCCCTCTGTTGTTGAACGGACGGGTTGGTCCCGCACGGTTTTTTGCCGCCCCGTTTCCGGCAGGGCGTCAATTCATGGCAGCGACCATGCGATCGAGCGCGGTCGCTATCTGGTCGCGGTCACGGCAGACGCACATGCGCAGGAAGGCCGTTGCCGAACTTCCGAACAGGTGGCCGGGTGCCAGCCCGACGCGCGCCGTCTCCAGGATT
The DNA here is from genome assembly GCF_057784325.1 of Mesorhizobium sp. CNPSo 4689. NCBI lineage: Bacteria > Pseudomonadati > Pseudomonadota > Alphaproteobacteria > Hyphomicrobiales > Phyllobacteriaceae > Mesorhizobium > Mesorhizobium sp. CNPSo 4689. Next base: position 400,889 of record NZ_JBWLUZ010000001.1, read on the forward strand.
TTTGCGCAGGCGCGACGGGCGTCGCTTTCGCCTTCCATCGCGAAGAACGCATACATGCCGCCGCGCGGCTTTTTGGGCAGGACGATGCCGGGGATCTCAGCCAGCCTGTCATAGGCGAGGTCGAGGCCGGTCTTGATCCGCTGCCGGATCTCCTCGACCAGCGGCTCGCCTTGGCGGATCGCCGCCACGGCGCCGGCCTGGATCGGAGCTGCCGTGCCGCTGTTCACGTACTGGGTCATGGCGCCGAGCTGGTCGGCCACATCAGAGGGATGGGTCAGCCAGCCGACGCGCCAGCCGGTCATCGCCCAGGCTTTCGAGAAACTGTTGACCGACAGCACCCTGTCGCCGTCCTCGGCGACCTGCAGGATCGAAGGCGCCACGTCGCCGTCGAAATAGAGCCGGCTATAGACCTCGTCGGAGATGATCCAGATGCCGGTGCGCCTGCTGAAGTCGAGGAGGGCCTGCATCTCCTCGCGCGACGCGGTCCAGCCCGTCGGGTTTGACGGCGTCGAGAGGAAGATCGCGCGCGTGCGCGCATCGCAGGTCGCAAACAGACGGTCGAGATCGAGCTGCCAGTCGCCCTTCAAGTCGAGTGAAAATGGGCGCGGCTCGCCACCGATCAGGTGGATGGCGTTGTGGATGTTAGGCCATTGCGGCGCGACGTAGACGACGTTGGTGCCGGTATCGATGAGCAGATCCAGAGCCAGGAACAGGGCCTGCATACCGCCGGGCGTGACCGTGGTGCGTGCGATGGGGATCGGCCGGCCGTGGATGCGCGTCTGGTACTCAGACAGCGCTTCGTTCAACGGGCCGTGACCGCGCATGTTGGGCACGTAAAAGGTCAGGCCCTCATCGAACGCCGCCTTGGCTGCGTCGCGGATGAAGGCGGGCGTCACCATGTCGCCTTCGCCATACCAGAGCGCGATCACGTCGCCCAGTTCGCGGGCGCGCACGGCAAGGTTGGCAATGTTTTCGGTGTGCAGATCGCGGATTTGGGCGCGGACGCCATCGAAAGCGTAACGCGCGCTGGCCAGAGACGACGACTGGGGCAGCATGAACGACAAGGACTGAACCTCGCACCCTGAACGCATCGACAGGGCTGCCGGCAAGCCCGTCCGGCACGGCAGCCACGATCGATATTGAATGCTTATCCAAAGTGCCGGACTTTTCAAGGCAAAAGTTTTAAGCTTAAAAAGTTTTCCGCTGTACCACGGACGACGATGCACTTCAAGCCGAGCTACCGGCGTTCGTCTCGTTCCAGTTCGGCGCGGGCGGCAGCATGGTTGGCGGCAGCGCCGGCGCCGAGAAACATCGTGTCGCTGGCCAGGATGAAGAAGCTGGCGCCGATGGCGCTCCACTGGCCGACCGGCTGCGGGCTGGCGCAAAATATGCCTGCGGTCTTGTCGTGCGCGATCGCCGCGCCGATGATCGTCCGGATCGCTGCGTTGAGTTTGTCGGTGCCTTTCGCGCCAATAGCGTCGATCGACACAGAAAGATCTCCGGGGCCGACGAAGATCACATCGATGCCGTCTACGGCCGCGATCTCCTCGATGTTGGCGAGCCCTTCGGCGGTCTCGACCTGCACCGCGACGACGGTCCTGGCATTGGCCTCAGTGAGGTATTCCGGGATGCGGTAGCCATAACCTGCGGCTCGACCGGGCCCGACGCCGCGCTCGCCTTGCGGCGGATAGCGAGAGGCCGTCACCGCCGCCTGGGCCTGGGCGGCGGTCGAGATGCGCGGGATCAGAACGCCCTGCGCGCCGCTGTCGAGTGCGGCGGCGATCGCTTCCGGCTGATGGCCGGGCACGCGCACCATGGCCGGCACGCGATGGATGTCTGCCGCCCGCACCATGTTTTCGATCGTGTCCCGCGATATCTGGGCGTGCTCCCAGTCGATGCAGAGGAAATCGAGACCGGACTGCGCCATCACCTCCACCGCAACCGCATGCGGTATGGCGGCGAACGAGCCGATGAGGTTCTTCTTGCCGATGCATTTCTGGCGGAATTCGCTCATGCCCATCCCTTTCCTGGTCCTGCCCAAATCCATATCCGCAAACGACGGTCGAGCGAAGCTATTTCAGGCTTGAAATATTTTCCCGTAACCGTAGCCTGCCGTCTCCCGCCGAGAGTTTTCAGACATGATCAAAGCCCATCCCCTGCATGGCCCGAACAGGTTGAAGCTCGGCGTCTTTTCGACCAATGCCGATGGCGGGCTTGCCATCACCGATGTACCGGAACGCTGGACGGCGAGCTGGCCGGACAATCTGACGGCGGCCCGGATCGCCGACCGCGCCGGGCTCGAATTCATGCTGCCGATCGCGCGCTGGCGCGGTTTTGGCGGTCGCAACAAGGTGCGCGAATGGTCGTTCGAGACCTTCACCTGGGCGGCGGCACTCAGCATGGCCACCGAACAGATCGGCCTGTTCATGACCGTGCATGTGCCGCTCGTGCATCCGCTTTACGTCGCCAAGGCATTGGCCACGGTCGATCACATCAGCCAGGGCCGCGCCGGACTCAACATCGTCTGCGGCTGGAACCCTAAGGAATTCGGCATGTTCGGCACGCCTCTGGTCGACAAGGGCTACGACCAGGCAGCCGAATGGATCGAAATCCTGGAAAAACTTTACGCCTCGGACGAGCCTCTCGACCATGACGGCACCTACTACCATCTGAAGGAGGCCGTGAGCCGCCCGGCAAGCCTGCAAGTTCCGCGACCGGTGACCATGAACGCGGCCTTCGGCGGGCCGGGCCGGGATTTCGCCGCCGCCAAATGCGACTATCTGTTCACGACCTTTTCCGAAATGACTGACGCCGGCAAGCACGTCGCCGACATAAGTGAGCGCGCCGACAAGCAGGGCCGCGATGTCGGCGTCTACACGGTGGCCCATGTCGTCTGCCGCCCGACGATGGAAGAGGCGCAAGCCTATTACACGCGCTACGCCGTTGATATGGCCGACCACGACGCGGTCGACGCTCATATGGCCGGCAAGAAGGAATTCTCGCAGTCGCACGATACGCATGCCTATGACCGCTACCGGCAGCGCTTCGCCGGTGGCGCCGGCACCTACCCGCTGATCGGGACGCCTGAAACCATCGCCGCCGACATGATCGCTATCGCCGGGCACGGCTACCAGGGGATTGCGCTGTCCTTCGTCAACTACACGCAGGAACTGCCCTATTTCTGCGACCGCGTGCTGCCCCTGTTGAGGCAGGCGGGGCTTCGCGAATAAATCATTCTGCACGGACAGTTATTCCGGAGATTGGCTATTCCGGGATAACGGCGGTCGCCTGGATCTCCACCTTGGCGCGGTTCTCGACCAGCGCCATCACCTGCATGGCGGCCATGGCCGGAAAGTGTCGGCCGATCACCGCACGATAGGCTTCGCCGATCCCCTTGAGATTGGCCAGATACTCGGCCTTGTCGGTGAAATACCAGGTCATCGAGGTGATATGCTGCGGCTCACCGCCAGCCTCCGCCAGCACGGCGACGATGTTCTCAAGCGTCTGCCGCACCTGGCCGACGAAATCATCGGTCTCGAACCGGCATTGCCCGGTCCAGCCGACCTGGCCGCCGATAAACACGAGTTGCCCCCGCGCGGCGACGCCATTGGCATAGCCGACGGGTTTCGCCCAGCCTTCCGGCTGCAGGATGGTGTGCATGTCTGGCCTCCCGATACTTCGCAAAAATGTCCAGTTCGAAAATAATTAGCCGTATAATTTCCGGCCTCAGGCGGCGCCCATCACTTGCCTGGCGATCACCACTTTCTGCACGTCGGATGCACCCTCATAGATGCGCAGCGCCCGGATCTCGCGATAGAGGCTCTCGACGATATGGCCCTTGCGCACGCCGTCGCCGCCGTGAAGCTGCACGGCCCTGTCGATCACCTGTTGCGCCTTGTCGGTGGCGAACAGTTTTGCCATCGCCGCCTCCCGCGTCACCCGCGGGGCCCCCATGTCCTTGGTCCAGGCGGCGCGATAGATGAGCAAGGCGGCGGCATCGACATCGAGCGCCATGTCGGCGATATGGCCCTGCACCATCTGCAGCTCGGCCATCGGCGCGCCGAACAGTTTTCGGTCGGCCACCCTGCCGATGCTTTCGTCCAGCGCCCGGCGGGCAAAACCAAGCGATGCAGCGCCGACGGTCGAGCGGAAGACGTCGAGCACCGACATGGCGATGCGGAAGCCATCGCCCGGTTTGCCGATCAGCGCCGAGGTTGGAACACGGGCGTTTTCGAAGGAGAGCCGTGCCAGCGGATGCGGCGCGATCACCTCAAGCCGTTCGGCGATGCTCAGGCCTTTCGTTTCTGTCGGCACGATGAAGGCTGAAAGTCCCTTTGCGCCGGGCGCCTCGCCAGTGCGGGCAAAGACGATATAGAGGTCGGCGATGCCGCCATTGGAGATCCAGGTCTTTTCGCCCGACAGCAGATAGAAGTCGCCGTCGCGCGTGGCCGACATCTCCATGTTGGCGACATCCGATCCCGAGCGCGGCTCCGACAGCGCGAAGGCGGAAATCGCCTTGCCGGCGCGTGTCTTCGCCAGCCATTGCTGCTGCTCGGGCGTGCCGAACAGGCTGAGCGCGCCGGTGCCGAGCCCTTGCATGGCAAAGGCGAAGTCGGCCAGCCCGTCATGCCGGGCCAGCGTCTCGCGGGCGAGGCAAAGCGTGCGCACGTCGAGCGGTCCGGGATTTTCGGTATCGAGCGCAGTTGGTTTCAGCCAGCCGTCCCGCCCGAGCTTCGCCACCAGCTCACGGCAGGCGGCGTCGACATCGTGGTGTTCGACCGGCAGGTTTTTCGCGCACCAGGTGTCGAGCTGTTCGGCGAGCGCGCGGTGGCGATCCTCAAAGAACGGCCAGTTGAGGAAGGAACGGTCAGCCATCAATTCCCCTCGAACACCGGTTTCTCCTTAGCCACGAACGCCTCGTAAGCCCGCTCGAAATCGCCGGTCTGCATGCAGATCGCCTGCGCCTGTGCTTCGGCCTCGATCGCCTGGTCGAGCCCCATTGACCATTCCTGGTTGAGCTGCGTCTTGGTGATGCCATGCGCGAAGGTGGGGCCGGAGACGATGCGCGCTGCCATCTCCAGCGCGTCGGCCTCGAGTGTCGCTGCATCGACAAGCCGGTTGTAGAACCCCCAGCGCTCGCCTTCGGCAGCACTCATCGTCCGGCCGGTGTAGAGCAGTTCGGCGGCACGGCCCTGGCCGATGATGCGCGGCAGGATCGCGCAGGCGCCCATGTCGCAGCCGGCAAGGCCGACGCGCGTGAACAGGAAGGCTGTCTTCGCCTCCGGCGTGGCGATGCGAATGTCCGAGGCCATGGCGATGATGGCGCCGGCGCCAACCGCCGCGCCGTCGACCGCCGCGATGATCGGCTTGCCGCAATTCAGCATCGCCTTGACGAAATCGCCGGTCATGCGGGTGAAGGCGAGCAGTTCCTTCATGCCCATCTTGACCAGCGGGCCGATGATGTCGTGGACATCGCCGCCCGAGCAGAAATTGCCGCCATTGGGCAGGAACACCACCGCATCGACATCGTCGGCATAGACCAGGTCGCGGAACGTGTCGCGCAGTTCGGCATAGCTGTCGAAGGTCAGCGGGTTCTTGCGTTCTGGCCGGTCGAGCCGGATGTTTGCCACCCGGCCTTCGACCTGCCAGAGGAAGTGCTTGGGCTTGCGCCCTGCCATTTGGGTCATTCGCGTCCCTCCCAATTGCTGCGGAACGAGGTCAGCATGCCGGTCAGCCGGCGCGCTTCGTCCTCGCTGACATTGCCCAGCAGTTCACCGACCCAGCCTTCATGCGCGGCGGCGATCATGGCGAAGGACCTCACACCTTCCTCCGTCAGCCGCACCATCGAAGTGCGGCGGTCGCCGTTGCGGCGGGCCCGGGCGACAAGCCCTTCCGACACCAGCCGGTCGACGATGCCCGTTACATTGCCGTTGGACACCAGCAGGAAGCGCGACAAATCGCTCATCAGCATGCCTTCCGGCGCACGGTAGAGCGCCGCCATCACGTCGAAGCGCGGCAGCGTCGTGTTGAACTCCTTCTTCAGCCGCTCGCGCAGCTCCGCCTCTATGGTGCGCGAGGCGCGCAGCAGGCGTATCCAGAGGCGCAGCCGGTCCTTGCCGGGTCCTGAAGGGGTGGGCAGGGGACCGGCTACCATGTCTCGCCTCCTGAAATCGAAATCGTCTGCCCGGTGATCGATGCCGCCACATCGCCGCACAGCCACAGCACCGCGGCGGCGACTTCCTCCGGCTGGATGAAACGTCCCTGCGGATTTGTCGAGGACAGGCTTGTGCGTGCGTCCTCGACCGAGCGGCCGGTCTTTTCGACGATGCGCTGGATGGAGGTTTCCAGCATCTCTGTCTCGACGAAACCCGGGCAGACGGCATTGACGGTGACGCCGGATCTGGCGGTCTCGGCAGCGAGTGCCCGCATCAGCCCGACGACCCCATGCTTGGCCGCGACATAGGCCGAAACGTAAGCGTAGCCTTTCAGGCCGGCGGTCGAGGCAACAAAGACGATCCGGCCGACCTTCCGCGCCGCCATGCCGGCCAGCGCCGGCTTCACCGTCAGGAACGCGCCTGTCAGGTTGACGTCGAGCGTCCGCTGCCAGTCGCTGAGCGCGGTTCTGTGCGCCGGGGCGCTGCCCGACATGCCGGCATTGGCGACGACGATGTCGAACGGTCCGCGCTCTGCTTCCGCCTGGCTGTAGAGGGAGGTCATCGACGCCTCATCGGTAACGTCGGCGGCAATGCCGAAGATGCGGTCGCTTTGCCCCGCGACTTCGGCAAGTGCCGCCTCGCGCCGGCCGCAGATGGTGACGTTGATGCCGGCACCGGCCAATGCCAGCGCGATGGCCCGGCCGACGCCGGAGCCGCCGCCGGTGACCAGTGCATGCCTGCCTGCGATCGTTGACACGGCGCTCATACTTTCAGCCCCGCTGCCGCATCGCGCTCGGCCAGCCGATAGATCTGGTCACGGCCTGGCAGATAGGGATCCGGCCATTTGACGCCGCGGTCGCCAAGCGTGACGGCCGCATGCAGCGTCCAGTAGGGATCGGTGAGATGCGGCCTCGCCAGCGCCACAAGATCGGCGCGGCCGGCCATCAGGATCGAGTTGACATGGTCGGCCTCGTAGATGTTGCCGACCGCCATCGTCGCCATGCCGACCTCGTTGCGGATCCGGTCGGAAAACGGCGTCTGGAACATGCGGCCGTAGACAGGTTTTGCCGACGCCGAAGTCTGCCCGGCCGAAACGTCGCAAATATCGACGCCAGCCTCGTGCAACAGCTTGGCGATCTCGACCGCGTCGGCAGGCGTCACGCCTTCGATGCCGACCCAGTCATTGGCCGAGATACGCATCGAGATTGGTTTTTCGGCCGGCCAGACAGTGCGCACCGCGCGAAAGACCTCAAGCGGAAAGCGCATGCGGTTTTCGAGCGAGCCGCCATATTCATCCGTGCGCCGGTTGGTGATCGGCGTGATGAAAGAGGACAGCAAATAGCCATGCGCGGCATGGATCTCCAGCATGTCGAAGCCGCACCGGTCGGCCATCTCGGCGGAAGCGACGAACTGGTCGCGCACCAGGTCCATGTCGGCGCGGTCCATCGCCTTCGGCACTTGGTTCTGCGGCGACCAGGCCACAGCCGACGGCGCCATCACCGGCCAGTTGCCTGAGGGTAGTGGCACGTCCGTTCCCTGCCAGCCGACGCGGGTCGAGCCCTTGGCGCCGGAATGGCCGATCTGGGCGCAGATCCTGGCCTCTGTTTCGGCATGGACGAAATCGACCAGGCGCTTCCAGGCCACCTCGTGCGCCGGCGCGTAGAAGCCGGTGCAGCCTGGCGTGATGCGTCCCTCGGGGCTGACGCAGGTCATCTCGATGTAGAGCAGGCCGGCACCGCCCTTGGCCCGCTCGGCGTAATGAGCAAAATGCCAGTCGGTAGGGCAGCCGTCGATGGCCTTGTACTGCGCCATGGGTGAGACGACGATGCGGTTGGCGAGCACCATCTCGCGCAGCTTGAACGGCGCGAACATCGGCGCACGGCGCAGGCTGTTCCCGCCGGCGCCGGCCTGGCGCTGGAACCATTTCTCCGCGCCGGCCAGCCATTCGGCGTCGCGCAGCCTGAGATTCTCGTGGCTGATGCGTTGCGAGCGAGTCAGCAGCGAATAATTGAACTGCACCGGATCGAGGCCGAGATAGCGCTCGACCTCCTCGAACCATTCCAGCGAATTGCGCGCCGCCGACTGCAGCTTCAGCACTTCGGTGCGCCGTGCGTCCTCATATTTACGGAACGCCGCTTCGAGGTCCGGCTCGGACTCGACATAATCGGCAAGCGCCACAGCACTTTCCAGCGCCAGCTTGGTGCCGGAGCCGATCGAGAAATGCGCCGATGCCGCCGCGTCGCCCATCAGGGCAAGGTTCTTGTACGACCAGCGTTCGCACAGCACGCGCGGGAAATTGATCCAGGCCGAACCTCTTATGTGGTTGGCATTGGTCATCAGCGCATGGCCGCCGAGATGTTTTTCGAAGATACGCTCGCAGACTGCGATTGATTCCTGCTGCGTCATCGCGCCGAAGCCGAAGCGCTCCCAGGTCTGCTCGCTGCATTCGACGATGAAAGTCGCGGTTTCGCTGTCGAACTGGTAGGCATGCGCCCATACCCAGCCATGTTCCGTCTTCTCGAAGATGAAGGTGAAGGCGTCGTCGAACTTTTGCTGCGTGCCGAGCCAGACGAACTTGCACTTGCGGGTATCGATGTCCGGTTTGAACACGTCGACGAAAGTGCCGCGCGCTCTCGAGTTCAGACCGTCGGCGGCAACCACCAGATCGTGGCTCTCCATGTACGGGCGCGGATCGGCGATGTCGGTCTCGAATTCCAGTCTGATGCCGAGCTCGCGCGCCCGCCGCTGCAGCAGGATCAGCAGCCGCTTGCGGCCGATGCCGCAGAAACCGTGGCCGGTCGAGACCGTACGCACGCCATCGTGGATGACGGCGATGTCGTCCCAATAGGCGAAATGCTTCCTGATCCAGACGGCGCTGACCGGATCGTTTCTGGTCAGGTTCTCCAGCGTTTCGGCCGACAGCACGACGCCCCAGCCGAACGTGTCGTCGGCACGGTTGCGCTCGAACACCGTCACCTCGTGCGTGGCGTCTCGTAGCTTCATCGAGATGGCAAAGTAGAGGCCGGCTGGTCCACCGCCGAGAACCGCAACCTTCATGCCTGCGATCTCCTCTTCGCTTTCCGGGTCGCCGGCAAGGCCGGCGATCCCGACGCTCAGTATCGCGCCGCAGGTAATTTATTTCAAGCTTAAAGTTTTATATCGAAACGATTCCCGACGTCCGCGCGTGGCATGCGAATGCGTTCATGTGGGTGCCTTTGTCGTGGCAAGCGTACCCAGCCAGACCGAGTCGATTTGGGGCAGTGGGATGGCTGATATCAGGTCGCGTGTGTAGGCGTCCTTCGGACTGTCGAAAAGGACGTCGGTGGCGTTCGCTTCGACGATCCTGCCTTCACGCATGACGATCGCCTGCTGGCAGAGCCGCCGGATTACCGACAGATCGTGGCTGATGAAAGCGACCGTCAGGCCCATCTCAGCCGCGAGTTTCTCCAGCAAGGTCAGGATCTGCGCTTGCGTCGACACGTCGAGGCCGGAGACGATCTCGTCGGCGAGCACGAATTTCGGCGACAGCGCCAAGGCGCGGGCGATGCCGACGCGCTGGCGCTGGCCGCCCGACAATTGGTGGCGGTAGCGGCCGGCGAAATTTTGCGGCAGGCCGACGCGCTGCAACGCCTTGGCGACTCGGGTCTTGAGATTGTCGCCAAGGCCATTCTGTTTCAGCGGCGCGGCGATGATGCTGAAGATTGTCCGGCGCGGGTTGAGCGACGACATCGGATCCTGGAAGATCATCTGCAGGTCGCGGCGGAGCGGCCTGAGTTCGGCCTCCGAGAGATGGCTGATGTCGCGCCCTTCGAAGCTGATCGAGCCGGCGCTGGGCTCAAGCAGGCGCACCAGGGCGCGGCCCAGCGTCGATTTGCCGGAACCGGATTCGCCGACAATGCCGGTCACCGATCCCTTGGGCAGGTCGAAATCGAGCCCCTTCAGGATCTCGGCCAGCGGCGCCCGGCCGATCAGCGGCTTGCGGGTCATGTCGGGCAGCGCGACCTTCAGTCCGCGCACGGAAATCAGCGGCTCAGCCATGCGGTCGCCTCCAGGCCTGGTCGGCGGCGGCAATCTCGGCAGCCAGCCCGGCCAGCACGGCGTCATCCACCGGTCTCAGCGAGGCGAGCGGATCGGTGTAGCGCGGCGTGGCCGCCATCAGCGCCCGCGTATAAGGGTGCTGGGGTGCTGCGAACAGCGCCGCGGTCTCGGCCTCTTCCACCACCTTGCCGGCGTAGAGCACCGAGACCCTCTGGCTGATCTTGGCGACGACGCCAAGGTCGTGGGTGACGAACAGGATCGCCGTGCCGTGGTCGCGCTGCAATTGCGCGATCAGGCGCAGTATCTGCTTCTGCACCGTTACGTCGAGTGCCGTGGTCGGTTCGTCGGCGACGATCAGCCTTGGCTCGGCGGCGAAGGCCGCCGCGATCAGCACGCGTTGGCGCATGCCGCCGGAAAGCTCGTGCGGATAGGTTTTCAGCACGCGCTCCGGGTCGCGGATCTGCACCTCGTCCAGCAACTGGCGGATGCGCCTATCGGCCCTCTCGCCGCTCCAGCCGAGGATGCGCACCAGCCGGTCGGTCATTTGCGGGCCGATGCGGCGCGACGGGTTGAGCGCGGTCAACGGGTCCTGCGGGATCAGCGCCGTGCGGGCGCCGATCAGCGTGCGTCTTGCCTTCGGCTGAAGTTGGCCGAGGTGTTCGCCTTCGAGCAGCATGTCGCCTTCGACGATGCGCACGCTGGACGGCAGCACGCCGAGCACCGCCTTGCCGATCATCGTCTTGCCGGCACCGCTTTCGCCGACCAGCGCACGCACCTCGCCGGGCTGGACTGAGAGCGAGACCGAACGCAGCACGCGCTGGCCGTTCGGCAGCACGGCGCTCAACGAGCGGATATCGAGGCAAGCCGCGCTCATCGCAGCACCGGATCGAAACGCGCCTTCAGCGCCTCGCCGAACTGGCTGAACGACAGCACGGTCAGGATCAGCGTGATCAGCGGGAACACCAGCACCCACCAGGCCTGATGGATCGACAGCCGGCCCTCGGCGATGATGCCGCCCCAGGTCGGATCGTCGGTCGAGATCGACAGATTGACGAAGGACAGGATCGCCTCGACGATGACGGCGATGCCCATTTCCAGCGACAAAAGCGCGACGATCGACGGCACCACATTGGGCAGCACTTCGCGCAGCATGATGCCGATGCGGCCATAGCCGGCGATGCGGGCATTCTCGACATAGTCCATGCGCGACTGCCCCATCGCCTCGGCGCGGATCACCCTGCAGAAGCGTGTCCAGTCGATGACAGCAATCGCAATGATGACGGAGCTGAGGCCGGTGCCGAGCACGGCGACCAGCAGGATAGCGAACAGCACCGGCGGGAAGGCCATCCAGATGTCGACGATGCGCGAGATGATTCGGTCGGCCCAGCCGCCGAAATAGCCGGCAATCAGCCCGAACGCCGAGCCGACCAGACAAGCGGCGATTGCCGCGGCGAAGGCGACGATGAAGGCGATGCGGCCGCCGAAGATCAATCGCGACAGCAGATCGCGACCGAGGCTGTCGGTGCCCAGCCAATAGCCGGGCTCGGTCCCGTCCAGCCAGAAAGGCGGCAGCCGCTCCAGCATCAGGTCCTGCGCCAGCGGGTCCTGCGGTGCGACCAGCGGCGCCAGGATCGCCGCCAGCAGCGCCAGCAGCAGCCAGCCGCCGGCAAGCCACAGCCTCGGCCCCACGCCACGCCTGGCGATGCGTGCCTCATCCATGGCGCAGCCTTGGATTGAGCAGTGCATACATCATGTCTACAGCAAGGTTGATCAGCACGAACAGCAGCGCGAAGACGAGCACGATGCCCTGGATCAGCGGCAGGTCGCGATTGATGACCGCATCGATCGCCATATTGCCGAGGCCTTCATAGGAAAACAGCCGCTCGACGATGACCGTGCCGCCGATGAGGAAGGTGACCTGCACGCCGACCAGCGTCAGGGTCGGCAAGGCGGCGTTCTTCAGCGCCTCGCGCAGGATGACCTGCGTTTCGGAAAAACCCTTCACCCGCGCCAGCACGACATAGTCGAGGTCGAGCACTTCCTTCAGCGACTGTTTCAGCAACTGCGCGATGATCGCAGCCAGCGGCAGCGCCAGCGCCACGGCCGGCATCAGCATATGTTTCAGCAGGTCCCAGGTGAGGTCGAAACGCAGCCGCAGCATGCTCTCGACGAGATAGAATTGGGTGACGAAGGGCAGGTCGAGCTGTGGCGACACCCGGCCGGAAATGTCGAACACGGGTATAAGCACGCCGAACAGCAGGATCAGCACCAGGCCCCACAGGAAGTCTGGGATGGAAAGTGCTGTCCCGCTGGCGATGTCGATGCCGGCCTCGACCGCCGTGCCGCGTTCGCGCGCGCCGAGGATCGCCGCCGTGCCGCCGATCGCCACCGCCATAACAAGTGCGACTGTTGCGAGCTCCAGCGTCGCCGGCAGCCGGTTGAACACCAGCCCCAGCACGTCTTGCCGCAGCGAGATCGAAGTGCCGAAATCGCCCCTGACGACGCCGGACAGCCAGATGAAGAATTGCTGCACGATGGTCTTGTCCAGACCGTACAGCGCGCGCAGCCGGGCAATGTCGGCATCGCTGGCACCGGGCGGCAGCATCATCGCGATCGGGTCGCCAGGCGCGACGCGGATGACGACAAAGACGACGATGGCGACGCCGAACAGCGTGATCGCCATCGTCAGCAGACGGATCAGAAATCTTTGCAGAAGCATGGTCGCCTGTACGTCTGGCGAAAAGGGGCGCGCCACCGGTTGCGGTGGCGCGCATGCAGTCTATGTCGCTATCAGGCCGGGGTCATCAGCGCCGGCAGCAGCGCACCGGACACATGCTGCACCACGTTGACGCCCTTGGCATGCACGATCGGCTGCGCATACTGGATCAGCGGCAGCACATAGGCCTGCTCGGCGATGTATTTGTCGACCGCCTTCCAGCCTGCAATGCGCTTGGCCTCGTCCTTCTCGCCCCATAGCGGGTTGATCATGTCGATCAGGTCCTGGCTGTCCCACACCGAATGCGGGCTGGGGCCGTACATGGCGAAGCCGGTCGACGTCGTCGGATCGCCGATGGCATTGCCCCAATTGTAGAAGGCCGCCGGCGCCAGCTTGTCGGCGGCGCGCAGCTCGTAGTGCTTGGCGATCTCGTAGACCTCGATCGTCGCCTCGATGCCGACCTTGCGCCACATGCCGACGATCGCCTGGATCATTTCGTAGTCCTTGGGCTTGAAGCCCTTGGTCGTCTGTATGGTGAACTTGACCGGCTTTTCAGGCGAATAGCCGGAAGCGGCCAGCAATTCCTTGGCCTTCTCCGGATTGTGTTCGACCTTGATCGAGCCATCGAAGGCCGTGTATTCCGGCGTCTCCAGCGTAGCGATCGACTGGCCGTAGCCGCGCAGAAGCCGCTTGACGAGAAGTTCCTTGTCCACCGCCATGACGGCGGCCTGGCGGACATTCTTGTCCAGCATCGCCTCGATGTCGTTGAAGAAGATCATGCCGATGTCGGAAACGTTCTTGCACGAGCCGGCAAGCCCGTCCTTGGCGATCAGCCGGTCATACTCCTCATAGGGGATTTCGAGCGTCACCTGCGAGGAACCGGACTCGATCTCGGCGACGCGGCTCGCCGCATCGGTGACGAACTTGATCGTCACATTCTCGAAGGCCGGCTTGCCGCCCCAGTAGTTCGGATTGGCCTTCAGCCGCAGGAAGGCGTTGCGCTCGAATTTGTCGACCATATAGGGGCCGGTGCCGATCGGTGCTTTTTCGAAACCTTCGGCGCCGACTTTCTCGTAATAGGCCTTCGGCATGATGTAGCCGGTCAGGAACGACATCCATTTGAAATACACCGGGTCGAACTGCACGACGTCGCCGGTGATCTTGTTGCCGTCGATCTTGAAGTTGTTGACGTTCTTCCAGACGAACTGGATCGGGTTGCCGGTCTTCTCGTCGCCCGCCCGCTGCAGCGACCAGACCACGTCCTCGGCGGTGAAAGGCGAACCGTCATGCCATTTCACGCCGTCGCGCACCGTCATCATGATCTTGGTGCGGTCGTCGTTCCAACCCCATTCGGTGAGCAGGCCGGGCGCGAAGGACAGATCCGGCTTCTGCGGGATGAACTGGTCGAACACCGACTGGTAGAGACCCTGAATGGTCGGATTGACCGCCGACGGCCCGGTCGTCGGATCCCACGACGGCAGGTTGACGTTGTAAGCGATGGTCAGTTCGCCCGCTGCCTTGGCAATTTTCGGCAGGCCGAGGGCGGTCGCACCGAGCGCTGCAGCACTGTATCCGAGCAAGTCTCGTCTGTTGATGGTCATGGTCGTTCCCCTGTTGGTGGTCTTTGTCCGCGCGGCATCATTGTTCGATTGTCAGGTTCAGGCTCTTGGGCAACCGCGCCTTGTCCATCCTGGAAGTCTTCGGCTCCTAATTCCCTCCGAGCTGTTGGGCGAGCATGTAGCCGGATGCCGCACCGGTGCCGGCGCCCGGCCACGTCGCAGCACCCGTCAGGTGCAGGTTGGCGACCGGCGTATTCCAACCGGCGTAACCGCGCGCCGGGCGGAACAAGAAATTCTGCGTCAGATGGTGGCTGCCGCAGACCTGGTCGCCGCCGACAAGGTTCGGGTTCTCGCGTTCGAGGTCGAGCGGCGAGAACACGGCGCGGCCGAGGATTTTTTGGCGCAGGCCGGGCGCGTAGCTGTCGATGATGTCGAGCACGCGCTCGGCATAAGCTTGCTTGACCTCGTCCCAGCGGTCCGGCGCGATCTTGCCTGCCGCATCACCGAGGATTTCGGCCGGCAGCATGCGCACCTGCACCCACAGAACATGCTTGCCTTCTGGCGCCCGCGACGGGTCGATGGCCGTCGGCTGACCGACGACCAACACCGGCTCGTCCGGCAACATGCCTGCCATCGCCTGCTGATAGGTGCGCGACATGGCGTCGAGCGACGGCGCAAGATGCACATAGGCGAATTGCCGAAGCTCGGCGCCGGCGCGCCAGTCGGGCAATTCATCCAATGCCAGATGGATCATCATCGTGCCCGGCGCATACCGGAATTTCTTCATCGCCGCGTCGAAGCCGGCATCGCCGGACCCATCGGGTAAAAGCTTGCCGGTAAGCGCTCTCGGCGCCACCCCGGCGATGACCGCCTTGCTGGCGATGTGGAAATCGCCGGAAGCGAGCCGCACGCCGGTAGCCCTACCTCCGGCAACAGTGATCTCCGCCACCTCGGCGCCGGTGGCGATCTTGCCGCCGGCCGCCGTGACCATGCCGGACAGCGCGCGGATCATGGTGTCGGCGCCACCCTTGCCGAGCACCATGCCGAAGCTCTGGTTGACCATCGATTCCAGATAGGGGAACACCGCACCGCCGGCGATGTCGGGGGCGAAGTCGAGATGCATGCCCCAGGCGGCAAGCGTCGCCCGGACGTGCGGGGATTCGAAAGTCTCCTCGAGCCACGCGCGGGTTGAGGACAGCAGGAGACGCCCTGTGTCGAGGGCACCGGAAAAACCCTTCTTGCGCCAGAGGTTCCAGGCGGTGCCGGCGAGCGCGCGTCCGCTCATCGGCGAGCCCAGCAGGCGGAACAGATGCTCGGCCTCGGGCATGAAACCGGCGACCAGCCGGCGCCATGTGGCGGCGTCGGCGGCGGAAAAACCTGCCAGCCTGGATGCCGTCTTTTCCAGGTCGTTGCTGACGCCGAACCAGCGTCCGTCCGGAAAGGCGCTGGCGAAACAGTCGCCGACCGGGGCGAATTCCAGCCCGTGAGTTTTCAATTCATTTGCATATTTCCGATGAAAGGCCGAGCCGGCAAACAGGCTCAGATTCATCGCGCCGAAATCGTGGCGGAAGCCGGGCAGGGTAAACTCGTGGGTCTGGACAGCGCCGCCGATTGTTGCACTGCGTTCAAAAATCGCGGCTTTCCAGCCCTTGAGCGCCAGATGCGCGGCGCATGCCAGGCTGTTGTGGCCGGCCCCGACAAAGATGGCGTCGAACTCGCTCACGCCCCAAACCCATTTCCTTTATGCTTAAAGATAATTGCAGATGCATATGTTTTCGTCTAGTAGGATATTAAGGGCCGAGACGAGCCTCGATCATCATCGACAAAGAGGGAACTGAGACCATGGACACGCAAAAACTCCTCGGCGAAGTCGCCGGCCAGCTGCTTTCAGGCGGCATCAAGGTGGTCGACCTGTCGGCGCCGCTCGGACCCGACACGCCGCTGATCAAGCTGCCGCCGGAGCTTGCCGTCGACACGCCGAAGGTCGAGATCCACTCGATCTCCCGTTATGACAAGAACGGCCCGTGGTGGGCCTGGAACTGGCTGAAGCTCGGCGAGCATTCGGGCACGCATTTCGACGCGCCGCAGCACTGGATCACCGGCAAGGACTATCCGGACGGCGCCACCGACACCATTCCGGCCCAAAATTTCGTCGGCCCGGTCAATGTCATCGACTGCTCGAAGGAAGCCGCCACCGACCACGATTTCCTGCTCACCGTCGACCACATCAAGGCATGGGAGGCCAAGCATGGCGCCATCAATCCCGGCGAGTGGGTGGTGATGCGCACCGACTGGTACAAGCGCAACGGCTCGGAAGCCGAATTCCTCAACGCCAACGAAACCGGCCCACACACGCCCGGCCCGACGGCAGAAGCCATCCAGTTCCTGATCAGCAAGGACATCAAGGGCTGGGGCAGCGAGACCATCGGCACCGATGCCGGCAAGGCCGGAGGCATGGAGCCGCCATTCCCGGCGCACACGCTGATGCACAAGGCCAACCGCTACGGCCTCGCCAGCCTCTGCAACCTCGACCAGCTGCCGCCGAAGGGCGCGATCCTGATCGCCGCCCCGCTCAAGATCGAGCACGGCACAGGCAGCCCGATCCGCGCGCTGGCGCTGGTGCCGGGCAAATAGGCGAGGCGGCGGTCTTCGGGAGAAGATCATGCTTGCGGGCGATGGAGTGATGATGGGTAAGGGGTGGCAGCCTTGCAGCGCTGGCGCTCACCCCCCTCTGTCCTGCCGGACATCTCCCCCTCAAGGGGGGAGATTGGCGGTTCCGGCGTCCCGTTCAATCCTGCAACGCGGACAATTGGCGAAAGCTGGCATGACATCCGATCTCCCCCCTAGAGGGGGAGATGTCCGGCAGGACAGAGGGGGGCGCGAAGGAACGCCGCCCTATCTGATTGAGCCACAATTCTCCAAGGCGGGGAGCCACCCCCAATGAACGCGCCCGATCACATCATCGTCGGCAGCGGCATCAATGCCCTGGTCTGCGCGGCGATGCTTGGCGGCAAGGGCGCGAAGGTGCTGGTGCTGGAGCGCAACGACCGCATCGGCGGCTGTATGCGCACCGAGGAGATCACGGCACCCGGCTTCGTCCATGACGTGATGGCGACGACTTTCGTCCTGTTCATCACCTCGCCGGCCTTTGCATCACTGGGCAAGGATCTGGCGCGGCATGGGCTGGAATTCTGCCACACCGCCACGCCCACCGGCGTGCTGCGGCCGGACGGTAGCCATGCCGTGCTCAGCACCAACCGCGCCGCCAACATCGCGGCGCTCAATGCTATCGCGTCCGGCGACGGCGACTGTCACGGCAGCGACGTCGGTAGCATCGAGCGCAATGCCGGCCTGTTGTTCGGCCTGCTCGGCGGTGCCCTGTGGTCCTATCCGACGGCCAAAATGCTGGCTGGCGACGCCTGGCGGCGCGGCCCGCGCGGTCTTGCCGCCTTTCTCGGCGAGGCGCTGGTGCCGGCGCGCGGATGGCTGGAGGGCACCTATAAATCCGAAACCCTCCGAGCGCTCTGGGCGCCCTGGGTGCTGCATGCCGGCCTTGGTCCGGAAGATGCATTTTCCGGCCAGATCGCCAAGGTCATTGCCTTTGCGCTGGAGGCCGCCGGCGCGCCGATCGTCAAGGGCGGCGCGAAAAACCTGCTTGCCGCCTTCGAAGCGCTGATCATCGAGCGCGGCGGCGTCATCTCCACCGAAGCCGACGTTGCTTCCATCATCCTGGATGGAGGCCGTGCCACCGGTGTACGGCTTGCTTCGGGCGAGACGGTCCACGCGAAGAAGGGCGTCATCTGCTCGGTCACGCCGACCCAGCTCTACGGCCGCTTGCTCGACGGCGTAGCTCCGAAGGACGACGTCGAGGCCGTTCAAAAGTACCGCTATGGCAAGGGCAACTTCCAGATCCACTATGCCCTAAGCAAGCCGCCGGCATGGCGCGGCGAAGGCCTCGACAAGGTCGCACTCCTGCATCTGACACCGGGGCTCGATGGCGTCTCAAGAGCCTGCAACGAGGCGGTGCGCGGTCTGCTGCCGGAGGTGCCGACCATCTGCGTCGGCCAGCCGCATGCGCTCGACCCGTCGCGCTGTCCGGACGGCAAGGCGATCCTGTGGCTGCAACTGCCCGAGGCGCCGCGCCATATCAAGGGCGATGCCGCCGGCAAGCTGCAGGCGCCGGCCGACGGCCGCTGGACCGAAGCACTGCGCGAGGCCTATGCCGATCGCGTCGAAGCGATCCTTGCCAGCCATATCGACGGCTTCAAGAGCAGCGTAATCGCGCGCCGTGCCTATTCGCCGGCCGATCTCGAAGCGATGAACGTCAATCTGGTCGGCGGCGATCCCTATGGCGGCTCCTCGACCATCGACCAGTCGTTCCTGTGGCGGCCGTTCAAGGCAAGCCGCAATCACGACACCGGCATCAAAAACCTCTACCACATCGGCGCCTCGACCCATCCCGGCGCCGGCCTTGGCGGCGGCTCCGGCTTCCTGCTGGCGGGGAGGCTGTGATGGAACAGAAGGTTCCCGAAAAACGCCAGCGCATCTCGACCCTTGGCGAGATCGGCCTGCAGCAATTCGCGCCCTATCTGATGAACCGCATCATGGGCCGCTACAACGCCACCTTGCGCGAGGATTTCCGCAGGCAGGGCCTGACCATCCCGCAGGTGCGCACGCTGGCCGTGCTGTCGGTCGCCGACGGCATCACCGTCAATGACCTCTCGGTCTACACGGTGATCGAACAGTCGACCTTGAGCCGCACGCTCGACACGCTGGAGGGGCAGGGCCTTGTGCGGCGCGAGCAGGGCGTCACTGACAGCCGCTTCCGCCATGTATTCCTCACCGACGAAGGCCGTGCCGAATTCGCCCGCGCCTGGCCAGCCATGCATGACGCCTTCGAGGCCATGTTCGACGGCGTCGACGACGCCGAATATGCCGCGCTCATCGCCACGCTCTTGAAGATGCTGAAGAACATCCGCAAGCACGACATCTAGACCTACGCGCCGCCAGCGCCGGGCGGTAACGGAAGGAGTAGAAGAAATGGCCGAACGGTCTTTTGCCAAGGAAGTCGAAAAGCTGAGGCTCGGTGCCGGCGAGGAGTTTGCCGGCGAAGGCATCCTCGCCATCACCAAGGCGCTGCTGCAATGCGGCGTCGGCTATGTCGGCGGCTACCAGGGCGCGCCGATCAGCCATCTGATGGACGTTCTGGCCGACGCGCAGGACATTCTGGGCGAGCTTGGCGTGCATTTCGAGGCGAGCGCCTCGGAAGCCACCGCCACCGCCATGCTGGCGGCCTCGGTGCATTATCCGATCCGCGGCGCCGCCACCTTCAAGTCGACGGTCGGCACCAATGTCGCCTCAGACGCGCTTGCCAATCTCGCTTCCGGCGGCGTCACCGGCGGCGCGCTGATCATCGTCGGCGAGGATTACGGCGAGGGCTCCTCGATCATGCAGGAGCGCAGCCACGCTTTCGCCATGAAGAGCCAGGTCTGGCTGCTCGATCCGCGCCCCAATTTGCCGTCGATCGTCAAGGCGGTGGAGGACGGATTTGAGCTGTCGGAAGCGTCCAACACGCCGGTTATGCTGCAGGTCCGCATCCGCTGCTGCCACGTGCACGGCCATTTCATCGCCAAGGACAACAAGCGGCCGCCAATGTCGGTGGCCGATGCGCTCGACGCGCCGCGCCGGGACACCGGCCGCATCGTGCTGCCGCCTGCTTCCTTCCTGCACGAGAAGGAGAAGGTGCAAAAACGCTGGCCGGCGGCGGTGGATTTCATCCGCAAGAACAAGATCAACGAGATTTTTGGATCGGACCACGGCTCGGTCGGCATCGTCATGCAGGGTGGCATGTACAATGCGGTGATCCGCGCCCTGCAGCGCCTCGGCCTCGCCGACACCTATGGCGACACCGACGTGCCGCTCTATGTGCTCAATGCCGTCTATCCGCTGGTCGACGACGAGTTCCTGGCCTTCTGCGAGGGCAAGCAGGCGGTGCTGGTCGTCGAGGAGGGCCAGCCCAATTACATCGAGCAGGCTTTTGCGGCCATGCTGCACAAGGCCGGCCGCGGCACCAGGCTGGTCGGCAAGGAGCATCTGCCGATGGCCGGCGAATACACCGGCCAGGTCATGCTCGACGGCATCGGCTCCTTCCTGCGCGCCGAGGCGCCGCATCTTTTGCCCGGCGAGGTGCGCGCACCGAACAAATCAGGCGAGGGCGTCGACACCGCCGACCTCATCAATGTCGTTCCAGGACGACCGCCCGGTTTCTGCATCGGCTGCCCGGAGCGGCCGATTTTCGCCGCGACCAAGCTGGTCGAGCAGGAACTCGGTAAGCACCACATCGCCTCCGACATCGGCTGCCATCTGTTCTCGATCATGCCGCCCTTCGAGCTCGGCGCCACCACCATGGGCTATGGCCTCGGGCCGGCGTCGGCCTCGGCCTTCAATTCGCCTGACGCCAAGCGCCGCTCGATCTCCTTCGTCGGCGATGGCGGCTTCTGGCACAACGGCCTCACCTCCTCGATCGGCAATGCGGTCTTCAACAAGAACGACGGCGTCATCGTCATCGTCGACAATTTTTACTCGGCCGCGACTGGTGGGCAGGACATTCTGTCCTCGCGCGCCGGCAACCGGACGAAATCGACCAAGCATCCGATCACCGAGGCGGTGAAAGGCATCGGCGTCAAATGGCTGCGCCATATCGACCGCACCTACGATGTCGGCAAGATGCAGGAGACACTGCGCGAGGCGCTGACAACGGAGGAGAAGGGGCCGAAGGTCATCGTCGCTTCGTCGGAATGCATGCTGAACCGCCAGCGCCGCGAAAGACCGCTGGTCGACAAGGCGATCAAGGGCGGCGAGCGGGTGGTGAAGCCGAAATTCGGCGTCGACGAGGACATCTGCACCGGCGACCATGCCTGCATGCGGCTCTCCGGCTGCCCGTCGCTGTCGGTAAAGTCGCTCGACGATCCGCTGCGCGACGATCCGGTGGCACACATCGACCAGACTTGCGTCGGCTGCGGCAATTGCGGCGAGGTGGCCGATGCGGCCGTGCTCTGCCCGTCCTTCTACCGTGCCGATGTCGTGCACAATCCGAGCCGTTGGGATCGTTTCCTCGAAAGTTCGCGCCGCGCCGCGATCGGCCTCCTGCAGCGGCGCCGCGAAAGCCGTCGTTTGACGTTCGCCGATGCTTGACCGCAATGCCCCATTGCGCCCGAAGGCGGGTGCCGCCGAAGACCAGCGCGTCATCAAGCTCGCGGTGCTGGCCGTTGGCGGCCAGGGCGGTGGGGTGCTGGCCGACTGGATCACCGACGTCGCCGAGCGCAACGGCTACGTCGCCCAGTCGACCTCGGTCGCCGGCGTCGCCCAGCGCACCGGCGCCACCATCTACTATGTCGAGATGGCCCGCGACACCGGCCGCCTGCCGGTCTTCGCCCTTTCGCCGTCACAGGGCGACGTCGATATCCTGATCGCAGCCGAACTGATGGAAGCCGGCCGCGCCATCATCAGGGGTTTCGTCACGCCCGAGCGCACGACGCTGATCACCTCCTCGCACCGCATCGCCGCCGTTTCGGAAAAGATCGAGCCAGGCGACGGCCGCGCTTCGTCGGCGAAGGTGCACGCGACGGCGGAAGCGGCGGCAAAACGCTTCATCGCCTTCGACATGGAAAAGATCGCCGCTGACAACGGCACGATGATCTCGGCCAGCCTGCTCGGCGCGCTGGCCGGTTCCGACGTGCTGCCGTTCACCCGCGAGAGCTACGAACAGGCAATCGGCGCCGGCGGCCGTGGCGTCAAAGCCAGCCTTGCAGCCTTCGCCGCCGCCTATGACCGCGCGCGCGGTATTGCTGGCGCTGCCCCTGCAAGCGGAACGACCGAGACGCCGACGGCCTCGGAAACCGGTCCAGGCGCGGCGAAAGTGAGCGGGCCGGAAAGCCTGCTGCAGGGCTGGCAGCAGCTGGCAGCTCGCATCGATACTTTGCCGACTCCTGTTCGTGACATGGCGCTGCGCGGCCTGAAAAAAGTCGTCGACTACCAAGACATCGCCTATGGCGGCGAATATCTCGACCGGCTTGGCCGCGCGCTCGCATTGGACGATGCCGGACATGCCTACGCGCTGTCGGTCGCCGCCGCCAAGCATCTCGCCAATGCCATGTGCTACGACGACATGATCCGCGTCGCCGACCTCAAGACCCGCTCGACCCGCGACAAGCGGGTGCGTCGCGAGGTCGGCGTCAAGGACGGAACGGTCCTGCAGGTGACAGAATATTTCCACCCGCGCATCGAGGAATTCTGCGGCACGCTGCCGGCGGGGCTGGGCAGCTATATCGATAGCCGGCCAAAACTCGCCGCCTTCCTCGACCGCCGCATCAATCGCGGCCGCCATATCCGCACCGACAGTTTCGCCGGCTTTGCCGCGCTCTGGTTCATCGGCGGCCTGCGCCGCTGGCGCCGCAGCCTGCTGCGCCACAAGGTAGAGGTCGCGCACCTCGAGCGCTGGTACGAATTGGCGCTTGGCCATGTCCGCGAAGACTATGCGCTGGCCGTCGAAATCCTCAACTGCCGCCGGTTGATCAAGGGCTACAGCGACACCCACGCCCGTGCCCAGTCTAAGTTCGACCGCGTGCTCTCGGCGCTCGATATGCTCAAGGGCCGCCCCGACGCCGCCGACTGGATCCGCCGCCTGCGCGAAGCGGCGCTGAAGGATGAGAAGGGCGACATGCTCGACGGAGCGCTGAAGACCGTGGCGTCCTTGTAGCAACGGATCCTGCTGCCTCAAGCCGATCGGTGAAATAGCGGCTGCCGCGGCCGCACCTTCCGTGCCGCTAGTGGTTCGCCCGCCCGGCTCGTGCTATCGTATTTCTGGGAGACGGCGGACGCGCCGTGAGCGCCCGTACGCTCCCCATTGTGGGAGGAACCAATGGCTTACTACGTATTGCTGTCGAATTTCACAGATCAAGGTATCAAGAGCATCAAGGACACGCAGAAGCGTGCCGAGGCTTTCAAGGCGATGGCCAGCAAGAGCGGCGTCAAGGTTCACACGCTGTTGTGGACGCTTGGTCAGTATGACGTCGTGGCGATTGCAGAAGCCGACGACGAGATTGCCGCGACCGCCCTTGCCTTATCGATCGCATCGATGGGTAACATCAGAACCCAGACATTGAGGGCTTTCGACACGGCAGATATGGCCAAGATCCTGGCAAAGATGGCCTGACCGCCACTGCTGCCCTGCGCAGACGATTGAAGCCGGCCGCTGAGCCGAACGGCGGCAGGCTTGTCTGTTTCCCTGATGCGAGAACCCCGGCCTCGGGCCGGGGTTTTTGGTGACCTCGCAAGGCGCAGGCGTTGCTGGGACGGTAGCCAATCCTGTCTTCGCCTGCGAGAGCGACGGCCCAAATGACGAACATGTGATTGTCTCGTTCACCCGGCATTCAGCCCGTCCGATGGTATTTTCGTCGCGGGGGTGCCGCCGGCTCGCAGGCCATGCCGATGGCAAAGCCCACCGCCGCCCCGCTCCCCATAGAAACTGTCGGCTGGAGATGCGGTCCCCGCTGGCACATGAACCGCTGGGGCAATTGCGTGCCCAACCACCGCATGATGATCCGGCCCGTCCGCCACTGGCATCCCGGCTTCTGGTACCACCACCGCTGGCACGCCGGCTATTGGGCTTTTTGACGGCTGACTGATTGCAGCGCCCGCGTCGGAGATGGCGCGGGCGTTTTTGCCGTCAGGCAGACCGGGATTGCAGGCTGAAGCAAGTGGTGCCGCTTAGGTGACTCGAACACCTGACCCCATCATTACGAATGATGTGCTCTACCAACTGAGCTAAAGCGGCCCGGGAAGCCCGAGGCCTCCAAGATGGGCTGCGTGATAGACTCAACCAGGTGGGATTTCAAGATGGGCCGTCACGAATTCAAGATGGGCGGTCGCGAATTCAGGTCGGGACGCGGCAATTCGTGTTGGCGTTCCACGCAGAACCCGAACTCCCACCGCACGCATCCGCCACCTGCTCGGACGGCGGCGCGCGGGCAGGTTGCGCTCGAAGGCACCGGGTGATCAGGCGAAATCTGTTGATTCTCTTGCTGAAAACCGCCGAAATCGGCCCTGGATGCATGCCCGGGGCAGAATGCGGCCGCTCGCTTGTTGATTGATTGGTCGCCTGCGGCTAACGATCATGGCAATGTGAGCGAACGTGCAGAGGGAATTCGCTTGGACCCGATCGAAAAAGCGATCCGCAACGCCTTCGACAAGGGCAATGCCGAGGACCGTGCGTTTCGCGAGCGGGTCTACCGCTCGGCCTTTGCCGCGCTGGACCGCGTGCTCCAGGCCAATCCGAATGTGACGGTGGAAGTCGCCATCAAGCGCCGCAAGGCGGTGCAGGCCAAGATCACCGAGATCGAATCCGAATTCCTGCCGGCGGTTCCCGATATTGCCCTGCAGACGGAAACTGACGCGGCAGCGCCCGCCGTGGAGGCGCCGACGGCGGCTGCGGCGGAAGCCGCGCCGTCACCCGCTGTCGTCGTCGACGGGCCGGTCCAGCCGCCTGCATCCGACGCGCCAAGGTCGCGCGTCCTGCCTGTCGTTCCCGACATCATGCCGGATGCGGTTCTTCCCGGTGAGCCGGCGCTCGATTCCCCGGCCGCCGTCTCGACGGAGAGCGGCGAGGCCGAGGTGGCGCCGGACCGCGATGAGCGGCGCATAAGAGGGCGCCGCCTGCCGCTGACCGCGATCTTCTTTGGTGTAACGCTGCTCGCCGCGGCCGGCATCGGCCTCTATTTTGCCAAGCAGACCGGCGTGTTCAAGACCCCGGCCCAGCTCGATACGGCACCGCCCGAGGCGCCGCCGACGGTCGAGGACGACGACTTCACGCCGCCTGCCGGCTCGCCGGAAAAGGCCAGCGAGGCCGAACAGGCGCGTGACTGGATCAACGTGTTTTCGCCTGCCGACCCGACCCATGTCGCAGCACCCTCCGATGCCAAGGCCGAGGTGATGGAGGACGACACCGGCTCGTTCCTGCGCATCCGCTCCGGCACGTCCGGCTCGGCCATCGCCTTCGATGTCGGCCAGGGCGTGCTGGAAAAGCTCGCCGGCAAGCACGCCGTGTTCGACATCGTCGCCCGTTCCGAAGAGGGCAAGGAGACGCAGATTTCGGTTGACTGCAATTTCGGCGAGCTCGGCGATTGCGGCCGCAAGCGCTACGCCGTCGGCCACGAGCGCAATGAATATCTGTTCGACGTGCAGTTTCCGAACAAGGCCCCCGGTGCCGCCGGCACGATCGCCATCAATTCCGACTTCGACAAGCAGGGCAAGTCGGTCGACATCTACGAGATCCGCGTCTCGATCGCGCAGTAAATCTTGTTGTCTCAGCGCGTGTCGCTATCCCAAAACCGCTGCACACTTTTCGGCACGCGCTCACGCATCAAGCAGCGCCTGTAGCGTCTCGATGCGGTCGGCTTCGGCCGCGGGCTTGTCCCAGCGCAGCCGCGAAATGCGCGGAAAGCGCATGGCGACGCCGGATTTGTGCCGGGTCGAGCGGTTGAGCCCTTCGAAGGCCACTTCCAGCACCAGCCCGTTCGTGCGGTCGGCGCGCACCGAGCGCACCGGACCAAAACGCTCGACCGTGTTGTCGCGGACATATTTGTCGATCTGCTTCAGCTCCTCGTCGGTGAAGCCGAAATAGGCCTTGCCGACCGGCACTAGCTCTTCAGCGCCTTCCGGGCCCGACCAGACGCCGAACGTATAGTCCGAGTAGAAGCTGGAGCGCTTGCCGTGGCCACGCTGGGCATACATCAGCACCGCGTCGACCGTGTGCGGGTCGCGCTTCCATTTGAACCAAGGGCCTTTCGGACGCCCAGCGAGATAGGGCGAATCCCAGCGCTTGAGCATCACCCCTTCGATGATCGGATGCGGCGGCGCCTGGCGCATCTGTTCCAGCGCCTGCCAGTCCGCGAATGCGACCAGCGGGGAAAGATCGAAGCGGCTGGGGTCGAGCGTGCCGACGAAGGCCTCGAGGCGGAGGCGGCGCTCGCGGAAGGGCAGCGCACGCAAATCCTCGCCGCCGATTTGCAGCGCGTCGTAGCAGCGCATGAAGGCCGGATATAGCTGCTGCATTTTCGGCGTCACGGTCTTGCGGTTCAGCCGCTGCTGCAGGTCGGAGAACGTGCCGGTCGCCGAGGGCTCGCCGACCAGCAGCTCGCCGTCGAGGGCGGCGGAAAAATGCATGGCGTCGGCGAGGTCGGGAAAGGCGCCGGAGACGTCGTCGCCGGTGCGCGAATAGAGCCGGCGCACGCCGTCTTCGCAGACCGCTTGGACGCGGATGCCGTCCCATTTCCACTCCGCGGCATAGTCGGCCGGGTCGAGCTTTTCGAGATCGCCGTCACCGATCGGGTTGGACAGCATTACCGGCCGGAACAGAGCCGCCGCCGTCCTTTGCGGTTTTTCCGCCTTGCCCTCCAGCCAGGCGAACAGGCCGGCATAGGGCGGCGTCAGCCCGTGCCACAATTCCTCGATCTCGGCGACGTCGACCTTGCCGAATTCCGCCAGCGCCTGCTTGGCCAGTCGCGCCGAGACGCCGATCCGCAGCCCGCCGGTGACCAGCTTGATGATGGCGAAGCGGGCCGAGATGCCGGCGCAGTCGAGCAATCTCGCCAGAACCTTCGGCCCGTCGGAGCGGCTCGCCGCCTGCAGTTTCGCCACCACCTCACCAAGCGTCGGTTCGCGGTTCGGGATATGGTCCGGCGATTGCGGCCAGACCAGGGACACGGTCTCGGCGAGGTCGCCGACATAGTCGTAGGAATAGCCGAACAGTACCGGGTCCATGCGCTCGACGACCAGCGCGCGCAGCATCGCCGGCTTGACCGCCGCGATCGACAGATCGCCGGTGATCGCCGCCAGCGCCAGGCCGCGATCGGGGTCCTCGACGCTGCGGAAATAGTCGATGAGCAGCGTCAGCTTGCCGTTGCGCGACGGCGTCAGCACGAGACGGTCGAGGAGTTCGGCGAAGCGATTCATGAGGGGGTGAGCCCGGCCGATGGGGGAAGCTTGCGTTCTGTCGCACCCCCCTCTGTCCTGCCGGACATCTCCCCCACGAGGGGGGAGATTGGCAGTTTCGTTCTTGTCGCACATCTCGCAACGTCAGCGATTGGCGAAAGCCGCGACGATAGCCGATCTGCCCCCAAGTGGGGGAGATGGCCGGCAGGCCAGAAGGGGGTGCCGTAGTGCGCGACTCTCGCGATTGACAAACCCTTCGCCATCATCAATCGCCCTCGTCCTCATAACCAACGAGATGCAGCGGCCGTGCCGCAATGCCCTCCAGCTCGCACCAGCGCACCAGCGCCTCCTCGCGGCCATGCGTCACCCAGATCTCCTCAGCCCCCGTCTCCTTGATCGTGGCGGTCAGTTCGTCCCAGTCGGCATGGTCGGAAATGATCAGCGGCAGCTCGACACCGCCTTGCTTGGCGCGCTGGCGGATGCGCATCCAGCCGGACGCAAAGCAGGAGATCGGATCGGGAAAGCGCCGTGCCCAGCGGTCGGCGAAGGCCGAGGGCGGGCCGATGACGATGGCGCCGGCGAAATCGTCCTTGCCGCCGCTGTCGACCGTTGCCGGATCGAGCTGCCCGAGGTCGATGCCCTGGCTCTGGTAGTATTCGCTGAGTTTGGCCAGCGCGCCGTGGATGTAGATCGGCCTGTCGTAGCCGGCGTCGCGCAGCAGCCGCATGACGCGCTGCGCCTTGCCGAGCGCATAGGCGCCGACCAGATGCGAGCGTTCGGGAAACTGTGCCGCCGATTTCAGCAATCGCGCGATCTCCTCCCTATCCGGCGGATGCCGAAACACCGGCAGGCCGAATGTCGCCTCGGTGATGAACACGTCGCAGCGGACCGGTTGGAACGGCTCGCAGGTGGCGTCCTTCTGGCGTTTGTAGTCGCCGGAGGCGACGATGCGCAGCCCCTGATGCTCAACCGCGATCTGCGCCGAACCGAGCACATGGCCAGCCGGATGGAAGGTGACCGAGACGCCGTTGAGCGCCATCGTTTCGCCAAGCGCAGCCGCCTGCACAGTTTCGGCAAAACCCTCGCCGCAGCGCAGCTCCATGATGTCGAGCGTCTGCTGTGTCGCCAGCACCGAGCGATGGCCGGAGCGGGCATGGTCGGAATGGCCATGCGTGATCAGCGCCCGGTTGACCGGCCGCACCGGGTCGATGAAGAAATCGCCGGGCGGGCAGTAGAGGCCTTCCGGCCGGGGATGGAGCAGGTCGCTGGCGCGCATCCCGCCAAGATAGTTGCTAATTCAGCCGCGGGAAGCCTGTTGCAAGAGACTGCTGACTCATCCTACAGCCAGCGGCCGATTATATCCTGCCGGCAGGATCCTTTCGCCATGAAACCGTTCCAGGCCACGTCCGGCGACTTGACCGCAGACCGTCGCGCCGACTTCGCCGAGATGCTTTACGCCTCCGGCGAGCCGGCAGCGGCGGCCGAACTGCTGCTTGGCGCGCTGGAACTGGCGCCGCAATGGGCGGCCGGCTGGTTCCGTCTCGGTGAGATGCACGAGGCGGCCGCACCCGACAAGGCCGCGCAAGCCTGGACCATGGCGCTGACGCTGGAGCCGACGGACCGGCTGGGTGCCGCGCTGAAGTTGCAACTGATCGGCAAGGCGCCCTCCGCCACGGCACCGCCCAGCGCCTTCGTCGAAATGCTGTTCGACCACTATGCCGAAAGCTTCGAGGAGTCGCTGGTCGACAAGCTCGGCTACCGGCTGCCCGACTTTCTCGACCAGGCCGTCCGGAGAGCGAGGCCGGGACGTTTCCGGCTGGTACTCGATCTCGGCTGCGGCACCGGCCTGATGGGGCAGAGGCTGCGGCCGGTGGCCGACCGGCTGGAGGGCTACGACATCTCCGCCGCCATGCTCAAGAAGGCACGCGCCAAGGGCGTCTATGATCTGCTCGCCAAGGCGGATTTGCAGGACTTTTCCTATGCCGGGCGGAAAGCCGACCTGGTGGTGGCGGCCGATGTGTTCATCTATGTCGGCGCGCTCGAGCGCGTGATCGGCAGGATCGCCGGCCTGCTTGCCGGCGACGGCCTGTTTGCCTTCTCCGTCGAGACATTGGTGGGCGAAGGCGGGTTCGCGCTGCAGCCGTCACGCCGCTACGCGCATTCGCACGCCTATGTCGGGCAGGTTCTGGCAGCCAACGGCTTTTCGGTCCTGTCGATGGACCCTACCGTGATCCGGCTGGATCGCAGCCAGCCGGTCGAAGGGCTCGCCGTCGTGGCGGCGCTGCCGGCCAACACCTGACGTCTTTTCCTGTTTGAAAATGTGATTATGTTTTTTCGGTCCGCGCCTGCATCACTCGTGCCGGCTCGCGAAACGGGCTGATTTGTGGGCGATACTCGATACGGAGCAGATCCCATGCGCTGGAACTTGGTGGTTTTGGCATCTTGCCTGGCAATGGCCGGTTGCGTTGGTGGCACTTCGATGGCGGAACGCCAGGACGAAAATGTCCAGTCCTCGCTGCAATATGACAACGTGCCTTGCGACCAGTTGCTGGCGCAGCGCAATGGGTTGGCGCAGCAATACAAGCTTCCGACGACCGCGAAGCCGACCTTCTCCAATCCCGCGATGGGCTTCGGCCCGTTCACGCCCGACATGCGCTCCAAGGCCAAGCGCGATAGCGACAAGGCCAGCGGCGAGATCGACGCCATGAGCCGGTCGATCGAGCGCCGCGACTGCGGCAAGCCGAAGAAGAAAGAAACCTTCGCCCTGCCGGGCGCTAAAACTGGTTGAAGGCGAAGCCTCAGTAACCCGCCTTGCGATCCACCAGATTCTCTAGTTTTTCGCCGCGCTCGTAAGCCGCCATCTGCCGCAGCATGATCGGCACCAGATGGACAGGGTCGGACGTCGCCGCCGCATGCGGCGTGACGAACACTTTTGGATGCGCCCAAAGCGGGCTGGTCTTGGGCAGCGGCTCGACCTCGAACACGTCGAGGCTGGCTTCCTTCAGCGTCCCATCCTCCAGCGCGCGCAAGATGTCTGCGTCCTTCTGCAGCCGTCCGCGCCCGGCATTGACCAGCACCGAGCCGCCGAGGCCGTTGCGCTTCCTGAGCTCCTTCAGGAGATTGTAGTTGACGATGCCTTGCGTCTGGGCGGTTAGCGGCAAGAGCACCACCAACATGTCCGTGGCGTTGAGGAACGGGATCAGCCCGGCATCGCCCGCATAGGTGGACACGCCCTTCATCGGGTGCTCGCTGCGCGACCAGCCATTGACGGCAAAGCCGAGCGACAAAAGCACCGAGGCCGCCGCGCGGCCGAGATTGCCGAGCCCCATGATGCCGACGGAGATGTCGCCGGCCGGCCGCTGCGGCGGCTCATGCCAGGTTTTCTTCCGCTGCTGCGCGCGGTAGAGCGCGCCCTGACGGTGATGGTCGAGCACGCGCCAGACGACATACTCGGTCATGTATTGGGTGAGGTTGTCGGCGACGACCTTGACGATCGGCACGTCCGGCAGGCCTGGGTCGGCGAAGATATGGTCGACGCCGGCGCCGATCGAGAAGATGGCGCGCAGATTGGGCAGTTTCGACAAGAGGTTCGGCTTCTGCTTCCACACCACCGCGTAGCTGATCGAGGGATCGCTGGCCCCGTCCGGCTCGAGCACGACCTCGCGCTCGGCCGACAGCAGCTCGCGCCAGCGCTGCGGATGAAAGCCGGTGACGGCAAGCAGGATACGGCCTTTTTCCATCTGCGGATGTTTTCCCTGTTGCTTCAGCCTACTCGCTGACGATGCCGGCCGGCGCGGTCTCTATTCTGAACGCGGCCGATATCAGCGCCCGAGTATAGTCGGTTTGCGGGTTTCCAAAAATCTGTTCGGAAGGCCCGGCTTCGACAATTTGGCCATTGCGCATGACGATGACGTCGTTGGCAAGCGCGCGGATGACTTTCAGATCGTGGCTGATGAACAGATAGGCCAGATCATGCTTGGCCTGCAGGCTGCGCAGCAGGTCGACGACCTGCGCCTGAACGCTCATGTCGAGCGCCGAGGTCGGCTCGTCCAGCATGACGAAGCGAGGGTTGAGCACCATGGCGCGCGCGATGGCGACGCGCTGACGCTGGCCGCCGGAGAATTCGTGCGGATAGCGGTTGCGGGTGGCCGGATCGAGCCCAACCTCCTTCAATACGTCGACGACGCGCTCGTCACGCTGGTCCGGCGACAGTTTCGGCTCGTGAATCTTCAGCCCTTCCTCGATGATCTCGGACACCGACATGCGCGGGCTGAGCGAGCCGAACGGATCCTGGAAGACGATCTGCAACTCGCGCCGGAGCGGCCGCATGGCGTTGAAGGACAGCTGGTTGATGTCGCGACCGTTGAACTGGATGGTTCCGGTCGACGAGATCATCCTGGCCAGCGCCAGGCCGAGTGTCGTCTTGCCCGAGCCGGATTCGCCGACGACGCCGAGCGTCTGACCGGCGCGCACGGTGACGTCGATGCCGTCGACCGCCTTCACATTGTCGACGGTGCGGCGGAAGAAGCCCTTCTTGATCGGAAACCAGACCTTTATGTCGCTGCCCGTCATCACCGGCTTGGCGGTCGCGTTGGCGGCCGGCGGCTTGCCCTTCGGCTCGGCGGCCAGCAAATGCTTGGTATAGGCGTGCTGCGGGTTCGCAAAGATATCCTTGGTCGGTCCGGTCTCGACGATCTTGCCCTTGGTCATCACGCAGACCCGGTCGGCGATCTTCCTGACGATGCCGAGATCGTGAGTGATGAACAGCATCGACATGCCCTTGCGGCTCTTCAGCCCCGCCAGCAGTTCGAGGATCTGCGCCTGCACGGTGACGTCGAGCGCCGTCGTTGGCTCGTCGGCGATCAAAAGCTCCGGCTCGTTGGCCAAAGCCATGGCGATCATGACGCGCTGGCGCTGGCCGCCAGACAGCTGGTGCGGATAGGCGTCGAGCCGCTTCTGCGGCTCGCGGATGCCGACCTCGTTGAGCAGTTCCAGGGTGCGTGCCCTGGCCTGGCGGTCGCCGAGGCCCTGGTGCAGCTTCAGCACTTCGACGATCTGCTGCTCGATCGTGTGCAGCGGATTGAGCGAGGTCATCGGCTCCTGGAAGATCATGGTGATCTTGTTGCCGCGCACCTGGCGAAGCTGCTTCTCGCCCATGGCAAGCAGGTCGGCACCATGGAACAGGATCTTTCCCGACGGGTGGCTGGCGCTCGGATAGGGCAGCAGCTTCAGAACCGACAGCGCCGAGACCGACTTGCCGGAGCCGGACTCGCCGACCAGCGCCACCGTCTCGCCCTTGGCGATGTCGAAGGAGATGTGGTCGACGGCCATCGACTGGCTGCCACCTTGCGCGAAGGCGACGCTGAGGCCGCGGACGGAGAGCAGGGCGTCGCTCATTTGAACGTCTTGCGCGGGTCGAAGGCGTCGCGCGTCGCCTCACCGACGAAGACCAGCAGCGACAGCATCAGCGAGATGACGACGAAGCCGGAAATGCCGAGCCATGGCGCGTTGAGGTTGCGCTGCGCCTGCTTTAGCAATTCGCCGAGCGAGGCGGAGCCGGGCGGCAGGCCGAAGCCGAGATAATCGAGCGAGGTCAGCGTCGAGATAGATCCGCTGAGCAGGAACGGCAGGAAGGTCAGCGTCGCCACCATGGCGTTGGGCAAAAGATGGCGGAACATTATGGTGAGGTTGCGCACGCCGAGCGCGCGCGCCGCGTTGACATATTCGAAGTTGCGAGCGCGCAGGAACTCGGCCCTGACCACGCCGACCAGCGCCACCCAGGAGAACAACAGCATCAGCCCAAGCAGGATGAAGAAGCCGGGCGGCAGGATGGCGGCGACGATGAGCAGCAGATAGAGCACCGGGATCGCCGACCAGATTTCGATGAAGCGCTGGAACAGAAGGTCGGTCCAGCCGCCGAAATAGCCTTGCACGGCGCCGGCCGCGACGCCGATCAGCGCCGAACCGAAGGTCAGGATCAGGCCGAACAGCACCGAGATCCTGAACCCGTAGATCACGCGCGCCAGCACGTCGCGCGCCTGGTCGTCAGTGCCCAGCCAGTTCCAGTTGCCGACGATGCAATTGGGGTCGGCAGCACCTTGTGGATACTGGCTGCAGCGCTTCGTGGCGTCATATTGCCAGGAAGGCTTGGCGGGTGCTGCCTCCGGGATGGCGTTGTTGACGGTCTGGTAGGAGTAGCGCACCGGCGGCCAGATCATCCAGCCATTGGCGTTGATCTCGTCCTGGATGACCGGATCGCGATAATCGGTGACCGCGTAGAATCCGCCGAACTTCTCTTCCGGATAGGCGACCAGAACCGGAAACAGGATCTCGCCCTTGTAGGAAGCGATGATCGGCTTGTCGTTGGCGATCAATTCGGAAAACAGCGACAGCACGAACAGGAACAGGAAGATCCACAGCGACCAGTAGCCGCGCCGGTTGGCCCTGAAGTTCTGCAGGCGCCGCTTGTTGAGCGGCGACAGCCAGGGCCGGGCGATCCGTTCCGGCGCCGTGCCGGCAGCGGCCTCTGCCATCAGACGTCTCTCCGCTCGAAATCGATGCGCGGATCGACCCAGGTGTAGATCAGGTCCGACAACAGGCCGACGAACAGGCCAAGCAGCGAGAAGATATAGAGATTGGCGAACACCACCGGATAGTCGCGCTCGACCACCGACCTGAAGCCGAGCAGGCCGAGGCCGTCGAGCGAGAAGATGTTCTCGATCAGCAGAGAGCCGGTGAAAAAGGCCGAGATAAAGGCGCCGGGGAAGCCGGCGATGACGATCAGCATGGCGTTGCGGAAGACATGGCCGTAGAGCACCTTCCGCTCCGACAGGCCCTTGGCGCGCGCGGTCACCACATACTGCTTGCGGATCTCCTCGAGGAACGAGTTCTTGGTCAAAAGTGTCGTCGTCGCGAAGGCCGACAGCACCAGCGCCGTCAGCGGCAAGGTCATGTGCCAGAAATAGTCGACGATCTTGCCTGACCAGGACAGCTGATCCCAATTGTCGGAGGTGAGGCCGCGCAACGGAAACCAGTCCCAGAAGGATCCGCCGGCAAACAGCACCATCAGCATGATGCCAAACAGGAAGCCGGGAATGGCATAGCCGACGATCACCACCCCGCTGGTCCAGACGTCGAAGGTCGAGCCGTCCTTGACCGCCTTGCGGATGCCGAGCGGGATCGAGATCAGGTAGGACAGAAGCGTGATCCACAATCCGATCGAAATCGACACCGGCATCTTTTCCAGGATCAGGTCGAGCACCGAAATGTCTCGGAAATAGCTGTCGCCGAAATCGAAGCGCGCATAGTTCCACAGCATCATGCCGAAGCGCTCGAGCGGCGGCTTGTCGAAGCCGAACTGCTTTTCCAGCTTCTTGATGAATTCGGGGTCGAGCCCCTGCGCGCCGCGATATTTCGAGCTGACGTCTCCGGCCACATCGACATTGCTGCCGCTGGCATCGCCACCGCCACCACCGAGCCGGTCGCTGCCACCCTGGTTGGTCAGCCTGGCGATGACCTGTTCGACCGGCCCGCCGGGCGCGAACTGGATGACG
This sequence comes from Mesorhizobium sp. CNPSo 4689, assembly GCF_057784325.1. NCBI lineage: Bacteria > Pseudomonadati > Pseudomonadota > Alphaproteobacteria > Hyphomicrobiales > Phyllobacteriaceae > Mesorhizobium > Mesorhizobium sp. CNPSo 4689. The sequence goes on from NZ_JBWLUZ010000001.1 coordinate 435,900, forward strand.
GCGAACGATATCGCCATGATGCCGAACAGTGTCGGGATCATCAGAAGGATGCGGCGGAGTATATAGGCGCCCATCAGGCTGCCGGCCCTGCGCGAACTGGAATGTCAGGCTTTGCCAATTTTTGCCGCCTTGCCCTTGTCGAACCACCACAGCGCTTCGACCGGAAAGCCGAAATCGGGTTTTTGCTCGGGAAAGCCGAACATGTCCCAATAGGCGCTTCGGTGATTCGCCAGGAACCAACTTGGAATCCAATCGCGCCGCGCACGCAAGGCCCGATCGAGTGCCCGCATTGCAACGGTCAGGCTTTCGCGGTCCTTGGCGGCGCCAACCGCGTCGATCAGTACGTCGATGGCGGGGCTCGATATGCCGGGAAGATTGCGCGACCCGGACACTGTCGCCGTGCTCGAATGGAAGAAGATTTCGAGATCATCTCGAGTCGGTGTCGCCGAAAACGAGAAGGCGACCGAGATCAGGTCGAAATCGAAGGTCGACTGCCTGAGCTGATATTGCGCTGGATCGACCAGTCTTATCGTGGCGTCGATGCCGACCGCCCTCATGTTGGCGATCCAGGGCGAATAGACCTTCACGAAGGTGTCGTCGTCGACGAGGAATTCGGCTGACAGCCGCCCGCCCTTTTCGTTGACAGCGAAATCGCCGGAACGTTTCCAGCCTGCCTCGGCGAGAAGTTTCGCGGCCTTCCCCAGCATCTTGCGATCCCGCCCTGAGCCGTCCGAGGCAGGCTGCGTCACCGCCTCGCCGAAGGTCTCCGGCGGCAGCTTGTCACGCAGCGGCTCCAGCAGAGCGAGTTCTTCAGGCGAAGGCATGCCTTCGGCGCGATAGTCCGACTTCTCGAAGCAGGATTGCGAGCGCTCGTAGGAACCGTAGAAGAAGTTGCGCCGTGTCCATTCGAAGTCGAAGCAGAGCGCAATCGCCTGCCTCACACGCGCGTCGCGAAACTGCTCGCGCCGCTGGTTGACGGCGGTGGCCTGCATGGAAGGGACTGTTTCAGCGGGAAATTCGTGCTTGACCACCTTGCCGGCAGTGAAGGCCGGAAAGTCATAGGCCGTCGCCCAGACCCGCGAGGTGAACTCCTCCCGGTAGAGGATCTCGCCCTTCTTGAAAGCCTCGAAACCGGCGGTGCGGTCCTGGTAGAACTCGATGCGGATGCGATCGAAATTGTTCTGGCCGCGATTGACCGGGAGATCCTTGCCCCAATAGTCGGCGACACGTTCATATTCGATCCACGACCCCGCCGACCACCGCCCGACCTTGTAGGCGCCGCAGCCGAGCGGAGGGTTCAGTTGCGAGGAATCGAAGGGATTAGCGCTGTAGAAGGCCTTCGACAGGATCGGGAATTCGGCGACGTTGAGGATGGTGCGAACGGAGTGCTTGCCGGAAAAGCTAAGCCTGAGCGTGCGCGGATCGACAGCGACCGCATCCTCCAGATGCGTCAGCGACAATGACAGGTCGGGATGACCCTTTTCCTTGAACAGCTTGAAGGTAAAGGCCGCGTCCTCGGCGGTCAGCGACGTGCCGTCGTGGAAGCGCGCCTCGGACCGGAGCGAGAATTCGAAGTTCTTGCGGTCGTCCGAAATGGTCACGCCGTCGGCAATCAGGCCGTAGATGGCGTCCGGCTCGTCCAGCGCCCTGGCCATCAGCGAATCGAAGCACATCCCCATGCGTGGCGGCGCGTCGCCCTTCGGTGTGAAGGAATTCAGCGTGTTGAAGGTCTCTGTGTTCTGATTATAGCCCCAGTTGGGCGGCGAGAAGTTGAAGGTGCCGCCTTGCGGCGCATCGACATTGACATAGTCGAAATGGGCAAAATCAGGCTTGTATTTGAGGTCACCGAAAGCCGACAGGCCGTGCATCTTGACGCCGGTCGGAATGGCGGCGAAGGCGCGGCCGGGCAGCAGCGCCGCCGCGCTGGCCGCGGCGCTAAGCGCCAGGACGTCGCGGCGGGTCGCCATAAATTGCCGCCCCATCAATTGCTGCCCTTGTATTTCGCGGCCAGCGCCTTTTCCTTCTCGGGATCGATCCACCAGGAATCGGTGTCGGCACCCCTGTAACCCGGCTGCTTTTCCGGAATGCCGAACTTGTTCCAATAGGCGAGCCACACAACGGCCCGATAGTATTGCGGCACGACATAGTAGTTCCACAAAAGCACCCGATCGAGCGCATGGGTGGCCGCGACCAAATCGTCCCGGTCGGTGGCGAAGATGATGCGGTCGACAAGGGCGTCGACGACCGGGTTCTTGATGCCGGAGTAATTGCGCGATCCCGGCGTATCGGCGGCCTTCGAGCTCCAGAAGTCGCGCTGTTCATTCCCAGGTGATTCCGACTGCCCAAGCTGCCCGATGACGACGTCGTAATCGAAATGGTTGACGCGGTTGATGTACTGGGTCTGGTCGATCATTCGTAGCGTAGCGTCGACGCCGATCTTGCGCAGATTGGCGATGTACGGGCTGGAGATGACCTGGTCCGTGTCGTTCGTGCCGAGGATCTCGAACTTGAACGGCTCACCGGTCTTGGCGTTGACCATCTTGCCGCCCTTGATCACCCAACCGGCCTTGGCGAACAGGTCGACGGCCTGCTTCAGATACTTCCGTTCTGCTTGCGGTGAATCGTAGACCGGCAGCTTGAATTCCTGCGTGAACAGTTCCGGCGGCAGCTTGTCGCGGTACTTTTCCAGGATTTCCAGTTCCTTGCCTTGCGGCAGGCCGCTTGAGGCCAGCTCCGTGCCCTGGAAATAGCTTTGGGTACGGGTGTTGAAACCGTAGAACAGCGTGCGGTTCATCGTCTCGAAGTCGAAGGGATAGGTCAGCGCGGCGCGCACCAGACGATCTTGAAAGAGCGGACGCCTCTGGTTGAGCATGAAAGCCTGCATCGGCTCGGGCGATGTGGTCTTGAATTCCTGCTTGATGACATCGCCGGCCTTGACCGCCGGAAAATCATAGAATGTCTTCCAGCGCTTCGAACTGTTTTCCGGCTTGATGTCGTCAAATCCGCCCTTGGTGAAAGCCTGCCAGGCGGCGTTGTCGTCGAGGATGTAGGTGAAGCGCTGGGTGTCGAAATTCTCGCGGCCGATCTTCACCGGCAGCTTGACGCCCCAATAGTCGGGCACGCGCTGCCAGACGATTTCCGAACCCGGCTTGAAGCTGGCGATCTTGTAGGCGGCGGAGCCGATTGGCACTTCCAGCGTCGGTTTGGTGACGTCGCGCTTCTTGCCGTTGGCGTCGGTGCCTTCCCACCAGTGTTTGGGCAGCACGGCGAGGTCGCCGAGGATTTTCGGCAGCTCGCGGTTGCCTTTCTGGTTGAAATGGAATTCGACCTCGCGGTCCGAGACAGCGACCGCATCGGTGACGTTCTCGAAATAGCGGCTGTATTGCGGGCTGTTGGCCTTCAGCACCTGGAACGACCAGATCACGTCGTCGACGGTGATCGGCTGGCCGTCATGCCATTTTGCCCGCGGATCCAGCCGATAGGTCGCCGAAGAATAATCGGCCGGGTATTTGTAGGCGTCGGCAATCAGCGGGTGGCTGACGCTGCCTTCGTCGGTCGCCTGATCCATCAGCGTGTCGTAGAGCAGGCCGCCACCGAAGGGTACGAGGCCGGCCGCCGGCGACCCCTGCACGATGTAGGGGTTGAAGCTGTCGAACGTGCCAAGCTGGACCGAGTTGTAGGTGCCGCCCTTGGGCGCGTCGGGATTGACGTAGTCGTAGTGCTGGAAATTGTCGCCGTATTTGGACGGGCCGATCAGCGAAGAGGTGGTGCGCCATTCATCCGAGAAGGCCGCCTGCAGGCCGCCGGCAAGGGCGGTCGCGACCAGCATGGATTTGAGAAGCGTTCGGCCAACCGTCATGCGTTCTCCTCTTTGCGATGCACGTCCACAGGCAATCTAGATCATTTGACGCCCATGAAAACCGCAATGGTCGGGCTTTGTCGCCGCATATGCGGTTTTCCTAACAGAAAAGCCGGGCTGAACCCGGCTTTTCTGTGAATGTCCGCATGACAAATTCGTTATTATTTGGCGGGTGCTGCACCTTCGGCCGGCTTTGCCGGAGCGGCTGGCGCCGGTGCTGCCGGTGCCGCACCTTCGGCGGGCTTGGCCGGCGCGGTTGCGTCGGCGGCGGCACCTGGCGCCGGCAGCGGCTTTGGATTGTCGGACAGCGTACGCAGATAGGCGATGACGTTGGCGCGGTCCTCATCCTTCGCCAGGCCGGCGAAACCCATTGCCGTGCCCTTCACGAACTTCTTCGGCGAAAGGAGGAAGTGGTTGAGGTTGTCGTAGGTCCACTTCTCGGCGCCGCCCTTGGAGAAATCCTTCATGCCGGCCGAATAGGCAAAGCCCTCATGCTCGGCCACCGGGCGGTCGACAAGATCCCAAAGGTCGGGGCCAACCTTGTTCGGGCCGCCCTTTTCGCCGGTATGGCAAGCCTGGCATTTCTTGAACACGGCAGCGCCCGCCTCGGCATTGGCGGTGGCTAAAAGATCGGCGATCGGCTTGGCTTCCGCCGCCGGGCCAGCCGCGCCGCCTTCGGCGGGCTCGGTCGCCTCGATGGCGAAGCCGGGCTTTTCGGGCGCGGGCGAAGCAAACAGCGCGTCGGAGACGATGCCGACGGAAAAGACGATGAAACAGGTGCCAAGGAATCCGGCGAGCAGCTTGTTGACTTCGTTGGAATCCATGCGCCCCTTGCTCCCTTTTCCGGCGGACCGACCGTCCACTCCGTCCGTCGGTATCGTGGCCCGCCCAGCTGGGGCGGTCAAATCGGGCGGAAACTAGGTCTTTTGCTCTGGCGTTGCAACACCTATAAGGGCGCTTCCAGTGAGACCTTTTGCCACTTTCCCATCCGCTTTTCCAACGCCCCACAACCTCGATGTCCACGCTCATCCTCATCCCGGCCCGCATGGCCTCGACCCGCCTGCCGGGCAAGCCGCTGGCCGACATTGCCGGCGCGCCGATGATCGTGCAGGTCGCCCGCCGCGGCGCCGAGGCCGGGCTTGGGCGGGTTGTGGTGGCGACGGATAGCGAAGCCGTGGCGGAAGCGGTGCGTTCGCACGGTTTCGAGGCGGTCATGACCCGAGACGATCACCAATCCGGCTCCGACCGCATCTTCGAGGCGCTGACCGTCATCGACCCCGACCGCAAGGTCGAAACCATCGTCAATGTCCAGGGCGATCTGCCGACGATCGAGCCTGAGATCATCGGCGCGGCGCTAAAGCCTTTCGAGAACGCATCGGTCGACATCGCCACGCTCGGTGTAGAGATCGTCCGCGACGAGGAAAAGACCAATCCGAACGTCGTCAAGATCGTCGGGTCGCCGCTGTCGGCGACGCGGCTCAGGGCGCTCTATTTCACCCGCGCCACAGCGCCCTGGGGCGAGGGGCCGCTGTATCATCACATCGGCCTTTACGCCTATCGGCGCTCGGCGCTCGAGCGCTTCGTCGCCCTGAAGCCGTCGCCGCTGGAGCGGCGCGAGCGGCTGGAGCAATTGCGGGCGCTGGAAGCCGGCATGCGCATCGACGCCGAGATCGTCCAGTCGCTGCCGCTCGGCGTCGACACGCCGGAAGATCTCGAACGCGCCAGAGAAATCCTTTCAAACTGAGATTTGGGCATGCCTGAAAAGACCAACAGAATATCCTTCCAGGGCGAGCCGGGCGCCAATTCCGACACCGCCTCCCGCAACATGTTCCCGGCGATGGAACCGTTGCCGTGCCCGACCTTCGAGGATGCCTTCAACGCGGTCGAGACCGGCAAGGCCGAGCTCGCCATGATCCCGATCGAGAACACCATCGCCGGGCGCGTCGCCGACATCCATCATCTGCTGCCGGAATCGAAGCTGCACATCGTCGGCGAATATTTCCTGCCGATCCACTTCCAGCTGATGGTGCTGCCGGGTGTGAAGCGCGAAGAGATCAAGACCGTGCACAGCCACATCCATGCGCTCGGTCAGTGCCGCAAATACATCCGCAAGAATGGCTGGAAGCCGGTGGTCGCCGGCGACACGGCGGGTTCGGCGAAGCTGGTTTCCGAGGTCAAGGACCGCACCATGGCGTCGCTCGCCCCGGCGCTGGCCGCAGAGCTCTACGGGCTCGATATCATCGAGAAAAATGTCGAGGACACCGACTCGAACGTCACCCGCTTCGTCGTGCTGACCAAGAACAAGCACTGGGCTGAGCGCCCGGCGCCGGACGTCAAGATGATGACAACCTTCATCTTCCGCGTCCGCAACGTGCCGGCCGCGCTCTACAAGGCCATGGGCGGTTTCGCCACCAACGGCATCAACATGACCAAGCTCGAGAGCTATCAGCTCGGCGCCTTCACCGCGACGCTGTTCTACGCCGATATCGAGGGCCATCCCGACGATCCGCTGGTCAAGCTGGCGCTCGACGAGCTGCGCTTCTTCTCGCGCGAAATGCGCATCCTCGGCGTCTATCCTGCCAGCCAGTCACGCGAGCAGTGGAAGGTGGCCGACTAGCTCCCTCGTTTGAACGGGATCGTCCGCGGTCGGTGGACTGCGCACGCTCAGCTCTTGCCGTCGAAGGATCGATCCGAACCAATGAGCCGTGCGATCCTGTCGATCGTCGCGCGTACCTCCGGCAATTTGCGATCATCGCCATGCACCACCAGCCACTGTTCATGTGACAGATCCTCGATCACATCATCGGTGCGAACCAGATCGTTGTGGGCGTCGCCAACGAAGCAGGGCAATACCACATGGCCGGCGCCGGCAAGCGCGAGGTCGAGGAGCGAGCGCGGCTGAGTGACTTCAAAGCGTATTTGATCTCGTCTGTTGGCGCGCACCCAGATTGCCGATGGCGTGTTCACCGTAGCCGCGATCCAATCAGCCTTTCGAACCGCATTCGGATGCGCGTAGGGAGCAAATGCGACGGTCTTTGTCCTGCGAGCCGCAACTCCCGGCTCGGACGGCCTCCGGTTCCGAATCCCGATCAATGCCTCGCGCCTGCCTATGCTCTGCACCTCTTCAACGGCGCTGAAGACAATATTCCGGTCGCTCAGCCCCAGTTTTTCGATGTTGCGTGCCAGGTACCAGGTCATCCAGGTGCCGGCGGACACACGGATGGGCGCCGACACGTTTCGTCGCGAGAACTCCCTGGCGATATCCAGGAACCGTTGCTCGATGGTCTCTGCCTGCGATGTCAGCGCTCGACCTGCCGCCGTCAACTCATAGCCGGATGGCAGCCGAGAGAACAACTCGGCGCCCAATGCCCGCTCAAGATCGACGACATGCCGGCTCAGCGTCGCCGCACTCTGACCTACAGCCTTGGCTGCGGACGAAAGGCTCCCATCGCGCGCAACCGCCAGAAAGATCCTCAGATCAGACCAGTCGATATCTGTTTCATTCATGCACTGCCCTCTCCATTTTTGCCGACTCCCATCTGAGGTCGGTCTGGCGCCATATCAAGACCGGGTGGCCTGCGGAGAACATGATATGGCAATGAGAATTCACCTGGGATCGCGGATCGGCATGGGCTGCTGGGCAATCGGCGGTCACTTCTGGTCAGGAGAGACACCGGTCGGATATTCCGGCGCTGACGACAGCCAATCCGTGGAAACCATTCATGCGGCATGGGATGGTGGAATTCGGCTCTTCGATACGTCGGCGGTGTATGGAGCCGGCCACTCGGAGGAGCTTTTGGGCGAGGCGCTCGCCGGCCGTTCGGAAGCAATTATCGTGTCGAAATTCGGCCATTCCTTCGATCGGGTTTCCCGCCAGATGACCGGCCCGAGGTTCGCCCCCGACTATGTGCGCTGGTCGGTTGCTGAGAGCCTCCGCCGACTGGGCCGCGATTGCATCGACGTGATGTTGCTTCACCTCAATGATCTTGCGATCGAAGATGCGGCACCAGCGTTCGAGGTCCTGGAGCAACTTGTCCAGGCTGGCGATATTCGAAGCTATGGCTGGAGCACGGACTTTCCGCCAAGCGTCGAAGCCTTCGCTGACCGGAGCGGCTTTTCAACGGTCCAGCATGCGATGAACGTCTTCTTCGATGCGCCGTCCATTTGCAAAACCGCATGTGACAACGGCTTGGCGCAGCTGATCCGGTCGCCGCTCGCCATGGGCGTGTTGACGGGGAAATTCTCGGATGGACGGTCGGTTCCATCGGACGATGTCAGGTCGGTTCCTGCCGATTGGCAGCTATACTTTGAAGCTTCGCGCGCCCGTTACGACTTGACCAGGCAGATCGATGCAATCCGCGATCTGCTCACCACTGGTGGGCGGACGCTCGGTCAGGGGGCCTTGTGCTGGCTGCTGTCGAAAGGTGGCGACATTCACCCCATCCCTGGCGCAAAAACGCCCAGGCAGGCTGTCGAGAACGCCGCGGCGATGGAATTTGGGCCGCTGTCAGAGACCGTGATGGCTGAGATCGAAACCATTCTCCAAAGACCGCCAGAAGGTGAGTTTCGCGCTCGATAGCTGCCGCTTCGTTGTGGCTTCGCGTGGCCACTTTGGGCGGGATCCTAGCTCCAGCCGAGCGGCACGTAGTCGATCTCCATGAACGCCTCGACCTCCGGCAGCCAACGGTCGCGGACGAAGGCGACGTGATCGGGGTGGTCGTTGTACCGCGTATAGGCGGCCTGGTCGGCGAACTCCATCGAGAAGCCGAAGCGATAGTCGTTCTTCGGGCTGACCTGCCGCAACTGCTCGAAATGGGTGACGCCCTTGATCGCGGTGAGGATCCTCTTGGCGTCGGCGAGGAACCTCTTTTCCTCCAGCGAATGCGGCGCATGCTTCAGCGTGAACACGACGGTATGACGGATCATTTTTCTGCTCCTACTCGCTATCGACCCATGCACGGATGAGGTGGTGGGCGATCGCCCCTTTCGGCGGTGTGATCAGGCCGCCCTCATGCTCGCGGGTTAGCATTAGCCGCACCTCGTCGCGGTAGAACCAGCGGCAGTCTTCGAGCTCATTGAGGTCGGCCTGAATGTCGTCGTTGAGCGGTTCGCCGAAGCAGCCGATCATCAGCGAATAGGGGAACGGCCAGGGCTGGCTGGCGTGGTAGACGACGCGGCCCAGCCGGATGCCGGCCTCTTCCAGCGTTTCGCGGCGCACCGCCGCCTCGATCGTTTCACCCGGCTCGATGAAGCCGGCGAGCGCCGAATACATGCCCGGCCCGAAATGCCGGCCGCGACCGAGCAGGCATTTTTCCGGCGTCACCGTCAGCATGATCGCCACCGGGTCGGTGCGCGGGAAATGCTCGGTGCCGCAGGCCGGGCAGTGCCGCTTGTAGCCGCCCGCCCGCATTTCGGATTCATTGCCGCATTTGCTGCAGAAGCGATGGCTGGCATGCCAGGCCAGCAAGGCCGCGCCTTGCGCTAGCGCGCCGGCCGCCGCCTCGTCGATCAGACCTTGCATATAGACCGAGCGGTAGTCGATGGCCTTGATCGTTTCGGGAAGCTGCTCGGGTTCTATCCCGACCGGCACGGCAAGCACCGGGCCGCTCTCGGAAAAGCCGAGCAGGACACCTTGTGCAAAGGAAGGCTGCAGCAGCCCGCTTTCGGCTACATGGAACCATGGGTCGAACGCACCGTCGCTCAGCTTCAGGTAAAGCCGGCCGCCATGCATCAGCAAAAGCCTTGCCGAAGGGTCGGCCAGCGACTTTTCGACGGAATCGTCGGCGCGGTTCTCGGACTGCCGGTCGATCGTGTTGCCGGCAAAGCCGACGAACTGGCTCGGCTCGCGCAAGGGCGCGTCAAACAGGCGGAAGCTCATGGAGACTCAGAATTGCTCAGGATGGACTCAGGGGTCAGCTTATAACGCCGCCTTGATCGTTTGGGCAAACCGGCGGATGTCGGAGCGTTGGTAGGGCTCGCGCATGCCGTGCCCCCAGACCGGCCCCGGCCAGCCGGGATCGCCCTCCGAGCGCGCGATGACATGGACGTGCAGCTGGCGCACGATATTGCCGAGCGCGCCGGTGTTGATCTTGGTGCAGCCGGTGGTCCTTTTCAGCGCCTGCGCCACCATGTTGGTCTCGAAGGTCAGCATGGCTTGGTCGAGCGGCGTCATGTCGTGGATTTCTTCCACGCCCGGCCGCTGCGGCACCAGGATCAGCCATGGCCAGCGGCGGTCGTTCATGACCCTGAGTTCGCACAGGCCGAGCCACATCAGCTGCTCGCTGTCCGCCTCCAGCCTGGCGTCGAGCGTGAATCCGGCCTTGAGGCCCGGCAGCATCGGCGTTTTCCTCATTTTTATGGGCTTTGCAGCGCTTTTTTGACTCATGAACGCTAGAGCGGCTGCAAGGGGGCTGCAAGCGATTCATTGGCCGGTATTGCGGATTTGAAGGCCTGTCGGGCGAAGAACCTTCCGGCTTCGTGGCGCCGATTCTCGTGCGCCCTTGCATTTCATCGCCGAATTGCCGATATGGAGCCTGGGAGGTTGGTGGTGGACGATCCACTCGCCAACCGGGTCAGGTCCGGAAGGAAGCAGCCCTAACGAGCCCGGAACGGGTCATTGTTCCAGCCTCCCGCCTCTTCGCCTTTCTGTCGCGACATTGACGGCGCCAAGCCGTGCGGGCGAAACTATGCGCAGGAATCGGCCGCCTTCCGTCGCGGTCCTGGGAGCTTTGACGGCGAATGAGCGAAGCCGGAAATTTGGGGCCTGAAAGTCCGCAGACAGGCAAGGCCGGCGCCTATCGCGTCCTGGCGCGCAAATACCGGCCTTCGAATTTCTCCGAGCTGATCGGCCAGGAGCCGATGGTCCGCACGCTGACCAATGCCTTCGCCTCCGGCCGCATCGCCCAGGCCTGGATGCTGACCGGCGTGCGCGGTGTCGGCAAGACGACGACGGCACGCATCCTGGCACGCGCCCTCAACTACAAGACCGCCACCGTCGACCAGCCGTCTGTCGACCTTGCCGTTCTGGGCGAGCATTGCCAGGCGATCATGGAAGGCCGCCATGTCGACGTCATCGAGATGGACGCCGCCTCGCACACCGGCATCGACGACATCAGGGACATCATCGAGCGCGTCCGCTACGCGCCGGTGTCGGCTCGCTACAAGGTCTACATCATCGACGAAGTGCACATGCTCTCCACCCAGGCCTTCAACGGCCTCTTGAAGACGCTGGAAGAGCCGCCGCCGCATGTCAAATTCATCTTCGCCACCACCGAAATCCGCAAGGTGCCGATCACGGTTCTGTCGCGCTGCCAGCGTTTCGATCTCAGGCGCATCGACGCCAGCGCACTGGTCGCGCATCTGACGTCCATTGCCGGCAAGGAAGGCATTGCGGTTGACGACGACGCGCTGGCGATGATCGCTCGCGCCGCCGAAGGCTCGGCCCGCGATTCGCTTTCCATCCTCGACCAGGCGATCGCCCATGGCAGCGGCGCGGTCAGCGCCGAAGCCGTGCGCGCCATGCTTGGCCTGGCCGACCGCGCCCGCATCGTCGACCTGTTCGAGCATGTCATGAAGGGCGACGTCGCGGCGGCACTGGCCGAATTCCGCAACCAATACGACACTGGCGCCGATCCGGCCGCGGTGCTCACCGACCTCGCCGAGTTCAATCATCTGGTTACCCGGCTGCGCTTCGTGCCGACGGCGCTGGATGACGCCTCGCTGTCCGAGGATGAGCGCCGGCGCGGCACCGACTTCGCCGGGACGCTGTCGGTCAGGGTGCTGTCTAGGACATGGCAGATGCTTCTGAAAGGCATCCCCGAGGTGCAGTCGTCCAACCGGCCGGTCAGCGCTGCCGAAATGGTGCTGATCCGTCTCGCGCACGCCGCCGACCTGCCGACGCTGGACGAGGCGCTGAAGTCGCTGGAAGGCGCCGCAGCGGTCCCCAATAGCGCGCCGCGCTCGAATGGAGCCCCCGCAAATCCCGGCAATGGTAGCGGCGCCAGCGCGGTTGCGCAGACGCGCATGCCGACGACCGGCGGTGGCGCACAGACCATGCGGCTGGTCGAGACCGAGCCAATGCCCGCGGCTTTCGTGCCGGCGCCGGAACCCGTCGCGGAGGCGCCGGCTGTTCCGGTGAAATCGCTCGCCGATATCGCCGCCTTGGCCGACACGCATCGCGACATCGCCTTCAAGGTGCTGATCAAGCGCTGCGTGCGCCTGGTGCGCATCGAGCCCGGCCGCATCGACGTCAGCCTGACCGACGACGCGCCGAAGATGCTGCTCAACGAGCTGACGACCAAGCTGCGCGCCTGGACCGGCCGCAACTGGCTGGTGTCGCTGTCGAAGGAAACCGGCGGCCAGACAATGGCCGAGATGGAATCGACGAAACGCGAAAACGCCTTCCTCGATGCCAAGAGCGATCCGACCGTCGCCGCCATCCTGGCGCGCTTTCCCGGCGCTAAGATCATCGACGTACGCATTCCCGACGTGCCGGAAGTCGACGATGCCGATGCCGACCTGCCGGTCGAGCCAGCGGCGGACGACGAAGAAAACTGAAACTGAGGACCTAACGATGAAAGATCTTCTCGGCCTGATGGGCAAGGCGAAGGAAATGCAGGCCAAGTTCCAGGCCATGCAGGACGAGATCGCCACGCTGGAAGCCACCGGCCAGGCCGGCGGCGGCCTGGTCAGTGTTACGCTGACCGGCAAGTTCGAGATGAAGTCGCTGAAGATCGATCCGTCGCTGTTCAAGGAAGACGAGGTCGAGATTCTCGAGGACCTGCTTCTCGCCGCCCACAATGACGCCAAAAATAAGGTTGAGCAGGTCATGCAGGAGAAAACCAAGGCGCTGACGGCAGGCTTGCCGATACCGCCGGGAATGAAATTGCCGTTCTGAGCCGGCTCCGACCAGTTAATTGATTATGAACGAAAATTGGACGCAGAGGCTGTTGTTAAGGCTTTCCCCGGCTTTGTTCACGCTGGCATTTCCGGGCATTTATAAAGTTTTACCTATGCTGCACGAATGCTAATCCTTTAGCCATCTTTTTGCCGTTAAGAGTCTCATTCTTGCCACATCTCGGGGCGGGCTGGCAGCTGAAAATGAGGCATTTTTGTTGATCGCGACGCGATGGAAGACGCCGCTGCTGCTTAGCATCGTCACTTCTCCCCTGTTCCTGGCCGGTTGCAGCCAGACCACCACGCACGGCATGTCGGTCGCCAGCCTGACCAATGCCATCACGCCAAGCTTCCTCAGCACACGCGCCTACGGCCACACGCCGAAGGAAAAGGAGTGCCTGGAGCGGGCGATGTTCTTCGAGTCCAACCGGTCGAGCCGCGACGGCATGATCGCCGTCGGCACGGTGGTGATGAACCGGCTGCGCTCGGGCCAGCATGGCAACACCATCTGCGAAGTCGTTGGCGAGAAGGGCCAGTTCGCCCCCGGCGTGATGACGCGGCCGATGAACTCCAAGGCGATGCCCGATGTCGAGGAAGCCGCCGAGGCGGTGCTCAAGGGCGAGCGCAAGACCAAGCTCAGGAACACGATGTTCTTCCACACCGCCGGCCTGCGCTTCCCCTACAAGAACATGCACTACACGATGGTTGCGGGCGGCAACGCCTTCTATGAGAAGCGCGGCCGCAACTGGAAGCCGCTGCCGGACGAGCCCACGACGATGGTTGCCTCGGTGACGCCTCGGCAGTCAGAGCCCACTGCGCCGGTGACGCTCGTTGCTTCCGCGGAGCCGTTGCCCGGCGTCAAAGCGACCACCGTCAAGGCAACGACTGCCAGGGCGACGGCCGACAAGACAGTTCCCGTCCAGGCAACTTATGTCACTGCAGCAGCGGTGGCGCAGCCGGCGAAATCCTCGCGCGTCGCTGCGGCGGTGAAATCCGCGCCGCCCAAGCAGACCGTTGTGGCGATGCAGGAGCCCATGCAGGAACCGGACGCTTCCCGTTTCGGCGGACCCGCACCCCAGCAGGTCATCACCTCGTTCCCGGCGCCGCAAGAGGCGGCGATGGGGTTCCAGTCGACGCCTGAGAACACCGATGCCATCGGCGCGATGATCGTCAGCCAGAGCCGCCCGCTCGAAGCTTACTAAGGAATGGTCGGCGCCCAGCGTCCTGGCTGGGCGTTTTGGGCGGGCTGACTCTAATGGCAGTATGGCGTGGGGACGCATGGGCGTTGCGCTGTTTCAAAGCGCGCGGAAAAATCCTAGATCAGTGCGATGTCCAAGCGAATCGCCGGTCCCGAGATCGAACGCCTGATCCAGCTCCTGGCCAAGGTGCCGGGGCTCGGTCCCCGTTCGGCCAGGCGTGCCGCCCTTCATCTCATCAAGAAGAAGGAGCAGCTTTTGTCGCCGCTCGCCGCCGCCATGGGCGAGGCGGCCGACAAGGTGCGCATCTGCACCACATGCGGCAATGTCGACACCTCGGATCCCTGCATGATCTGCACCGATCCGCGCCGCGACGCCGCCACGCTGATCGTCGTCGAGGATGTCTCCGACCTGTGGGCGCTGGAGCGGGCAGCCGCCATGAACGTGCGCTACCACGTGCTCGGCGGCACGCTGTCGCCGCTCGACGGCATCGGCCCCGAACAGCTCAACATCCGCTCCCTGGTAGACCGTGTGGCGGGTGGCGAGGTAAAGGAGGTGATCCTCGCCGTCAACGCCACCGTGGAGGGCCAGACCACGGCTCACTATTTGACCGATCAGCTTTCCGGCTTTGAAATTAAAGTCACTCGTTTGGCGCATGGCGTGCCGGTCGGCGGCGAGCTTGATTATCTCGATGAAGGCACGCTTGCTGCTGCGCTACGCTCGCGGACGGCGTTTTGACGCAACTGGCGGGGAGGATCTGTGATGGATGATTTTCCTGAAACGATTGCACTCCAATCTCTGAGGCTGGCTCTGCTTTCGTTGTTTGCAGCGCTTGTTGCCCTCATCCTCGTCACCCCCGCCTCCGCGGCAAAGATCGACGACCAGTTCTACGCCTGGCTGCAGAACGACCTCTGGCCCGAGGCCAGGGCCAAGGGCATCTCCAAGAAAACCTTCGACGAGGCCTTCATCGGCGTGAAGCCGAACCTCAAGCTGCCCGACCTTGTGATGCCCGGCGAGAAGCCGAAGACGCCGCAGAAACAACATCAGTCCGAGTTCGGGTCGCCCGGCGCCTATTTCGCCGAAAAGACCGTTCGCGCCGTCACGGCTGGCGGACGGACGCGCGAGGGCGCCAATGCGCGGGTGCTCGGATTGCTCGAGAAACGCTATGGCGTGCCGGGCGAGGTGCTGCTGGCGATCTGGGGTCGCGAAAGCGGCTTCGGCGCGGCCAAGATGCCTTACGACGCCTTCGAGGTGCTGGGCACCAAGGCCTTCATGTCGACGAAGAAGGATTTTTTCCGCACCGAGGTGCTGGCAGCACTTGAGATCGTCGAGCGCGGACTGGCTCCGGTCGCAGCGATGAAATCGTCCTGGGCCGGCGCGCTCGGCCAGCCGCAATTCATGCCAACTTCGTTCCTGAAGCACGCCGTCGACTTCGATGGCGACGGCCGGCCCGACATCTGGAACTCGGCGCCTGACGTGCTGGCCTCGATCGCCAACTATCTCGTCCATTATGGCTGGGTGAGGAACCGCGGCTGGGGGTTCGAGGTGACGGTGCCGCAAAAAGTCTCCTGCTCGCTCGAAGGACCCGACCAAGGCAAGAAGATCGCCGAATGGGTGGCGATGGGCATCAGGCGCGTCGGCACGAAAGCCTTCCCGGCAAGCGAATTGAAGGCCGAGGGCTTTCTCCTGATGCCGGCCGGGCGCAGCGGCCCGGCCTTCATCGTCACGCCCAATTTCTACGTGCTGAAGGAATACAACACCAGCGACCTCTACGCCCTGTTCATCGGCCATGGCGCCGACCGCATCGCCCATGGCGACTCGAATTTTGCCGGCAGTTGGGGGCCGGTCGGCGGCCTGCACCGCTCCGACATCGCCGCCCTGCAGCGGGCACTTGAGGCCGAGGGCTACGATGTCGGCAGCGCCGACGGCCTGCCCGGCTTCAAGACGCGCCGCTCAATCGGCAGCTGGCAGGCGAAAAACGGTCAGGCCGCAACTTGCTTCCCGGATGCCGGCTTGGTCGCGGCACTGAAGTAGCAGATTTTTCCCGATTGGCGGCATTGATTAGCCGGCATATGCGTCGACCCTTGCGGCCCATTCTGGTCCAATAAGCTGTCTTTCAAATCCTCGTTGCCGGCTCGGAAACCGCCGGGTATGGTGTTGACCAATTGGACAAAAACCACGACGCTAAAGGGTCATGGGGCCGTCGTTCGGCCCCGAAAGAATTCTGCAATCCTGAGCCGGGAACTCAGGTCAACAAACCAACAAAACAGGGAACGATCACCATGATGCTGGAAAAGTTTGCTCTCCGCTCACGCGCCCTGCTTGCAGGTGCGGCACTGTCCGCGCTGCTCGTAGCACCCGCGTTTGCCGTCACGCCCGCCGACACGCTGGTCGAAGGTCTTGCGATCGACGACATCATCTCCATGGATCCAGGCGAGGCGTTCGAACTGTCGACCGCGGAGGTCACCGGCAACACCTACGATCTCCTGGTCCGCCTCGACCTCAGCGACACCTCCAAGGTCAAGGGCGATCTTGCCGAAAGCTGGACCGTTTCCGACGACGGCCTGACCTACACCTTCAAGCTCAAGCCCGGCCTGAAATTCGCTTCCGGCAACCCGATCACGGCGGCCGACGTCGCCTATTCCTTCGAGCGCGCCGTCAAGCTGGACAAGAGCCCGGCCTTCATCATCAGCCAGTTCGGCATCAGCGGCGACAATGTCGGCGAGAAGGCCAAGGCCGTCGACGACACCACCTTCCAGTTCACCGTCGACAAGGCCTACGCGCCGAGCTTCGTGCTGAACTGCCTGTCGGCCACCGTCGCCTCGGTGGTCGACGCCAAGCTGGTCAAGGAACATGTCGCCGCGGTGACGCCGAGCGCCGACTACAAATGGGACAATGACTTCGGCAATGCCTGGCTGAAGACAGGGTATGCCGGTTCCGGCCAGTTCAAGCTGCGCGAATGGCGCGCCAACGAGGCCGTCGTCCTTGAACGCAACGACAATTACAATGGCGACAAGGCCAAGCTCGCCCGTGTCATCTACCGCAACATGAAGGAAAGCTCGGCGCAGCGCCTGGCGCTCGAGGCCGGCGACATCGACGTTGCCCGCAACCTCGAGCCAAACGATCTCGACGCCATCGCCAAGAACGCCGACCTCACCACCACCAGCGCGCCGAAGGGCACGGTCTACTACATCAGCCTCAACCAGAAGAACCCGAACCTCGCCAAGCCCGAGGTCCGCCAGGCCTTCAAATATCTGGTCGACTATGACGCGCTGAGCTCGACCATCCTCAAGGGCATTGGCGAAATCCACCAGACCTTCCTGCCGAAGGGCGTGCTCGGTGAATTGGACGAAAATCCGTTCAAGCTCGACGTCGCCAAGGCCAAGGAATTGCTGGCCAAGGCCGGCCTGCCCGATGGCTTCAGCGTGACCATGGACGTGCGCAGCAAGCAGCCGGAGACAGGCATGGCGGAATCGATCCAGCAGACGCTGGGCCAGGCCGGCATCAAGCTCGAGATCATCCCCGGTGACGGCAAGCAGACGCTGACCAAATACCGCGCCCGCAACCACGACATTTATATCGGCCAGTGGGGCCAGGACTATTTCGATCCGAATTCCAACGCCCAGACTTTCGCCTCGAACCCGGACAATTCCGACTCCGCCAAGATCAAGACGCTCGCCTGGCGCAATGCCTGGGACATCCCGGACCTGACCAAGCAAACCGAGGCAGCGCTGCTGGAGAAGGATTCGGCCAAGCGCGCCGACATGTACAAGGATCTGCAGAAGAAGATCCTCGACACCAGCCCCTTCGTCGTTATCCACCAGCAGCTGGAAGTGGCCGGCCTGCGCAAGAACCTCAAGGGATTTGCGCTCGGCCCGAGCTTCGACGCCAACTTCGTCGGCCCGGTCTCCAAGGAGTAACGCTGGCGGACGCGCCGCATGAGTGCGGTTGAAAACGAAGTGGCGGCGGGGCGCGGCAGCGCCCGTGCCGTCGCTATCGCATCATCGATCGGCCGCTTCCTGGTCATTGCGATAACGACCTATCTCGGTCTTCTCGCAGTGACCTTCTTCATCGGCCGTGTCATTCCGATCGATCCGGTGCTGGCGGTGCTCGGCGACCGGGCGCCGGCCAATGTCGTCGAGCGGACGCGCCGCGAGATGGGGCTCGACCTGCCGCTGATCGAGCAGTTCTACATCTACGTGAAAGGCGCGCTGAACGGCAATTTCGGCACCTCGGTGCTGACCACCAACCCGGTGATGACCGACATCCGCCGCGCCTTTCCGGCGACCATCGAACTGGCGACGCTCGGCACGCTGATCGGTTCCGTCATCGGCGTGCCATTAGGCGTGCTGGCGGCAGTCCGGCGCGGCAGCCTTATAGACCAGATCGTGCGCATCATCGGCCTGATCGGCTATTCCGTGCCGATCTTCTGGCTGGGCCTGCTCGGGCTTGTCCTGTTTTACGCCAAGCTGCAGTGGGTGGCTTTCCCGGCGCGGCTCGACGTCGTCTACGAATACACCTTCACGCCGATCACCGGCTTCTATCTCCTCGACGCGGCGATGCAGGGGCAGTGGGATGTCTTCTACGACGCCTTTCGCCACATCATCCTGCCGGCCTCGCTGCTCGGTTACTTCTCCCTCGCCTATATCAGCCGCATGACGCGCTCCTTCATGCTGAACGAGCTTTCGCAGGAATACATCGTCGCCGCGCGCGCCAAGGGCCTGTCGGAACGGCGCATCATCTGGGCCCATGCACTGCGCAACGCTGCGGTGCCGATGGTCACGGTGATCGCGCTCTCTTATGCCGGGTTGCTCGAAGGCTCGGTGCTGACCGAGACGGTGTTCTCGTGGCCGGGCATCGGCCTCTACATCACCAATTCGCTGCAGAACGCCGACATGAATGCCGTGCTCGGCGGCACCATCGTCATCGGCTCGGTCTTCATCGCCATCAATCTTTTCTCCGACCTGCTCTACCGGGTGCTCGATCCAAGGACCAAGGCAGGATGAGCGCGGAAGCAATCCAGAGCCGGCGCGACTGGCTGCTCAGCAATCGGCCGGCCTCGCGCATGCAGGCAAGGCTAGGCCGTGCCTATGTGGCCTGGCGGCGCTTTTCCGCCAACCGGCTGGCATTTGTCGGGCTGCTCATCATCATCGGGCTGCTGGTGGTCGCGGCCTTCGCCGACGTGCTGGCGCCCTATTCGCCGACCATTGGCGACCTCAAGGGCTCTCGCCTGCTGGCGCCAAGTGCCGCGCACTGGTTCGGCACCGACGATCTCGGCCGCGACATCTATTCGCGCATCATCTACGGCTCGCGCTGGACGCTCTACGTCGTCGTTCTCGTCGCCATCATCGCGGCACCCATCGGCCTGCTGGTCGGCACCGTCGCCGGTTATGCCGGCGGCTGGACCGATGCGATCCTAATGCGCATCACCGACATCTTCCTCGCATTCCCCAAGCTGATCCTGGCGCTGGCATTCGTCGCCGCCCTTGGCCCCGGCATCGAGAACGCGGTGCTGGCCATCGCCATCACCTCATGGCCGCCTTACGCCCGCATCGCGCGCGCCGAAACGCTGACGGTGCGCAATTCGGACTACATCAAGGCGGTGCAATTGATGGGGGCCTCGCCGTTCCGCATTGTACTCCGCCACATCATGCCGCTCTGCATCTCCTCGCTGATCATTAGGGTGACGCTCGACATGGCCGGCATCATCCTGACAGCCGCCGGTCTCGGCTTCCTCGGCCTCGGCGCGCAGCCGCCGCTGCCGGAATGGGGCGCCATGATCGCATCCGGCCGCCGCTTCGTGCTCGACCAATGGTGGGTGGCGGGCGCGCCGGGCTTCGCCATCCTCATCGTCAGCCTCGGCTTCAACCTGCTCGGCGACGGCCTGCGCGACGCGCTCGATCCTCGGAGTGGCGACCAATGAGCACGCTTCTCGAGGTCGACGACCTGCGCGTCAACTTCCCGACCCGGACCGGCCTGGTCCAGGCGGTGCGCGGCATTTCCTTCTCGCTCGGCCGCGAGCGGCTCGGCATCGTCGGCGAGAGCGGCTCCGGCAAGTCGCAGACCGGCCGCGCTATCATGGGCTTGACGCCGCCGCAGGCTGAGGTGACAGCGAAAAAACTAACCTTCGACGGCATCGATCTGCTGGCGGCGCCGGCCCGCCAACGCCGCGCGCTGCGCGGCAAACGCATCGCCATGATCCTGCAGGATCCGAAATATTCGCTCGACCCGGTGATGAGCATCGGCCGCCAGATCGTCGAGACGCTGCGCACGCATGAGAAGGTCGGAAAGGCCGAAGCGCGCGACCGCGCGCTCGCCATGCTGGAGGCGGTGCAGATCCGCGATCCCGCCCGCGTCTTCGACCTGCATCCGCACGAGGTCTCGGGCGGCATGGGCCAGCGCGCTATGATCGCCATGATGCTGATCGCCGGCCCCGAGATGATGATCGCCGACGAGCCGACCTCGGCGCTCGACGTCACCGTGCAGCTCGACGTGCTCGGCATCCTAGACAAGCTGGTCAGCGAACGCGGCATGGGGCTGATCTTCATTTCGCACGATCTGCGCCTGGTCTCCTCCTTCTGCGACCGGGTCATCGTCATGTATGCCGGCAAGGTGGTCGAGCAGCTGAAGGCGTCGGAATTGCGCGACGCGCAGCATCCCTACACGCGCGGCCTGCTCAACTGCATGCCGAGGATCGGCTTCGAACGACACCCGCTGCCGGTGCTCGACCGCAAGCCGGAGTGGGCGGCATGAATGCGGCTCTTTCCATCGACGGACTGGAAGTGGTCTTCGACCGCTTTCGCGCGCTGAAGGGCGTCAGCCTCGAAGTCAAATCAGGCGACTCCTACGGGCTGGTCGGCGAGAGCGGTTCCGGCAAGTCGACGCTGCTGAAAGCCATCGCCGGGCTGGTACCAGCCGCATCCGGAACCATCGCCGTCAACGGCAAGACGCTTGGGGCGCACCGCGACAAGGCCTTCTACCGCGAGGTGCAGATGGTCTTCCAGGACCCCTATGGCTCGCTGCACCCACGCCAGACGGTCGACCGCCTGCTGCAGGAGCCGCTCGCCATCCACGGCTTTGCTGATGGCGAGAAGCGCATTCAGCGCGCGCTGGACGAGGTGGGCCTCGGAACCGGTTTCCGCTTCCGCTACGCGCACCAGCTTTCCGGCGGCCAGCGCCAGCGCGTGGCGATCGCGCGCGCGCTCATTCTCGAACCTTCGATCCTGCTGCTCGACGAGCCGACCTCGGCGCTCGACGCCTCGGTGCAGGCCGAAGTGCTCAACCTGCTGGAAGAGATCCGGCGGCGGCGCAAGCTCACCTTCCTGATGGTCAGCCACGACCTCGCCATCGTCACCCATATGTGCGAGCGGCTGATGGTGATGCAGAATGGCGAGGCGGTGGAGAACCTTACAGCGAGCCAGCTTATCGGCCACAGGGTGACCAAGGATTACACACGCAATCTGCTCAGGGCGAGCGAAGGGTTTGTGAGAACTGCTTGAGTTCGTCTTCCTGCGCATGACCAACGGTATTCGGGGGAAAAGGGAACCTTTTCGTACGCGTATCGGCCGGTTGGCTAAGCGCAGGCCGGCACAGCCTCCGGCGCGCGGCAGCAGGCCCAATCGCCCGGCAATGCTGCCGACTTGAGGAAAACGTGAAATAAGGTCAGAAGAGGTCTGTAACAGCCAGCAACGAGAACGGGCGCCGACCCGATGAGGGATGAAATGAAGAATTCAGCCATTTCCGAGCGCAAGAACCAGTCGATTTCACGCGGCGTCGGCATGACGACGCAGATCTATGCCGACCGCGCCGAGAATTCGGAGATCTGGGATGTCGAGGGTCGCCGCTACATCGACTTTTCGTCGGGCATCGCCGTCGTCAACACGGGCCACCGCCACCCCAAGGTGATCGAGGCCGTCAAGGCGCAGCTCGACCGCTTCACCCACACCTGCCACCAGGTGGTGCCGTATGAGAGCTATGTGCGGCTGGCCGAGCGGCTGAACGGGCTGCTGCCCGGCAAGTTCGACAAGAAGACGATTTTCGTCACCACCGGCGCCGAGGCGGTGGAGAACGCCATCAAGATCGCCCGCAACGCCACCGGCCGTCCGGCGGTCATCGCCTTTTCCGGCGGCTTCCACGGCCGCACCTTCATGGGCATGGCGCTGACCGGCAAGGTCGTGCCCTACAAGGTCGGCTTCGGCGCCATGCCGGCTGACGTCTTCCACGCGCCGTTCCCGGTGCCGCTGCATGGCGTTTCCGTCGCCGATTCGCTGGCAGCGCTCGACCGCCTGTTCAAGGCCGATGTCGACCCGGCCCGCGTGGCCGCCATCATCCTCGAGCCCGTGCAGGGCGAGGGCGGTTTCTACGAAGCGCCACGCGATTTCATGGCGGCGCTGCGCAAGATCTGCGACCAGCACGGCATGCTCTTGATCGCCGACGAGGTGCAGACCGGCTTTGCCCGCACCGGCAAGATGTTCGCCATGGATCATCACGAGGTCGCCGCCGACATCACCACCATGGCCAAGAGCCTGGCCGGCGGCTTCCCGCTGGCGGCGGTCACCGGCCGCGCCGAACTCATGGATGCGCCGGGCCCCGGCGGCCTCGGCGGCACCTATGGCGGCAGCCCGATCGGCGTCGCCGCCGCGCATGCTGTGCTTGACGTGATCGAGGAGGAAAAGCTCTGCGACCGCGCCAATGCGCTCGGCGCCCGGCTGAAGCAGCGGCTGCAGTCGTTCCGTGACGATGTGCCGGAGATCGTCGATATCAGAGGCCCGGGCTTCATGAACGCGGTCGAGTTCAATGATGTGAAGAAGGGCCTGCCGTCGGCCGAGATCGCCAATGCCGTCAGGCTGAAGGCGCTGGACAAGGGCCTGATCCTGCTCACCTGCGGCGTCTACGGCAATGTCATCCGCTTCCTGTCGCCGATCACCATCCAGGACGGCGTCATGAACGAAGCGCTCGATATTCTGGAAAGCTCGATCCGCGAAGCGCGCGCCGCTTAACCAGCCGCTCGGGCAGGTTCGGCCTGGAAGGCGGCGAGCGCCGCCTTCAATCCATCGGGACCTGCCGCGACAGTCTGCGGCGTCGGCGAGAAGCCGGCGCCGAGCATCTTGCGGCCGAGCATATGGTCGCCCGGCCGGTTGACCGATTCGATGCCGAGCAGCCGGTTGGCCGCATAATGGTAGATCGAAAACTTGTCGTTGATGTCACCCAGCACGACATGGCTGTCGCCGCCCGACGTCAGGCCGACCATCTGCAGCTTCATGTCGCCAATGTCGGACCAGAACCACGGCACCGCCGAATAGGCGTCCGCATGGCCGAGCACGGTGCGCGCGGCGAGCCGCGCCTGGTCGGTGGCGTTCTGCACCGATTCCAGGCGCACGTCGGCGCCGGTGAACCAGTGCCGGTAGGACGCAGCGTCGCCGATCGCGAGAATCTCGGGCATCGAGCTGCGCATCTGTTGGTCGACGCGGATGCCGTTGGCGGTCGCGATGCCGGCCGCCTCGGCCAGTTCGACATTCGGCACCACGCCGATGCCGATGATGACCATCTGCGCCGGCAGTCGTTCGCCGTCGGAGGTCACGGCGCCCGACACATGGCCGTCTTCACCTTCGAGCCGATCTATGGTGGTTCCGGTGAGGATGCGCACGCCGGTCGCTTCCAGCCGCTGCCGGACATGGCTGGCGATGACCGGCGCCACCGCCCGGCCAAGCAGCCGATCGACGGCTTCGACCACCGTTATTTTGCGGCCGGCCGCTCTCAGCGTCGCCGCGATCTCCAGGCCGATGAAGCCGCCGCCGAGGATGACGACATCCTCGCTTTGCGAACTCAACTCGCGGATCAGGCGGGCATCGGCGATCGAACGCAGCGACAACACGCCGGCAAGTTCCGAACCCGGCAACTTAAGAATGCGCGGCCGCGAGCCGGTCGCCAGGATCAGCCGGTCGAAGCCGAGCGCGCCTCCGCCTGATATCTCCAGCCTGCGGGCGTCGGCATCGATAGCGTCGATCCGGACGCCCGGCCTGTAATCGACGGCGCTGCCGGTGTAAAAAGCCTCGCCACGCAAAGGCTGCGGCTTTGCATCCTGGTCCTTGATGAAGGTCTTCGACAGCGGCGGCTTGTGGTAGGGCAGCTCGTTTT
Organism: Mesorhizobium sp. CNPSo 4689; assembly: GCF_057784325.1. Lineage (NCBI taxonomy): Bacteria > Pseudomonadati > Pseudomonadota > Alphaproteobacteria > Hyphomicrobiales > Phyllobacteriaceae > Mesorhizobium > Mesorhizobium sp. CNPSo 4689. The sequence continues at coordinate 459,987 of NZ_JBWLUZ010000001.1, forward strand.
CGTCGCCGATCAGGATAACCGGTCCGTCATAGCCCTCTTCGCGCAAGCTTGCGGCCGCTTGCACGCCCGCATGCCCCGCACCGACAATGACCACACCGTTCTTCATAGCAATCCTGCTTTTCCCATCAAATCTAGGCTGTTGCGCCAAGTGGCGATTGTCCGCCGCCGCCGCAAGACCCCCGATCCGGGTCGCACCGGGAATGGTCGCCTGTCAATCGCCGTGTTTCTAGCGGCATAAGAGCTTAAAGTTGACAGTCGTAGTTTAGAATAATTCTAAACTGTTGTTTCAATTGAATTTTCTGATGCGTGCCAGTTGACTTCCGCCCCCTTCGCCGCTTTATGGAGGCTCGCGCGTCAGCGCATCCCTTTGATGTCTGGGCCTTGAACCCTTTCGATTGGAGGCATTTAGGTGTCTTTCTTCCGCGAACCGCGCAATGGCGCGGCGTTACTTGTGTCCTGCGGCATGCCTGTGCCCTGGCACCGGTCGGCACGCACGCCTTTTCCCGAATTCCCAATGAACTGGAGAACAATGATGACAGCACGATATGGCGGCAGGCTGGCTGCGATCGGCGCAACGGCTCTGTTGACGGCGGCGGTGTTTGTGCTGCCGGCCAAGGCGGAAACCGACGCCAAGGCGGTCATCAAGACCTATGCCGACATCGCGCTCGCCAAATACGAGGATTCGCTGACCACCGCGCAGGCGCTCGACAAGGCTGTCGACGCGCTGCTCGCCAAGCCCTCGGTGGACACGCTGAACGCCGCCCGCGAGGCCTGGAAGGCATCGCGCGTTCCCTACCAGCAGACCGAGGTCTACCGCTTCGGCAACAAGATCGTCGACGACTGGGAGGGCAAGGTGAATTCCTGGCCGCTGGACGAAGGCCTGATCGACTATGTCGCCAAGAGCTACGGCACCGAGTCCGACACCAATTCGCTCTACACAGCCAATGTGATCGCCAACAAGGAGATCGAGATCAACGGCAAGAAGGTCGACGCCTCCAAGCTGTCGCCGGAATTCCTCTCCGGCACGCTGCAGGAGGCAGGCGGGGTCGAGGCCAATGTCGCGACCGGCTACCACGCCATCGAATTCCTGCTCTGGGGCCAGGACCTGCACGGCACCGGTCCCGGCGCTGGTGAGCGGCCCTACACCGACTATGACCTCGCCAACTGCACCGGCGGCAATTGCGACCGCCGCGCCGAATACCTGAAGTCGGCGAGCGACCTTCTGGTTTCCGACCTGCAGGACATGGTCAACGACTGGAAGGAAGACGGCGCCGCCCGCAAGAACCTCGTTGACGGCGAGCCGAACACAGCCATCACCGCGATCTTCACCGGCATGGGCTCGCTGTCCTATGGCGAGCTGGCCGGCGAGCGCATGAAGCTCGGCCTGCTGCTGCACGATCCGGAAGAGGAGCACGACTGCTTCTCCGACAACACCTACAACTCCCATCACTACGACGCCATCGGCATCCGCGCCGCCTATCTCGCCAGCTACACGCGCCTCGACGGCACCGTCGTTCAGGGGCCTTCGGTGCACGACATGGTCAAGGCGGCCGATCCGGCGATCGACAAGGAGCTGTCGGACAAGCTGGATGTCTCCATTGCCAAGATGGAGGCCATCAAGGCGCGCGCGCTGGCCGGCGAGGCCTATGACCAGCAGATCGCTGAAGGCAACACCGAGGGCAACGCCACGGTGCAGGCGGCGATCGACGCGCTGATCGACCAGACCAAGTCGATCGAACGCGCCGTCGGCTCGCTGAAGCTCAACACCATCGCCTTCGAGGGTTCCGACAGCCTCGAGGCGCCGGACAAGGTGTTCAAGTAGGATCAAAAAAGTACCAGCCAAACGGCGCGGAAGCGCCGTCAGCCAGAGCAAACTATGCTGATCTGCCATTGCAACATTATCACCGAGAGGGAGATCGAGCAGTCGATCGTCGAGCTGCTGGACCAGGATCCCTGGCAGCTTATCGTGCCGGCAAAGGTCTATCATGCCATGCACAAGCGCGGTCGCTGTTGCGGCTGCTTCCCAAATGTGGTGGAAACGATCATTCGGGTAACCGAGAACTACCACGCCCGCTCGGAGGCGAGCGGCGTGGATATCGTTTCACACCTGGATCGCGTCAGAGGCCTGCGCATCCAATACGGGAGCAGAACCCATGAAAGGCGAAAAGCAGATCATCGAGCGGCTTAACGAGGCTCTTTTTCTGGAGCTTGGCGCCGTCAATCAATATTGGGTCCATTTCCGGCTGCTCGAAGATTGGGGATACGCCAAGCTGGCAAAGAAGGAACGCGCCGAATCGATCGAGGAGATGCACCATGCCGACAAGCTCGTGGCCCGCATCATCTTCCTCGAAGGGCATCCGAACCTGCAGTCCGTGGCGCCGCTGCGCATCGGGCAGAACGTCAAGGAAGTGCTCGAATCCGATCTGGCCGGCGAGTATGACGCGCGCACCGCCTACAAGCGCTCGCGCGAGATTTGCGAAGAAGCAGGTGACTACGTGTCGATGAAACTGTTCGAGGAATTGCTGTCCGACGAGGAAGGTCACATCGACTTCCTCGAGACGCAGCTCGACCTGCTTGCCTCGATCGGCGAGGAAAAATACGGCCAGCTCAACGCCGCATCGGCCGACGAGGCGGACTAAGGACATGCGGGAATGCGGCGCCCCGTAGAAGTCTTGCGCCGCTTGCGGCGGGCCGGAGATCATGGCCCGTCGCTCCAGAAGACCCCGCGATATCAGCTGTTTCGCGGGGCTTCGTTTGCACTCGTGGTCACGCTTTCGGCGTCGGCCCTGGCCGGCGCACCGGAACCGGTGGGCCTGGCGACGAGCCGCACTGATCTGACGCCGAAGGATCAGGCGCGCGTCCTTGCCGTCACACGGCCGACCTCGGATTTCTCCAAGCCCGAGCAATTCGAGCTGATGCAGGGCGGCGCCGGAACGTCGCGCAAGGACGCCAATCGCGACGCCTTCTCGCAATCCTCCGCCAACATCACCTTCGAGGAAGAAGGCACGTTCAAGCTCGGCAATGCCCTCTTCCGCAAGAACTGGGTCTCGGCGCCGTCCTCGACCCAGGCTTCGGACGGGCTTGGCCCGCTGTTCAATGAGCGCGCCTGCCAGAATTGCCATCTGAAGGACGGTCGCGGCCGTCCGCCGGAAGGAGACGTCGGCTCCACCTCGATGTTCCTGCGGCTGGCGCGCGATGCCAGCACCTCGGAAGAAAGGGCTGAGATCGCCGACCACAAGGTGCTCAATTTTCCCGACCCGGTCTACGGTTCGCAACTGCAGGACCTCGCCGTTCCCGGTCTGCGCGGCGAAGGCAGGATGCATGTCGCCTATCAGGAACAAAAGGTGACGCTCGGCGACGGCAGCGTCGTTTCGCTGCGCAAGCCCAGCTATTCGGTCGATGGCCTGGCCTACGGGCCGCTCGATCCGCACACCACGCTGTCGCCGCGCATCACGCCGCCGATGATCGGCCTTGGCCTGATCGAGCAGATCGCGCCGACAGATATCCTCGCCCATGCCGATCCGGAGGACCGCGATGGCGACGGCATTTCCGGCAAGCCCAACATCGTGCGTGACGGCCGAAGCGGCCAACTGACGCTCGGCCGCTTCGGCTGGAAGGCGCAGTCGCCATCGATCCGCGAGCAGGCCGCCGACGCTTTCTCCGGCGACATCGGCATCTCGACGCCCGAGATGCCAAAAAGCGAGGGCGATTGCACCACGGCCGAGAAGGCATGCCTTGCCATGCCGAATGGCGTGCAGAAGCGCCTCGGCCCGGTCGAGGCGCCGCCACCGGTCATGGACCTGGTCACCTTCTATTCGCAAAACCTTGCCGTCCCGGCGCGGCGCGACCTCGACACGCCGCAAGTGCTTGCCGGCAAGAAGCAGTTTTACGAAATGGGCTGCATTTCCTGTCACACGCCAAAATTCGTCACCCTTCGCGGCACGCCGAACAAGGCGCAAGCCTTCCAGTTGATCTGGCCCTATTCCGACTTTCTGCTGCACGACATAGGCCCTGATCTGGCCGACGGGCAGGCAGTCGGCGAGGCGATGGGCAGCGAATGGCGCACGCCGCCGCTGTGGGGCATCGGCCTCACCCGGACGGTCAACGGCAACTCTTTTTTCCTGCATGACGGGCGCGCGCGCACGCTCCCCGAGGCGATCCTCTGGCATGGTGGCGAGGGCCGGAAGGCGCGCGACCGCTTCGCCGCCGCCGATGCGGCCGATCGCGATGCGCTGGTCAAATTCCTGGAGTCACTCTGATGCCGAAGCGTTTTTTGCTTGCTCTCGTTCTTCCGCTGGCGATGTCCGGAGTTACCCCGGCATCGGCTGAGGTGAAGGCTACCGACGTAATAGAGCGCGCGATCGACGGATTTGTCCGCCCGGCCTATGCCAGTCTGCATCGGCACGCTGAGACCTTGACCAAATCGATGCGCAATCTGTGCGATGCGCCGTCGCAAAGCGCCCTCGATGCGGCGCGTGCCGAATATTCGGCCACGGTCGAGGCCTGGTCGGTGGCCGAGATCATCGGCTTCGGGCCGATCAAGGAGAGCAACCGGCTGGAACGCATGCTCTATTGGCCGGACCGCAAGAGCATCGGCCTGAAGCAGGTGCAGGCGGCACTCGCCGGCAAGGACCCGACCGCCACCGATCGGGTACAACTGGCCGGCAAGAGCGTCGCCATGCAGGGGCTCGGGGCGCTTGAGTTCGTGCTCTATGGCGACGGCGCCGAAGCCCTCGCCGACAAGGACGACCCCTACCGCTGTGCCTACGGCGCGGCGGTCGCCAGCAACATCGAAACGATGGCCGCCGACGTCGACGAGGCCTGGAAAAAGCCCGATGGGTTTGCCTCACTCTGGGCCAATCCGGGACCGCAAAACCCGCTCTACCGCGACGGGACCGAAGCGGTGACCGAACTGGTGGGCGTGTTCATCAACGAACTCGAAATGGTCCGAGACGTGCGTCTCAAAGGCTTCCTTGGCGGCAAGCCGGATGCGGACAAGCCCAAGCTGGCCATCTTTTGGCGCTCGCAAAGCACCGCCACGTCACTCGCCGGAAATCTCTCGGGCATGGATACGCTGTTCCAGGCTTCGCAACTTGGCGATGCACTGCCGGAAGACGCACGTTGGATGGCCGATTCGATCCATATCCAGCTGGTCAACGGCGTCGCGACAGCGAAATCTATCCAGGGTCCGATCGACAAAGCGCTCGCCGATCCGGCGCTGCGCGAAAAACTCGACCATTTCGCGCTGATCACCTCCAGCCTGACGACCTTGATCGGCACCAGGCTGACCGCCGAATTCGGCCTGACCGCCGGCTTTTCCTCGCTGGATGGAGACTAATCATGAAGACGCCGCTGATCGACCGCCGGGATTTCCTCAAAGCCGCAGGCGCGGGCTTCATCGCTGCAATGGCACCTCAGGCCTGGGCTAACACGCTTGGCACGGATGCTGTCTTTGCCACCGCCTTCGTCAAACGCGACGGCAGCTATGGCGCTGCGGTGCTGTCCGAGGCCGGCAAGCTGCTGCACGCCATCGACCTGCCCGATCGAGGCCACGACGTCACCTTCGATCCGGTGTCGAAGCGCTCGATGGTTTTTGCCCGGCAGCCCGGCACCTTCGCCGTGGTCTTCGACCACACAGGCCGCGACAAGCCGCTGACCATCGCCAGCATCACCGGCCGCCACTTCTTCGGCCATGGCGTGTTCTCGACCGACGGGGCGCTGCTTTACGCCACCGAAAATGATTTCGACAACGCCGCTGGCGTCGTCGGCGTCTATGACGCGCGCGCGAAATTCAGCCGCATAGGCGAGTTTCCGACCTATGGCATGGGGCCGCACGAGCTCTTGCTGCTGGGCGACGGCAGGACGATCGCCGTCGCCAATGGCGGCATCGAGACGCATCCGGACTACGGCCGCGCCGAGCTCAACATCGCGACGATGAAGCCGTCCTATGTGCTGGTCGACCGCATCACCGGCGATCTCATCGAAAAGCACGAATTGCCGGCAGCACTGCACCAGCTGTCGATCCGCCACATGGATGCAGATCCGTCCGGCACGGTCTGGTTCGGCTGCCAGTATCGGGGGCCGGGCACCGATCGTCCGCTGCTGGTCGGGCGGGCCGCGCGCGGCAAGGAATTGCAACTGCTCGACATGCCGCAGGATGTGCTCTCCGGTTTCCGCAACTATATAGGTTCGGTCGCCGCCAATCCTGCTGCGGGCACGGTCGCCGTCTCCTCGCCGGAAGGCAATTCGCTTGCCGTCATCGACGCTGGGAATGGCCGTATCGTCGCCACCAGGGCGCTGGTCGAGGTCTGCGGCCTGGCGCCGGATGGTTCGGGCTTCATGGCGACGACGGGTGCCGGCGAGATCGTCGAGGGCAATGGCACGAAGCGCTCCGAGCCTGATTATGTCTGGGACAATCACATGCTGCGCATCGAGCAGGCTGCATAGGCAGCGGCCCGGAGGCCGACGGATCTGGACCCTGGCCGAAGCGAAGCCGCTTAACAATTGTGCACCATCCCCCTTGCGGCGGCGGGCCATGGCGGGCACAGGGAATTGTTTTTCAACCCTGGGCGTTAACCAGACACCATGAAGTTGCTTGCCATCGACTGTGCCGCCAGTCTCTGCGCCGCCTGCGTCTATGACGCGGCGGTCGGTAGCGAGCTTGGCCGCCAGGTGCTCGATCTCGGCAAGGGCCATGCCGAGCACCTGATGTCGGTTATCGATGCGGCGCTGAAGGCCACCGGGACCGGATATCCCGGCCTTGGCGCCATTGCCGTCTCCATCGGCCCGGGATCCTTCACCGGCCTGCGCGTCGGCGTGTCGGCCGCGCGAGGCCTGGCGCTGGCGCTGAAAATCCCGGCAATCGGCGTAACGACGCTGGAAGCACTGGCGGCGGAGGCGGCGACGATGTTTCCGGGCCGGCCGGTGCTGGCCGCGCTCGATGCCGGACGCGACGAGATCCATGCTGCTCTGTATGATAAAGCGTCAGTTTTGACTTACGGTCCGGCAGCGACGACACTTTCTCAGGCCGCCACCATGGCGGTGGACATGTCTGCGGTGCTCGCCGGTACGGCTGCCCGGCAAATTGCGGCATCGGCCGGCCCCGCCTTCGACATCGGCTCGACCGCGGCCACTGCCGACATCGCCGTCTATGCGAGGCTGGCCGCAATCAAGGGGCCAGGTGAGAAGCCAAAACCGCTCTACCTTCGTGGTGCCGACGCCAAGCCGCAGGCTGGCTTTATTTTACCGAGGCAGCAACCCTGATGCGCATTCCTTTCTTTCACCCGCGCCGCAGGGACTATGCGCTCGAACCGCTGACGGTTGCCGATAGCCCCGCTGCCTCGGCGCTGCACCAGGAGGATTTTGTCCGACCCTGGACCGACGGCGAGTTTGCCTCGCTGCTCGAGCAGGACACGGTGTTCGGCTATGCTGCGCGCGAGACCGGACAGGGCTCCAAGCCGCCGGTAGGCTTCGTGCTGGCGCGGCTGGCCGCCGGCGAAGGCGAGATCCTGACCGTCGCCGTCGCCCGCTCGCATCGCCGTCAGGGCCTTGGCTGGCAGTTGATGGATGCGGTCCTGCGCGAATTGCACGCGCAGCGCGCCGAGGCGCTTTTCCTCGAGGTCGACGAGACCAACGTGGCGGCCATCGCGCTTTACCGGCGGCTCGGCTTTCGCGAAGTCGGCAAGCGCGCCAACTATTACAGATCGGCGGAGCACGGCCCGACCGGCGCGCTTGTCATGCGCCGCGATCTTCGCTAGCCAGACGCCGCATGACCCCGAAAATCGGATCCGATTTTCGGAAAGGATCATGCGGCAAATTCAAATTAGAGTGTTACAGCGTCCTTTGCGCGTCCAAAAAGGACGCGCGGCGCTGTAACGGCAGGGCCGGCGAATGATCAAGAAATTTAGGATTTTCGCGGCGCTGGCCCTCGTCGCCACCGGTACGCTGATCTTCGCGCCTCTGCAGATACTGTCGATGAAGACCGGGCTCTGGCCGGAGACGTTCATCCTGAAGATCTGGCACAGGATGATCGCGAGGGCGCTGGGATTGCGTATCCATGTCAAGGGAGAGCTGTCGACCAAGCGCCCCCTGCTGGTTGCGTCCAACCACATCTCCTGGACCGACATCATGGTGCTGGGGTCCATGGTCGATGTGAAATTCATCGCCCGCGCCGATATGGAAGGCTGGCCACTGATCGGCATGCTGTCCAAACTGCAGCGCACCGTCTTCATCGAGCGCGAGCGCAAGCGCACGTCGGGCGAACAGGCGAGCGAGATCGCCGGTCGCATGGCCAAGGGCGATGCCATGGTGCTGTTTGCCGAAGGCTCGACAGGTGACGGCAACCTGGTGTTGCCGTTCAAGAGCACGCTGTTCGGCGCCGCCTCGATGGCGATCGCGGAAGGCGCGACGGAACAGGTTTTCATTCAGCCGGTGGCAATCGTCTACACGCGGTTGCACGGCGTGCCGCTCGGCCGCCGCCACCGGCCGATCGCCGCCTGGATCGGCGACGAGGATTTGATGCCGCATCTCAAGGTGCTGCTGGCCGAAGGTGCTCTAGACGTCGAGGTCCATTTCGGTGAACCGATCGCCTTTGCCAAGCGCTCGAACCGCAAGGAGACGGCAAGGCTGATGGAAGCCAGGGTGCGCGAGATGGTGCAGGCGGCCCTCGCCGATCCGCGCCCGAGTCGGTAGGCTGAAAGCGCTAGGCCAGAATCGTCTGTTTTTTGTCACGGAAAGGCGTTAGAAGCCGCCCAATGGACTTGAACACGATAGAGCGCGACGACATCGGCCCTGCGGCTGACAGCGCACCTGCACCCGCTGGCACGGCGAAAAAAGTCTTCGTCAAGACCTATGGCTGCCAGATGAACGTCTACGATTCGCAGCGCATGACCGATGCGCTGGCCGCCGACGGCTATGTCGCGACCGATGCCATCACCGAGGCCGATCTGGTCCTGCTCAACACCTGCCATATCAGGGAGAAGGCGGCGGAAAAGGTCTATTCCGAGCTTGGCCGCATCCGCGACATGAAGGCCGAGCGCGCCGCGGCCGGGCGCGAACTGCTGATCGGCGTCGCCGGCTGCGTGGCCCAGGCCGAAGGTGCCGAGATCATCCGTCGCTCGCCCGCCGTCGATCTGGTCATCGGCCCGCAAACCTACCACCGGCTGCCCGACGTGCTGGCAAGGGTGCGCGGCGGCGAAAAGATCGTCGAGACCGAATACGCCGTCGAGGACAAGTTCGAGCATCTGCCGCAGCCGAAGCGCGCCGAAGTGATCAAGCGCGGCGTCACCGCCTTCCTCACCGTGCAGGAGGGCTGCGACAAGTTCTGCACCTTCTGCGTCGTACCCTATACGCGCGGCTCCGAAGTCTCGCGGCCGGTGGTGCAGATCGTCGCCGAGGCCGAGCGCCTGGCCGAGGCCGGGGTGCGCGAGGTGACGCTGCTCGGCCAGAACGTCAATGCCTGGCACGACCTGGGCGAGGACGGCAGCGAATGGGGCCTTGGCCGCCTGCTTTTCCGGCTGGCCGAAATCCCCGGGCTGGCGCGGCTGCGCTACACCACCAGCCATCCGCGCGATATGGACAACGAGCTGATATCGGCCCATCGCGACCTGCGGGCGCTGATGCCTTATCTGCACCTGCCGGTACAGTCGGGCTCCGACCGTATCCTCAAGACGATGAACCGCAGGCATACCGCAAGCGACTATCTGGCGCTGATCGAGCGTATCCGCGCTGCGCGCAACGACATTGCGCTGTCCGGCGACTTCATCGTCGGCTTCCCAGGCGAGACGGAGGCGGATTTCGAGGCGACGATGGAACTCGTGCGCCAGGTCAACTATGCCTCGGCCTTTTCGTTCAAATATTCGCCGCGTCCCGGCACGCCGGGCGCCGAAATGGCCGATCACGTGCCAGAAGCCGTCAAGGACGAACGCCTGCAGCGCCTGCAGGCCCTGCTCCTGAAGCAGCAGCAGGATTTCGGCATGAGCCTGGTCGGCAGGACCATCGACACGCTGATCGAGAAGCCCGGCCGTCAGGCCGGCCAGAAGGTCGGCCGATCGCCATGGCTGCAGCCGGTTATTGTTGATGAAAAGGCCGGCGAAATCGGTGACATTATCCAGGTGCGAATCACAAGGACGGGCTACAATAGCCTGTTCGCCGAATTGGCCTGACGGCCTCGGCAGATGAGGAGAGACGGTTGAGCGCTGCTGAACTGAAGAATCTGCCCCCGAGCCAGGCATCCGGGGCCTCTGACATGGCGCACATCGTTCTGACCTTCGACAACAACAAGCTTGCCAGCGCCCTATATGGCCAGTTCGACGAGAACCTGGCCAGACTCGAGCAGAAGCTCGGCGTCGATATCCGCTCGCGCGGCAACCAGCTGACCATAAAAGGCTCGGCCTCCGCCGCCGAGCAGGCGCGCCGCGCCTTGGACAATCTCTACGGCATTCTCCAGAAAGGCGTCGACATCGGCCAGTCCGATGTCGATGGCGCCGTGCGCATGGCGATCGCCGCCGACGACCAGCTGACGCTGCCGACGCTGGAGCGCAAGGGCAAGATGTCTGCCGCCCAGATATCGACGCGCAAGAAGACCATCTATGCCCGCTCGCTCAACCAGGACGCCTATATGCGGGCGCTGGAGCGGTCCGAGCTCGTCTTCGGCATCGGCCCGGCCGGCACCGGCAAGACCTATCTGGCGGTGGCGCATGCGGCGATGCTGCTCGAACGCGGCATGGTCGAACGCATCATCCTGTCGCGGCCCGCCGTCGAGGCCGGAGAGCGGCTGGGTTTCCTGCCCGGCGACATGAAGGAAAAGGTCGATCCGTATCTGCGGCCGCTCTATGACGCTCTCTACGACATGATGCCGGCCGACAAGGTCGAGCGCGCGATTGCCGCCGAAGTGATCGAGATCGCGCCACTGGCCTTCATGCGCGGCCGCACGCTGGCACATGCCGCCGTCATCCTCGACGAGGCGCAGAACACCACGCCGATGCAGATGAAGATGTTCCTCACCCGTCTCGGTGAGAACTCGCGCATGATCGTCACCGGTGATCCGACGCAGATCGACCTTCCCTCGAACACCAAATCGGGCCTGGTCGAAGCACTGCGCATCCTCGATGGCGTCGCGGGCGCGGTGACCGTTCGCTTCGGCGACGGCGACGTGGTTCGCCATCCGCTGGTGGCGGAAATCGTCAGGGCCTATGACCGCGACGCCAAGCTGGCGCGCGGCCTGGGCACCGAGAGCTGATGTGACGATGCGGGCTCATGCCTGAAGACATAAAACCTGGCGGCGGGGATCTTTCGGTTTCCATCGACATCGATATTTCAATCGAGTCGGGCGACTGGCCTGATGAGGCGGCGCTGACGCGTCTGGTCGATCGCGCCGTGTCGGCCGCCTTTGCCGAAACCGGCGCCGCCGGCCGTTCCGAGCTCAGCATCGTCTTTTCCGACGACGCCCATATGCGCACCCTCAACGCCGGCTGGCGCGGCAAGGACAAGCCGACCAACGTCTTGTCTTTCCCGGCTTTTCCGTTTCCGAAAGGCGGTCCGCTGCCGCCGATGCTGGGCGACATCGTGCTGGCCGCCAAGACGGTCGCCAAGGAAGCGGGCCTGGAAGACAAGCCGCTGGAGAACCATATCACCCATCTCGTCATCCACGGCCTGCTGCACCTTCTGGGCTACGATCACGAGACCGACGCCGAGGCCGAGGAGATGGAAGCGATCGAGCGCTCAGCGCTTGCGAGGCTTGCCATTCCCGATCCCTACGCTTAACTAAAAAGATCAATTGACCGGACGACGATGAACGACAAACCAGAGACTGCCGCCCGCCCCGACGCCGGCAGTGCGACCAAGCCTTCCGAAACGACGGAAGAGGGCTCGAGTCCGAGTACAACGACCGGCAGCATCGCCAGCGAGCCATCGCCTGCCGGTCCTTCCCTGTTCGATCGCGTGCTTGGCCTGTTCAGGCAGCGCAACGGCACCAGCCTGCGTGAGGAAATTGCCGGCGCGCTTGCCGAAACGACCAGCGATGCCGGCGCCTTTTCGCCCGGCGAACGGGCAATGCTCAACAACATCCTGCGCCTGCGCGAGGTGCGCGTCGAGGACGTCATGGTGCCGCGCGCCGACATCGAGGCTGTCGAGATCACGACGACGCTGGGCGATCTTCTCGGCCTGTTCGAACAGTCCGGACATTCGCGCATGCCTGTCTATTCCGAGACGCTCGACGATCCGCGCGGCATGGTCCATATCCGCGACGTGCTTGCCCACATCACCAAGGTCGCCCGCGTAAAGAAGGGCCGAACCAGCCGGAAGGCGCCGGCCACGACGCTGCTTGATCTCGCCCAGGTCGATCTCGCGCGCACCATCGGTGATCTCAACCTGATCCGACCGGTGCTGTTCGTGCCGCCGTCAATGCTTGCCTCCGATCTGATGGGTCGGATGCAGACGACGCGCACCCAGATGGCGCTGGTCATCGACGAATATGGCGGCACCGACGGCCTCGCCTCGCTGGAAGACATCGTCGAGATGGTGGTCGGCGACATCGAGGACGAACACGACGACGACGAGCCGATGATCACCCAGACCGGCGAAGGCGTCTTCATCGTCGACGGCAAGGCCGAGATCGACGAGGTCGCCAAGATGATCGGCGAGGATTTCGCCGCCGGCGAGCATGGCGAATATGTCGACACCATAGGCGGTATGATCTTCAACACCCTTGGCCGCGTGCCGGCCCGTGGCGAAGTTGTGCAGGCCATACCTGGCTTCGAGTTCCACGTGCTCGACGCCGATCCGCGCCGGGTCAAGCGCGTGCGCATCGTGCAGAGCCAGAAGGGCGAGCGTCGCCGCCGCGCCGCCCGCGCCGAACAGGCCTAAGCGCTGATCGATGTCGGTCGGCGACCCGTTTAAGCACTCGACCATAGGTTCCGGCGTATTCTACAAGGACGCGCGGGCCGCGTTGAAATGGCTCGAAAAGGCCTTCGGATTCGAGCCGAGCATGGTCGTCAGCGACACCGACGGCAGGCTGGTCCATTCCGAGATGCGCTTCGGCGACGGCTACATAATTGTCGATTCCGAATGGGCCGATCATGTCGCCAGCCCGGCTTCTGTCGGCGGCTGGAACACGCAATCAATCTATATCCGCCTCGATGCCGGCCTGGACGTGCATTGCGAGCAGGCGAGGGCAGCAGGCGCCGACATCACCCAGGAGCCTGCCGACCAGTTCTATGGCGAACGGCTTTGCCGGGCGCGCGATCCGAAGGCCATGTCTGGACATTCACCCAGACCATACGCGCCGTGCCACGCGAAGAGGCTGAGCGGCTCGGCGATCTGAAGATCGAGGGCTGGCACCGATAGCGCGGTGATTGGCCGGTCGGGGTTTCTCGGCGCAAGCCCCGTTCCGATAAATCTGATAAATCTGCGGTCGTGATTCGCGCGACTGGAAGTGTGTATGCAGCGCCTGGCCGGCCGGATAATACTGCTTTGGGGTTGGCGCCGCGCGCTGGTGGCGTTTCTCGCTGGAGCGTTGGCGGTTCTCGCCCAAGCGCCCTATGATTTCTTCGCCGTCTGCTTCGTCTCCTTCCCGCTCCTGGTCTGGCTGCTCGACGGCGCGACCGGCGAGGCCTCCGACGGGTGGCTGAGGCGGCTCAGGCCCGCCTTCGCCATCGGCTGGTGGTTCGGCTTCGGCTATTTTCTTGCCGGCCTGTGGTGGATCGGCGAGGCGCTTCTGATCGAGGCCGACAGTTTCGCCTGGGCTCTGCCCTTCGCGGTGGTCGGAATCCCCTTTGCAATGGCCTTCTTCTACGGCTTCGCCACGGTCGTCGCGCGACTCCTGTGGAGCAACGATATCGGCCGCATTGCGGCACTCGCCTTCGGTTTCGGCCTGGCGGAATGGCTGCGCGATTTCCTGTTCACCGGCTTTCCCTGGAATGCCGTCGGCTACGCGGCAATGCCAGTGCCGCTCTTGATGCAGAGCGTGTCGGTGACCGGCATGATCGGCATGAACGCGCTGGCGGTCTTCGTCTTTTCGCTGCCCGCGCTCGTTGCGGGGCGCCGGCACCTTCGCCTGGGCTTTGGGTTGCTTATCCTGCTTATCGCCGCCCATGTCGGCTTCGGCTATGTCAGGCTTGCCATGCCGGTCGAACCGGCAACCCGCTCGATCGATGTCCGCATCGTTCAGCCGGACGTCGATCTCAGCGAAAAGTGGGACGCTTCGGTGCGCGACCGCATCTTCGCCACACTGCTCGGCCTGTCGGCGAAGGAACCGGAATCCGGCCATGCCAAGCCGCAACTGATTCTGTGGCCGGAGACATCGGTGCCTTTCCTGTTCACCGAACGCCCGGACGCGCTGACCGCGCTTGGCGATATGCTGGGCGAAGGCCAGATGCTGGTCGCCGGCGTCGTTCGCGAGGAGGGCGGCTCGGCGGCCGGCGCCGACAGCCGCTATTACAATTCCGTGGTGGCGATCAACGACAAGGGCGAAATCACGGACGCCGTCGATAAGGTCCACCTGGTGCCGTTCGGTGAGTATCTGCCTTTCGCCGGCCTGCTCGGCCGCTTCGGCATCGAACAGCTCGTCGCCGGGCCGATGAATTTCGCGGCCGGCAACGAACGGCATCCGATCACGCTGCCGGACGGTGTGCGGGCGCTCCCGTTCATTTGCTACGAAGTTATCTTTCCCGATCTGGTTGCAGTTGACGCTACGTCATCCGAGCTTATTGTGAATGTCACGAACGACGCTTGGTTCGGGGATACACCGGGTCCGTACCAGCACTTCAGGCAGGCTCAGATCCGGGCCGTGGAGAATGGTTTGCCTTTGTTGCGCGCGGCTAACAATGGCATTTCCGCCGTTGTCGACCCGCGCGGACGCATCGTCGACGCGCTCGCCGTCGACGCGCGTGGAGCCATTGATGTGCGGGTGCCGATATCTGGGCGCGCTCTCATTTCCGCCGCCCAGCGGCGAATTAACGGATTGCTGATCATATTCCTGTTCGCCCTGGGAGGGTTCACATCGAATGTAAGGCAACGGCTACGGGTGAATTGACAGCCGACACATTAGAAACTCATACTGTAAGTGCCTAAAATTTTCTCGAAGTCGGTTGGTGGTTCTGTTGGGGCAGTTGGCTCCGGCTTCGTTTGGGCAGGAAAAAATAGAAAAAGCCGGAAAAATTCGGCGAGGAGAAAATGACAGAAGAAAACAAGAAAAAGCCGAACCCGATCGACATCCATGTCGGAAGTCGCATCAGGCTCCGGCGCAATATGCTTGGAATGAGCCAGGAGAAGCTGGGTGAGAATCTCGGCATCACGTTTCAACAGATCCAAAAGTATGAAAAGGGCACGAACAGAGTGGGCGCCAGCCGTTTGCAGGCGATAGCCTCCATCCTTAGCGTGCCCGTTGCCTTCTTTTTCGAGGATGCCCCGGGTCAGGAGGCCGTGGGCAATCGTGGATTTGCCGAAGATGCGTCGATGGCTTTCGCCGTCGAGTTCTGCGGCAGTCCGGAGGGGCTTCAACTCAACCGCGCCTTCGTCAAGATTGGCGACGTGAAGGTGCGCCGCAGGATCATAGATCTGGTGAAATCCCTTTCCACCGATGACGCCGACTGATCCAGGGGCTTGTGCCACCGGCGGCGCCCTGCCGTCGCTGGCACAAGCCAACTGTGCTGACATTTCATGCCAGAACTGCGGCAGCGCTTGACGAGCGGCGCCCGGCACCGCTAACACGTGGCGCGCCAAAATCGGCAGCCTGCCGATTTTTTTCAAGAGGGGACACCCGTGACGCGGCAGAATTACTTCTTCACCTCGGAATCCGTTGCCGAGGGCCATCCCGACAAAGTTTGCGACCGTATCTCCGACGAAATCGTCGATCTGGTCTATCGCGAGGCCAAGAAGACCGGCATGGACCCCTGGAAGGTCCGTGTCGCATGCGAGACTCTGGCTACAACGAATCGCGTCATCATCGCCGGTGAGGTCAGGGTTCCCGAGACGCTGCTGAAAAAGGACAAGGCCGGCAACATCCTGATGGATGCCGCCGGTCATCCGGTCGTCAATCCGGCCAAGTTCAAATCGGTAGCCCGCAAGGCAATCCGCGAGATCGGCTACGAGCAGGCCGGCTTCCACTGGAAGACGGCGAAGATCGAGGTCCTGCTGCACGGCCAGTCGCCCGACATCGGCCAGGGCGTCGACAACGCCGCCGACCGGCAGGGTGAGGAAGGTGCCGGCGACCAGGGCATCATGTTCGGCTATGCTTGCCGCGAGACGCCGGACCTGATGCCGGCGCCGATCTACTACAGCCACAAGATTCTCGAACTGCTGGCCGCCGCGCGCCATGAAGGCAGCGGCGATGCGGGCAAGCTCGGGCCGGACGCCAAGAGCCAGGTCACCGTCCGCTATGTCGACGGCAAGGCCGCCGAGGCGACGCAGATCGTGCTGTCGACCCAGCACCTCGATTCGAGCTGGGATTCGAAGAAGGTCCGCAAAGTTGTCGAACCCTATATCCGCGAGGCGCTGGGCGATCTAAGGATCGCCGACGACTGCAACTGGTACATCAATCCGACCGGCAAGTTCGTCATCGGCGGGCCGGACGGCGACGCCGGACTGACCGGCCGCAAGATCATCGTCGACACCTATGGCGGTGCCGCACCGCATGGCGGCGGCGCCTTCTCCGGCAAGGACACGACCAAGGTCGACCGCTCCGCCGCCTATGCGGCGCGCTACCTTGCCAAGAACGTTGTGGCGGCCAAGCTTGCCGACCGTTGCACCATCCAGCTGTCCTACGCCATCGGCGTCGCCCAGCCGCTGTCGGTCTATGTCGACCTGCATGGCACCGGCAAGGTCGAAGAGGCCAGGCTCGAAGACGCACTGCGCACCGTGATGGACCTGTCGCCGTCCGGCATCCGCCGTCACCTCGACCTCAACAAGCCGATCTATGCCAAGACCTCGTCCTATGGCCATTTCGGCCGTAAGGCAGGCCGCGACGGTTCCTTCTCCTGGGAGAAGACCGATCTCGCCAAGGCGCTCAAGGACGCGGTCGCCGCCTGACGGCGGCGCGGAACCCGTCCATGGATCCGAAAGGCAGGCCGAGCCGCGCGACCGAAGGGTTCTTCGGCCGCCGGCGTGGCAAGACCATTCGCCCGCAGCAGGCGGCGGCGCTGGAAAGCGGTCTCGGGACCTACGGTCTCGACCTGTCCGCCGAATCGCCTGACGAATTGCGCAAGCTGTTCAAGGCGGATGTCTCGGCGGTGCGGCTGGAAATCGGCTTCGGCGGCGGAGAGCATTTGCTGCATCGCGCCACGGAGGCCCCGGGGACCGGCTTCATTGGCGTCGAGCCGTTCGTCAACGGCATGGCCAAGCTGATGAAGGCGGTGAATGAAAAGCCGCTCGCCAATCTGCGCGTCCATGACGATGACGCCACGCGCCTGCTCGATTGGCTGCCGCAAGCCTCGCTCGACGGCATCGATCTTCTCTATCCCGACCCCTGGCCGAAGAAGAAGCACTGGAAGCGACGTTTCGTCGGTCCGTCCAATCTCGACCGTTTTGCCAAGGTACTGAAATCAGGCGGAAAATTCCGCTTTGCTTCCGACATCGACAGCTATGTGAACTGGACGCTGCTCAATTGCCGGGCGCATGGTGCGTTCGCCTGGCAGGCGCAGGACGCGGCCGACTGGCATCGGCCCTATGAGGGCTGGCCCGGAACGCGCTACGAAGCAAAGGCCATCCGCGAGGGCCGGCGGCCGGCCTATCTTACCTTTATCAGGAAATAGCTGCGCAAACGCGCGTTTGCGTCGAGGTTCAACGCCTCCCGCGCCAGACGCCAGTGTTATTTTAGAAGCGGCCGATCCTGTCGAAGGCGGCCGGATCGATACCCAGATTGCGCAAATCCCGGTCACGGGGCTTGCGGCCCGCCTGCACAGCATACGAGGCCGCAGCCGCGCTGCCGAATGCGGTAAAGAAGCCGCCTATGGCGGAAAACATCGGGCGATTGCTCATAGTCATATCCTTTCGCGCGCCACCGCGCGCCGGTCATATTTGTGCAATGCAACATAGATAGGCACGCGATGCCGGCAAACACAGGTGGATTACCGCATAGGCACCATGCGCCAGGTGCAACGCTGGCGCCGTTGCCGCAGCTTTGGCGCCCCCAGTATGGCGGACTTGAAACGCCGGCCGGGATCGTCTATATCAGCCTCAAATTCTTGGTCGGTATGACGAAGAGTGGGTCCACCCGGTCCCGCTCTTTTTTATTACCTGCCGGTCAGCCACCAATCGAACGACAGGGACCGAATGACTGCAACGGCAAGCGAAGGCGACGACCGCATCATCCGCGAAAGCGGTATCGATGCGCGCATCGCGCTGATCGTGCAGCCGGTGCTGCGCGGGATCGGCTTTCGCCTGGTGCGGGTGCATCTGTCGGGCCAGAACGGTCTTACGCTGCAGATCATGGCCGAGCGCGAGGACGGCACCATGACCGTCGAGGATTGCGAAGAGGTCAGCCGGGCCGTATCGCCGGCGCTCGATGTCGATGATCCGATCGAAAAGGCGTATCATCTGGAAGTGTCGTCGCCGGGCATCGACCGGCCGCTGGTGCGCAAATCGGATTTCGCGACATGGACCGGCCATCTGATCAAGATGGAGACCTCGGTCCTCGTCGCCGAACGCAAGCGCTTCAAGGGCAAGATCGCCGAAAGCGACGCCGATGGCGTGCTGATCGCGCGCGACAAGGCGGCCTATGGCGAGGAGCCGACGGTGCGCGTGCCCTACGATGCGATCGCCGATGCCCGGCTGGTGCTGACCGACGATCTCATCCGCGATGCCCTGTCGAAGGACAACAGGGCGCGTAAGGAAGCAAAAAAGCGCCGTGGCGAACCGGAAGACGCACCCGAGGGTGCGGACGCCGAAGACGGAACCGAACAGGACAATTGATTGAGCTGCCGGGCGAGAGGTCCGGCAACAAGCTCGGGAGAAAGACAATGGTTGTAAGCGCCAACAGACTTGAACTGCTGCAGATCGCCGACGCGGTCGCGCGTGAAAAGTCGATCGACAAGTCGATCGTCATCGCCGCCATGGCCGACGCCATCCAGAAGGCGGCGCGCTCGCGTTATGGCCAGGAGACAAACATCCGCGCCGACATCAACGCCAACACCGGCGAGATGAAGCTGCAGCGGCTGATGGAAGTGGTCGAGAAGGTCGACGATTACGCCACGCAGATCGCCATCTCCTCGGCGCGCGAGCGCAATCCCGACGCCCAGCTCGGCGATTTCATCGCCGAACAGCTGCCGCCGATGGATTTCGGCCGCATCGCCGCCCAGTCGGCCAAGCAGGTCATCGTCCAGAAGGTGCGCGAAGCCGAGCGCGACCGCCAGTATGACGAATACAAGGACCGCATCGGTGAGATCGTCAACGGCACCGTCAAGCGCGTCGAATACGGCAACGTCATCGTCGATCTCGGCCGTGGCGAGGCGATCATCCGCCGCGACGAGCTGATCCCGCGCGAGAACTACAAATATGGCGACCGCGTTCGCGCCTATGTCTACGACGTGCGCCGCGAGCAGCGCGGCCCGCAGATCTTCCTGTCGCGCACCCATCCGCAGTTCATGGCCAAGCTCTTCACCATGGAAGTGCCGGAAATCTACGACGGCATCATCGAGATCAAGTCGGTCGCCCGCGATCCGGGCTCGCGCGCCAAGATCGCCGTCATCTCGCGCGACTCGTCCATCGATCCGGTCGGCGCCTGCGTCGGCATGCGCGGCAGCCGCGTCCAGGCGGTGGTCGGCGAGTTGCAGGGCGAGAAGATCGACATCATTCCGTGGTCGCCCTCGGCCGCTTCCTTCATCGTCAACGCACTGCAGCCGGCCGAAGTCGCCAAGGTGGTGCTCGACGAGGATGCCGAGCGCATCGAGGTCGTGGTTCCGGACGACCAGCTGTCGCTGGCCATCGGCCGCCGCGGCCAGAACGTCCGTCTCGCTTCGCAGCTCACCGGCTGGGACATCGACATCCTGACCGAGCAGGAAGAGAGCGAGCGCCGCCAGAAGGAATTCGTCGAGCGTTCGGCGCTGTTCATGGAAGCCCTCGACGTCGACGAGATGGTCGGCCAGGTGCTTGCTTCCGAAGGTTTTACCAGCGTCGAGGAAGTGGCTTACGTCGATTCCGGCGAGATCGCCTCCATCGACGGCTTCGACGAGGACACCGCCTCGGAAATCCAGACCCGCGCCCGCGAGTATTTGGAGAAGATCGAGGCCGAGCACGACGACAAGCGCAAGGCGCTCGGCGTTGCCGACGAACTGCGCGAAATCCCGGGCATCACCACCGCCATGATGGTGACGCTCGGCGAGGACGGCGTGAAGACGATCGAGGATTTCGCCGGCTATGCCGCCGACGACCTGACCGGCTGGAAGGAACGCAAGGACGGCGAGACCAAGGTCTATCCAGGCGTGCTCGCCAATCACGGCGTTTCGCGCGCCGATGCCGAGCAGATGGTTCTGGCTGCCCGCCTCAAGGCCGGCTGGATCACCGAGGACAAGCTTGCCGCGCAGGAAGCGCCGGCTGACGAAACCGTCGGTGCGTGAGGTGAAACCGCATCGCACAGAACCCGCCCTTGGACGAGATGAACGATCGCACCTGCATCGTCACCCGCAGGCAGGCCGAACCGGATGAGCTGATCCGGTTCGTCGTCGGCCCGGATTCGGCCGTCGTTCCGGACATCAAGAGAAATCTACCCGGCCGCGGTTGCTGGGTCAGCGCCGAGCGCCTACATGTCGACAAGGCAGCGGCGAAGAACCTGTTTGCCCGCGCCTTCAAGGCGCAGGTGACCGTTCCCGCCGATCTCGGCGGCATGGTCGACGGGCTGCTTTCCAGATCCGCTCTGGGAATGCTCGGCCTTGCCCGCAAGGCAGGCGCAATCGCGCTCGGAGCCACCAAGGTGGAGAGCGCCGTGCGCTCAGGGCTGGCGCTTTTCGTGCTCCACGCGACTGAAGCGTCCGACGATGGCGTGCGCAAGATCAGCCAGGCGCGGCGGGCAACCGTACATCTCGGCGGCCCCGCCATCCTTGCCTACAAACTTTTCCCCGAGGCCGAGTTGAGCTTGGCATTGGGGGGTACAAATGTGATACATGCTGCCGTTCTCGCGCAAGACGCGGGCAGGGCGGTCCAGAGGCGCATGGTTGCGCTCGACCGGTATCGGGGCGGTTCCCCGGACGATCTGGCAATGCTTGCGGCCGTTGCTGACGAAGATGATGCCGCAGAGGATATGGAATGAGCGATACGAAATCGGGCGACGACAAGACGTTGAGCGTTACGCCGAAGAAGACCTTGACGCTGAAGCGGCCCGGCATGGAGCAGAGCACCGTGCGCCAGAACTTCTCGCACGGCCGCACCAAGGCGGTCGTCGTCGAGACCAAGAAGCGCAAGTTCTCGCTGCCCGGCGACAAGCCGGAGCCGGCCGCCGCTCCCGTGTCCGTCTTCACGCCGAAGCCCACTGTTGCGGCCGCGCCCGTCGTGCAGGAAGCGCCCAAGGCGCCGCCGCCTCCGCCGCCGGTCGAGCGCAGCGGCATGGTGCTGAACGAATTGTCGCGTGGCGAGATGGAAGCCCGCCGCAGGGCTCTCGAAGGCTCCAAGGTCCGTGAGGTCGAAGACCGCCAGCGTGCCCAGGAAGAGGCCAAGCGCCGCGCCGAGGATGAAGAGCGCCGCAAGCGCGAGCGCGAGGAATCAGCGCGCCGCCAGGCCGAGGAAGAAGCGCGGCTGCAGACGGAGGCCGAATCCCGGCGCCGCGCCGAAGAAGAGGCACGCCGTCGCGCCCCGCTAGCCGCCGAACTGGCGACAGTCGACGACGATGAGGACGTCAAGCCGAAGCGCACTGGCGCCGGCGCCCCCGTGCGCCGTCCGGTCACGCCCGAAGTGGCGCGTCCGGCCAAGCCCACCAAGGGCGAGGAAGACCGCCGCCGCGGCAAGCTGACCCTCAACACGGCGCTTTCCGACGAGGATGCGCGCGCCCGCTCGCTGTCGTCGATGCGTCGCCGCCAGGAAAAATTCAAGCGCGCGATGCACAATGAGCCGCGCGAGAAGGTTATGCGCGAAGTGATCTTGCCCGAAACCATCACCATCCAGGAACTGGCGCAGCGCATGTCCGAGCGCGCGGTCGATGTGGTCAAGTTCTTCATGAAGCAGGGCCAGATCATGAAGCCGGGCGACGTCATCGACGCCGACACGGCCGAACTGGTCGCCACCGAATTCGGCCATACGGTTCGCCGCGTCGCCGAGTCCGACATCGAGGAAGGCCTGTTCAACATCGCCGACAATGCCGAGGACCTGGTGTCGCGTCCGCCGGTGGTGACGATCATGGGCCATGTCGACCACGGCAAGACCTCGCTGCTCGATGCCATCCGCAACGCCAACGTCGTCTCCGGCGAGGCCGGCGGCATCACTCAGCATATCGGCGCCTACCAGGTCGAGAAGAACGGTCAGAAGATCACCTTCATCGACACGCCCGGCCACGCCGCCTTCACGGCGATGCGCGCCCGTGGCGCCCAGGCGACCGACATCGCCGTGCTGGTGGTGGCGGCCGACGACAGTGTCATGCCGCAGACGATCGAATCGATCAGCCATGCCAAGGCGGCCGGTGTCCCGATCATCGTGGCGATCAACAAGATCGACAAGCATGATGCCGACCCGCAAAAGGTGCGTTCGGAACTGCTGCGCCACGAGGTCTTCGTCGAATCCATGGGCGGCGAGGTGCTGGACGTCGAAGTGTCGGCCACCAAGGGCACCAATCTCGACAAGCTGCTCGAAGCGATCCTGCTGCAGGCCGAAATCCTCGACCTGAAGGCCAATCCGGACCGCACCGCCGAAGGCGTCGTCATCGAAGCCCAGCTCGACAAGGGCCGCGGTCCCGTCGCCACGGTGTTGGTGCAGACCGGCACGCTGATGCCGGGTGACATCCTGGTTGCCGGCAACGAATGGGGCCGGGTGCGCGCGCTGGTCAACGACCGTGGCGAGCATGTCAAGGAAGCACCGCCGGCGATGCCGGTCGAGGTGCTTGGCCTCCAGGGCACGCCGCAGGCCGGCGACCGCTTCGCGGTGGTAAACAACGAGGCGCGCGCTCGCGAGATCACCGAGTATCGCCAGCGCCTGGCGCGCGAGAAGGCGGTGGCCAAGCATGCCGGCCAGCGCGGCTCGCTCGAACAGATGATGTCGCAACTGCAGACGAGCGGGCTGAAGGAATTCCCGCTGGTCATCAAGGGCGACGTGCAGGGTTCGATCGAAGCGATCAACGCCGCGCTCGACAAGCTCGGCACCGACGAGGTGCGCGCACGCATCGTCCATGCCGGCGCCGGCGCCATCACCGAAAGCGACGTGTCGCTGGCGGAAACCTCGGGTGCCGCGATCATCGGCTTCAACGTCCGCGCCAATGTGCAGGCGCGCGCCGCGGCCGCTGCGGCAGGCATCGAGATCCGCTACTACTCGATCATCTACAATCTCGTGGATGACGTGAAGGCGGCGCTCTCCGGCCTGCTCTCACCCGAGCGTCGCGAGACCTTCATCGGCAATGCCGAGATCCTCGAGATCTTCGACATCACCAAGGTGGGCAAGATCGCTGGCTGCCGTGTCACCGAAGGCAAGGTCGAGCGTGGTGCGGGTGTGCGCCTGATCCGCGACAACGTCGTCATCCACGAAGGCACGCTGAAGACCCTGAAGCGCTTCAAGGACGAGGTTTCGGAAGTGCCGGGCGGCCAGGAGTGTGGCATGGCCTTCCAGAACTACGAGGACATGCGCGTCGGCGACGTCATCGAGTGCTTCCGTGTCGAGATGGTGACCCGGACGCTCTGAGTTCGTATACTGTCGATACGACCGGGCGGTGGTCGAAAGGCCGCCGCCCAAGCCGTATTGAGAAAGCCTTATTGAGACATGCGGTGCGGTCCCATCCCGCGCTTCACGATTTCAGGATTGAGAAAAATGCCCCGTTCAACCACATCAGGTCCATCCCAGCGCATGCTGCGCGTCGGCGAGCAGGTGCGCCATGCCCTGTCCGAAACCTTGCAGCGCGGCGAGATCATCGATCCGCTGATCGAAAATGCCGTGGTCTCGGTGTCGGAAGTGCGCATGTCGCCCGATCTGAAGATCGCCACCGCCTTCGTCTCGCCGCTCGGCGTCAAAAACACCGACGCGGTGGTCGAGGCGCTCAACAAACATGCGAAATTCGTTCGTGGCCGTGTCTCGGGCGCGCTGCGGCAGATGAAGTACATGCCGGAATTCCGCTTCCGGCTCGATACGTCTTTCGACAATTTCGCCAGGATCAACGACCTCTTGAAATCGCCCGAAGTGGCGCGCGATCTCGACAACGACAAGGACGAGAAATAATGGGGCGCCGCGGCAAGAAGAAGGGCCGGCCGGTCTCCGGCTGGCTGGTGCTGGACAAGCCGGTCGGCATGGGTTCGACCGAAGCCGTCTCCAAGATCAAGTGGCTGTTCCAGGCCGAAAAGGCCGGCCATGCCGGCACGCTCGATCCGCTCGCCTCCGGCATGCTGCCGATCGCGCTCGGCGAAGCCACCAAGACCGTGCCTTATGTCCAGGACGGCGCCAAGATCTATCGCTTCACCGTCGCCTGGGGTGACGAACGCTCGACCGACGACCTCGAAGGCCCGGTGACCAACAGTTCGGACAAGCGTCCCGCCGAGACCGAAGTAAGAGCGCTGCTGCCGAAATACACCGGTGTCATCATGCAGATACCGCCACAGTTCTCGGCCATCAAGATCGCGGGCGAGCGGGCATACGATCTCGCCCGCGACGGCGAGACGGTCGATATACCCGCGCGGGAGATCGAGATCGGACGTTTGGACGTCATCGAGCACAGTGGCGAGCGAACCATTTTCGAAGTCGAATGCGGCAAGGGCACCTATGTCCGGTCGCTGGCCCGCGACATGGGCCGCGACCTCGGCTGTTTCGGCCATATCGCCGAATTGCGCCGGGTCGAGGTCGAGCCGTTCACGCAGGAGGACTTCATCACCATCGCCGAGCTTGAGGCAGCGCGTTTCGGCGAACAGGGCGATGAGGGTTCGGATACGACCGATGATGCATCCGACGCTGTCGATCTGCCGGTCGACTTCACGGCCATCGATGCGCTGCTGGTCGACACGTCAGCCGCGCTCGATTGCCTGCCGCAGGTCGCCATCAGCGACGATGCGGCGGTGAAAATCCGGCTCGGCAATCCGGTCATCATTCGCGGCCGCGACGCGCCTGTGGAGGCCGAGGAAGCCTGCGCCACGGCGCGCGGCAGGCTGGTTGCCATCGGCGCCATCGAACAGGGCATGTTCAAGCCCAAGCGGGTCTTTGCCGGGTGACGGCACTCAGCTAGTTTCGGCTCGACATTACGCTTGAGGGGGCACATGGCAAAAGCTGAGACGGTCAGGAAGCGGGCGCCGCTGAAAACAAGGCGGCCGCCGGTCGGCGCCTCGCCGGGAACGCTGATCGCCGATCCGTCGGCGCGGCGCAGCGAACTCAGGCTGACCCTTATGTCGCCGGAGAAATTCGAGACCATCGAAAATGCCAGCATCGACGACCTCAACACGCATTGCGACCGCTGGCCAGTCATCTGGCTGGATTGCACCGGCCTTGCCAACATCCCGCTGATCGAGGAGATCGGCCGCATTTTCAGCCTGCATCCGCTGGCACTGGAGGACGTCGTCAACACCGGCCAGCGGCCGAAGGTGGATTTCTTTGAGGATCACGCCTTCGTTGTCGTGCGCATGATCGACGACGTCACGGCGCATCGCTACGAACAGATCGCCGTCTTCTTCGGCAAGAATTTCGTCATCACCTTCCAGGAGCGCGAGGGCGACCCGTTCAATCCCGTGCGCAAGCGCATCGAAAGCTCGATGCCCAACCGGCTGCGCTCGCGTGGCGCCGATTATCTCGCATATGCGTTGATCGACGCTATCGTCGACAGCTATTTCCCACCGATCGAGGCGGCCGGCGAACAGGTAGACAGCATCGAGGACCAGATGCTGAACATGCCGCACAAGCACCAGATGCGGCAGCTGCATGAGTTGCGCCGCGACGCCAATGTGCTGAAGGGCGTGCTGTGGCCGATGCGCGACGCGCTGGCGACGATGATCCGCAACGACGTGCCCTATGTGAAGGCGGAAACCAAGATCTTCCTCAACGACACGCTCGACCATTCGCTGCGGCTCATCGAACTGGTCGAGACCCAGCGCGACATGCTGACCGGCCTGATCGAGATGCATCTGTCGCTGAGCCAGGCGCGCACCAACGACGTCATCTCCTATCTCACTATCGTCTCGGTGATCTTCATGCCGCTCACCTTCCTGGTCGGCGTCTGGGGCATGAATTTCGACCCTGACAGCTCGCCGTGGAACATGCCGGAGCTGAAGTCCCAGTACGGCTATCCAGCTTCACTGTTGTTCATGGCGCTTGTTGCTGTCGGGCTTGTCGCCTTCTTCAAATGGAAGAAGTGGCTTTAAAGCCATTTCGGCCGCGGAATTCTTGATTTTCCTAACAAGAGCCTGCGACAAGCCGGCTTGTGAATTAGGCTGGTGTTTTTGTCGGAATTGCCCTATATGCGCCGCAGCTTCGCGCCCTGACGCGTTGCTTGCACCGGCCCCTGCTGGACGACATCCCGGCTGAGGGCGTCCCGTTTCCTCGAACAGATAAGGAAAAACACGATGTCGATTACTGCTGAGCGCAAACAGGAATTGATGGGTGAATTCGCAACCGCCAAGGGCGATACCGGGTCTCCGGAAGTCCAGGTGGCCATCCTTTCCGAGCGCATCAAGAACCTGACCGACCACTTCAAGGACCACAAGAAGGATAACCATTCCCGTCGTGGTCTGCTCGCTCTCGTCTCCCAGCGCCGCAGCCTGCTTGATTATCTCAAGCGCAAGGATGACGCGCGCTATCAGACGCTGATCGAGAAGCTCGGTCTGCGCCGTTGACGAATTGACCGGCGGGCTTTCTTCGGAGAGCCCGCCGGTCGCGCATTGGAGCATCGGGTCAATCCAGTACTCCAACGCAAGGAATGGAGCGCCGTGCATCCCCCTTTGGACGCGCAAAAGGACGCTCCGAAAAGTTTGAATTTGCGCGTGATGCTTCCCGAGATTTTCGGAGTCAGGCGCAAGGCCGGTCGGATCGATTGGCCAGACCCGGTTTCGAAAGTGCAGAGGGCCATTCGGAACCGCCCATGGACGGTCATGGGGCAGGATTGCAGGATGCTCGTGCGGCCACCGTGCCGATTGACCCGAGCTTCCCGTTGTCTTGCCCGTGGCTGCCCGAGAAAGGAAGCCAGGCAAGGGCATACGCGCACCGTGAAACGGCGCGGCCCTTTCCGCATACAAAGGACAAGATATGTTCAATCACCACAAAGTGGAAATCGAATGGGGCGGCCGTCCGCTCGTTCTGGAGACCGGCAAGATCGCGCGCCAGGCTGACGGCGCGGTGCTGGCCACCTACGGCGAAACCAAGGTTCTCGCCACCGTCGTCTCGATGAAGGAGCCGAAGCCCGGCCTCGACTTCTTCCCGCTGACCGTCAACTACCAGGAAAAGACCTATGCCGCCGGCAAGATCCCGGGCGGCTACTTCAAGCGCGAAGGCCGTCCGAGCGAGAAGGAGACGCTGGTTTCCCGCCTGATCGACCGCCCGATCCGCCCGCTCTTCGCCGATGGCTACAAGAACGACACGCAGATCGTCGTCACCGTCGTCCAGCATGATCTCGAGAACGATCCGGACATCCTGTCGATAGTGGCCACCTCGGCCGCGCTGACGCTCTCCGGCGTCCCCTTCATGGGCCCGATCGGCGGTGCCCGCGTCGGCTACATCAACGGCGAATACGTGCTCAACCCGCATGTCGACGAGATGCAGGAATCCAAGCTCGACCTAGTCGTCGCCGGCACCACTGATGCCGTGCTGATGGTCGAGTCCGAAGCCAAGGAGCTTGGCGAGGATCTGATGCTCGGCGCCGTCATGTTCGGCCACAAGGGCTTCCAGCCGGTGATCGACGCGATCATCAAGCTGGCCGAAGTCGCCGCCAAGGACCCGCGCGACTTCACTGCGCCGGACTATTCGGCGCTCGAGGGCGAGATGCTGAAGATCGTCGAAAACGAGCTTCGCGACGCCTACAAGATCACCGACAAGCAGAAGCGCTACGCTGCCGTCGACGCCGTCAAGGCGAAGGTCAAGGCCGCGTTCACGCCGGCTGAAGGCGAAGACGCCAAGTACACATCCGAGCAGATCGGCAGCGTGTTCAAGGAGCTCCAGGCCAAGGTCGTGCGCTGGAACATCCTCGACACCGGCTCGCGCATCGACGGCCGCGATTTGAAGACGGTCCGCAAGATCGTCTCGGAAGTCGGCGTCCTGCCGCGCACCCATGGGTCGGCGCTGTTCACCCGCGGCGAGACCCAGGCGCTGGTCGTCGCCACGCTCGGCACGGGCGAGGACGAGCAGTATGTCGATTCGCTGACCGGCATGTACAAGGAGAAGTTCCTCCTGCACTACAACTTCCCTCCCTATTCCGTCGGTGAAACCGGCCGCATGGGTTCGCCGGGCCGCCGCGAAATCGGCCACGGCAAGCTCGCCTGGCGCGCCATCCGCCCGATGCTGCCGACCGCTGATCAGTTCCCCTACACGCTGCGCGTCGTCTCGGAGATCACCGAGTCCAACGGCTCGTCGTCGATGGCCACCGTGTGCGGCACCTCGCTGGCGCTGATGGATGCCGGCGTTCCGCTGGCAAAGCCGGTCGCCGGCATTGCCATGGGCCTGATCAAGGAAGGCGAGCGCTTCGCGGTGCTCTCCGACATCCTTGGCGACGAGGATCACCTCGGCGACATGGACTTCAAGGTCGCCGGCACCGCCAACGGCATCACCTCGCTGCAGATGGACATCAAGATCGACGGCATCACCGAAGAGATCATGCAGATCGCGCTCGGCCAGGCCAAGGACGGTCGTTTGCATATCCTCGGCGAAATGGCTCATGCGCTGTCCGGCGCGCGTGCCGAGCTCGGCGAATTCGCGCCGCGCATCGAGGTCATGCACATCCCGACCGACAAGATCCGCGACGTCATCGGCTCCGGCGGCAAGGTCATCCGCGAGATCGTCGAAAAGACTGGCGCCAAGATCAACATCGAGGATGACGGCACGGTCAAGATCGCTTCCTCCAACGCCAAGGAGATCGAGGCGGCGAAGAAGTGGATCCACACCATCGTCGCCGAGCCGGAAGTCGGCGAGATCTACGAAGGCACGGTCGTCAAGACCGCCGACTTCGGCGCTTTCGTCAACTTCTTCGGCCCGCGTGACGGCCTCGTCCACATCTCGCAGCTGGCCAACGATCGCGTCGCCAAGACCTCCGACGTCGTCAAGGAAGGCGACAAGGTCTGGGTCAAGCTGATGGGCTTCGACGAGCGCGGCAAGGTTCGCCTGTCGATGAAGGTCGTCGACCAGGCCACCGGCAAGGAAATCGTCCGCGACAAGAAGGCCGAAGGCGAAGAAAACGCCGCCTGATCGGCCTGACGATAGAGTTGAAGCGGGCGCGGCTTAAGTCGCGCCCGTTTTCTTTTACGGGGCACCAGAATGGCCGCAGAACCGCTGAAGACGCTGTTCCATCCCTATGAGGTCGACGCCGTCGCCCTGCCGCGTAAGGACGCCCGTGTCCTTTTTCTCGGCGCCGAACCCGGTTCCCGCTTGCCTTCGGGCTTCGATGCAGGGCTTCACCTCGTGCAGGGCTTCCGGCCGCATTTCCGCGCCCTGCAGGCGTCGGGCTTCAAAGTCACGCCGCAAGCCGAAGGTGCCGGCTTCGACGCCGCACTGGTGCTTGCCGGGCGTCATCGCGGGCAAAACGAATTGCGCATTGCCGAGGCGATCGAACGTGTCGCCCCGGGCGGATCGATCATCGTCGCCGGCGGCAAGGAGGACGGTATTGCCAGCCTGCGCAAGCGCATCGACGAGCTTGTGCTGCTTGACGGCCATCTGCCGAAACATCACGGCATCGCCTTCTGGTTTGCCCGACCGGCCGACACCGGGGCCGCGTCAGTCCTTCGCGCCGCCAATCCCGACCTTGTGGTGGAAGGCCGCTTTCGCACCGTGCCCGGCATGTTCTCATTCGATAAGATTGATGCTGGTTCGAAATTGCTGGTGGACAACCTGCCCCACGATCTGCGTGGCAGCATTGCTGATTTCTGCACCGGCTGGGGCTATGTGGCAGCTGAAGTCGCGGCGCGCTCGTCCGGCATATCCAGCCTCGATCTCTTCGAGGCGGACTTCGCCTCGCTCGAGGCAGCGAAGGGCAATATCGGCAACACGGCAGCCGAGACACATTTCTTCTGGACCGACCTGCTCAGCGAGCCTGTCGAACGCCGCTATGACGCGATCGTCATGAATCCGCCCTTTCATCGCAGCCGGGCTGCCGAGCCGGAGATCGGCGCCGGCATGATCCACGCAGCGGCCAAGGCGCTGAAGCCGGGCGGCAAGCTGTTCATGGTGGCGAACCGGCAGCTTCCCTACGAACCGGTGCTGGCGAAGGCGTTTTCAAGCCATGCGGAGATCGCCCGCGACGGCATGTTCAAGGTTTTCTCGGCGCGCCGGTGACTGGCACGTTTTGGCTTAATGCACGCTGACGATGCGCGCTTCGCTCTTGACGTGGATGACCTGCGCCTCTGGCCCGATCTTGAGCGGCGCCGGCCGGCCGAACAGATAGCCTTGCACCACCTCGCAGCCGGCCGCCCTGAGCAGCGTCGCCTGGCTCTCGGTTTCGACACCTTCAGCGATGATGCCGACGCCGAGCGCCCGCGAGAGCCCGACGATTGTCGAGACGACGGCACCCGAGTTGGAGTCCGTGTCGATGCGGCTGACGAAGGAGCGGTCGATCTTCAGCTTGTCAAATGAGAAATCGATCAGGTAGCTCAGATTGGAATAGCCGGTGCCGAAATCGTCGACGGCGACCGAGATGCCCATGTCGGCGAGCTCGCGCAGGATGAGGGCGGCGCGCTCGCGGTCCTGCATCATCGCCGTCTCGGTGACTTCCAGCTCCAGCCGCGACGGCTTGATGCCGGTGCTTGCCATTGTCTCGCGCACGATGCCGACAAAATCCTTGGTCATGAACTGGACCGGCGAGATGTTGACGGCGACGAAGCAGTCCTCGGGCAGATGGCGGGCGTCGTTGCACGCCTTGCGCAGCACCCACTCGCCGATCGGATTGATCATGCCGGTTTCTTCCGCGATCGGGATGAACTCCATCGGCGGGATCATGCCGCGCTCCGGGTGCTTCCAGCGGATCAGCGCCTCGTAGCCGATGATGCGGCCGCTCGGCAGGTCGAGCTGCGGCTGGTAGTGGAGGTCGAAATCGCCCCGCTCGAATGCGGTGTGCAGCTCGCCTTCGATCCACTGCCGATGGTCGGCGACCCGACCCATGTCGGCATGGAAGACCGACCAGTTGCCCACCCCTCCGGCGCGTGCGTTCTGCAGCGCCAAATTGGAGCGGCGCAGCACCAGGACAGGATCGACGCCGTCCTTCGGCATGGCCACGATGCCGACCGACAGGCTGACCGATTGCAGATGGGTATCGAGCTGGTAGGGCTCCATCATCTCGTCGATGAGCTTCTCGATGATCCGTTCCACGGATCCCTTGAGTTCGCGATCCGGCAACAGGACCGCGAACTCGCCGGCGCCGATGCGCCCGATCACCGCGCCTTCAGGCATGCTGGTCTTCAATCGCTGGGAAAAGGCGCGGATCAGCTCGTCACCGTGGCTGTAGCCGATCGCGTCGTTGATTTGCTTGAAGCGGTCGATGTCGATGTCGATCAGAAACACTGGTTCGCCGCTGCGGATCGTCGCCGCTGCCGCGTCCGCGATCTTGCCGACCATGGCTGGGCGCGTCAGCAGGCCGGTCAGCTTGTCGAAATTGGTTTCGTTGAAGACGTAGTCCACCGATTCATCGACACCGGCGAAGAACGACAGCGAGGCCCCCGCGGCGGCCAGCGCGCCAAGTGTGGCCATGACGGCGACCATCGTCGAGGCCGGCATGCCGGCAAGACCATCGCCGAAACCGAACTTCAGGCCCCAGATACCGAGGATGAAACCGCCCAAGCCCGAGCTGGCGATGGTGATCAGCCGGAACAACGGTGTGCGCTTCGGGTTGCTGACAGCAGGCATGCGGGTCCCTAAGTTACGGGACTTCTAGCGGATATCCCCTTAAAATGGGTTTCCGCCATTGCGTCCAATTTTACGGACAGGAATTATTCTTCCGATCGCAGACTATTCCCGAACGTCGCTCTGCTTCAGCTCGTCGAGCGTCGGCATGGAAACGATGTGATAGCCGGAATCGACATAGTGAATTTCGCCGGTGACGCCGGAAGACAGATCGGACAGCAGGTAAAGAGCTGAACCGCCGACCTCGCCGATGGTCACCGTGCGGCGCAGCGGCGAATTGCGCTGCTGGTAGGAAAACATGTGGCGCGCGTCCGAGATCCCGGCGCCGGCCAGCGTCCGGACTGGTCCCGCCGATATGCCGTTCACCCGAATCCCGCGCGGACCGTAGTCGTTGGCGAGATAGCGCACGCTCGCCTCCAGGCCGGCCTTGGCGACGCCCATGACATTGTAGTTGGGCATGACCCGGACCGAGCCGGCGTAGGTCAGCGTGATCATCGAGCCGCCGTCCTTCATCAGCGCGGCGGCATGCCGGGCGATCTCGGTGAAGGAATAGCAGGAGATGACCATGGTGCGGACGAAATTGTCGCGGCTGGTGTCGGCATAAAGCCCCTTCAACTCGTTCTTGTCGGAAAAGCCGATGGCATGGACGACGAAGTCGAGACCGCCCCATTCCTTGCCGAGCGCCTCGAAGGTGGCAGCGACCGAAGCGCTGTCTTCGACATCGCAGGGCACGACCAGCGACGCGCCAAGCCTGTCGGCGAGCGGCTTGACCCGGCGGCCAAAGGCGTCGCCCTGATAGGTGAAGGCGAGTTCTGCGCCGTGCTCGGACAATTTCTGGGCGATGCCCCAGGCGATCGAATGATCGTTGGCGACACCCATGACAAGCCCGCGCTTGCCCTTCATCAATCCGTCCATGGCTGGCAATCCTTATGCGGAATAGCGCTGGAAAATCAGCGTTGCGTTGGTGCCACCGAAACCGAACGAATTGGACAAAACGGTGTCGATCCTGGCGTTGTCGATGCGCTTGCGTACGATCGGCATGCCCTCGAATTCGGGATCGAGTTCTTCGATATGGGCGCTCTCGCCGATGAAGCCGCCCTGCATCATCAGGATCGAGTAGATCGATTCCTGTACGCCGGCCGCGCCCAGCGAATGGCCGGTCAGCGACTTGGTCGAGGTGATGAAAGGCATCTTGTCGCCGAACACTTCGCGGATGGCG
Organism: Mesorhizobium sp. CNPSo 4689; assembly: GCF_057784325.1. Classification (NCBI taxonomy): domain Bacteria; kingdom Pseudomonadati; phylum Pseudomonadota; class Alphaproteobacteria; order Hyphomicrobiales; family Phyllobacteriaceae; genus Mesorhizobium; species Mesorhizobium sp. CNPSo 4689. Next base: position 493,333 of record NZ_JBWLUZ010000001.1, read on the forward strand.
CCCATCTCCTTGGAATCGCCGACCGGCGTCGAAGTGCCATGCGTGTTAATGTAGTCGACCGGCGAGGAAACCGTGGCCAGCGCCTGGCGCATACAGCGCACCGCGCCTTCGCCCGAGGGCGCCACCATGTCGTAGCCGTCCGAAGTTGCGCCATAGCCGACGATCTCGGCATAGATCTTGGCGCCGCGCGCCTTGGCGTGCTCGAGTTCTTCCAGCACCAGCACGCCGGCGCCGCCGGCGATGACGAAACCGTCGCGATTGACGTCATAGGCACGTGAAGCGGCCGACGCCCTGTCGTTGAACTTCGACGACATGGCGCCCATGGCATCGAACAGGTCCGACATCGTCCAGTCGAGGTCTTCGTGACCGCCGGCAAAGACCATGTCCTGCTTGCCCCACTGGATCAGCTCGTAGCCATTGCCGATGCAGTGCGCCGAGGTGGAGCAGGCGGACGAGATCGAATAGTTGACGCCGTGGATCTTGAACCAGGTGGCGAGCGTCGCCGATGCGGTCGACGACATCGCCTTTGGCACAGCGAACGGGCCGATGCGCTTGGGGCTGCCGTTCTTGAGCGTCGTTTCGGCCGCCTCGACGATGGTGCGTGTCGATGGTCCGCCCGAGCCCATGACGATGCCGGTGCGCTCATTGGTGATGTCGCTCTCGCCGAGGCCCGCATCCGCGATCGCCTGGTCCATGGCGACGTGGTTCCATGCCGCGCCCTGCGACAGGAAGCGCATGGCGCGCCGGTCGATCATGGCCGACGGGTCGAGCGACGGGGCGCCCCAGACCTGGCAGCGGAAGCCGTGTTCGGCGAATGAATCCGAGAAGCTGATGCCGGACTTGGCATCATGGAGCGAGGCCTGCACCTCATTGGCATTGTTGCCGATCGACGACACGATGCCGAGGCCTGTCACTACGACCCGTCTCATGGGCTGCTCCTTCCAAAGTGTCTGGTGGCGATCAGGCGACCGCCGACTGCTTTGACAGACCCACTTTTAGGTCCGTTGCCGCGTATATGGGTTCGCCGTCCGCCTTGAGCCAGCCATCGGCGATGCCGAGCACCAGCCGCCCGCGCATCACGCGTTTGAAATCGATACCGTACTCGACCTTCTTGACCGACGGCGTCACCATGCCTTTGAACTTGACCTCACCGGTCGACAGCGCCATCCCCTTGCCGGGCTCGCCGAGCCAGCCGAGGTAGAAGCCGGTCAGCTGCCACATCGCATCGAGGCCGAGGCAGCCTGGCATGATCGGGTTGCCGATGAAATGGCAGGCGAAAAACCATAGGTCCGGCTTGATGTCGAATTCGGCGCGAATGAAGCCCTTGTCGAACGCGCCGCCGGTTTCGCTGATCTCGGTGATGCGGTCGAACATCAGCATCGGCGGATAGGGCAGCTGCGCATTTCCCGGTCCGAACAGCTCGCCGCGGGCGCAGGCAAGCAGTTCCTCGTAATCGTAGCTGGACTTCGAACCTGCCATCAATTTCGTCCCCGTGATCGTCCTGGGCGGCAGGGCGCCCTTTGTCGTTGGTTTCCTAACACAGTCTGTTTATGGCCGGAAACCGGCGTCTGCGCTTAACCCGCCCGCCTGCCGGGGTCAATGCGCACCGGGATATCTGCGCGCATCGCGCATGTTGCTCTATTGATCGAATTCGGCCGACAGAATATATGTCAGGAGCTGTCCAGTTTCGGCCGATGCCGTTTTTTCGCCATTCTGGGCGGGTTTTTGGGGCCGAACCGCGAGTTTCGACGGATAGGATGGATCAGGGCTGCCGGAAGGATAATGTCGCTGTGGACAAGCGGGTTCGCGAAGCCGGTCTAAGGCCGACACGCCAGCGTATCGCGCTGGCCGATCTGCTTTTCGCCAAGGGCGATCGCCATCTGTCGGCCGAAGAACTGCACGAAGAGGCGATCGCCGCCGGCGTGCCGGTGTCGCTTGCCACTGTCTACAATGCCCTTCACCAGTTCACCCAGGCGGGCCTGCTGCGCATCCTGGCCGTCGAGGGCTCGAAGACCTATTTCGACACCAACACCTCCGATCACCATCATTTCTATATCGAAGGCGAAAACCGTATCTTCGATATCGCCAGCGGTCCGGTGACGGTTTCCAATCTGCCCGACCCGCCGGAGGGCATGGAGATCGCCAATGTCGACATCGTGGTGAGGCTGCGCCCGAAGCGCCGCGATTGATCCGCGCTCGATGAGACCAGTCGATCTGGCAATCCGGCTCGAATGGGTTGCCGTTGCAGGGGTTGCGCTCGTTCTCTACGCGATGGCCGGTGTCTCGTGGTGGCTGTTTGCCTTGCTCATCCTGGCGCCGGACCTGTCGATGCTGGGCTATCTCGCCGGGCCGCGCGTCGGTGCTGTCGCCTACAACGCGCTGCACATCCTGATCGTCCCGCTGCTGCTGGCGCTTGCCGGCTACGTCTTTGCCAATCCGATGGCGACCGCGATCGCCCTGACCTGGGTCATCCACATCGCCGTCGACCGCGCGCTGGGTTACGGCCTCAAACTGTCGAGCGGTTTTCAGGACACCCATCTCGGCCGCATCGGGCGCTAGACCATGATCCCGAAAAGTGGAAACCGGTTTTTGCTACGCTGACCTACGGTTCGGATACGAACATGGTCCAGACAAGAAACCTCAGTTCTTGACGTGTTCGCCCGGATAGGCGCCCCAGACGACCGATTGGGGGAGCCAGCCGGTGTGGCCGTCGAAGGTCATTTCGCACCACTGGCCGTCGCAAGTCTTGATCGACCCCATGACGCCCGGCTCGATGATGGCCACCACGCTGGCGTCCTTGTCCTTGTCGTCAAGCAGGTTGATTCGGCCGCCCTTGCCGCGTTGCCAGGGCGCGACGATCGCCGTGCGGCGGCCAGACAGCAGCGACTGGTTGATCCAGCCTTCCGAACCGTCGGCATCGCGCACGCGGCGCCAGGTATCGAATTCCTGGATGATTTCCATCGGCAGCCCGGCCTTCATGTACATCCAGTTCACGGAGTAGTTGGCGCCGGGGCCGACGCGCGCGTTGACGCGACCCGATTTCAGGCTGACGAAACGCGGCAGCGGCAGGCCGCTCGGCCCGAGCGTGATCGTCTGCGCGGGGGCCGCGGCGCTGTGCGCCACCGTTTGCGGGGAACAAAGGAGGGCGCCAAGGACTGCTGCGCTGAAGGCCAGGCGGAGCGACGCGAAACCAGACACTTTCATTCCTTTCGGCGCTTGCCCGTCGGCACCGGCGCCCCTTTTTCTTTGTCTTCGGCGGCACCGCTTGTTACAGAGTGGCTGGCACCGCGACCGGCTTCGATTTTCGCCTGTCTTGGTTAAAGAGGTCTCAACGAGATCGGGTTCGAGGAAACAATGGCAGGCAAGAAAAGGCCCCTCGTCGTCATCACGCGCAAGCTGCCCGACCCGGTCGAAACCCGCATGCGCGAACTGTTCGACGCAAGGCTGAATGTCGAGGACAGGCCGATGACGCAGCCCGAGCTGGTCGCGGCGATCAAGGAGGCCGACGTCCTAGTGCCGACGATCACCGACAATATCGACGCGGCGCTGATCGCCCAGGCCGGCGACAATCTCAAGCTGATCGCCAATTTCGGCAACGGCGTCGACAAGATCGACGTGGAGGCGGCGGCCAAGAAGGGCATCACCGTCACCAACACGCCGAACGTGCTGACCGAGGACACGGCCGACATGACCATGGCGCTGATGCTGGCGGTGCCGCGGCGCCTGGCGGAAGGCGCCAATGTGCTGACCAGCGACAAGAAATGGGCTGGCTGGTCGCCGACCTGGATGCTCGGCCGCCGCATCTGGGGCAAACGGCTCGGCATCGTCGGCATGGGCCGCATCGGCACCGCCGTCGCCAGGCGCGCCAAGGCCTTCGGCCTGTCGATCCACTATCACAACCGCCACCGCGTGCTGCCGGCGGTGGAAGACGAGTTGGAGGCGACCTATTGGGAAAGCCTCGACCAGATGCTGGCCCGCATGGACATCATCTCGGTCAACTGCCCGTCGACGCCGGCAACCTTCCATCTGCTGTCGGCGCGGCGGCTGGCGCTGATGCAGCCGTCGGCCTACATCGTCAATACCGCGCGCGGCGACATCATCGACGAGGAATCGCTGATCAAGCTGATCCATGACGGCAAGATCGCCGGCGCCGCGCTCGACGTCTACGAGCACGAGCCGGCGCTGAACAGCAAACTTCTGAAGCTCGCGGCCAAGGGCAAGGTCGTACTCTTGCCGCATATGGGCTCGGCGACGCTCGAGGGCCGCATCGACATGGGCGAGAAGGTGATCATCAACATCCGCGCCTTCTTTGACGGCCACCGCCCGCCGGACCGTGTGCTGCCGCTCAGGACATAGACTCACGCTGTTGGGTGGCGATGGCGAGCGCGCCGTCGTCGGTGACTGTTACCGTGCTTCCGCGATAGGCGTCGAAGACATCGCGCCCGAGCCGCAACGCCATCGGCGTCTCCCAGCCCATTTCCCTGGCCACGATCAGCCCGAGCAGCAGGATCGCGTCGGGTTCGTGCAGCACAAGTGCCGCTGGTGCATGGCCGTTGTGGACGAGTTCCAGCAGCACGGCCGAAGCCGAGGACGAGCCGATCGTGCCCGGCAGGAACAGCACCCGTCCCGCAAGATTTTCGCCGTGCTGCGGATGGCGGACATCGGCGATTCGGCCGCTCTTCGGATCGACGCCGCCCCAGAAGCTGATCGGCGCCGTCAGCACCAGGGCCTCGCCCTTGCCGGCTCGACCCGGCACCAGGATTTCGGCAAGCGCGCTCATGCGGCGATATCCGTAAATACCGGCTTACCGAGCACAGCACTTTCGACGCAATCGGCCAAGGAGCCGTAAAGCACGGCGTAGCCGGTATTGCCCGGCGCGTAATGTGCGAACTTTCCGGAGTTGGTCATCAATATACCTCCGGCAAGCTCGGGCATGATCGGCGTCACCACCACACAGGTATCGGCCACGATGACGACACCGCTTGCTTCGAGCATCTTGCGCCGCCCGTTCTGTTCGAGCGACGAAAGCACATGGCGCCCGGTGCAGGCATAAATCGGCACGCTGAGCCGCCGTCCGGCGATCAGCCGCTCCAGCATGTCGAACTCGCTAAGCGACAGATGCGGGCTGCCGATCGCCACAGCATCGATGGTCTTCGCCGCCGTCGCCGTCGACAAGCCAGCACGGGCCTTCGCCGCCATCTCCGGCGTGACACGAACGACCGTTTCCGGTGCCGCGCCGTCCAGAATGGTCAAAAGATCGGGCGCCTCGGGCGTCACGCCGGCAATGTGGAAAAGGCCGACCGCGCCGGATGAGGCGGCAGCCGCGCCGAACGCCTTCAGCGCGTCTTCCCCCGGATGACGCTGGACGCCGGTGACGACGCCGATTGTATTGCCGACTTCGCGGCCATAGAGGCTGCCCAGCACCGGCCAGGCGATCTCGGAGCCAAGGAACGATGCGGAGAGCTCCGTGACATCGAACACCAGCCGCGCCCGCCGGTTCTCGGCCCGGTGCAGGCCATAGTCCGGCGCGCGGCCCGATATGGCGCAAGCGATGTCGAGGAAATCGCCATAGCGGTTGGTGCGCGCGCCGAGCACCGAATTGCAGAACACCACGGCGTTGGATTCGCCCCAGGCGACATCGCTGCCCAGCGCCGGCCGATGCCCGGCCTGGTAAGGGGCGCAGGTCCAGCTCTGCTCGCAGCCGAGCCTGCGGTAGGCCTCCATCATCCGCCGCGCCATGCCGCGCGCCGGCTCCTCGAGGCGGATGCGCGAGCAGCCCATCAGGTCAAGCGCCCCGACATTGAGCGTCGAGCGCACGGAAACCCGGGCTCCGCCCTCGACCAGCCTCTCTGCGAACAGAGTGCCGGAATCGCCGTGATAGAGCGCCCCGTCTATATGCGCGGAGGCGATCGGGATCAGCCGTGGCGCGCCGAGCAGGCGGGCGCTGTCGGCAACGATGCGCATCGCCATCGCCGCACCGTCCTTGCCGTAGGCGATCGCCTGTTCTTCCGGACTGAGGGCGAGGCTCACGAAAGCACCTTGCGCATGGTGATCGAAGTCGGCCGGTCATAGCCCGTATGCGCCGTGCGTCCGGTCTCGCGAAAGCCGAGCCGGGAGAAGGCGGCGTGATTTCCGCTGAGTTCGACGCGTGTCTGCAACTCGATGGCGCACCTGCCGAGGCTCAGCGCAAGACCCTCGGCAGCCTGCATCAGCCGCCTGCCGATGCCTTGTCCTTCAAGGCCAGGCTCGACGGCGAGCTTGCCGACATAGAAATCATCAGCCCGCTCCAGAACGAAAACGCAGCCGACGATCCGGTCGGCCTCGAGCGCCAAAAAACCCGTCTCGTGCCGGGCCTTGTCCTTCAGCCTTTCGGCGGTCAGCAGATGCGCCGAGGATGGCGGATCGATGATGCCGTCCATGTAGGCGAAGGCGCGCAGGATCAGCTTGAGCACATCGTCCCAGCAGTCGAAATCGGGCCTAATCTGTGTGACGAAGTCGCTCGGTGGCCGGTCCATGCGGTCAGTTTCTCTTGTAGCGAATGGTGTCGAAGCGCGCCGACAGCGCATCGTAAAGCAGCAGCCGGCCGACCAGGGGCTCACCAATGCCGGTGATCAGCTTGATAGCCTCCATCGCCTGCAGCGTGCCGATGACGCCGGTCAGCGCGCCGACCACGCCGGCCACCGCACAGGACGGCACCAGTCCCGGCGGCGGCGCCTCTGGGAAGAGATCGCGATAGCTCGGGTTCGGCCTGCCGTCCGCACCGGTCTCGAACGGCTTCAGCACCGTCAGCGAACCGTCGAAGCGGCCGACGGCGGCGTGCACTAGCGGCCGCTTTTGCGCGGCACAGGCATCGGCGACGGCATAACGCGTCTCGAAATTGTCGGAGCCGTCGACAGCGATGTCATAGCCGGCGACAAGGGCAGGGGCGTTGTCAGCCGTCAGTCTGAGTCTGTGCAGTTCCACCGCGACATTGGGATTGATGCGCGCGATGGCCGCCTTGGCGCTGTCGGTTTTTGCCATCCCGATCATGTCGGTGCCGTGGATCACCTGCCGTTGCAGGTTCGACAGCGAGACGTCGTCGTCGTCGACGATGCCGAGCGTGCCGACGCCGGCGGCGGCGAGATATTCCAGCACCGGCGCTCCCAGTCCGCCGGCGCCAACGACCAGCACGCGAGCCCGCTTCAGTCTCTGCTGGCCGGCACCGCCGATCTCGGGCAGCACGATATGGCGCGCATAGCGTTCGAGCTCTTCGTCGGAAAGGGCGATTGCGGTCATTGCGGGACCATATAGCGGCGCAAAAACCTTGTCAGGGGGCTTCGGTTGGCCCAACCGTGCCGTGATCGACTGTCAGGAACTGCGCGCGTCCAGCGAGACTGGAAAACAGCGCCGCATCGGTTCCGGTCATGAAGGCCTGGCAGTTGAGCTCTTCCAGGATCGAAAACAGCGCCGCACGCCGGCCGCTGTCGAGATGCGCCGCGATCTCGTCGAGCAGCAGGATCGGCGTCATGCCCGACATCTCGCCGGTCAGCCTTGCATGTGAAAGCACGATGCCGACCAGCAGCGCCTTCTGCTCGCCGGTCGAGCAAAGTTCGGCCGGCATCGCCTTGGGCCGGTGCCGCACGACGAGGTCGGAACGGTGCGGACCTTCAAGCGTGCGCCCGGCGGCGCGATCGCGCTCGCGGCCGCCGGCAAGCGTTGCGCGGAACCGCTCCTCGACATCGACGGCAGGCGTGGTGGCCACCTGCTCCTCCAGTTCGCCGGAGAGGCCGATGTCTGCCTGCGGGAACGGGCCGCTATCGGGCAGCCGGTCGATCATGGCGGCGAGCAGGCGCACCAGTTCAGCCCTGGCGGCGGCGATCGCCACGCCGGTCTCGGCCATCTGCGTCTCGATCGCATCGAACCAGGCGCCATCGCGCGATCCTTCCGTAAGCAAACGATTACGGCCGCGCATGGCCTTTTCATAGTCGAGCGCGCGCTGGCCATGCCCGGGGTCGATCGCCAACACCAGCCGGTCGAGAAAGCGCCGGCGGTCGGCGGTCGGCCCCGGGAACAGGCCGTCCATCGCTGGCGTCAGCCAGATGACGCGCAGCCATTCCAGCATATCCTCGGCCGATCGTGCGGCCGCGCCATTGATCCGCACCCGTCTGCCGCCTTCGCCGGCATTGTCGCCGCCGGCGATGCCGGTGCCGATTTCAACCTCGCCTTCCGCCCCTTCGATCCGGGCGTGCAGGGCAAAGCCGCCATCGCCACCTTCGCGCGCCACGTCGGCATAAGGTGCGCGGCGCAGGCCGCGGCCGGGCGTCAGCAGCGAGACCGCTTCCAGGAGATTGGTCTTTCCGGCGCCATTGTCGCCGGAAAGCACCACGGCGCCTGGCGCGAGGTCGATCGACAGCGCCGCATAATTGCGGAAGTTGGTAAGTGTTAGCTTACTTATATGAGTTTGCTTTTGAAACTGTTTGGCGGTCACGGCAACAAAATGGCGTGCTGGTCTCCACCCCCCTTGATGAGCAGGAGATGTCCGGCACGACGAAGAAGGGTGATTTCTCGCATAGGCCTCGTTCGGGCCTACACCCGCATCGGCATCAGCACGTAAAGCGCGGTTTCGTCGGCCATGTCGTGGATCAGCGTCGGCGATCCGGCATCCGCCAGCATGAATTTCGCTTCCGTACCGGTCAATTGCGCGGCTACGTCGAGCAGATATTTGGCGTTGAAGCCGATCTCGATCGGATCGGACGAATAGTCGGCCGCCAGTTCCTCGGTGGCGCTGCCCGAATCCGGATTGTTGACGGCAAGCGTGACTTGGCCTTCGGTGATCGAAAGCTTCACCGCCCGGCCACGCTCGGACGAAATGGTCGAGACGCGATCGACGGCGGCGGCGAAGGTCTGGCGGTCGATGATCAGCTTCTTGTCATTGCCGGTCGGAATGACGCGCTGGTAGTCGGGGAAGGTGCCGTCGATCAGCTTCGAGGTCAAAACGACGCTGCCGATGGTGAAGCGGATCTTGGTATCCGACAATTCGGTGGTCACGGCGACATCCGGATCGTCGACCAGCTTCTGCAACTCGCTGACCGTCTTGCGCGGGATGATGATGCCGGGCATACCCTCGGAGCCTGCCGGCGCGTCGATCTCGGCGCGCGCCAGGCGATGGCCGTCGGTGGCGACCGAGCGCAGCTTCAGCTTGCCGCCGGCCTCATGCGTGTGCAGGTAGATGCCGTTCAGATAGTAGCGCGTCTCTTCGGTCGAGATGGCGAACTGCGTCTTCTCGATCAAGCCCTTCAAACCGACCGAATCGAGCCGGAAGATATGCGAGAAGGAGCCGGCCGAGAGTTCCGGGAAATCGGACTGCGGCAGGCATTGCAGGCGGAAGCTCGAACGGCCCGACGTCACCGTCATGGCGTTGCCGTCCTCGTCGGTTTTCAGCATCACCTCCGCCCCTTCGGCGAGCTTGCGCACGATGTCATAGAGCAGATGCGCCGGAACCGTCGTCGCCCCGCCGCGCTCGACCTTGGCGGGCGTGGCTTCGGTCACCTCGAGGTCGAGGTCGGTCGCCTTCATTTCAAGGCTGGCGCCTTCGGCGCTGAGCAGCACGTTGGACAGGATCGGTATGGTGTTGCGTCGTTCGACCACGCGGTGAACGTGGTTGAGCGACTTCAGGAGATTTGACCGTTCCAGGATAACACGCATGACGAAACAGGCTCGCTTGAATGGATGAGCGGGTCTCCGGCTGGCGGCGCCCCGCGAAAGGTCTGAACAGGCTCAGAATCTGCGTAAGCTGACAGGAAAAAGCCTGCAAACGCAAGCCCGCGCCACCGGTTCAGGCCGGTTACGCGGGCTTTCTGGGGATAAAGCCGGCACGGCGCGCCAGCCGGCCTTTCCCACCCGATCAGGCCTGGTCGTTGATCAGCCTTCTCAGCAGTTCCAGTTCCTGCGCCAGCGTGTTGTCGTTGCCGGAAAGATCCTCGATCTTGCGCACCGCATGCAGCACCGTGGTGTGGTCGCGCCCACCGAAACGCCGCCCGATCTCCGGCAGCGAACGCGGCGTCATCACCTTTGACAGGTACATGGCGACCTGCCGCGGCTTGACGATGGTGCGCGTGCGCCGATTGGACAGAAGCTCGGTCTTCGACACGTTGTAGTGGCGCGCCACGATGCGCTGGATGTCCTCGATGCGCACCCGCTTCGGCTCGCCCGAACGATAGATATGGCCGAGGATCTCGTCGATGCGGTCGATGCTGATCTGCGGCTCGAAGGATTGGCGGAACAACAGCTGGTTGAAGGCGCCTTCGAGTTCGCGCCCGCTGCCGGTCACCGTGCGGGCGACATGGTTGAGGATCTCCTCCGAAATGTCGAGCGAGGCGTCATCGACCTTGGCGGTGGCAAGGCGCAGCTTGAGCATGCCGATCCGCATGGCGAAGTCGGGCGCCGACATTTCGAGCGCAACGCCGCCATTGAGACGGGAGCGCACGCGGGGCTCCAGCGATTCCAGCTCCGACGGCGGCCGGTCGGCGGCAACCACCACCTGCTTGGCGCTGTCGAGCAGCATGTTGATCAGATGGCAGAATTCATGCTGGATCGACTTGCCCTGCAGGAACTGCATGTCGTCGATGATCAGGAGGTCGATGTCGCGCAGCTGTTCCTTCAGCGTCAACGCGTTGTTGTCGCGGATGGCGGTGGCGAAGCGCCACATGAAATACTCGGCCGTCAAATAGACGACGCGCGACTTCGGATTGTGCCGCAGGGATTCGGCCGCGATCGCCTGCAAAAGGTGTGTCTTGCCGAGCCCGACCGTTGCATGAAGGAAGAGCGGATTGAAACGCACCGCGCTCGACTGCGATTCCGCAACAGCCTTGGCGGCGGCAAAGGCCACCCGGTTCGACGGACCTTCGATGAAGGAGCCGAAAGTGTAGCGTGGGTCGAGCGGGGAACCCAGCACATTGTGCCGGTATTCTGCTTCGATGGGCGTGCCCTGGCGCGGCGCCGGCGCCCGTTCCACCCTGCCGGGCCCCGCAGTGCCGGCTGCCAGCGTCGTCTGCGTCTGCCTGGTCATCTTGCGCGCCGGAACAGCCTCCGGCTCGACGCCGTTGCGTCCCTGGCGCGTGGCGGTGCGCACGACGATCTCGATCTTGAGGATTTCGGGATCCTCGTGCTTCCACAGCTCCGCGATAAGGTCGAGATAATGGCCGTTGATCCAGGACCGCAGGAAGGCCGTCGGCACGGAGATGCGCACAATGCCACGGGATGCTTCGGCAACCTTCATGCGACCGAACCAGCTTGAATAGACCTCGACTCCGAGACGTGCCTTCAGCTGGGTCTTGACGCGCTCGAACTTCTGTTCCGCGTCGCTGGAAGCCGCCATGCTGTCCCCTCCGACAAATGTTGCTGGGAATGGGAGTTCGCTCGTTAGCTCCCTTTCGATGCCGCTCTGCATGATCGAGTTCCTTGTCCTTTTGTACCCTTTTTCCGCCGGGGATGCGCCTCCTGCATCCATGTTTCCGGCGACCGTATCTTCGCTGCGACACCACCGCCGCCGCCGGCAGGTGAATGTCGCCTCGTCACAAAGGGACCGGTGCCGGCTCTCGCAAGCCGGGCCGTCTCGACACCAGGGCAATACAATGCCATCCGGCGAAAACGCCGGCGCCATCGACCTGCCATGTACAGTTACGCCAGTCCCCTACCGCCTCGAAAAGACAAATCGAACCCGTTCGCGGAATTGATCCACGTCATGAATTCTGCCATTTTGTGCTGGCCAATTCAGGCTGGGTTGAGAGCCAAGAGCCCGTCCCTTCGATGGAGGGACATTACCGAAATCGCTGTGGATAGGGCAAGGCCACGACTAACCAATTTTTAACGAATCTGGTTAGCGGAGACGGGTTCGGAGCAGATGCCGCAACGGCACATTTTGATAAAGCCATTGTGATTCAAACCCTTTTCCCGCGAATATGAAAACGGCCACCCGACGCGAAATTTTCTGAAATAATTCTCTTGACAGCAACTTGTCCCCCATCGCCCGGACGCGATGTGAACAAGCTGTGGATCACCATCTGCAAGTCTTTGAAAAATATATGGAATTTGTGTCAGCCCAAATTGCCGACCCTGCCACTTTCGGCATAACCGGGTATCAGCGCGCATGTATATGCCGGCAAACCATTCCGGACTTTGAAATCCAGGCCAGACGCGCTTTGCGGGCGTTCTTTTTAAGTACTTGCCGGCAAACGAAAAAACCCGGCGCGATGCGCCGGGTTTGAACAAGCCAAGTTTAGTTAAATGTAATATTAGGCCGACAGCACCTTGAGGCGGTGGGCCAGGCGCGACACTTTGCGGGATGCCGTGTTCTTGTGCAGCACGCCCTTGGTCGCGGCGCGCATCAATTCCGGCTCCGCGGCCTTGAACGCGGCAAGTGCTGCGGTCTTGTCGCCGGCGGCCAGCGCCTCTTCGACCTGGCGGACATAGGTGCGCACACGCGAGCGGCGGTTCTTGTTGATCGCTGCGCGGCGGACGATCTTGCGCGTTGCCTTTTTGGCCGAGGAGGTATTGGCCATGATGCCTCTCTTCTGATCTGGTGGGCGCATGCGGGCTGCCGCAGGGCGCAAAAAACAAACGGGCAGCCAAAGGCCGCCTCGGTTGGAGCGGCTTATAGTTCAGCTTTTCCGGCGCGTCAACGCCGCTTGGCCTTCTTTTTGACCCCGCTTAGCGGTTGGTGAAATTCGGCTTCCGCTTCTCGGCAAAGGCGGCCATGCCTTCCTTCTGGTCGTCCAGCGCAAACAGCGAGTGAAACAGGCGCCGTTCGAAGCGAAGCCCTTCGGCAAGGGTCGTCTCATAGGCGCGGTTGACCGCCTCCTTGGTCATCATCACCGACGGCAGCGAAAACTCGGCGATCTTGCCCGCCGCCTTCAACGCTTCCTCGACAAGGTTGCCGGCGGGCACCACCCGCGATACCAGGCCGCAGCGTTCGGCCTCCGCCGCATCCATCATCCGCCCGGTCAGGCACATGTCCATGGCCTTCGACTTGCCGACGAAGCGGGTCAGCCGCTGCGATCCGCCCATGCCGGGCATGACGCCGAGCGTGATCTCGGGCTGGCCGAACTTCGCATTGTCGGCCGCGATGATGAAATCGCACATCATTGCCAGTTCGCAACCGCCGCCAAGCGCATAACCGGCGACCGCGGCGATGACAGGCTTTCGCGTGCGCGTAAGCTCCTCCCAGCCGACGAAGAAGTCCTGCACATAGGCGTCGACAAAGGCGATCGCCTGCATTTCCTTGATGTCGGCGCCGGCCGCGAAGGCCTTCTCGGAACCGGTGATGACCACCGCGCCGATCGCGGCATCGGTGCCGAACCCGTTCACAGCCGCCACCACCTCCGCCATGACCTGGGAGTTCAGCGCGTTGAGCGCCTTGGGTCGGTTCAGCGTGATCAGCCCGACCTTGCCGCGCGTTTCCACGATGATGGTTTCATAGGCCATGGCTTCGCCTCCTCGTTCCGGCCGATAGATGTCGACTGGTCCTAGCTTACCGCTGACAGGTCCGGCAATAGAAGGTCGAGCGCCCGCTTTGCACGATGCGCTCGATTTGGCCGCCGCAGCCGGGCGTTGAGCATGGTTCGCCTTCCCGGTCGTAGACCGCGAAGGAATGCTGGAAATAGCCCAGCGAGCCGTCCGTCTGCACATAGTCGCGCAGCGACGATCCGCCGGCGGCGATTGCATCGGCGATGACTGAACGGATCGCCCCGGCCAGGCGTTCGCTCTGCCCCGCCGCCTTCTTTCCAGCCTTGGCGATCGTGCCAGATTCACGCAGCGGCGACAGGCCAGCGCGCCACAGCGCCTCCGACACATAGATATTGCCAAGTCCTGCGATCAGCCGCTGGTCGAGAAGCGCGGCCTTCAACGGCGATCGGCGGCCTTCGAGCAGCGAGGCGAGCAGAACGCCGTCCAGCGTATTGCCGGTCGGCTCGACGCCCAGCCCGGCCAGCATCGGATGCGTGTCGGGCGTCCCTTCGGCAAACAGCATGAAGCCGAAGCGGCGCGGGTCGTTGAAGATCACGCGCGAGCGGGCGCCTTCGGCGGAGGCCACATCGAACACGACATGATCGTGCGCAGCGCTTTTCGAACGCTCGTGGTGGAATACACCCGGGATATCGCTGCCATCTGATGTCTCGATGCGGAACGAACCCGACATGCCGAGATGGCAGATCAGCACCGGCCCACCATCGATATGCATGGTGAGATATTTGGCCCGCCGGCCGAGGGCGGTGATGGTCTTGCCGGTCAGCCGCGCGGAGAAATCCCTGGGAAACGGGAACCTGAGATCGGGCCGGCGTGCCTCGACGCGGACGAGGCGGGCGCCTTCCAGAACCGGTTGCAGGCCGCGCCGGACCGTTTCGACTTCAGGCAATTCGGGCATGGCCGCCTATCGTCGCATAGAAAGAAGTGCCGTGACGGCCACGCGCCAGCCCGAGATGTTCGGCGACGGTTTCGCCAATGTCGGCGAAGGTCGTTCTGAGCCCGATATCGCCCCCTGTGAGCCCCTGTCCGACGCCGATCACCGGAATGCGTTCGCGCGTGTGGTCGGTGCCGCGCCATGTCGGGTCGTTGCCGTGGTCGGCGGTGAGGATGAGCAGGTCGCCCTGTTTCAGTTTGGCAAGCGCCTCGGGCAGGCGAAGGTCGAAGGCTTCGAGTGCGGCCGCATAGCCGGCGACGTCGCGGCGATGACCGAACTCGGTGTCGAAATCGACGAAATTGGCAAACACCAGATCACCGTCGCCAGCGTCGTCCATCGCACCCAGCGCCTTGTCGAACATCGCCATGTTGCCGGCGGCCTTGCGCACTTCGGAGATGCCGCGATGCGCGAAGATGTCGCCGATCTTGCCGACCGCGATGACCTTGCTTCCGCGTTGCGTCAGCCGGTCGAGCAGCGTTGGTTCCGGCGGCGGCACCGCATAGTCGCGGCGGTTGTAGGTGCGCTCGAAGGTAGCGACGGTTTCCCCGACAAAAGGCCGTGCGATCACCCGGCCGATGTTCAGCGGATCGACCAGCCCGCGCACGGTCTTGCAGAACTCGTAGAGCCGCTCCAGTCCGAAATGCGCTTCGTGCGCAGCGATCTGCAGGACGGAGTCGACCGAAGTGTAGCAGATCGGCTTGCCGGAGCGGATATGCTCCTCGCCGAACCGCTCGATGATTTCGATTCCCGCCGCATGGCAATCGCCCAGAATGCCGGGCACCTTTCCTTCCCTGATCATCGCCTCGGTCAGGGCAGCCGGAAAAGCCGGCACCGTCTGAGGAAAATGGCCCCAGTCGAAGCGCACCGGCAGGCCGGCGATTTCCCAATGACCCGAGGGCGTGTCCTTGCCGCTCGAGACCTCCTGCGCCGCGCCATGAATGGCCGTGGCAAGCGGGATCTTGCTGCCGTCGAACCGAAAACCGGTCGCGGTTTCCGCCGCGCGGGCAAGCCCGAGCGAGACCATGTTCGGCACCGCGAACGGCCCCTTGCGCAGGCCTTCGCGATCCGCGCGGCCCTGCGCGCAGGCCAGGGCGATGTGTCCGAACGTATCGGCGCCGGCATCGCCATAGCCTTCGGCATCGGCGGCGCCGCCGATGCCGAAGGAATCGAGAACGAAGAGGAAAGCGCGTGCCATCGAATGGGATCGTGTTGCCTGTCTGCGGTCCCAGACATAGGGTTCCACATCGCCATTGGCAATTCGGAAACCAAACGGCAACGGCTTGGACGCGATAGTCGGGGCGAGACCGGATGCCGAGCGGGCAGGGCAGGGATGAGACATGGTGGCGCATTTTCGGCGAGGCCCGCCTTGAGGGCATGCGCGGCCGCGTTTGCGTTGCTTGCCGCATCATGGCCGAACGCGGCGCGTGCCGACTGGCGCGACGACATCGGCACGTTCCGCATCGGCATCGTCGCCGAACCCGGGGCCGGCAACACCGTTCCGGGCCTGGCGCTGCTGACGGACGCCTATACCAAGGCGCTCGGCATGAAGGTGGAATTTGTCGTCGCCCGCGACTACGCGGCGCTGATCGAGGCGCAGGCAAGCGGCCGGATCGAATACGCGGTCTATTCGGCGACGGCCTACGCCACCGCCCAGCAACGCTGCGGCTGCGTCGAACCTCTCGTGGCGCCGGTCGATGCAGACGGCGCCATCGGCATCCGCTCCGTCCTCGTGACGCGCGACGGCAAGGTTCCGGATCTTGCCGCCATGGCGACGCACCGGATCGCGATCGCGCCTTTCGCCAGCATCGGCGGTTCTCTGTTGCCGTTAGCCGGGCTCAAGGCGGATGGCGTCGAGCTCAGCGAGGATGCGCCATATCTGATGCGCGCCGCCTCGGCCGCCGCGGCCGAAACGATGCTCATCGACGGCCAGGCCGATGCCCTGTTCGGTTGGGTGGAAGCTATGGCGGACGGCCAGCCCGCGACCCCGGACGGCCAATCGGCGGTCCCGGACGGCCAACTGGCTGACCCAGGCGGCACAGTGGCCAGGCTTGAGGCGGCGGGTCTTTCGAAGACGGAACTTCAGGTCGTATGGACGTCCGGCTTGCTCAGATACGGCCCGCATGCCGTCCGCAGCGACCTCGACCCCGAGGCCAAGCGCCGGCTCACCGTTTTCCTCACCAACCTCAAGTCGATGACGCCTGATGTCTACGATCTGCTGGAGGCGGCGCACTCCGGCGGGTTCGCCGTCGCCTCTTCGAAGGACTATGCGATGGCTGCGGCCATCGTCCAGTTTGTGTCAGGCAAGAACGGCCAGCAATGATCCTTGGCGCCCGACCGCGCCCACTCAGCAGTCGCCGCAGGGGATCGTCGTGCTGCGGCGGGGGCGCAGGTAATAGGTCTCGCCCATCGATATCTTGTTGAAGGCCGAGGTCAACCCAAGACGTTGCTGACCGTCCGCGGACCAGGTGATGACCGGCTCGTAGGCAAGATCGCTTTCGACACGAATAAGAAAAGTGCCTGCAACCTTCAGCGTGGCTGGAACCGTGGTGGTGGTGCCCTCGACGGCATCGACGGCCGCGGTGCCATCGGTGAGCTTGCGCGACCACACGACCTGCACTTTCGGGGCAGCATCGCTCGTGACCTCTATCGCCGTGATGACGATCTTCGGGGTCGAGCGGTTATAGGGCTGCAAGGTCGATGTGCCGATCTGCATGATCGCATCGAGATCCGCTTTGGTGATCGTATTCTGCTGCGTGACGAGATCCGCCACCATGCTGCCGATGCGACTGACCTTCTTGCTGGTCTCGATGGCCTGCGAAGCCTCCATGGTCACGAAATACATGACGAGCAGGACAGGCACGATGAAGGCGAACTCGATGGCCGCGACGCCGCGGCGATCAGCGCAGAACCGCATCGCTCTCGTCCAGACTGCTGAAATCCCCCGGTGTGCCCCCGCACGAAACATGCCTTTACCCCCGTTTTGCCAAAGCAAGCCTGCAATCTCAGTTGTCGAACGGCTCGTTCTGCCAGGTCACCGATGCGAAATGCAGCGTGGTGCCGTCTTTGAAATTGGCCATCGACTTGGCCATGAAATCGGTCATGACAGGCCATTTGTAGAAAACCCGCAGCATGTTCTTCGATTCCGCCAGGCCGGGAGTGATGGCGAAGCTCGTCGCATTCGTGCCGTTCTTCAGCACGATCACGTCGTCCACGATCTTGAAGCTCGCCTTGGCGGCGTCGGCAAAGGTCGGATATTCGCGCAGATCCACCAGCAGTCCCGGGCAGGTCTTGGCGACCATGATCTCAAGCCTGCTGCAGATGAGGTCCCGCAACTTGGTCCCGGCTACGTCGGCCGGCCTCAATTGGCCGGTGCGCAACTGGCGGGCGACATCGTCCGTGGCGTTGGCCATCACTTCCTGTCCGGCAAACGAGATGCAGCTCTCGAGGACGGCAAAGACGAGAAGGGCAAACGGCAGGGCAAGCATGGCAAATTCTATCGCCGTGCTGCCGCGCTTGTCGCCAAGGAAACGGGAGCGGAACCATGGCCGTCTGGTGCTGCAATTGCCGTCTTCGGGTGCCGGATCCCTGCTCATGTCCCGTTCCTGCCGATGCTTGTGCGGTGTCGGCGGGCACATTAGCCAAGACCCATTGAAACCCGGTTTGGATGACCGCTAAATTCGTCGAGACGGCCTTAACCGGCCGCTAACCGTGGCGCCAAGTGCCGACAGCCGGGACGCTCAGTGGCCGGCGCTCATCTCGGCTTCCGAGGCCTTCTCGCTGTCGCTCTTGTAGGAGCTTTCGCAATAGGGCGTGCAGGACATGGTCTGGATTTCAGAGCGCCTGTAGATTCTGACCGAAGACGCGTCCTGCCGCACGACCGTGACCTGTTCGTCGATGATCGGGCTGCCGTCCTGATCGAGGACAACCAGGTTGGTGACGCCGAATCCTTTGCCGGTCAGAACGATAGTCGAGGCATCCTGAACGGCGGCGTCGGCGATCGCCGGATTGCCGACGACGATGGTGTCGGCGGCGCGCGACAACTTGACGATCTTCGCCTGGTTCATCGTGACTTCGATACCGGATCCGGCCTTGGCCGGCATGACGAAGGCAGAGGCGGCGAGAAGCGCGACAACTGCAAATGACGATCTCGACCCGGTCATCAGGACGCTCCAAGGCGGCAAACTGTTCAACGGAACATGAACGAGATTGGTGAACCAACAGTTAAACCTGGGCTGGTCGCGATAAGGATTGGTGCGCCGAACTCACGGCGCGCTACAGCCTGCGCTGTTTTAGCAATACTGAAGGTGCGCCTATCTCCGCCCTTTCTAGCCTGCCGGTCCACTTTCCCGGCGTTTAGCTCACGGTTAACCACGCAACGGGTTCGGTGCCGGAAAGGAATCGGTAAGGGTGTTTATTAAGCCGATCGAAAGAGCTTCTCCCTAGATTGGCAGCATCCGATCAACCAGCAAGAGAAGTTGACGGAAGTGCTGTAACACGTGGAGTAGGAGCTCTCGAATGTCTAACCTGATCGCACGTTTTGTGAAGGACGAATCCGGCGCGACCGCCATCGAATATGGTCTGATCGCTGCTCTCATCGCGCTCGCCATCATGGTCGGCGCTGGCGCCCTCGGCAATGCTCTGAACGCCAAGTTCGCGAACATCGCCGCGGAAATCAACGGTTCGTAATACCGAAGCAACCTGGTTGCTTTCAATCAAGGGCCGCCTCACTGGCGGCCCTTTATTTTTATAGTGTCTGCATCCCGTGATGTGTGGCGATTTTGAAGGCCCGGCCTCATCAATCGTTAATCGAACATGCCTAGGCTGCTTCCAGGTACATTTGACCACAGGCGCCGCGCCCATGCTTGAAGCCCTGATCTTCGTCGTCTTTCCGTTCTGCATGCTTTTCGCCGCGATCTCCGACACATTGTCGATGACAATCGCCAATCGCGTGCCGGTGCTGCTTGTGGCCGTCTTTGCCCTGGTCGCGCCGCTGACGGGTATGGATTGGGCAACCTATGGCTGGCATTTCGCCGCCGGTGGTCTGGTGCTGGCCGTGACCTTCGGTCTGTTCGCGCTCGGCGGCATGGGAGGAGGCGACGCCAAGCTGCTGGCCGCCACCGCTGTCTGGATGGGGCTCAACATTCACCTTGTCGAATATCTCGTGGCCTCGACGATCATCGGCGGCCTGTTGACGATCGCCATCCTCGTCTACAGGAAATCGCCGCTCGCCACCTATACGGGCCACAACCCGTTCCTGCGCCATTTCGCCGACGAGACGTCCGGCGTTCCTTATGGCATCGCGCTCGGCATCGGCGGACTGCTCACCTATCCGGACTCGCCGCTGATGGTGTGGGCGCTGGCAAGGCTGGCGGCTTAGCCATCTTTTCAGATTTCGCTTTCGAAGAGGCGGCCTGGCCGCCTTTTTCGTATGCGGGAAGCGGTTCGTTCTAATTTATGTAAACGTTAAATTAATCACGATCGTAAGCATTACATTAACCTTGTTTTGACGATTGCGGCTGCAAAGTCCCCCCTGGCTAGGTGGTTTGCCAAAGGCGAGGGTTCGGACAGATGCCAGCATCCCGACTGATCATTCTGAGCGTGGCGGTGGCCGCGGCGGGTGGTGCAGGATATGTGGCGAAGAACATGGTGGCGACTCCGCCGCCCCAGGTCATCGTCGATTCTCCGCAGGCGCCGGCCATCGCGCTGCAGGACGTGCTTGTCCTGTCGGGCGATGTCGCCATGGGCACCCCGCTTGAAAACAACATCAGCTGGGAGTCGTGGCCGTCCAACGGCATCAATGCCAATTTCATCACCCGCGCTGCGGAGCCCGATGCGGTCGAGAAGCTGAAGGGTTCCGTTGCCCGCGTCGCGATGTTCACCGGCGAGCCGCTGCGGCGCTCCAAGCTGATCGGCGAGGGGCAGAGTTTCATGTCGTCGATCCTGCCCTCCGGCATGCGTGCCGTTGCGACCGCGATATCGGCCGATACGTCCGCGGGCGGCTTCATCCTGCCCAATGACTTCGTCGACGTCATCATGACCCGCCGCTCCGATACCGGGAGCGGTGGCAGCGGTTTCACCACCGAGACCATCCTGAAGAATATCCGCGTTCTGGCGATCGACCAGACCATCCAGGAAGATGAGGAAGGCAAGAAGACCAGGGTCGGCCAGACCGCCACGCTGGAACTGACGCCACAGCAGGCCGAGATCATCACGGTCGCCCAGCAGATGGCGGATCGCCTGACCCTGGCGCTGCGCTCGATCACGGACAGCCAGGAAAAGAATTTGGGCGAGGCTGACTATCTCGTTTCCGGCAACGGCCGGCGCGGAACGGTGCGGTTGATCAAGTCGGGCGAAGTTTCCGAAGTGGGAGCAAGGAAATGAGGCTAAACGGTAAACTGCCGTTCGCGATGGCGGTGGCAATCGGCCTGTTCCTGGCCGGCACGAACGCGCCTGGCCTTGTCGAAGCGAAGGCTGCGAACAGGACAGCCGGCGTGACGGCGTCCGTTGCCACGCAGCGCGTCAAGCTTGGCCTCAACAAATCGGTGGTCATCGACCTGCCGAGCGACGCCTATGACATCCTCGTCGCCAACCCGGCGGTCGCCGATGCGGTGACCCGCACGGCACGGCGCATCTATCTGTTCGGCAAGTCGGTCGGGGAGACCAACATCTTCGTCTTCGGCCCCAATGGCGAGCAGATCGTCAGCCTGGACCTGGCGGTCGAGCGCGATGTCGCCGGACTTGAGGACTATCTCAAGCGGTTCATTCCGTCGTCCGAGATCAAGGTCGAACTGCTCAACGACAATGTCGTTCTGACCGGAAGCGTCGATACCCCGCTCGACGCCAAGCGCGCGGTCGACCTGGCAACCATCTTCGTGTCCGGCGGTGAAGCGACGACCGGACAATATTCACAGACCGCCGCCGGCGGTTCCGCCAATGGCGGTGTCGACATCAACAATCCGGACGCCGAGCGCCGCGTCTCGAAGATCGTCAACCTGCTGCAGATCATCGGCGATGATCAGGTGACGCTCAAGGTGACCGTCGCCGAAGTCAGCCGCTCGGTGATGAAGCAGCTTGGCGTCAACATGGTCGGCAATGGCGGCAGCAACGGCATCAGCTATCGCGGGATCAGTGACAACTTCACCGGTCTGGGTAAGGTGCTTTCGCATTCAGGATTTAACTTCGCGAGCGGGCCGGGCGCCAACCCGCCACTGCAAGCCTACATCAACGCCATGGAACAGGCCGGCGTCATGAAAACGCTGGCCGAGCCAACCTTGACCGCCGTCTCCGGCGAGAAGGCGACCTTCAAGGTCGGCGGCGAATACAACATAGTGCAAAGTCAATCCGCGCCAGACAGTAGCGGCGCGATTACCTATACGACGGAAAAGATCGACTATGGCATCGGCCTTGAATTCCAGCCGGTCGTATTGTCGCCCGGGCGCATCAGCCTGAAAGTAAGGACGTCGGTTTCGGAACCGACGACGGAAGGATCGGTATCGCTGTCCGGCGGCGTGTCCGCCCCGGGCATGAATGTACTATCGCTTCGCAAGCGCCTGGCCGATACCACGGTTGAACTGCCTTCCGGCGGTTCGATGATGATCGCCGGCCTCGTCCGTGATGACATCAGGCAAGCGGTAAACGGTTTGCCTGGGCTGACAAAGATTCCGGTGCTCGGAGCCCTTTTCCGCAGCCGGGACTTCGTCCGCAATGAAAGCGAACTGGTCATCATCATAACGCCCTATCTGGCGCGGCCGGTGGCGCGCAACGACCTCGCCAAGCCGGACGACAATTTCAACGCGCCGAGTGATGGCGCCGGCATGTTCCTTGGCCGCGTCAATCGCGTCTACGGCACGATGCAGACCGACAAGCCCAACGGCCGCTACCACGGCGTTGTCGGCTTCATCTACAAGTGAGCGGGGAAGCGGACATGTTCCAGTCAGCATCGAAGGCCATGATGATCACCGCCGCAGGGTCCGGCCGCAAGCGGATCCACCGGACGGTCGTTCCGGCCCTGGCGGTCCTGCTCGTCGCATCGCTTGCCGGCTGCGCCAACCTCAAGCGCGACAGCGTCACGGTCGGCGCCATTCCGGACGACTATCGCACCAACCACCCCATCATGATCGCCGAGAAGAACCAGAAGATCGATCTTCCGGTCGGCGCCGGCGACCGCGGCATGACCGGGTCCCAGCGCGACACGCTGCTGGGCTTTCTCGACGGCTATGACAGGAGCGCTGCCCCGGCGCTGACGATCGCAATCCCGGTCGGCTCGGCCAACGAGATCGCGGCGGCCGCAGCGGGACGCGATTTCGCCAGATTGGCGGTCGCCAGCGGCATAAAGCGGAACCGGATCGTGATGACGTCCTATCAGTCCGTTTCCGTCGAAGCGTCGGCGCCTGTGCGCGTCGCCTACATCTCGGTGAAAGCCCAGACCGACAAATGCGGACGCTGGCCCGACGATCTGCTGCAGACGTCGGAAAACAAGCACTATGCCGATTTCGGCTGCTCGTATCAGAACAACCTGGCCGCCCAGATGGCCAATCCGGCCGATCTGCTCGGCCCGCGCAAGTCTTCCGATATTGATGCCGAAAATCGCAGCGCGGTGATCGACACGTACCGCGGCAGAGGCATTTCGGACGAGTTCCTGGGCAATTCGGAAGTGACCTACTGAGCGGCGCAAGTCACGGAAAGAGCATGACGATGAGCAATCTTGCCTATGACACTCCCGTAGATGGCGCAGAAACCTCGCAACAGGACATTGCCGCGATGCAGGCCCTGCGGCCGGTCCCGCGCATCTCGATCCAGGCATTTTGCGAGACCGAGGGCGTCGCCAATCCGGTCAAACTCGCCGGTGAGGATCGCCGCATGGCGAAGGCTCATCTGAAGGTCCATATGGGAGGCATCGCCACGGCGATCGAATTCTATCAGTCGGCGCCGACGCCGAACCTGATCCTGCTTGAATCGCGCAGCGAGCCCAAGCAACTGCTGGAGCAGCTTGCCCAGCTTTCCGAATATTGCGACCCGACCTCGAAGGTCGTGGTGATCGGCCACTACAATGATGTCGGCCTTTACCGCGAACTCATCCGCTCGGGTATTTCCGAATATGTCATCGCACCGGTGTCGATGACCGACATCGTCAGCGTGGTTTCGTCGATCTTCGTCGATCCGGAGGCCGAGCCGATCGGCCGTTCGATCGCCTTCATCGGTGCCAAGGGCGGCGTCGGCTCCTCGACGATTGCCCACAACGTCGCCTGGGCGATGTCGTCGCTGTTCAAGTCCGAAGTGGTGGTGGCCGATCTCGATCTCGCTTTCGGCACGGCCAACATCAATTTCGATCAGGATCCGGCACAGGGCATCGCCGAAGCCGTATTCTCGCCCGAGCGCGTCGATGAGGTCTATCTGGATCGCTTGCTGGCGCAATGCGCCGAGCACCTGTCGCTGCTGGCGGCGCCGTCGACGCTCGAGCGGGTCTACGATTTCGATCCCGACGCTTTTTCGCAGCTGATCGACACGGCCCAGCGCAGCGCACCGCTGCTGGTGCTCGATGTCCCGCACGTCTGGACGGGATGGGCCAAGAGCACCCTGATCAAGGCTGACGAGATCGTCATCACCGCGACGCCGGAACTGGCCAATCTGCGCAACACCAAGAACATGGTGGACATGCTGAAACGGCTTCGACCGAACGATCCGCCGCCAAGGCTGATCATCAACCAGGCAGGCGTGCCGAAGCGCCCCGAGATCGGGTCGTCGGATTTTGCCGAGCCGCTCGGCATCACGCCGATGGCGGTCATCCCTTTCGACCCGCTCCTGTTCGGAAACGCGGCCAACAACGGGCGCATGCTTGGCGAGATGGATGCCAAGAGCCCGATCGTCGGCCTGGTCAATGAGATCGCCCATGTGCTGACCGGGCGCAGCGAAATCAAGGCCAAGAAGAAGGCAGGTCTTGGCATGCTCCTGGGCAAGCTCTCGCGCAACAAGAAGTGACGCTCAAGCAGCGGAATTGGTAGTCGATCATGTTTGGTAAGAGAGGCTCAGACGACGGCAACCGGTTCAATCCGGAATTCCGTCAGCCGGCACCGGCGCCGGCTGCGACCGTGCCCGCGGACACGGCGGTTCTCGCGCGGCCGGCCTCTGCGCCGCCGCAGCCCGGTGCCGCCGTTGCCCCACCCGCCCGACGCCCGGTCGAGCCGCCGCCGCTCGCGCCGCCGCCGCCGAAGAAGGTCCAGCGCGAGCGCAGCGAAAGCTACTACGACACCAAGAGCCAGGTCTTTTCCGCGCTCATCGACACGATCGACCTGTCGCAGCTTGCCAAGCTCGATCCCGAAAGTGCGCGCGAGGAAATCCGCGACATCGTCAACGACATCATTGCGATCAAGAATTTCGCGATGTCGATCGCCGAGCAGGAGGAACTGCTCGAGGACATCTGCAACGACGTGCTCGGCTACGGCCCGCTGGAACCCTTGCTCGCCCGCGACGACATCGCCGACATCATGGTCAACGGCTCCAAGAACGTCTATATCGAAGTCAACGGCAAGGTCGAACAGACCGGCATTCGTTTCCGCGACAACCAGCAGCTGCTCAACATCTGCCAGCGCATCGTCAGCCAGGTTGGCCGCCGTGTCGACGAGTCCAGCCCGATCTGCGACGCCCGCCTGCCCGACGGTTCCCGCGTCAACGTCATCGCGCCGCCGCTCTCCATCGACGGGACCGCGCTCACCATCCGCAAGTTCAAGAAGGACAAGCTGACGCTCGACCAGCTGGTCAAGTTCGGCGCGATCTCGCCGCAAGGCGCCGATGTTCTCAAGATCATCGGCCGGGTCCGCTGCAATATCGTCATCTCGGGCGGCACCGGCTCGGGCAAGACGACGCTGCTCAATTGCCTGACCAACTACATCGACCGCGAGGAACGCGTCATCACCTGCGAAGATTCGGCCGAGTTGCAGCTGCAGCAGCCGCATGTTGTTCGCCTCGAAACCCGCCCGCCCAATCTCGAGGGTGAGGGCGAGGTGACCATGCGCGATCTGGTCAAGAATTGCCTGCGCATGCGGCCGGAGCGGATCATCGTCGGCGAAGTGCGCGGACCGGAGGTCTTCGACCTGCTGCAGGCGATGAACACCGGTCACGACGGCTCGATGGGAACCATCCACTCTAACAGCCCGCGCGAATGCCTGAACCGTATCGAATCGATGATCGCCATGGGCGGCTACTCGCTGCCGCAGAAGACCGTGCGCGAGATCGTCGTCGGCTCCATCGACGTGATCATACAGGCGGCCCGCCTGCGCGACGGATCGCGCCGCATCACCCACATCACCGAGGTGATCGGCATGGAAGGTGACGTCATCATCACGCAGGACCTCGTCCTCTACAACATCAAGGGCGAGGACTCGAACGGCAGGCTGCTGGGCGAGCACGTGTCGACCGGCATCGGCCGGCCGCATTTTTGGGATCGCGCCCGCTACTATGGCGAGGAACAGCGCCTCGCCACGGCGCTCGAGGCCATGGAGAAACGCGCTGACTGACGCATCTGGAGGCGTAGGGGTCCTGGTCGATGTTCGGAATTGACACCACGGTACTGGCGTTTGTCGTGCTGGCCGGCTTCAGCGCCGGCGCGGTCGCCTACGCTTTCCTGTTCACCCGGATAAGCAACGAGAAGCAGGTCGGCAAGCGGCTCGAGACCATCAAGACGGCCGAAACCGATCGTTCCGTCGTCAAGGCCTCGCGTGATCGTGTCGCCGAAGCAACCAAGCGGCGAAAATCCGTCCAGGATTCGCTGAAGCAGCTCGACGAAAAGCAGAAATCCAACGATCGCAACGTCAAGAAGCCGCCGCTGAAGGCGTTGATCCGTCAAGCCGGCATGACGGTTTCCATTGAGCGCTTCTACATCTACTCGGCCGTCTGCGGCATCGTTCTCACGGCTCTCGCCTATATGGCCGGTGCGCCTTTGCTGATCCTTCCGGGTGCGTTGCTGGCCGGCGCCCTTGGTCTGCCGCGCTGGTTCGTCCTGTTTCGCCGCGGCCGACGCGTCAAGGCATTTCTCGCCGAGTTTCCGAACGCCCTCGACATCATCGTGCGGGCGGTCAAGTCGGGCCTGCCGCTGAATGACTCAATCCGCCTGATCGCCAACGAATCTCCGGAACCGGTAAAGACCGAGTTTCGCCGTATCATCGATTCACAGCAGATGGGCATGTCGATCCCCGATGCGGCGATCCGCATGGCCGAAACCATGCCTTGCCCTGAGGCGGGCTTCTTCGGCATCGTGATCCAGATACAGTCGCAGGCCGGCGGCAATCTTTCCGAAGCGCTTGGCAATCTTTCGCGCGTGCTGCGCGACCGCAAGAAGATGAAGGCCAAGGTGCAGGCGCTTTCGATGGAGGCCAAGGCCTCCGCGGTCATCATCGGCGCCCTGCCTTTCGTCGTAGCCTTTCTCGTCTACCTGTCGAGCCCCAACTACATCATGCCGCTCTTCACCACCAGCACCGGCCACCTGATCATCGGCTGCTCACTGGTCTGGATGTCGATCGGCATCATGGTGATGCGCAAGATGATGAACTTCGATGTCTAGAGCATGATCCCGAGGAGTGGGTCCCGGTTTTCGGAGAAGATCATGCTCGAACAAAAAGATAGAAACCAATGACAGACCAGGTCGTCAAATCCCTTACCGACCCCGCTTTCCTGATCGCGCTCCTGGTCGGCATCGCGGTGTTTGCGACCGTCTTCACGGTCTTGCCTGCCCTTGGCGGCAACCAGCTCAAGTCGCGCATGAAATCGGTGGCGCTCGAGCGTGACGAATTGCGCGCCAAGCAGCGCACGCGGCTTGCCAACGAAGCCGATCGCCGCCGCAAGGGCCTGCGCGAGGAACAGTCGATCGGCATGCGCAACATCGTCGATCGGCTGGATCTGAAGCGCGCGCTGGCCGATGAGAGCACATTGCAGAAGCTCAAGGTGGCGGGTTTTCGCGGCCAGAACCCGCTGACGCGCTTTCTGTTCTTCCGCCTTGTCCTGCCCTTCGTCGGTTTCGCGCTGGCGGCCTTATACGTTTTCATGCTCGGCGGACTGCCCCTGCAGCCGACTTTCATCAAGCTGTTCGTCTGCGTCGTCGTCGCCTATGGCGGCTTCTATGCGCCGATACTTTACGTCAACAACCGCGCCGCCAAACGCAAGCAGTCGATCCAGATGGCATGGCCGGACGCACTCGACCTGATGCTGATCTGCGTCGAGTCCGGCATGTCCGTTGAGGCCGCCCTTCGCAAGGTCGCCGACGAGATCGGCGCGCAATCGGTGGCATTGGCGGAAGAATTCGTCCTGACCAACGCCGAGCTCTCCTACCTGCAGGAGCGCAAGGTGGCCTATGAGAACCTCGCCAGCCGCACCGGCCTGGAATCAGTCAAGTCGGTGACGCAGGCGCTGGTCCAGGCGGAGCGCTACGGCACGCCGGTCGCCCATGCGCTACGCGTGCTGGCCAGTGAAAGTCGTGACATGCGCATGAACGCTGCCGAGAAGAAGGCCGCCGCGCTGCCGCCCAAGCTCACCGTGCCGATGATCCTGTTCTTCCTGCCGGTACTGTTCGCCATCATCCTCGGCCCGGCCGGCATCCAGGTCAGCCAGCGCGGCATCTTCGGCGATCAGCAGAAGTCGAGCAGCGAGTAGCACCGAGATCCGGCTCACGCATACACGAAAAGCCGCGCTGGCTATGCCGCGCGGCTTTTGTCTTTGGCGGGATTGCAGGATGGATGCGCTAGCGCGGATCAGCGCAATTCCGAACGGAAAACCGCTAAGCACTTTTCCAGGAATTGCTCCAGCCGTCCCTTCAGTTGGTGGCGGGCTTGTCCTTGTCCTGGTCCTTGAGCTGGCTCCAGGCGTTCTGCTGCGCAAGCATCTGGCGCAGATAGGCCACATTGGCCTGTGCCTGCTCGGGCGAGAGCTCCTGCGAGGCGATCTTCTCGGCCTCGTCGAAGCGGCCCTGCAGGCCGACGACCAAAGCCAGGTTCTGCCGGACCCGGCTGTCGGCGTTGGGCTGCTCGGCGGCCGAGCGCATATAGGTTTCTGCCGTGCGCAGATCGCCTTCCAGCACGTAGGACATGCCGAGATTGGACAGGATCGATGGTTCGTTCGGCTTGAGGTCGAGCGCCTTGCGGTAATCCTGGCGCGCTTCGTCCTTCTGCCCCAACTGGTCGAGAATGGCCGCTTCCGCAGA
Organism: Mesorhizobium sp. CNPSo 4689; assembly: GCF_057784325.1. NCBI lineage: Bacteria > Pseudomonadati > Pseudomonadota > Alphaproteobacteria > Hyphomicrobiales > Phyllobacteriaceae > Mesorhizobium > Mesorhizobium sp. CNPSo 4689. The sequence goes on from NZ_JBWLUZ010000001.1 coordinate 521,955, forward strand.
AACCAGCCGCCAGTCCGGATATTCCGGTGTCTGCGCGCGGCGCACCGCATCGAGCGCCGGCTCGAACTGCCCGTTGGCGGCCAGCGCCTTGCCATAGGCGGCAAGCACGTCGCGGTCCTTGGGGTAGGCAATCGCTAGCTTGCGCATGACGGCGAGCGACTGGTCGGCATCGCCGTCCATCTGCAGTGCCGCCGCATAGTTCGTGGCGATGCGTTTGTCGTTGGGATTCTTGGCGTAGGATTCGCCTAGCGCTATCGTCGCGTTGTGCAGTTCGCCGGCGGCCATGGTCTCCAGTGGTTTGCTGCTGGAGCGGGAAATCGAGCCGGTCGTGAACTTGCTGGTGGTGCCGCAACCCGCTACGCTCGCCGCCAACGCCGCCAAGAATGCCGTGGTGATCAGACGCTTGCCTGTGATGTTCGACACTTTGATCGGCATTGGCACCCGGTCTCCATTCACGCGGCCATTGCCTGGCCGTCTTCCCTCCCGCAGAAATATTCTGTTAACCCTAACGGACAGTTAAGAAACGCCGACTCGCGATGCGACCGGCCGGAGATCATCGAATGCCTGTCGAACTTGTCGAACGCACGCTGCAGGCCGCCTTGCCGGTTCATCTGGTGGCAAAGGGCGATCTGGAAGCAGCCGGTCTCGCGCCATCGTCGATCGCCTGGGCCAAGGCCAACGGCTTCTCCGGTGAAGCCGGCAGGACGCTTGTCGTTCCCGGCGAGAGCGGCGCGCTTGCCGGCGCGCTGTTCGGCATCGGCGACGGCGAGGGCATGCTTGCCGTCGGTGCCTTGGCGCGAGCCTTGCCGGAAGGCGACTGGCATTTTGCCTCCGACCCCGCGGAGCCCGAACTCGCGGCCATTGCGCTGGCGCTCGGCGGCTATGTCTTTACGCGTTACGGCAAGAAGCCAGGCAAGGCGCTGCGCTTTACCCTGCCATCCGGCGCCGATGCGGCGCGTGTCGGCCGCATCGTCGACGGCGTTTTCCTGACGCGCGATCTGGTCAATACGCCGACCAGCGACATGGGCCCCGACCATTTGGAGGTGGCTGTTCGGATGCTGGCCGCTGAGCATCAGGCCGAGGTGTCGGTGACGAGGGGCGACGACCTGCTTGCGGAGAACTTCCCCATGATCCATGCGGTCGGTCGCGCATCATCCGATGCGCCCCGCCTGATCGACATGAGATGGGGACCGGAGGGGGCGCCGAAGGTAACGCTGGTCGGCAAGGGCGTTTGCTTCGATACGGGTGGTCTCGACATCAAGCCGTCGTCGGGCATGCTGCTGATGAAGAAGGACATGGGCGGCGCCGCCAATGTGCTGGGCCTCGCTTCGATGATCATGGCCGCTGGCTTGTACGTGCGGCTGCGCGTGCTCGTCCCCGCGGTCGAGAATTCGATTGCGGGAAATGCGTTCCGGCCAGGCGACGTGCTGACGAGCCGCAAGGGCATCACCGTCGAGATCGGTAACACCGACGCCGAGGGGCGGCTGGTGCTGGCCGATGCCTTGGCGCTGGCCGACGACGACGAACCCCAACTGCTGGTCGACATGGCGACGCTGACCGGAGCGGCCCGCGTCGCGCTTGGCCCCGACCTGCCGCCCTTCTACACCGGCGACGAGGCGCTGGCCGACGATCTCGCAGCAGCTTCCGTCGTGGTCGAGGACCCGCTGTGGCGCATGCCGCTGTGGCGGCCCTACGACGCAAAACTGTCGTCCAAGATCGCCGACATCAACAATGTCACCGCGGATGGCTTTGCCGGCTCGATTACCGCTGCTCTGTTCCTCAAGCGCTTCGTCGAGAAGACTCACAGCTGGGCGCATTTCGACATCTTCGCCTGGAACCCGTCCGATCGCCCGCACGGCGTCGCCGGCGGCGAGGCGCAAGGCATTCGCGCGCTGGAGCGGATCATCTCGACACGTTACGGCTGACCATCCAGAGCAGCCGGCAAAACTCCGAAACTGAAACGGAACCGAAACAATTTGGCGTCATGCTGGGCGGATGTCGATCTTGATGCGCCCAAGCCAGGCCATGCGATTGTGGCAGCAAGTGATGCTGTCGCAGGTGCGCGACGGCGCACCCGATCTCACCATGCGCCAGACGGCGATCCTGTTCACCATCTATCTCGATCCGCCGCCGCACACGGTGCGCGGGCTGGCCGCAAGGCTCAACGTCACCAAGCCGGTCATCACCCGCGCGCTCGATACGATGGGCGCGCTGAAACTGGTGTCGCGCCATCGCGACGAACTCGACAAGCGCAACGTCCTGATCAGGCGTACGGTCGAGGGCGCCCTCTTTGTCGAGCGCTTCGGCGATGGTATCGTTGCCAGGGCCCACGAACTGCCCATCTGACCAATTGTCGATTTGCCCACCTTACCGATTAAGACGAGTTGCCGATTTGACCGCCAGGGATGCCCGCCTTCACGCTTTTCGCAGCGATCTCGCCGATGCGCGATTGAAAGGCGAAGTTTCCGCCGACCGCTTCGTCGCCGGCCAGCCGGCGCGGATTTCGGTTTCCGTGGCCGATATCCGCAAGGCGCCGAGCTGGGATGCCGGGGTCAACACCCAGGCCCTGTTCGGCGAAGATATCCTCGTCTTCGAGGAGAAGGAAGGCTGGGCCTGGATCCAGGCTGAGCGCGACGGCTATGTCGGCTATGTCACCGACACCGTGCTGGGAGCGAGGGACCATCCGCCGACCCATACTGTCTCGGTGCCGCGCACCTTCCTCTATCCCGGTCCCGACCTTCGCTTTCCGATCAGCGGGCAGTTGTCGATGGGGTCGGCGGTGACGGTGACGGGTGCCGCGGAAACCCGCGGCACGCACTATGGACTGCTGCCCTCCGGTCAGGCGGTCATTGCAGGCCATCTCAGGCCGATCGCGGATAAGTCTGCCGACTATGTATCGGTCGCGGAGACCTTTCTCGGTACACCCTATCTCTGGGGCGGTGCCTCGGGCTTCGGCATCGACTGTTCCGGCCTCGTGCAACTGGCGATGCGCATGGCAGGCCAGGACGTGCTCCGCGATTCCGACATGCAGGCGGCGACCATCGGCGAGCCGCTCGAACCCGGCCCGGATTTCAACGAGCTGCGTCGTGGCGACCTCGTCTTCTGGAAGGGCCACGTCGCCGTCATGACCGACGCCGACACCATGATCCACGCCAATGGCCACACCATGCTGGTGTCGCGCGAAGGGCTGAAGGACGCCATCGCCCGCATCGGCTATCTCTATGGCGGCCCGACGGGGTTTCGAAGGCCGTAGCAGGACCGTCGATCACCTTTTGTTCCGATTCTGCTTGGCGTTCTCGCGCGGTCGCGCTACCTCTGGCGCGTGACAGAACAGCCTCGCCTCGCTGACCGGAATGCCGCCGTCGTCCTGCCCGAACCGTTCATCAGATGGTTCGCGCAAAAAGGCTGGGCGCCGCGTGCCCATCAGATCGAATTGTTGGCGCGGGCCCGGGCCGGGCAGTCCGTGCTGCTGATCGCTCCGACCGGCGCCGGCAAGACGCTGGCCGGCTTCATGCCGTCCCTGACGGAACTCGCCGATCGTCCCAGGCGAAAACCGGGCCAGGCGCATCGCGGCATCCACACGCTCTACATCTCGCCGCTGAAGGCTTTGGCCGTCGACATCGAGCGCAATCTCGGCAAGCCGGTGGAAGAGATCGGCCTGCCCGTCACCATAGAGACCCGCACCGGCGACACGCCCTCGCACAAGCGCCAGCGGCAGAAGCTGGTGCCGCCCGACATCCTGCTGACGACGCCCGAACAACTGGCGCTGCTGATCGCGGCACCCGACGCCAGGCGCTTCTTCGAGGATCTGCGCTACGTGGTGCTCGACGAGCTGCACTCGTTGGTGATCTCGAAGCGCGGGCACCTGCTGGCGCTCGGTCTGGCACGGCTGCGCAACTATGTGCCCAAGCTGCAGACCATAGGTCTGTCAGCCACCGTCGCCGAGCCCGACGAGTTGCGGCGCTGGCTGGTCGCGCAGAACCCACCCGGCGCGATGGCTGGGCTGATCGCCATCGTCGGCGGTGCCAAGCCCGACATCTCCATTCTCGATTCACAAGAACGTGTGCCGTGGTCAGGCCATTCGGCCCGCTACGCCATCCCCGAGATCTACGAGGCGATCAAAAAGCACCGCACGACGCTTTTGTTCGTCAACACCCGCAGCCAGGCCGAACTGCTGTTCCAGGAACTCTGGCGGGCGAACGAGGATTCGCTGCCGATCGCGCTCCACCACGGCTCGCTCGATGTCGGCCAGCGCCGGCGCGTCGAAAAGGCGATGGGCGAGAATGCACTGCGCGCCATCGTCGCCACTTCGACGCTCGATCTCGGCATCGACTGGGGCGATGTCGATCTGGTCGTCCATGTCGGTGCGCCGAAGGGCGCCAGCCGGCTGGCGCAGCGCATCGGCCGCGCCAACCACCGCATGGACGAACCGTCGAAGGCGATCCTGATCCCGGCCAACCGCTTCGAGGTGCTGGAATGCCGGGCAGCGCTTGACGCCAATTATCTCGGCGCGCAGGACACACCGCCACTGATCAAGGGCGCGCTCGACGTGCTGTCGCAGCATGTGCTGGGTGTCGCTTGCGGTGCGCCCTTCGATGCCGATCGTCTGTTCGAGGAGGTGCGTAGCGCGGCACCCTATGCGGCCCTGGAGCGCGAGACTTTTGACCGCGTCGTCGACTTCGTCGCCACCGGCGGCTATGCGCTGAAGAACTACGAGCGCTACGCCCGCATCCGCAAGACGGTCGACGGGCTGTGGCGCGTCTCGCATCCGCGCGTCGCCCAGCAATACCGGCTGAACGTCGGCACCATCGTCGAGATGCCGGAGCTCAATGTCCGCTATGTCAGGCAGGGGCGCGGCATGGCTGGCCGCGGCGGGCCGGTGCTCGGCAAGATCGAGGAGTATTTCGCCGAGACGCTGCGCCCTGGCGATAATTTCCTATTCGCCGGCAAGGTGCTACGCTTCGAAGGAATCCGCGAGAACGAATGCGTCGTCTCCAGCGGCGCCGGCGCCAACATCATCGTGCCAAGCTATGCCGGCGGCAAGTTTCCGCTGTCGACCTATCTCGCCGAACAGGTGCGTGGCATGCTGGCCGACAGCAACCGCTGGCAGGCACTGCCGGAACAGGTCGCCGATTGGCTGCGGCTGCAGAAGGAAAAGTCGGTGCTGCCGAAGCGCGGCGACCTTCTGGTCGAAACCTTTCCACGCGGCAACCGGCACTACATGGTCGCCTATCCGTTCGAGGGCCGGCTGGCGCATCAAACGCTCGGCATGCTCTTGACGCGACGGCTGGAGCGGGCAGGCGCCCGGCCACTCGGCTTCGTCGCCACCGACTATTCGCTGGCCGTCTGGGCGCTGGACGACATGGCGGCACTGTTCAAGACGAAGAAACCGTCGCTGGCGGCGCTGTTCGACGAGGACATGCTGGGCGACGATCTCGAGGCTTGGCTGAACGACAGCTGGATGCTGAAGCGCACCTTCCGCACCTGCGCGGTCATCGCCGGGCTGATCGAGAAGCGCTATCCTGGGCAGGAGAAGAGCGGCCGGCAGGTGACCGTGTCAGCCGACCTGATCTACGACGTGCTGCGCAGCCACGAGCCGGACCATATTCTGCTGCAGGCGACGCGCACCGACGCCTCCGCCGGCCTGCTTGATGTCAGCAGACTTGCCGAGATGCTCTCGCGCGTGCGCGGCCGAATCGTGCATAAGCATCTCGATCAGATTTCGCCGCTGGCGATACCGGTGATGCTGGAGATCGGCAAGGAACCGGTCAATGGCGGCGCCAACGAGACGCTGCTGATGGAAGCCGCCGATCTGGTCGAGGAGGCCATGGGCCGAAGGTGACGAACTGAGAGTGATGGGGGCATGAATTTCTCGCTGGCGCGCACGTCGCTGATGGCAGAGGCCGACCTGGTCGGCATCGCCGGCGAGCGTGCCGTCTGCGATCCGCGTGGCGTGCTCTATTTCCCCGAGCTTCGGCTGCTGGCGGTGTCCGACCTGCATCTCGAAAAAGGTTCGTCCTTTGCCCGGCGCGGCGCGCTGATCCCGCCCTATGACACCGGCGCCACCTTGCTCCGGCTGCAGGCGGTGATCGCCGATTATCAGCCGGCGATCGTCATCAGCCTCGGCGACAGTTTCCACGACGGCGGCGGCGCCGAGCGCATGCATCAAAGCTTCCGCGAGCGCCTGGAAGCGCTGATATCAGGCCGCGACTGGTTCTGGGTCGCCGGCAACCATGATCCGGACGGGCCGGCCGATCTGCCTGGTGACACCGTGCGCGAACTCGCCATCGGCGCGTTGCTGTTCCGGCACGAGCCTTCAAAGGTGCGAGTCGAAGGCGAGATATCAGGCCATCTGCATCCCTGCGCCCGTATCGTCCAGCGCGGTCGCTCGGTGCGGCGGCGCTGCTTTGCCGGTGACGGCGGCCGCATGATTATGCCGGCCTTCGGCGCCTATACCGGCTCGCTCAACGTGCTCGACCGTGCCTATGCCGGCCTGTTCCGCCGCGAGACGCTGATGGTCTATATGCTCGGTGCGGAGCGCATCTTTGCGATTTCCGGCTCGATGCTCAGGCCCGGGTAAAACCTATCTGCCATAGTACAAAGTGACCGTGTGCTTGGCCTCGGCAAAGAACAGCCAGCGCTCGACCAGCATGCCTGCGAACTGGACGAAGGTTGCGAGTACCGATGCGATCGCCGCCAACGGCCAAGGTAGAAAGATCGCCGCGAGCAACAGCAAGCTGGGCAAGGCGAAGGCCAAAATCTGCGTGATCAGCCGCAGCTTTGCGCCGTGCTTGCGCGCGATGCGAAAACCCATTTCCTTGAGTAGATAATTTTCCTCGGTGTGCGGCCATTCCAGCGACCGCACCGTGCCGCCGGCAAGTCCGGTCGCGGTGTTGGCCGTGGTCGGGATTTCCAGCCGGTCATTGTGGCGCCAGGTCGCCAGCTTCCAGCCCCAGCCGATAAGCGTGACGAGCAGTGAGGATGCCTGCACGGTTTTTGAGCCAACGCCAAAACCCTGGAGCAGTGCGTTCAACATCAGGCTGCCGGTCATCGCAGAGAAGATCAGATAACCGGGTAGCGTGTAACGGCTGTGCCACTGGGCGATCGGCTTCAGCGAGGCATAGATCATGCCTGTCGTGCAGACGGTGACGATCGCGCCGACGGCAGTCAGCAGTCCGGCCAAGGTGACCCAGCCACCAGTGCGGCCGAAAAACACCCAGCCGATGCCGAACAGGCCGGCCGGAATGAAGGTCAGGACCGACGACACGCCCTCGCGCGACAGCCAGGAGCTGCGCCATTGCGAGAAGGCACGCCATGCTCTTTCCGGTCGGCCGAGATGGCCGGTCGACGACAGCAGGCCGGCGACGATCAGACCCAACGCCAACCCCATGCCGATGAACCCGAGCCAGAAATCAGGTGGGATTAACCCCAATCCGCCGAGCACGCCAAGCAGCGCCAGCAGGCCGTAGCCGGCACCGGTGGCGGTGGTGAAGAAGACGACGGAAAAGGCTGGATGCATGGGTCAGTTCGAAAGCATGCGGTCGACCCAGCCGAGGAAGCCGCCTTCGGCCCGCAACGGCTCAAGCGCGGGTGCGGCCACCGAAGCGGCGCGTTGGGTGTGGGCACGCGGCGGCAGGTACTTGTTGGTCGGGTGATAGCCCATCTCGGGCATCAGGTCGACGCCGCCGCGATCCGCCACCAACTGAGAAACCGCCGAGGCGGGGTCGCCGAGGTCGCCGAAATGCCGGGCGCTGGTCGGGCAGGCGGCGACGCAGGCCGGCACGCGGTCTTCCTCGGCCAGATTGTCGTTGTAGATGCGGTCGACACAGAGCGTGCATTTCTTCATCACACCGACATCGGTGTCGAATTCGCGAGCGCCATAGGGGCAGGCCCAACTGCACAATTTGCAGCCGATGCACTTGTCCTCGTCGATCAGCACAATGCCGTCCGAGGCGCGCTTGTAGGAGGCTCCCGTCGGGCAGACGGTGACACAGGCAGGCGTCTCGCAGTGCAGGCAGGAGCGCGGGAAGTTGACCGTCCGCCCGCCCATCTCGGTCGTGTGCTCATAGCTGTGCACGCGGTTGAACCAGACGCCATCGACATTGCCGCCATAGGGGTCGATGTCGGTCAGCGGCGCCATGTGGCCGCCGGTGTTCCACTCCTTGCAGGCGGTAACGCAGGCCTGGCAGCCGACGCAGGTGTCGAGGTCGATAACCAGGCCGAGCCTTTTGTCGGTATGGGCGGGAAGGCAGGTCATTCGGCGGCTTCCCTGTTCATGCGGAATTCGGCGCCGAAGCGGAGTGTGTCGGGTGCAGGTTCGAAACGCGGCGGCTGCCGGAAGCGTTCGAACTGCGGTTCGGTGAAGCCGGCTTCTTCCGCGGTGCATTTGACGATGCGGACGCGCAGATCGAACCAAGCCGCCTGTCCGGTGACCGGGTCCGAATTCGAATAGCGCTTGCCGTTCGCATCGGCGGATGTCTGGTCGCCGATGATGTGGTTGAGCAGGAAGCCGCGATTGCTCTCGGCGGCGTCGTCCTTCAGCCCCCAGCTGCCGCGGCGCTTGCCGATGGCGTTCCAGGTCCACACCGTGTCCGGGTTGACACCGTCGACCAGCTTGATCTGTCCCTTCACCCGGCCGTTGATGCTCTCGATCCACACCCAGTCTTCATCGGCAAGCCCGAGTCCGGCTGCGGTCTGGTGGTGCACGAACAAGCGGTTCTGGCTGGTGATCTGCCTCAGCCACGCATTCTGCGAACCCCAGGAATGGTACATGTGCATCGGCCGCTGCGTCAGCGCATGCAGCGGATATTTTTGCAGGTCGACGGCTGCTTCCTCGAACGGCGCGTACCAGAACGGCAGCGGGTCCATATAGGTCTCGATGCGGCTGCGCTCAGCTTCCGGTGGCTGCATCTTTCCATGACCACGCGCCGCGAGGCGGAAGCGCTGCATGGGCTCGGAATAGAGCTGGAAAACGATCGGCTCGGCCTTGGGGATGAAGCCCATCTGCTCCGCGAACTCGAGATAGGAGCGGTTGGCCATCTTGTAGTAGCGCTGGTCGGTGGAAAAATCGTGGTGCCAAAAGCCGCCATTGTCGATGTAGCGCTGCAACTGGTCCGGATTGGCCCCGCCGCTGCCGATCGCCGTCCCGTCCTTGCCGCGCCAGCCGGCCAGCGGCCCGATGCCGGGCGTGCGTTCGTGATTGACGATGTAGTCGGCATAGTCGCGGTATCTGGCCGACCCGTTGTCGGCAATGAAGCCGGGCAGGCCGAGCCGCGCACCGAGCTCGATCAGCACCGACTGGAACGGCCTGACGTCGCGGTCCGGCTCGACCACCGGATGACGGATGGCGTCGCCCGGACCGTCGGCGTGGCTGATCGGCCTGTCGAGCAGGCTGATGCAGTCGTGTCTTTCGAGATAGGTCGTATCGGGCAGCACCAGATCGGCGAACGGCACCGTCTCGGAATAATAGGCGTCGGAATAGATGATGAAGGGGATCTTGTAGCGGCCCTCCTCGTCTGCGTCGGTCAGCATGGCGATGGTCTCGACGGTGTTCATCGAGGAATTCCAGGCCATGTTCGACATGTACATCAACAGCGTGTCGATCCGGTAAGGATCGCCCGCCCAGGCATTGCGGATGACGGTGTGCATGAGGCCGTGCGCGGCCAAAGGCGCGTCCCAGGAATAGGCCTTGTCGATGCGGATGGGCGTGCCGGCCTCGTCGACCAGGAGATCGTCCGGCCCGCAGACGAAGCCGAGCGGCATGCCCTCGAGCGGCGTCATCGGCTGCACATTCCTGCCCGCGGGCTTCGGTCCCGGCGGCGCCGGGCGGGGATAAGGCGGCTTGAAGCGGAATCCGCCCGGCACGTCCACCGTGCCGAGAAGCACCTGCAACAGATGAATGGCGCGGCAGGAGTGAAAACCGTTCGAATGGGCCGAGATGCCGCGCATGGCGTGCATCGACACCGGCCGGCCCTTGATCGTCTCATGGCGGCGGCCAGCCCAGTCGGTCCAGGCCACCGGCAATTCGATCGTCTGTTCGAACGCGACGTGAGCCAGTTCGGCGGCGACCTTGCGGATCGTGTCGGCGGGAATGCCGCAGCGCTCGGCGACCGCGTCGGGCGAATAGTTCTCATCGAGATAACGGTCGGCAACGAGTTGGAACACCGGCACACAGCGGCGGCCGTCGACGGTGAAGCTGCCGGTCAGCGCCGGCTTTGCATTTGGGTCGGCTGCGCCGACAGGTGTCTTGGCCACCCTGTCCCAGGCCAGCGGATTGCCGGCACCGTCGCGCACGAACAGTCCGTCATCGGCAGCGCCAGGCTCCTGCACGACAAGCACATGCGCGTTGGTGTAGCGCAGCAGATAATCGAGATCGACGCGGCCGGCCTTGAGCAGTTCGTGGATGAGGGCGAACACGAACAGGCCGTCCGTGCCGGGCCGGATGCCGATCCAGTCGTCGGCAATCGCATTGTAGCCGGTGCGGCACGGATTGATCGAGACCACCTTGGCGCCGCGCGCTTTGAGCTTGCCCAGGCCGATCTTGATCGGATTGGAATCATGGTCCTCGGCGACGCCGAACAGCATGAAGTATTTGGTGTTGTCCCAGTCGGGCTCGCCGAATTCCCAGAACGAGCCGCCGATCGTGTAGAGCCCGCCGGCCGCCATGTTGACCGAGCAAAAGCCGCCATGGGCGGAGAAGTTCGGCGTGCCGAACTGGCTCGCCCACCAGCCGGTCAGCGACTGCGACTGATCGCGCCCGGTGAAGAAGGCAAGCCTCTTCGGATCGGTCCGGCGGATCGCCGAAAGCCGCTCCGTCGCGATGGAGAAAGCTTCCTCCCATTCGATCTCGCGGAATTCTCCCGAGCCGCGCGGGCCGGTGCGCAGCAGCGGCTTCTTCAGCCGCGCCGGGCTGTAATGCTGCATGATGCCGGAACTGCCCTTGCCGCAGATCACGCCGCGATTGACCGGATGGTCCTTGTTGCCGTTGATGTAACGGACCTTGCCGTCCTTGACGTGCACGTCGATGCCGCAGCGGCAGGCGCACATGTAGCAGGTGGTCTTGGCGATCCTGTCGGATACGCTTGGCGAAGTGTCGACGCCGTCGCCCTCGTCGGGTGCGCGCGTGTCGGCCAGCGGCCGTTGCGACGGTGCGGAATTGGCGCCGCGCGGCGCTCCGTAGCTCATGATCCGCGAACGCTCTTGCCGCTCGCCGTCCTGGCTTTCGTCTTCGGTCCAGGGCCGCGCATGTAATGCTGTTCAGGGTGGTAGCGCTCGCCGGCGAACTGCCGCCTTACCCGGCGGGTCCAGTGCGCGAACAGCGATTTGAAGCGCCCGATCAATTTCCCAACCTTTGCGGCGGTACCGCCAATTTTTTCCAACTTTCCGCAAAAACTTAGAACAAAGCAATTGATCTGTCTAACAAACAGATCTTGTAATTCCGATCGAATTTGCTTCTTAGTTGATCATGACTCTGGACCAGTTGCGCATCTTCGTAGCCGTCGCCGAGCGCGGCCACATGACCAAGGCAGCAGCGCTTTTGGGCATCTCCCAGTCGGCGGCATCGGCCGCCATCCGCGCGCTTGAACAGCAGCATGGTGTGCAGCTGTTCAACCGGGTCGGCCGCAACATCGAGCTGGCGCAGACCGGTCGCCGGTTCCTGCCAGAGGCCAAGGCCGTGCTCGAACGAGCGGCCGCCGCAAGCAACGTGCTCGAGGATGTCTCGCAGACCGTCACCGGCTCGCTTTCGATCGCCGCCAGCCAGACCATCGCCAGCTATTGGCTGCCGCGCCGGCTGGCTTCCTTCCATGAGGCGTACCCTGCCGTCAGGCTGAGCGTCACCATCGGCAACACCAGGCAGGTCGAGACCCATGTTTTGGACGGCACGGCGGATTTCGGCCTGGTCGAGGGGCGCACCGAATCCGACATCTTGCGGCGCGCCAAGGTCGACATCGACAGGCTGAAGCTTGTCGTCGCTACCTCGCATCCGGAGATTGCCGACATCGCGCCGGGCCGCCCCGACATCAGGGAACTGCGCTGGATCATCCGCGAGGGCGGTTCCGGCACGCGCGAGGTGCTGGAGGATCTGGCGCGCCGCGAGGGGATTTCACTCGCCGAGCTGCAGATATTCCTGGTGCTGCCGAGCAACGAGGCAATCCGTCAGGCGGTCGAAGCCGGCGCCGGCGCCACCATCATTTCCGAACTCGTCGTCACCGGCGCGATTGCCGAAGGCAGCCTGCGCTCGGTGCCGATCGCCCTCCCGAAGCGCGACTTCGCCATCATCACCCACCGCGACCGTCAGGCCAGCCTCGCCCAGATGGCATTGAAGGCGCATCTGAGCGAGAAGGCGATGGCTTCAGCCTAGCTGGATCAGCCGAACTTCCGCTGGGCATCGAGCGCCAGGCCGAGCCCGACCGAGCCGAACATGTCGCCTTCGATGACTGAGGCCTGCGGCACCAGTTCCAGGATCTGCCGCCTCGCCAGCGGGATTGCCGTCGATCCGCCGGTCAGGAACACGGCGGTGATGTCGGTGGCCTTTACGCCGGCGTCGCCGATGGTCTGGCCTACCGTCGCGGTCACCCGGTCGATATCGCCGCCGATCGTCGCTTCGAGGCCTGCCCGCGTGATTTCTGCGGCGAAGCGCGCGTCGGGAAGCGGGACCTGCACGCCGGCCGAGGGTTGGTCCGTCAGTGCGATCTTGGCCTTTTCGACCAGACCTGCCAGCGCATGTCCGTAGCGATGTTCGACGATATGGATGAAGCGGTCGACCAGGTCGGCGCGTTCGGCCTCGAAGCGGATTTGTCTCAGATGCGTCATCGCCCTGGCGGTGTAGACGAGGTTGATGCGCTGCCATGTCGCCAGGTCGATGAAATAGCTGGCCGGCAAATTGCGCTTGCCGTCCTTGGTCGGCGACAGATAGCCGAGCTGCGGCATCACATGGGCGATGCTGAGCAGCCGGTCGAAATCGGTGCCGCCGATATGGATGCCCCGGTTGGCCAGGATGTCGTCCTTGCGATCGGTCGAGCGGGCGCGCTCGGGCGAGACGCGCACGATCGAAAAGTCCGACGTGCCGCCGCCCATGTCGACGATCAGCGCCAGTTCCTCGCGCGTAACCTTCTGTTCGTAGTCGAGCGCTGCTGCGATCGGCTCGAACTGGAAGGCGATGTGCTTGAAGCCCTGGATGCGCGCTGCGTTCTCGAGCTCGCCCTCAGCCTTCGCATCGGCTTCCGCGTCATCGTCGACGAACTGCACCGGACGCCCAAGCACCACGTTTTCAACAGGTGCCTTTACATCTTCCTCCAGCCGCCTTTTCAAGTGGCCGACGAACAGCCCGACGATTTCCATGAAGCCGATCGAGCGCGCCTTGATGCGCGTCTTCTCATGCACCAGCGAGCTGCCGAGCACGCTCTTCAGCGAACGCATCAGGCGGCCTTCGATGCTGTCGGTATAGTCGGCGATGGCCCGGCGCCCGAAATAGGTGTGGTTGTCGTCGAAGTTGAAGAACACAGCACTTGGCAGCGTCACCTGGCCGTCCTCCAGCGCCACCAGGCGTGGCTGCCCGTTGCGGATCACGCCGACGGTGGAATTGGACGTGCCGAAATCGATACCGCCGAATGCTGGTCGCATCGCAGTTTCCTGTCGTTTTTTCTGGGGCAGCGGGACGGAGCCTTGTCAGCCGCGCCAATGTCCGGGTGACCGGACCTTTCTGCCGAACCGGATTGTGATGTGCGCTTGTTGCGCCGGGAGGCGGCGGTCTAGCGCATGAGCCCGCAAAGGGGAACAGGCTTTCGCGAGGAAATCTAGTCTTTGCGGAAGATCAGCCTTCCAAGCCAGCCGGTGAGCATGGCGAGCGATACGGCGAAGACGCCGTAGAGGAAGGAATAGTCGTGCGCGACGCGGAAGATAGACTGTTCGAAACCGGATTTGCGGATTTCGAGCTGGGCCGAGCTCTCCTTGATGAACATGCCGCTCTTGAACAGGAAGGCGCGGGCCTTGTGGGTGCCGACCGGGACATTGGGCGCCAGCCTGACGGTGGCGCGAAACAGGTTCTGCGACAGGAACTGCACGCCGCCGACATTCTCGCTGTAGAGGCCGGTCGCAGTCTTGCGGTCCCTCAGCGCGGCGGTGAACTCCTCGATCGTCGCCGGGCTGTCGGTCACGTCAGCTGGCTTCATGTAGAGATTGGAGGCACCGAGCGAGAGCTGCTTGTAGCTGTTCGGATCGGTGACATCCTGCAACGGGCGCGTGGTTGCCACCGAATAGGAGACCGGCACGTTCTCGAACGTTTCCGACTCCAGATTGATCCAGACGCCGAGCACTCTGTCCTTGCGCCGCACGACCACCGGCCGTGGCGGGCCTTCGAGCACGACGATCACGTCGTAGCGCCCTTGGCGCGCGACGAGCGGATCGGCATTTTCCAGCGAACCGAAGATGGTGAGGTCGGCGCCGGAAAATCCGGCGGTGATCGACACGGCATCCGTGGACAGCCCGATCTGGATGCTTTCGGCCGGCGGCGTCTGCGCTACCGCAGGCAATGCGGCGGCGACGAGCGACAGGAAAGCAGCGGCTGCGAACGCTTTCAGGCCCGCCATCAGTTCAGGCCCGCGGCGGACAGCGAATAAAGATTGGGCGGGGTGACGAACAGATCGATGGCAAGCCGGATGGCGACCGCCAGCACCAGCATCGCCAGCAGCGCCCGCAACTGTTCGCCGCGCAGCTTCTGGCCGGCCTTGGCGCCATATTGCGCGCCGGCGACGCCGCCCGCCATCAGCAGGAAGGCAAGCATGACATCGACAGTCTGGTTGGTGGTGGCGTGGACCAGCGTCGTGTAGGCCGAGGTGAAGATGATCTGGAACAGCGAGGTGCCGATGACGACATTGGTCGGCACCTTCAGCAGATAGATCAGTGCCGGCACCATGATGAAGCCGCCGCCGACGCCCATGATCGACGACAGGAAGCCGATGCCGGCGCCAAGCCCTAGCACCGGGATGACACTGACGAACAGTTTCGAGGCCCTGAAGCGCATCTTCAGCGGCAGCCGGTGGATCCAGTTGTGCTGGCCGGATTTCTTCAGCACAGGAGCGGCACCGCTGCGGGTGGCGCGCAGCGCGTTCACGCTTTCGACCAGCATCAGACCGCCGACCGTGCCGAGCAGCACGACATAGAGCAGCGAGATGAACAGGTCGAGCTGCCCCAGCCGGCGCAAAAGCGCAAAGACAAAGATGCCGCCGGTCGAACCGACAATGCCGCCGGCGAGCAGCACCCCGCCGAGTTTGAAGTCGAGCGTGCCGCGCTTCATGTGCGACAGCGCGCCCGAAAACGAGGAGGCGATGACCTGGTTGGCGCCGGTGGCGACCGCGATCGCCGGCGGGATGTTGTAGAAGATCAGCAGCGGGGTGATGAGAAAGCCGCCACCCACCCCGAACATGCCCGACAGGAAGCCAACCGCCGCCCCCATGGCCAGCAGTACGAAGACGTTGACGGAAATTTCCGCGATCGGGAGATAGATGCCCACCCGTCAGTCTCGATCAGTTTGCCTGTCGGCGATTGCAGCCGTTGCGGCAGTGTCGCACCGAAAAGCCAATTTTTTCTTGCGCCGACGGCGCGGCCGGGGTGGAAACCCATGCCGCGCCGCCGAAACAAAAAATCATCTCAATCAGTTAACAGGCAAATGTGTGGCAAGGGCGTCGCGGAAGCGACGCATATGCCGTTATTTGCGCGCCAGCAGCGCCTTTACCAGATCCGCGTCGATTTCGCCGGTCGCCTTCATCTTGTTATCGGTCTGGAAGGCTATGATCGCATCTTTGGTCTTCTGGCCCATCACACCGTCGGCGCCGCCGGCCTCGTAGCCGTTCTTGTTGAGGATGAGCTGGATGTTTTTGACCGCCTTCTTCATGTCGATGCTGGCGGTCGTCTGCGGCGTGCCTTCCTGCCAGGATTCGGGGATGTCGGCCGAATTGGCCGCCTGGTCGAGCGGCTTGGCCTTCCACAGCTCGGTGGCGGAGCGCGCCCGCTCCAACTGCTCGGGCCGCAGCGCATTGGCGATCTCGTCGCGCTTGGCCGCCGCATCCTTGTCGCCGGTCTTGGCGACGAGCGCGAACCATTTGTAGGATTCCTCCAGGTTCTGCTTCATGCCGACGCCCTTGGCGGCGAGGATGCCGAGATTGAACTGGCTGTCCTTGACGCCGAGGTCGGCCGCCGCCTGGAACCAGTGCGCCGCCGATTCATTGTCGGTCACGCCGTCCGCGGCCATGGCTAACAGCACGGCCAGATTGTGCATGGCGCTGGCGTTGCCCTGCGCTGCCGCCATCTGGTACCAGGTCTTGGCTTTCTTGATGTCGCGCGCGACGCCGATGCCTTTTTCGTAGAAATTGCCGATACGGTATTCCGCCGGCGCGAAGCCGAGGTCGGCCGATTTCTCGTACCATTTGGCGGCTGCCGCCATGTCTTCCTTGACGCCGCGTGACTCGGCAAAGCGCGAGCCGACCTCGAACAGCGCCTTGGCGTCGCCGCCGACGGCCGCATCGCGCAGCGCCTGCGGGCCGGCATCGGCCGGAATGTCGATCTTGGCCGCGGCTGCTGCCGTGGCGGTATTGGCGGGAGGAACGGCACCCGTGGTGTCCTGGGCCGGGGTCGGTGCGACCGGCGTGGCAGCCATTGGCTGGCTGTCCGCATCCGCCGCCGCCGGTTCCGCGGCCGCAGGTGCTGAGGCCGCAGCAGTTGGCTCCGTCGCATCGGAAGGTGCCGCTGATTCCATGGGGGCCGGCGCCGGCTCGGAAACGCCATCCATGGGCATATCGGCGCCTGATGGCGGGGCGGAGGCGGGTTGCGCCAGCATGTCGTCCTTGACTGTCGGCTCGGACGGCTCCGCTTGTCTGACGGCACGGGCCGGCGCGTCCTGCGCCATGGGCTCTGCCTTCGGCTCGCTTGCGGCATTGACCGATGCGGTTTCCACCGGCTGCGGAGCGATGATCGGTGCAATGTCGTTGCTGGCCACCGGGGCAGGGTCGGAGAAGAAGGCTTTGCCCAGCTGCAGGCCGGCCAGCGCCAGCATGATCGCGGCCGCCGCCATCAGGATCGGCTTACGCCGCGCCTTGAGCAGGTCGCCGATCCTGAGCGCCTTGACCGGTCCACTCATCGTCGACTGGCGCTTCAAAGCGTCGGCTTCGGCGGCGGCGGCTTGCGCGGCGCGCCTGGCAGCGGCGATGAAATCCGACTTTGCCGCGTCGCCCTCGCTGCGCTTGACCGGCTGGCCGCGCTCGTCGCGCACGCGCTTCATGATGGCGTTGAGGTCGGGTGCGCCGGAGCCTGGCTCCAGCGGCCGGTTGGCAAGCTTCGGGTCGAGCGGCTCGTCGAGATCGACGCTCGGTATGTCGGTATCGGGCGCCGAGCCGGCAAGCGGCGGCATATCCGTGTCCTTCTTGCCCCTGAAGGCGCGGGCCAGTCCGCCGAACATCGATTTCTTGCGGCCGGTCGTGTCTTTCTTGTCGGCGATCGTGTCCGAGCCGAGCGCCGCCATGGCGGCCGCGGCAGCCGCTTCAGCCGGCGAGCGCGGCGCAGGTTCGCCACGCATGACCGGTTCGCCACGCGTAGCCGGTTCGTTGCGCAGGATGGCGGCGGCGCGGCCATCGAGGTCGGCCATGTCTCCGGTCAGCGGCAGCGGCTGGTCGATATCCATCGACGGTGCGTCCTGCACCGCGATCTTGGAGCCGCGTGCACTCCGCTTGGCTGTTGGCTGCGGATCCACGAGTTCGCTGACGGCCTCAATCGGTTCGCTGGTTTCCAGCGAGCCCAGACGATCGACGATCTTGAGCAGCGTGTCGTGGATGGCCTCGAAGGTGCGCGAATTGCGCTCGTCCGAGCGGCGTGTCAGGGATTCGAGCGTCTTCAGGTCCTGGGCGAGGCCGCTGACGGCCGCCGTGTTGGCACTCGTATCGGCCATCGAGCGCACCGCGCTCTCGGCCGCCTCGCGCGCGGCGCTGAGGATGGAATCGCGGGTTCCGGCCAGCGACTTCTCGATCTCGTTGAGGCGCGGGCTGATATCCTCGAATTCCGGCAGCGGCGTGCCGGGCTTGGTCAGATGCGCCGAAAGGCCGGAAACCTGCGCCTCCAGGCTGCGGATGAGTGCCGGGTCGATGCCGGCGACCTGCGCGGCCGACGATTCCAGCCGGCTTGAAATGTCTTCGAGTCGGCTCTCCAGGCCACGGATCGCCGCTTCATTGGCGGGATCGGGAACCCGTGTCTCCAGGCGCTTTGCCAAAGCGGTGAAGCGGGCGTCGATGGCGTCCATGATGCCGGCGCTGTCGGCCTGCGGCATGCGCTGGTCCAGCCTGTCGGCAACTTCCTCCAGCCGCCGCTCGAGATCGCGAAACAGCATGTTGCCCTGTTCGATCGCGTCGCCCTGGCGGCGTTCCATGATCCCGGACAGCGCGTCGAAGCGCTGTTCCAGACCCTGGAAGATATAGTCGGCGTCCGGCATGGCCGGCGCGCGGTCTATTCTGTCGGCGATCAGCGCGATCTGCTTGCCGAGTCGCTCCATCGCCTGTTCCGGCAGGTTGGCGCGGCCGGCCAGTTCGTCGACACGGCTCGACAGCATGTTGAGGCGGTCGATGACTTCACCGCTTGGCTGAGCGTGCGTGACCTCTTCGATCTGCTGCGCCAGCGAGGCGATCCGCCTCTCGATGCGCTCGAAGGGCTCGGCATCGAAGGCGTTGGCCTGCGCGGCGACGGTCGAGGCGACGATGGCGCGTGAAATCTCGTCCAGCCGCTCGTCGATCATGCCGAACGTGTCGCTGCTGCGATTGCTCTGCTGGCTGACGAAATGGTCGACGGCGCCGGCAAGTGTGCGGACCTTTTCCTCCAGCGACCGCAGCGACAGCGATTCCGGCAGATTGTTGACCGCACTGCTGATCTGCTCGAGCCGCTCGGTCAGCGCCGAAAGGCCGGCACCGTCGGAGCGCTTGCGCTGATCGGCGTCGACGCGGTCCTCGAAAGCGCTCCAGCGGCGGTCGAAGTCGTCCCAGCGGCGATCGACCGCCTGCACGCTCTCCTCGCGCGCCAACGTGTCGAGTGCCGCCTTGACCTGCTCCACCTCGAGCCGCAGCATGTTGACGCTTCTGTCGTCGCTCTTTTCGGCCAGCGTCTGGATGGCGCCCGAAAGTCGCTCGAATTCGACGCCGAGTTCGGCGCTGCTCTTGCCCGCCTGGCCGCCCGATTGCCCGCTTGCCTGGAAGGCCCGCTCGATGTCCTTGCGCAGCGCGTCGAATTCGCGCTTGAGCCCGGCGGTCATCTGGTGGCGCAGTTCCTCGCGCAGGCCTCGCAATTCGCCGGCGATCTTGCCGACCACGGCGACGCTGTCCTCCTGGCCGCGCACGCGGTCGATGTCGCGTGCGATCGCCTGATAGTTCTGGTCGAAGGCAGGTGCTGACGGCGCCGGGCTCTTCGGCCGCGGCGCGGGCTGTGGGTCCTCGTACCAGCGCTGCTGGTTGTAGGGCTGGGCGCTGGCGTAACGCGGTTCGGCTGCAGGCCGGCGCGGTTCGAAACGTTCGGCGGTATCCTCGCGCGTCCGCTCCAGCCGCTGTTCCAGCGTTTCCAGGGAGCGGTTCAGCTGCTCGAGCGTGGTGGTCGGCTTGCGCTGCCTGCCGGCATTGAGTGTATCGAGATAGGACCGCTTGCTGTTCATCGATGCGCCCGTGTTCAGAATGGCCGGCTCGTGACCGGATTCCCCAAAGTCCTGCCGGGAACGAAGACGACCGCGCGGTTCTGCTGCGGTGGAAGACGAGCCTCCCGGGTTTTCACCCGCGCTTCGAAAAACCGTGAAAAATTCGCTACAGGATAAACACGGGTGACCGACATGCGCACATTTCACCCAACGTGGTAAACAACGCGTTAACCAAGCTTAAGAAGTTGCAACATCCTTGACGGGCTGCCTGTCGGGTGCGGCATAAAGTTCTGGCCCGAGAACGCCCTTGCGTCATGAGACGGCTATCGGTATAGCATTGACGTAAACGTAAACGGTGCGCAGATCCCGCCTTTTGCGATTTGTTTGTTGAAACCACGACTGGAAGCATGCCCCCGCTTCCACTCAGGCGACGCAAGGTCCCGGACCGCGATGCCACCAGACGGGGAAAGCCAGTGACCATGAAACTTGTTTCGCCCGGCGAAGCCGCGGCCAATACCAATGACATACCGAACGATGCCGGCGAGGATCTTGTCCGCATCGGCGAGATGGCCAAGAAATACGGCGTGACGCTGCGCACCTTGCGCTTCTACGAGGACAAGGGCCTTCTCAATCCGCAGCGCGACGGTTCGGCCCGTCTCTATACGCGCCGCGACAGGGCAAGGCTGAAGCTGATCCTGCTCGGCCGCAAGGTCGGGTTCTCGCTGCGCGACGTCAAGCAGATGATGGATCTCTACGATCCGACCGGCTCCAACACCAAGCAGTTGCGGCTGGCGCTGGACAAGTCCGAGAAGCAGCTTACCCGCCTGCAGAAGCAGCGGGCGCTCATCGAGGATGCCATCAACGAGCTCAGCGGCTCGATGGCCGCCGTGCGGCAGATGCTCGCGGAGCGTTCGGCGCCGCAAGCCAGCGCGGCCAGCTGATCCGCCGGCATTAGGCAAAACCGCCTGACCAATGAGAGCCGCGCGGCCCGTGCCGCGCGGCTCTTTGCATTACTCCCTCACGAAGAGATGCGTCCGCTGCGCTGGCGTCCTTGACGCCGGACCGCTACCGTCCCGATGCACGATGCCAGGGAAAATTTGTCGCAACATCAAAAATTGACGTTTACGCAAACGTCAATTTTTGCTATCCGGGCTTCAACATTGGTCCGTCTGCCGCGCACGGCACGATTTTGGGCCAAGACCGCATGGTGGAGGAAACGCATGCCGATCTACAGGGCCCCGGTCCAGGACACGCTGTTCGTTCTCAACGACGTGCTGGGCTACCAGCGCTATTCCAATCTTCCCGGATTCTCCGACGCGACGCCCGATGTAGTCGAGGCGATCCTCGCCGAAGGCGCCAAGCTCGCAGAGAACGTCATGCACCCGTTGAACCGTGTCGGCGACATGGAAGGCTGCGTGCGCCATGACGACGGCTCGGTGACGACGCCGAAAGGCTTCAAGGAAGCCTTCGACCAGTATCGCGAAGGTGGCTGGATGGGGCTGGCCGCACCGGTCGAGTTCGGCGGCCAGGGCCTTCCCTATGCGGTGCACACCGCGGTTGCCGAATATATGGTCTCCACCAACATGGCGCTGATGATGTACCCCGGCCTGACGCAAGGCGCGATCGCGGCCATCATCACCCACGGCACCGACGCGCAGAAGGCGACATGGCTGCCGAAAATGGTCGAGGGCGCCTGGACCGGCACCATGAACCTGACCGAGCCGCATTGCGGCACCGATCTAGGCCTGCTGCGCACCAAGGCCGTGCCCAACGGCGACGGCAGCTACAAGATTTCCGGCCAGAAGATCTTTATCTCGGCTGGCGAGCACGACATGGCGGATAACATCGTCCATCTGGTGCTGGCCCGTATCGAAGGCGCGCCGGAGGGGGTGAAGGGCATTTCGCTGTTCATCGTGCCGAAGCTCAAGCTCGATGGCTCGGGCAATCCCGGCGAGAAGAACACGCTCTCCTGCGGTTCGATCGAGGAGAAGATGGGCATCCACGGCAATTCGACCTGCGTCATGAACTATGACGAGGCCGAAGGCACGTTGCTCGGCGAGGCCAATGGCGGGCTGAAGGCGATGTTCACGATGATGAACGAGGCCCGTCTCGGCGTCGGCCTGCAAGGGCTTTCGCTGTCGGAGATCGCCTACCAGAACGCCGTGTCCTACGCCAAGGACCGCCTGCAGGGCCGTTCGCTGTCAGGCGCCAAGGCGCCGGACAAGAAGGCCGACCCGATCATCGTCCATCCCGACATCCGCCGTGCGCTGATGACCATGAAGGCCTTCAACGAGGCCGGCCGCGCGCTGGCGCTGTGGACTGCGATCAAGTCCGACATCGCCCACCGCTCGGGCGACGACAAGGATCGCCAGTCGGCGGACGACTACACAAGCCTGCTGACGCCGGTGGTCAAGGGCGTGCTCACCGACAAGGGCTTCGACCATGCCGTCATGGCGCAGCAGGTGTTCGGCGGCCACGGCTATATCGAAGAGCACGGCATGAGCCAGTTCGTGCGCGATGCCCGCATCGCCATGATCTATGAAGGCGCCAACGGCATCCAGGCGCTCGACCTCGTCGGCCGCAAGCTCGCGCTCAACGGCGGCCGCGCCGTGCAGGCCTTCTTCAAGGAGGTCGGCGAGTTCTGCGAGGAAAACCGCGCCGACGAGAAGATGGCGCCCCTCACCAAGGCGCTGAAAAAGGGCCTCAACGATCTGCAGGCGGCGACCATGTGGCTGGTGCAGAACGGCATGGCCAAGCCCGACAATGCCGGTGCCGCCTCGACCGACTACATGCATCTCTTCGGCCTGGTGGCGCTGGGCTATATGTGGGCGCAGATGGCCAAGGCGGCCGGGGTGAAACTGGCCGACGGCGCCAACGGTCCGGCGTCCTTCTACGACAACAAGCTGGTGACGGCGCGCTTCTTCATGGAGCGGATCATGCCGGAGACCTCGGCACATCTCGCCCGCATTTCCAGTGGCGCGGACACGCTAATGGCGCTGCCGGCGGAAGCGTTCTAGGTTTGGCGGGCCGGTACGCCGGCCCACAATTGTCGGAACGCGGAGGAAATCGTGGCGACAAATCCAGCCGAAGTTCTTGGCCTGCCGAAGCCCGCCTGGGCGGCGGACGAGGTCGGCATGCTCTACGACATGGCGCATCGCTTCATGTCGGAAGAAATCGCGCCGCGCTACGACGAGTTCGAGAAGAACGAGATGGTCGACCGCGAGAGCTGGCTGAAGGCCGGTTCCGCCGGCCTGCTCTGTGCCTCGATGCCGGAGGAATATGGCGGCTCCGGCGGCACCTTTGCGCATGAGAGCGCCATCATCGAGGCGATCGGCCATGTCGGCGTCGACGGCTTTGGCATCGGCCTGCACAATTCGATCGTCGCCCCCTACATCCTCCACTA
Organism: Mesorhizobium sp. CNPSo 4689; assembly: GCF_057784325.1. Taxonomy (NCBI): domain Bacteria; kingdom Pseudomonadati; phylum Pseudomonadota; class Alphaproteobacteria; order Hyphomicrobiales; family Phyllobacteriaceae; genus Mesorhizobium; species Mesorhizobium sp. CNPSo 4689. Next base: position 545,015 of record NZ_JBWLUZ010000001.1, read on the forward strand.
CGGCTCGGAGGAGCAGAAGAAGAAGTGGCTGCCGAAGCTGGCGACCGGCGAGTTGATCGGCGCCATCGCCATGACCGAGCCGGGCGCCGGCTCCGACCTGCAGGGTGTCAAGACGCGCGCCGAAAAGGACGGCAACCAGTACAGGATCAACGGTTCGAAGACCTTCATCACCAACGGCCAGCTCGCCAATTTCGTCATCGTCGTCACCAAGACCGATCCGGCCAAGGGCGCCAAGGGCACGTCGCTGATCGTCGTCGAGACCGACGAGGTCGATGGCTTCGAGCGCGGCCGCAACCTCGACAAGATCGGGCTCAAGGCCAACGACACGTCGGAGCTGTTCTTCAACGACATGCGCGTGCCGACCGCCAACCTTCTCGGCCACGAGGAAGGGCAGGGCTTCATCCAGCTGATGCAGCAATTGCCGCAGGAGCGGCTGCAGATCGGCACCGGGGCGATTGCCATGATCGAGCGGGCGCTTGCGCTGACCATCGACTACGTCAAGGAGCGCAGGGCCTTCGGCAAGGCGATCATCGACTTCCAGAACACCCAGTTCAAGCTGGCCGAGCTGAAGACCGAGGCGACCATCGGCCGCGTCTTCTACAATGACTGCGTTGCCCGCCACATCGATGGCGGCCTCGACTCGGTGACCGCCTCGATGGCCAAATACTGGCTGTCCGACCTGCAGGGCAAAGTCGTCGACGAATGCCTTCAATTGCATGGCGGCTATGGCTACATGAATGAATACCCGATCGCCCGCATGTACCGCGACGCCCGCGTCCAGCGCATCTACGGCGGCACCAACGAGATCATGAAATTGCTGATCGGACGCTCTCTCTGAGCAGCTTTCAGCGAACCCAAGGAGCATGAAAATGGCCGAAGCTTATGTCTACGACGCCGTGCGCACGCCGCGCGGCAAGGGCAAGAAGGATGGCTCGCTGCACGAGGTGCCGGCGGTAAGGCTGGGCGCCAAGGTGCTGGAGGCGTTACGCGACCGCAACGGGCTCGACACCGGCGCCGTCGACGACATCATCTTCGGCTGCGTCGACCCGGTCGGCGAGGCCGGTTCCGTCATTCCGCGCGCCGCCGCTTTCGAGGCCGGCTACGACACCAAGGCACCCGGCATGCAGCTCTCGCGCTTCTGCGCGTCCGGCCTTGACGCCATCAATTTCGGCGCCGCCAAGATCGCGCAGGGCGCCGACGAGATCGTCATTGCCGGGGGCGTCGAATCGATGTCGCGCGTCGGCATGGGCGCGTCAGGCGGCGCCTGGTTCATGGACCCTTCCGTCGGCTTGCCCGGCTGGTTCGTGCCGCAAGGCATCTCGGCCGACCTGATCGCCACCAAATACGGTTTTTCGCGCGATGACGTCGACGCCTATGCGGTCGAGAGCCAGAAGCGCGCCGCCAAGTCCTGGGCCGACGGCCGCTTCAAGAATTCGGTGATCCCGATCAAGGACCAGAACGGCCTCACCATCCTCGACCATGACGAGCACATGCGGCCCTCGACCGACATGCAGTCGCTGGCCTCGCTCAACCCGTCCTTCGTCATGCCCGGCGAAATGGGCGGCTTCGATGCCGTCGCGGTGCAGAAGCACCCCGAGGTCGAAGAGGTCAACCACGTCCACCATGCCGGCAATTCGTCCGGCATCGTCGACGGCGCCGCCGCCGTGCTGCTCGGTTCCAAGAAGGCCGGCAAGGCGATGGGGCTGAAGCCGCGCGCCCGCATCCGCGCCTTCGCCAATATCGGCTCCGAGCCGGTGCTGATGCTGACCGGCCCGGTCGACGTCACCGAGAAGCTTTTGCAGCGCGCCAAGATGAAGCTGTCGGACATCGACCTGTTCGAGCTCAACGAGGCCTTCGCCTCGGTGGTGCTGCGCTACATGCAGGCTTTCGACATCCCGCACGACAAGATCAACGTCAATGGCGGGGCGATCGCCATGGGCCATCCGCTTGGTGCCACCGGCGCGATGATCTTCGGCACCGTCCTGGACGAGCTGGAGCGCCGCGACCTCAACACCGCGCTGGTGACGCTGTGCATCGGTGCCGGCATGGGCACCGCAACGATCATCGAACGCGTCTGATTTTCGGCCGGAAGGAGAAAGACATGACCTACACAAACTTCACGGTCGACACCGACGCCGACGGCATCGCGCTGGTCACCTGGAATATGCCCGACCGCTCGATGAACGTCTTCACCGAAGAGGTGATGAACGAACTCGACAAGATCATCGACCAGGTGGTGGCCGATGCCGGTATCAAGGGCGCGGTGATCACCTCGGGCAAGGACAGTTTCTCGGGCGGCGCCGACCTGACCATGCTGCAGAAGATGCTGACGGTCTTTGCCAAGGAGAAGTCCAAGGATCCGGAGAAGGCGGCCAGGCTGTTGTTCGACAGTGCCGGCCGCATGACCGGCCTGTTCCGCAAGCTGGAAATGTCGGGCAAGCCCTGGGTTTCGGCGATCAACGGCACCTGCATGGGTGGCGCCTTCGAGCTGTCACTTGCCTGCCATGGCCGCGTTGCCGCCGACTCGGACAAGGTCAAGATGGCCCTGCCGGAAGTCAAGGTCGGCATCTTCCCAGGCGCCGGCGGTACGCAGCGCGTGCCGCGGCTGACTGACCAGCAGCAGGCGCTGCAGATGCTCACCACTGGCCAGACGCTTTCGCCGCAGAAGGCGAAGTCGATGGGCCTGATCCATGAGATCGCCGAACCCAAGAAGCTGGTCGAGACCGCCAAGGCGATGATCAGGAACGGCCTGAAGGCCGTCCAGCCCTGGGACGAGAAGGGTTTCAAGCTGCCCGGCGGCCAGATCTACTCGCCCGCCGGCTTCAACCTGTGGCCGCCGGCCATCGCCATCCTGCGCCGCGAGACCTATGGCAATTATCCGGCCGCGGCCGCCATCCTGAAATGCGTCTATGAAGGTCTGCTGGTGCCGTTTGATACCGGCCTGCGCATCGAGCAGCGCTATTTCACCGAGATCATGCAGAGCAAGGAAGCGGCGGCGATGATCCGCTCGCTGTTCGTGTCGCTGCAGGAGCTGAACAAGGGCGCCCGCCGCCCGGCCGGCGTGCCGGAGACGAAGTTCAAGAAGATCGGCATTCTCGGCGCCGGTTTCATGGGCGCCGGCATCGCCTATGTCACAGCCAAGGCCGGCATTCCGGTGGTGCTGCTCGACCGCGACATGGAGTCGGCCGCCAAGGGCAAGGCGCATTCCGAGAGCCTGGTGTCGGACCAGGTGAAGAAGGGCCGCGCCAAGCCCGAGGAGAAGGACAAGCTCCTGTCGCTGATCACGCCGACGGCCGACTATGCCGACCTTGCCGGCTGCGACCTCGTCGTCGAGGCGGTGTTCGAGGATTCGGCCGTCAAGAAGGCCGCCACCGAACAGGCGGAAGCCGTGCTGAAGCCGGCTGCGATCTTCGCTTCGAACACCTCGACCATTCCGATCACCGCGCTGGCCAAGAACTCGGGACGGGCGAAGAACTTCATCGGCATCCACTTCTTCTCGCCGGTCGACAAGATGATGCTGGTCGAGATCATCCTCGGCAAGAAGACCGGCGACAAGGCTTTGGCCACCGCGATCGACTTCGTGCGCGCCATCAAGAAGACGCCGATCGTCGTCAACGACACGCGCGGCTTCTACGTCAACCGCTGCGTGCTCCGCTACATGTCGGAAGCCTACAAGATGCTGATCGAGGGCGTCCCGGCGCCGATGATCGAGAATGCCGCCAAGGCGGCCGGCATGCCGGTCGGCCCGCTGGCGCTGACCGACGAGACGGCCATCGACCTTGCCCAGAAGATCATGAAGCAGACCATCAGGGATCTCGGCGACAAGGCCGTCGATCCCAGGCAGATGGCGCTCATCAACACCATGGTCGATACCCATGGCCGCGCCGGTCGCAAGAATGGCAAGGGCTTCTACGACTATCCGGCGAAGCCAGCCAAGAAGAAGCTATGGCCTGGCCTGAAGGACCTCTATCCGCAGCTCAAGCCGGAAAAGGTCGATTATGAGGAGCTGCAGCAGCGCCTGCTGGTCACCATCGCCCTGGAAGCCGCAAGGGTGATGGAAGAGGGCATCGTCACCGATCCGCGCGAGGCCGATGTCGGATCGATCCTCGCCTTCGGCTTCGCGCCCTTCACCGGCGGCGCGCTGTCCTATATCGACGGCATCGGCGCCAGGCAGTTCGTCAAGATCGCCAAGGGTCTGCAGAAGAAATACGGCGCCGAGTTCAAGGCGCCCAAGCTGCTGCTCGACATGGCCGAGAAAGGCGAGACCTTCTACGGCCGCTTCGACCCCTATGCCAAGGGCGAGGTAAAGAAGGCCGCCTGATCCGCGGATATGTATGTCTGGGCGCGTATGGCGCGCATGATGGCCACGGCGTCTGGCCGTGGCCCTTACCGGATAGGTGGCGAGAGCCGGCTGGCCTTTCGCTGCCTGCCGACCGATATCGACTTCAACAACCATCTCAACAATGCGCGCTACATGATGCTGGCCGACCTCGGCCGCATCGACATATTCCTGCGCGCCGGCCTGATCGCACTGGCGCGCAAGAATGGCTGGGCGCCGATGATCGGCGGGCTGCAATCGACCTATGTACGCGAGATCCGGCTGTGGCGGCACTTCGAAGTGGTGTCCTCGATCGAGACCTGGGAAGGCACGCAGGTCATCGGCAAGCATCGTTTCGTGCTCGACAATGGCGAAACGGCTGCGCTTATCATGACCACGGGCGGCGTTTACGATCGTCGCGGTCGCCGCTTTCTCGACATTGACGAGGTTGTGGCTGCGCTTGGCCGTTCTGCTCAACCACGCCCACCCACCGAGGCCGAGCGGAAGTTCATGGCCTCCCATCAGGGCCTGCGCGGCCTGGCCAAGGGACCGGCCTGATCAGGCTGGCCGCGCGTGTGGCGAGCGACGCGCGGCGCTGCCGCTTTGTTGACGATCCGCCACCTCGCGGGTGGACAATCGAGCGGTTGCGGACTAGAAAGGAAAGGTATTTTTTCCTGTTCCGGGGGAGAGCGAAGTGCTCTCGCATGACCGTGTCTGGGCCGCCATCGATGCTCTCGCCGAGCGCTATTCGCTGTCGGCTTCGGGCCTGGCAAGGCGTGCAGGGCTCGATTCGACCGCCTTCAACAAGTCAAAGCGACTGTCTTCGGATGGGCGGCCGCGCTGGCCCTCGACCGAATCGCTGGCCAAGATCATCGAGGCGACTGGTGCTTCGCTCGACGAATTCACCGGCCTGGTCGAAGGCCGCGACAAGACCGGCCATGCGCCGGCGCAGCGGTCTTCGGTGCCGCTGCTCGGCTTCGCCCAGGCCGGCGCCGGTGGCTTCTTCGACGATGCCGGCTTTCCGGCGGGGCAGGGCTGGGATCTGATCGAGCTGCCTGCCCAGGCGACCGAAACCTCCTATGCGCTGCAGGTCCAGGGCGATTCCATGCTGCCGCTCTACCGCAATGGCGACGTGCTGATCGTCGAGCCGGGCGCCGCCACCCGCAAGGGCGACCGCGTCGTCGTGAAGACCAACGCCGGCGAGGTGATGGCCAAGGTGTTGGATCGCCAGACGACGAAGTCGATCGTGCTGATCTCGCTCAATCCCGAGCATCCGGATCGCGATATCCCGATGCGCGATGTCGAATGGGTGGCGCGGATCGTCTGGGCAAGCCAGTAGGTGCGGCTGTTCCATCTCGCCATAGCCGCCCTGGCGGTCCCGGCGATGGCGGCCCTGGTCGTCGCCGGCGGTCGCACCGTGCAGCGTGGCGAAGGCAGCGGTACTGTCACTGTCGACCAGATCCAGGCAGACGTCGACGCTGCGCCCCAAGAGCCGGCCACCTCGGCCATTCCCGGGCCGCAGCCGATAAAGCCGGCACCCCATTCCAGGTCGATCGATCCCGAAATGGTGGCGCCGCCCCCGCTCACCCCCGAAGAGCTTCAGCGGGTCGAACCGCGCGCGCCGTTGAGCGACCTTGCGCTGGCCGGCCCGCCCAAGCCGCCCAAGCTGAAGATGCCCGACGACTGGAACGGCACAAAACTGTTCCAGCCGGTGGCGTCAGCCGCCGGCGTGATCGAGGCGAAGGGCTATTCGGTCGCGCTTTCGGGCGTCGATGTCGTCGGGCAGGACGAGACCTGCACCGATGACGGCAAGGACTGGGCCTGCGGCATCCGGGCGCGCACGGCGTTCCGGGCTTTCCTGCGCGGCCGGGCGGTGGTCTGCACGGTGCCGCCCGAGGGCGGCCGCGACGTGATCACCGCCGAATGCCGCATCGGCAAGCAGGATGTGGGGCAATGGCTGGTCGAGAACGGCTGGGCCCGCGCCGCCGAGGGCGGCCCCTATGTCGAGGCCGGCGAGAAGGCGCGCGCGGCGAAAAAGGGCATCTTCGGATCAGCGCCGATCCTTACCGGCCTGCCGCCGGTTCCGCCGGCACCGAGCTCCGCGCCTCAGGCGCCGGGCTCCATATTGCAGGAAGAGGACGGCGTTCTTACGCCGCCAGTTGACCAGCCAGCGCCCGCTCAATGAGCGCGCGCGTTTCGGCAATGCCGTAGAGCGCGGCGAACGACCCGAAGCGCGGCCCGCGCTCCTGCCCGATCAGCACCTGGTAGATCATCTGGAAGAAGGCAACGGAAACGCCGGGACCACCTTCCGGGCTCTGCTTGGAATGGTCCTGGTAGCGCTCGATCCGGCGCGCAACGTTGAGGGCCGCGTTCTGGATCGCCTCGCCATCGGCTGCGGCGGGAAGCGAGGCCAGCGCCTCCGAGAGCTTGCCCAGCGCTTCGCGCTCCACCGCGTCGGCGGCCCGGTAGACCTTGGCCGGCTTCACGAAATCGTCGAAGTAGCGGATCGCATAGCCCGTCAGCCTGTCGAGCTCGGGATGCGTCTTCGGGGTCACGCCCGGCGCGTGGCGCGAGATGAAGCCCCACAGCACATCCTTGTTCTGCGCGTTGGAGGCGCTGACCAGGTTGAGCAGCAGTGAGAACGGCACCGGCAGGTCGATTGCCGGAGGGTTGCCGTAATGCATATGCCAGACCGGGTTGCCCAGCCGCTCCTTCCAGTCCTGCCGGGGATAGGCGGCAAGGAAGGTGTAATACTCGTCCACGGCCCGCGGGATGACGTCGAAATAGAGCTTCTTGGCCTGCCGCGGCCGCTGGTACATGTAGAGCCCGAGGCTTTCCGTCGGCGCATAGGCCAGCCACTGATCGATGGTGATGCCGTTGCCCTTCGACTTCGAGATCTTCTGGCCGTTCTCATCCAGGAACAGTTCGTAGACGAAATGCTCCGGCGCCCGTCCGCCCAGAATGTTGCAGATGCGGTCGTAGACCACCGCGTTCGTCTGGTGGTCCTTGCCGAACATTTCGAAATCGACGCCCAGCGCCGCCCAGCGCATGCCGAAGTCAGGCTTCCACTGCAGCTTCACCTTGCCGCCCCTGATCGAAAGCGTGGTCTCGGTGCCTTCGTCGTCGAAGGTGATGGTGCCGGCCTTGGCGTCGACATGCTTCATCGGGACGTAGAGCACGCGGCCGCTCTTCGGCGAGATCGGCAGGAACGGGCTGTAGGTGGCCTGGCGCTCCGGCCCAAGCGTCGGCAGCATCACCGCCATGATCTCGTCATAGCGTTCGGCCGCGCGCAGCAGCACCGCGTCGAAACGGCCGGCCTTGTAATACTCGGTCGCGCTGGCGAACTCGTAGTCGAACCCGAACGTGTCCAGGAAGCGGCAAAGCATCACGTTGTTGTGGTCCGCGAAGCTCGCAAAGTCGCCGCCGAACGGATTGGGCACCGACGACAGCGGCATATGCAGATACGGCTCGAGCGCGGCGCGATCCGGCACGCTGTCGGGGATCTTGCGCATGCCGTCCATGTCGTCGGAGAAGCACAGCAGCTTGGTCTTGACCGCGTCCCTGGTCAGCACGCGAAAGGCGTGGCGCACCATCGAGGTGCGCGCGACTTCGCCGAAGGTGCCGATATGCGGCAGGCCGGACGGCCCGTAGCCGGTCTCGAACAGGACGGTTTCCGGAAAGTCCGTGTTCTTGTAGCGCTCGATGATCTTTTTGGCTTCCTCGAACGGCCAGGCCTTGCTTTCGGCCGCCGCCACAAGCATCTCGGGATTGAGATCGATGATGTTTGATCCCGCCATGTCACTGTTTCCAAGTCGTTCGCCGGCGCCGCCGGAAGGGAGTTTTTCAACCGGTCTCTAGGCGTGCCTGCCTTGGGCGTCAACGATGGCGGCTGTTTTTCCTTGCGGCACCGATATGCTGTTCCTAACTACGAGGCCCTTTCAAGGAGTTCCCGAATGCCGTTGCCGTCCCCGCATGAAGCGCTGATCTACCTGATGGTCATCACCTCGGCTTCCGATCGCGACATGACCGATGTCGAACTGGCGCGCATCGGCGACGTCGTCCGCACCTGGCCCGTGTTCGAGGATTTCAGCCACGACAGGCTTGTCGGCATCGCCCAGGATTGCCAGAAGAGCCTGCACGAAAAGGGCGGCCTGGAAGGTGTTCTCGCGCGTGTCGCCGAAGCGCTGCCCGAAAGGCTGCGCGACACCGCCTATGCCGCCGCCTTCGAGGTCGCCGCCGTCGATCTCGAAATGCGCCTCGAGGAAGTGCGGGTGCTGCAGCTTATCCGCCTGAAGCTCGATCTCGACACGCTGACCGTCGCAGCCATCGCGCGCGCCGCGAAGGCGCGCCTGCGCACGCTGACCTGAAAATCAGCAGTCCCTAGAAAAAGCTGACCGGGAAATAACGCAAATAGAATTCGGCAAACGTACCTTTCACCGAGATCTCCTGCAGCGCGTAGTCCATGGCCGCGGCCAGGGCCGGATCGCCGGCCCTGGTGGCGATGGCCATGCCCGATCCCAGATATTCCGGCGCCAGATACGGCCCCCCGGCGAAACGGCAGCAGCCCGCCGCGTCCGTGCCGCCCAGCCAGAAGGCGAAGCGCATCCCGTCGCCGAAGGCGGCGTCTATCTTGCCGGCCTTGAGGTCGCCGTAGAGCTTTTCCGGGCTGTCGAGAGGGACGACCTGAACGGCGCCGAAATAGGCGCGCAGCATGTGCTCATGCGCCGAGCCGGCGATGACGCCGACGCGCTTGCTGCGCAACTTGTCGAAGATCGGTTCCGCGAAGGCCGTTGTTTTCGGCATGATGAAGCGCGCCGGAAACTGCAGATAGGAGCGCGAGAAGGCATATTTGGATCGGCTCTCCGGCGTGGCGGCGATGCCGGCAATGATGGCTTCGCCTTCGCCCTTCTGCAGCGCCGCGTCGAGCTCGCCCCAGGGCAGCGCCTGGATCTGGCACTTTTCGGCGATGCCGAGTTCGGCGCAGATCGCCCGTGCCAGATCGACGTGGAAACCGGACAACCGGCCGGCGCCGTCGAGAAAGTTGAACGGCGGAAAATCGGTGGTGGTGAGGAACCTCAGACGCGGCAGCGCGGAAAGATCGGGCTTCGGCAGCCGCTCCTTGGCGTCCCACAGCACCGGCACCTGCGGCTGGGCGGCGGCGGCGATGCCGGCAAACGACTGCGCCCCGACCAGTATCGATACCAGAGCGAGGAGTATCCACCGCAATGTCACAATAGAGCTCCGCCCGTCATGCTTTCGGCTTTTCGTACGAAAATGGCGCAGGCACAATGGTTTTTGATTTCAACTTACCGATTTAGGCGTATGGTTTAGCGGGTTTGCAAGTAGCAGCGCGGCGCCGGCCGAAAGGGAGGCATTCGCCAGCGTCACGAAAGCGGTGCAGCTTTGCAATCCGGGGTTGATGGCGAGGCGCGTCTCGGGCATCTACCATCGATCTCTGAGGCGGCAGGCAACATAGGGTAGATGTTGCGATGGGACATTTCGATCGCACGCTGGAATACATCGATCAGCTGCAGCACGCCAACACGGCGGCGGCGGTCTGTGAAAGGCTGCTTGGGGTCACGTCGGATTTCGGCCTGACGGCGCTGATGGCGGGAACCGTTCCGCAGCCAGGCACGCCGCGCGGCCAGCAGAAGGATCATGTGCTGCTGTGCGACTGGCCGGGCGAATGGCTGGAGCGCTACGTGGCGCGCAACTATGTCGATCATGACCCCGTCGTCAGCCACATGAAGCAGCTTCAGGCGCCGTTCCAATGGCGCGAAGCGTCCGAAAGCATCCGCGTCGACAAGAGCAGCGGCGAAGTCATGGGCGACGCCAGGGAGTTCAAGCTGCGCGACGGCCTGGCCTTCCCGCTGATCACCCTCGACGGCCTGATCGTCATGGTGTCGCTGGGCGGCGAGGCCGTTGAACTTTCGGAGGCCGAGTTCGGAATCGTGTCGCTGGTGTCGACCTATGCGATCGGCCGCGCCATGCAAATCCACACGATGGCGGGCAAGACCATCGATCACATCGAATTGACGCCGCGCGAGCGCGAATGCCTGCAGTGGGCCGCCGTCGGCAAGTCCGAGTGGGAGATATCTCAAATTCTAGGCATCTCGGAGCACACGTCCGAGAAACATCTCCTTAACGCCAAAAGCAAACTTGGTGCCGTCAATCGGGTGCAGGCGGTCGCGGAAGCCATTAGGCGCGGCTATATTAGTTAGGTCGGCCGTGCCGGCCTAGAAATTCTTGCCTACGTGATCGCGTAATTTTTTCGGGAAAGCCCGGCCGTATCTTCCTCTTGAAACCAGGAGACGGCTAATGCTTTTTTCCCTTACCACACAGGAATTGATGGATCGTCCCGACCTCTGGGAGGCCGTCCATCGTTTGCGCTACAAGATCTTCGTCGAGGAAATGGGGTGGACCGATCTTCAGCGCCCCGATGGCCTCGAGATCGACCAGTTCGACCATGACGAGGCGGTGCACCAGATCGTCATCCGCAACGGGGAGGTCGCCGGCTATCAGCGGATGCTGCCGACGACGCGGGCACATCTTCTGACCGAAGTGCTGGCGGACCTCTATGAAGGGACGCCGCCCTCGGGGCCGAATGTCTGGGAACTGACCCGCTATGCTGTGGCGCCGGGCTTTCGTGACGGCAAGCGCGGCGTGTCGACGGTCGGCACCGAGCTGATCGCCGGTTTCGTCGAGTGGGGGCTGCCGCGCAGCATCAACCAGGTCATCATCGAATTCGAGCCGATGTGGGTCCTGCGGGCGCTGCAGCTGCACTTCCTGGCAACGCCACTAGGCTACCAGCGCACCTACGGCAACCAGCAGGTCGTCGCCACGCTGCTCACCTTCAACGAACATACACTCGATGTCGTGCGTTCGCGCCGCAACCATTATGCGCCGGTGCTGGCCAGGGGATACCCCGACAGGCTCGGAATGAAACAGGCCTCGTGAGAGTTGGAGACCCGCCATGAATACCCACCCGCAACCCGAATTGCGTGGCCATACGCTGATCGTCACGGTTTCCTCGGACGACGGCCGGCCCGTCCTCGACAGGCGCGCCTATGCGAGCCTGGCAAAGACCTTCCATGAGGCCGCCGTCGACGACGACGTCCGCGTCGTGGTGCTGCGCGGCCTGGCAGGCTGCTTCTGCCTCGGCGGCGACTTTTCCGAATTTCTGGACGCCACCAAGCATCAGCAGCTTATCGCCGCGGTCACCGACATGTTCCGCACGCTGGCGACCTTTCCCAAACCGGTCCTTGCCTGCGTGGATGGCGATGCCGTCGGCGTCGGCTGCACCATCTTGTTCCATTGCGACATGGTGATCGCTTCGCGCGGCAGCACGTTCCGGGTGCCGTTTGTCGATTTCGGCCTGGTGCCGGACGCGGCAACCAGCATCCTGGCGCCGCAGAAGCTGGGCTATGCCGGCGCCTTCCGCTTCTTCTGCCTCGGTGACACGCTTCATGCCGAAGATGCCAGAGCGCTCGGCCTGGTCGGCGAGATTGTGGCGGACGGCGGTGCCGAGGAAGCGGCTCTCGGCCGGGCAAGGCAGCTCGCCAAGAAGCCGGTCGCGGCATTGTTGCAGACGCGCGGCCTGCTCAAGGGCGACACCAACGCGCTCTGCGACCGCATCGATCAGGAGATATCGCTGTTCCAGCAGGCGCTGCAGGATGACACCACCCTGAAGCGGCTGCAGCGGATTGCCCGGCTGGCGGCATAAAGCCGTCTGGCCGGAAAGTTGATCGTTGGCGAAATGGGCCGATCCGGAGAAAGGCTAGAGCAATTTCAGGAAAAGTGCGTAGCGGTTTTCCGTCCGGAATTGCGTAAAAACAACTACTTAGAGCGGGTCGGCGATTCCGTCAAAAGCTGAACCGCTCTAGGTGCGTTTTCCAGACCCGCTATTTTTCCAGGCCGGTCATTTTTCCAGGCCGGTCATTTTTCCAGGAATGATGGCCCTTCGCCGATGATCTTCTTGTCTTCCTTGCCGACAACATCGAGATCGCGACCGTCATAGGGCAGCGACAAGAGGATGCGGCGGATGACGGCCAGCCGCGCCCGCCGCTTGTCGTTGGCCCGCACGATGATCCAGGGCGCGAACGCCTTGTTCGTGCGCTCGACCATGAGGTCGCGCGCCTTGGTGTAGTCGTCCCATTTGCCGATGCCGGCGATATCGATCGGCGAGAACTTCCAGTTCTTCAAGGGGCTGTAGCGACGATCGTGGAACCGTTCGAGCTGCGTCTCGCGGCCGATGTCCAGCCAGAATTTGAAGAAATGGATGCCCTCATTGCAGATCATCCGCTCGAAATGTGGCGTCTCGTCGAGGAATTTCTCGTGCTGCTCGGGGGTACAGAAGCCCATGACCGGCTCGACACCGCCGCGGTTGTACCAGGAGCGGTCGAAGGTGACGAACTCTCCCGCCGTCGGGAAGTGGTCGACATAGCGCTGATAGTACCACTGTCCAACCTCTGTCGGCGTTGGCTTGGTCAGCGCCACGTTGCGCGCGGTGCGCGGGTTCATGTACTGGCGCAGCACGAAGATCGTGCCGCCCTTGCCGGCGGCATCGCGTCCCTCGAACAGTGCCATCACCCGCTTGCCGGCCGCCTGCAGCCAGGCCTGCGCCTTGACCAGCTCGATCTGCAGACTCTCGAGCGTCTCGTCATATTCCTTGCTCTTCATCTTCTTGTCGTAGGGATAGCCGCCGACCGTCAGCTTGTTGTCCTCGATCCAGTCCGGGAGCACGGGGTCCTCGATGTCGAACTCCCGCTCCTTGCCTCCGATCCTGATCTTCAGCGGGCCCTGTGCTGGTGCCGGAGCGGGACTTTCCTTCGGTTTTTTCATCGAGACGAACCTTTTCAGCTTGCGGACTCATGCTATGGGGAGCCTCAAATCCGGTCCAGCGGAAGTTTTCCAACCGACCGGAGCAAGGGCACGGGACGCGCGAATGGCTGACATCGGCGCAGAGCGGCAAACCAGGGCGCAAGCTGTCGCGGCACGGCTGTGGGAGAGCCGCTGGCTGCTGGCCGCCGGCATCGTCGCGGTCCTTGCCGTCTATGGCTTTGCCGGCATGTCCGCCTATGTCGTCCTGGCCGCCTTGGCGCTACTGCTTGCGGCGGCGCTGCTGCCGTCCGGTGCCTCGCGCCAGTCCGCCGAGGATGCGGCGGCGATCGAGGCGAGCGGGCTGCAGAGACTTTCCGGCGAATATCTCGCCGCGGCGGTTGCCGATCCGCTTATCATATTCGATCGCACCGCCACCATCGTCCATGCCAATGCCGCCGCTTTCGCTGCCTTCGGCGGCATCGCGCCCGGCATGTCGCTGTCGCTGAAATTCCGCGCACCCGAAATGCAGGCCTTGCTGGACAGCGTGCTGTCCGGAACGGTCGCTTCGGATGTGGTCGACTACATCGAAAAGCTGCCGATCGAACGGGCCTACCGGGTCAGCGCATCCTCCGTCGGCCATGCCACCGATCTCTACGTGTTGGTGTTCAAGGACCAGAGCGAGGCGCGCCGGATCGACAGGATGCGCGCAGACTTCATCGCCAATGCCAGCCACGAGCTGCGCACCCCGCTTGCCTCGATATCCGGCTTCATCGAAACGTTGAGAGGACCGGCCCGTGGCGATCCGGCGGCGCGCGACCAGTTCTTGCAGATCATGCAGAACCAGACCGGCCGCATGGCACGTCTGATCGACGACCTCCTGTCATTGTCGCGGCTGGAGATGAAGCCTTATCTGATGCCGGGAACCGAGGTCGATCTGCGCCAGACCATAGACAGTGTCATCGACTCGCTTGGACCGCTGGCCCGGGAAACCGGCGTCGTCATCGAACGCGATTTCGTCGAGGGAGCGCTCGAGGTGCCGGGAGACCGCGACGAACTCTTTCAAGTCTTCGAGAACCTGTTGGAAAACGCCTGCAAATACGGCCAGTCGGGCGGGCGCGTCACGGTGTCGATCGCCCGCACCGAAGCTGAGCCTGAAGCCGGCATCGACGTCACCATCAGGGACTATGGCCCCGGTATTCCCGAAGAGCATATCCCGCGCATCACCGAGCGCTTCTACCGCGTCGATGTCGAGAACAGCCGCACTCAGAAAGGCACGGGCCTGGGACTGTCGATCGTCAAACACATCCTGACACGCCACAACGCCAGGCTGTCGATCAAGTCGGAAGTCGGCAAGGGCGCGACGTTCTCGGTCCATTTGCCGGCGCGCTAGGGCTGTACTATTTACCAACTGGCCGTTTCTTCTTTCTGTCATCCGGCTGGCGTATCAGCACAGGATTCGAGGAAACGACTCGGGCCAGAAGATCCGGGGAAGGCATTTCGTCCCATGCAGTCCGTTCACATCGTCAGTGCCTATGACGAAGAGCTGAAATACCTGTCGAAGCGGATCGCTGCGATGGGTGGCCATGCCGAGCGCATGGTCGAGCAGGCGATCACCGCCCTGGTCAATGCCGATCCCGGTCTCGCCCAGAAGGTCATCCACGACGATATCGTCCTCGATGAAGGCCAGCGCGAGATCGACGACAAGGCGATCGTCATCATCGCCAAGCGCCAGCCGATGGCGACCGATTTGCGCGAGATCGTCGGCGCGATCCGTATCTCGGCCGACATCGAGCGCGTCGGCGACCTCGGCAAAAACGTCGCCAAGCGGGTGGCGGCCGTCACCGACGGGCGCCAGCCGACCAGCCTGTTTCGTGGTCTCGAGGCCTTGGCTAATTTGGCGCTAACGCAGCTCAAGGAAGTGCTCGACGTCTATGCCTCGCGCTCGGTCGAGAAGATCGGCTTCGTGCGCGACCGCGACGACCAGATCGACGCCATGTACACCTCGCTTTTTCGCGAGCTCCTGACCTACATGATGGAAGATCCGCGCAACATCACGCCCTGCACGCATCTCCTGTTCTGCGCCAAGAACATCGAGCGCATCGGCGACCACGCCACCAACATCGCCGAGACGATCTATTACATCGTCACCGGCGACCAGATGCCGGCCGAGCGCCCGAAGGGCGACAAGACCGACAAGATCGTCCTTCCCGGTACCGTTCCGGCTAAGTGAACGACGTCCCCTCGAACCCTTGGCTAATTTAGGCTAAGCTTCCCCGAACGTACCTGGTCCTGACCCGAGGCCATGCCTTGAGGAGGTAGCGATGGAAAACGTTCGGAACCTGACTCCGGCCCCGCCGCCGACATCCGGCATTATCGCGTCCAGCGTCTATACGGCCGGCCGGCGCATCGCCGACATTCCGATCGAGGAGGCCGGCGAATGGGCGGCCAAGCCCGGCCACGTCGTCTGGATCGGGCTCCTGGAACCGGACCGCAACCTTTTGCTGCGCGTCCAGGCGCAATTCCATTTGCATGAACTGGCCATCGAGGATGCCGAACATCCGCACCAGCGGCCAAAGATCGAGCAATATGGCGACGCCCTGTTCATCGTCGCCCGCACCGCGCAGCTGATCGACGGCCGCGTCACCTTCGGCGAGACGCATCTGTTCGTCGGCGCCGGCTACATCGTCAGCGTCAGGCACGGCCCTTCGACCTCCTATGCCGCCGTTCGCCAGCACTGGGAAAGCTGCCCGCATTCATTGGCCAAGGGCGAGGATTTCGTCCTCTATGCCATTCTCGATTTCATCGTCGACAATTACATGCCGGTGCTCGAGCAGATCGAGGACGAGGTCGAGGCGATCGAGGACAGGGTGCTGCTGCAGCCGATGACCGGCCCCGACATCGAACGGCTCTATATGCTGCGCCGTGATCTGTTGCGCCTGCGCAATGCAGCTCTTCCGCTGGTGGAGGTTTGCCGCCGGCTGACCAGCGCCGAGCTGCCGCAGATCCATGCCGCAATGCACCCGCTGTTTCGCGACGTCACCGATCATATCCGCACCGTCCAGGAGAAGATCGACAGCCTGCGCGAGGTGCTCGCCTTTGCCTTCGAGGCCAGCCTTCTGGTCGGCCAGAGCCAGGAAACGGCGAACACCAAGAAGCTCGCCTCATGGGCTGCCATCCTGGCGGTTCCGACGGCGCTCGCCGGCATCTATGGCATGAATTTCGACGATATGCCGGAACTTAAGATGGTATACGGCTATCCGGTCGTGCTGGTGACGATCGCGCTGATCTGCTCGTTCCTGTACTGGCGGTTTCGCAAGAATGGCTGGCTGTGAAGGAGTGAGTAGCGAGTAGTCAGTAGTGATTGGTGGCAGCGGCGCTCGCCGCCTATTCCCTCACTACTCACCGACTACGCCGCCGCTCCGACGCCGGCTGGAACGCCACCCTCGCGTGATACTTGCAGTAGGGGCCGGTTTCGGCGGCATCGTTGCCGCAGAAGTTGAAGTCTTCCGAAAGTGGGTCGCCATTCGGCCATTTGCAGGTGCGCTCGGTCAGTTCGACCAGCTGCAGGTGCCGCGAGATCGGCACGACGACGTTCTCGACCGGGCGGATGTAGTGGCGCGCCACCGGTTCGGCATCGAACTGCACTTGCAGCGCGTTTGCACCGATCGACGTAGTGACGTGGCGCTGCGTGCTTGCTGCGCGTGACACCGATTTCTGGACGGATGATCCTTGCACTGCCTTCTTCTGGCGCGCCGGGCTGGCCGTCGCGCGTCCGCGGCCCGACAGCTTCAGGCGGTGCACCTTGCCGATGACCGCATTGCGGCTGACGCCTCCGAGCTGTGCGGCAATCTGGCTGGCGCTCAGCCCCTCCGACCACAGTTTCCTGAGAAGTTCGACCCGCTCGTCAGTCCAGTTCATGTGACCGCGCTCCTGCTGCAAAGTGCGGCGATCGGAATCCTTTCCCGTCCCGGCTCCCGCCGGGCAGACAACACCACATATACCGGGTGATTGGGTCCGCCGCACGAAATCTAGTTATTTCTCGACTACAAATACCTCATGCGCTGACTCTGTGACAAGAGTCCCAAAGGCCACACGAATCAGTTTTTACGGTTTTCCCCAACTTGCCCGGTCGCTGATGAGCCGGCGTCCTGTCGGGGGCGTGCCGCGCGCCTATGCGCGACGTTTTCGTTGACTTCATGGCCGAAAAACACGATAAGCCGCGAAGGCCGCCGCTTTGGCGGCTTTTTTGATTTTCCGGTACCGGAGACGCATATAATGAGCGGTTCGGCGCTTTTCGAGACCTTTGCTCGCGCACCCTTGGCCTTCGACCACGGGGAGGGGACATGGCTGGTCACCGACAAGGGCGAGCGATATCTCGATTTTGCCGGCGGCATCGCGGTCAATTCGCTAGGCCACAGCCATCCGCATTTGGTCGCCGCGCTCACCGAGCAGGCGGGCAAGCTGTGGCACGTCTCCAATCTCTATGAGATTCCGCAGCAGAGGCGGCTGGGCGAACGGCTGGCGGACGCCACTTTCGCCGACAAGGTGTTCTTCACCAATTCCGGCGCCGAGGCGCTGGAATGCGCCATCAAGACGGCGCGGCGCTACCAGTTCGTCAAGGGTCATCCCGAGCGCTTCCGCGTCATCACCTTCGAAGGCGCCTTCCACGGCCGCACGCTGGCGACCATCGCCGCCGGCGGCCAGTACAAATACCTCGAAGGCTTCGGCCCCAAGGTCGAGGGTTTCGACCAGGTCGGTTTCGACGACATTGACGCGGCGGAAAAGGCGATCACATCGGAGACCGCAGCCATCCTGATCGAGCCGGTGCAGGGCGAAGGCGGCATCCGCCCGGTGCCGACCCAATCCCTGAAGCGGTTGCGGCAGCTTTGCGACCAGCACGGCCTGCTGTTGATCTTCGACGAGGTCCAATGCGGCATCGGCCGTACCGGAAAGCTGTTCGCGCATGAATGGACGGGTGTGACACCCGACATCATGGCGATCGCCAAGGGCATCGGCGGCGGGTTCCCGATGGGCGCCTGCCTCGCCACCGACGAAGCCGCGGTCGGCATGACCGCCGGCGTTCACGGCACCACCTTCGGTGGCAATCCGCTGGCGATGGCGGTCGGCAACGCCGTGCTCGACGTGGTGCTGGAAGGCGGTTTCCTCGAGGATGTGCAACGCAAGGCGCTGCTGCTGAAACAGGGGCTGGCCGGCGTCGCCGACGAATTCCCCGATGTCATCGAGGGCATAAGGGGAACCGGGCTGATGCTCGGCCTGAAATGCGTGATGCCCAACACCAAGGTCAACATGGCGCTGCGCGACCAGCATTTCCTGGCGGTTCCGGCCGGCGACAACGTCATCCGCCTTTTGCCGCCGCTCACCGTCACCGACGCCGAGATCAGCGAGGCGCTCGACCGCATCCGCGCCGGCGCCAAGGGCCTGGCCGATGCCATCGCCGCGGCCGCCGCGAAGTAATCCTGGAACCTTTCCCGATGAGCGTTCGCCACTTCACCGACCTGTCCGCCGTTTCCGAAGGCGATCTGCGCTTCATGCTGGACGATGCGGTGGTGCGAAAGGCCAGGCTCAAGGCCGGCGAGCGGACCAAGCCGCTCGAGGGCAAGGTGCTGGCGATGATCTTCGACAAGCCGTCGACGCGCACGCGCGTATCCTTCGACGTCGGCATGCGCCAGCTCGGCGGCGAAACCATCATGCTGACCGGCACCGAGATGCAGCTCGGCCGTTCCGAGACCATCGCCGACACGGCCAAGGTTCTGTCGCGCTATGTCGACGCCATCATGATCCGCACCACATCGCATGAGCGGCTGCTCGAACTGACCGAGAACGCCACCGTTCCAGTCATCAATGGGCTGACCGACGACACCCATCCCTGCCAGCTGATGGCCGACATCATGACCTTCGAGGAGCATCGCGGTCCGGTCGCCGGCAAGACCATCGCCTGGACCGGCGACGGCAACAACGTGCTGCATTCGCTGCTCGAAGCCTCCGCACGCTTCCGCTTCAACCTCAATGTCGCGGTGCCGGAAGGCAGCGAGCCCGACGAAAAGCATGTCGACTGGTCGAAGGCCAATGGCGGCAAGCTGACCTTCACCCGGTCGCCCGAGGAAGCCGTCGATCAGGCCGATTGCATCGTCACCGACTGCTGGGTGTCGATGGGTCAGGAGCACCGTGCCCGTGGCCACAACGTCTTCCTGCCCTATCAGGTCAATGCGGCGCTCATGGCCAAGGCGAAGCCCGACGCGCTGTTCATGCACTGCCTGCCGGCGCATCGCGGCGAGGAGGTCACCGACGAGGTGATCGACGGGCCGCATTCGGTGGTGTTCGACGAAGCCGAGAACCGGCTGCACGCCCAGAAGGCGGTTTTGGCCTGGTGCCTGGGCGCTTGATCTCCGGAGGTGTGATGCCTATCTGCGGGCCATCACGCAAATTGAGCGCGTTTCGGTGCATGTGCCCCTCCGGGCCGCATGGCCGCGCGCCGGAGCTTTGTCATGTTGGAAACCCGTCAAGTGACTGAACACCACCCTCAACTCGGCGAATTCGGCTATGCCGGCGACGATCACGTCGTGCCGTTCGAGGTCGCCCCGCTCGACGTGCGCGGCCGGACCGTCCAGCTCGGGCCGATGCTCGACGCCATCCTTGGACGCCACGAATATCCCGAGCCGGTCGCCCGCCTGCTGGCGGAAGCCTGCGTGCTGACGGTGCTGTTCGGCACCTCGCTCAAATTCGAGGGCAAGTTCATCCTGCAGACCCGCACCGACGGGCCGGTCGACATGCTGGTGGCGGATTTTTCGACGCCATCCGCGTTGCGGGCCTATGCACGCTTCGACCCCGACCGGCTCGAGGCGCTGACGGCTGCCGGCGAAATCTCGCAACAGACGCTGCTCGGCAACGGCGTGCTGGCGCTGACCATCGATCAGGGCGCGCACACGCAGCGCTATCAGGGCATCGTCCAGCTCGACGGCGAGACGCTGGAAGAGGCCGCGCGCACCTATTTCCGCCAGTCGGAGCAGATCCCGACCGATCTCAGGCTTTCGGTTGCCAAGCTGGTGACGCCGGGCATCGGTGGTCCCCGCGAGCAATGGCGCGCCGGCGGTCTGTTGGCGCAATTCCTGCCGCAGTCGCCGGAGCGCATGCGCGTGCCGGACATTTCCGGCGGCGACGGCGATCCGCGCGACGAGGTCCATGACCCGGTCGATAATTCCTGGCAGGAGCTGCTGGCCCTGCTCGGCACCATCGAGCCGACCGAGCTTATCGATCCGACGGTCGGCGCCGAGCGGCTGCTTTACCGGCTGTTCCACGAGCATGGCGTACGTGTCTTCGGCGGCGTGCCGGTGGCCGACCAGTGCTCCTGCTCGCGCGAGAAGATCCGCGGCATCCTCGAAGGCTTCTCGGCGCAGGAGATCAAGGACAGCACCGAGGATGGCGGCATCCATGTCGCCTGCGAGTTCTGCTCGACGCAGTACGACTTCGACCCGGCGGAATTCGCGGCGGCTCAGTGACGTAACTCCTTCTCCCCGTCACTATACGGGGAGAAGGTGCCGGGCAGGCGGATGAGGGGCGGCGCGAACTTTAGACCGCTTGCTCCCTTAATTCACCGTCCTGCGCGTGCCCGGCAGATCCAGCGAAAACGCCGGGATGGCGATGTCGAACGTCTCGCCCCGCTTGTTGCGCATCGTGTAATGGCCGACCATGATGCCGGACGGCGTCGAGAGCGGGCAGCCGGACGTATATTGGTAGCTGTCGCCGGGGTTGAGTTCGGGCTGATCGCCGACGACGCCGGCGCCGCGTACCTCCTCGACCCGGCCAGTGCCATCGGTGATGTGCCAATAGCGCGACATCAGCTGCACGAACTCGTCCGACTGGTTGTCGATGGTCACGTGGTAGCCCCAGACATAGCGGTTCTCCGACGGATCCGAGCGATCCTCGAGATAGAACGGCCTGACCTGCACTTCGATGTTGCGCGTAATGGCGCGGTACATGAGCTACTCCAAACAGTCCTGGCGGAAGTCTCGGTGCACTCTTTGACTAGGTCAACGGAGCGCGGCGCCTGTCTCTTCCGTCTTTGTGCGCACCTGCCGCCAAACAATGTCATTTGAGTGACACATGACAATGATGGTGTGCACGGACCGTGCCGGGCGACTCAAGCGCTCTGTCGACCTGTTCAAAACGGCCATCTTCCGGCCGGCTTTTCCGGAGTGACCAGATCTCGATGGAACTGATCGTCATCGCCGCCGCCGTGCTTTCGACAGCCCTCATTCTTTCAAATCTCGCCGGCATCCTGCTTGCGGCCTTCAGGCTGAAGCGGCCGCGCACGCTTGCGCGGCCCCCCGGCAAGGCGCCGCCGGTGTCGATCGTCATCCCCTCGCGCGGCGTCGAGCCGTTCACCGAAGAAACGCTTCAGCGCGCCTTCTCGCTCGACTGGCCGCGCTACGAGCTGATCTTCTGCGTCGCCCACGCCGACGATCCGGTGGTCAAGCTGATAAACAGGGCGATCGTCCGATTTTCGAAGGTGCCGGCCCGGCTGCTGGTCGGTGACGACCGCATCAGCGCCAATCCCAAGCTCAACAATTGCGTCAAGGGTTGGGAAGCGGCGCGCCACCACTGGGTCATCCTTGCCGATTCCAACGTGCTGATGCCCAGGGACTATATCCAGCACTTGATGGCGGCGTGGCGGCCCGACACCGGCCTTGTCTGCTCGACCCCGGTCGGCTCGCGGCCGGACGGCTTCTGGGCCGAGGTCGAATGCGCCTTCCTCAACACGCTGCAGGCGCGCTGGCAGTATACCGGCGAGGCGCTCGGCCTCGGCTTCGCCCAGGGCAAGAGCATGCTGTGGAAGAAGCCTGTGCTCGACGCCAATGGCGGCATCCGCGCGCTGGCCGCCGAGATCGCCGAGGACGCCGCCGCGACCAAGCTGGTCAACGGGCTGGGGCTGCGCGTCAATCTTGTCGCTTCGCCTTTCGAGCAGCCTCTGGGTGAGCGCCGTCTCGGCGAAATCTGGTCGCGCCAGGCCCGTTGGGCGCGCCTGCGCCGCGTCACCTTTCCGCTGTTCTTCGCTCCCGAAATCCTGACCGGCGTGGCCGTGCCATTGGTGCTGGCGCTGGTCGCGGCCGCCGGTGCCGGCATCAGTCTGCCGCTCACCGCGCTCTGCGTCCTGGCGCTCGCCTATGTGCCGGAATGCGCGTTGGCCTGGGCCAAGGGCTGGTACCTGTCGCCGCGCATCATCCCGGCGATGATGGTGCGCGACGTGATGCTGCCGGCGATCTGGGCGCGCGGCTGGCTCGGCGGCGCCGTCGACTGGCGCGGCAATGCGATGACCATCCGCACCAAGGCGATGACCGAACTGGAAGAGGGCGCCTGAGCAACGCTCAGGCGTTTGTCCAAATCGCAGTCTGAACCCTTTACTTGGCTGATTTGAGCGCCTGCTCGACATCGGCGAGCAGATCGTCCGCATCCTCAAGTCCGACCGAAAGCCTCAGCGTGCCCGGGCCGATGCCGAGTTCGGCGCGCGCCTCGTCGCTGAGGTTCTTGTGCGTCGTCGTCGCCGGATGGGTTATCAGGCTCTTGGCGTCGCCGAGATTGTTGGAGATCAGCACGATGTCCAAAGCGTTCTGGAAGGCGAACGCCGCCTGCTTGCCGCCCTTGACGTCGAGGCAGATCAGCGTCGAGCCGCCCGTCATCTGCTTCCTGACGATATCGGCCTGCGGGTGGTCGGCCCGGCCCGGATAGATGACGCGGGCGATTTCCGGGCGTTCGGCGAGGAAGTCGGCGATCTTGCCGGCGCTTTCCGTCTGCTGGCGCACCCGCAGCGGCAGCGTCTCCAGCCCCTTGAGCAGCGTCCAAGCGTTGAAGGGCGACAGGCTGGGGCCGGTGTGGCGGAAATAGTCGTGCAAATTCTCGTCGATCCACTTCTTGTCCGACAGGATGACGCCGCCGAGGCAGCGGCCCTGGCCGTCAATATGCTTGGTCGCCGAATAGACGACGATGTGGGCGCCGAGCTGCAGCGGCTTCTGCTGCAAGGGCGTGGCGAAGACGTTGTCGACGATCAGCCTGGCGCCGATCGAATTGGCGAGCGCAGCGGCGGCGGCGATGTCGACCACTTCCAGCGTCGGGTTGGTCGGGCTTTCGAGGAAGAAAAGTTTGGTGTTCGGCTTGACCGCCCTTTCCCAGTTGGCGATGTCGGTGCCGTCGACCAGCGTCGCCTCGATGCCGTATTTCGGCGCCAGCGTCTCGACCACCCAGCGGCAGGAGCCGAACAAGGCACGCGCCGCCACGATATGGTCGCCGGCCCTGGCGCTGCACAGAAGGGCTGCCGTCACCGCCGCCATGCCGGAGGCGGTGGCGCGCGCGTCCTCCGCACCTTCCAGCGCGCACATGCGCTTTTCGAACATGTCGACGGTCGGATTGGCATAGCGCGAATAAATGAAGCCGGGTTCCTCGCCCTTAAAGCGGGCTTCCGCGGCCTGTGCCGTCTCGTAGACATAGCCCTGGGTAAGGTACATCGCCTCGGAGGTCTCACCGAAGCCGGAACGCAAGGTCCCGCCATGCACGAGTGCCGTCTGAGGTTTCCAGTCGCGCTTCTTGGTCATTGCTCTGTCCCAAACACAAAAAACCGGCCGCGAAAGTCGCAACCGGTCCATACGGCCTTGCGGCCAACGGTCCTTTAGCGACTTGTTTAACGTGGCTGCAAGCCGACCGGCCAAATCACCACGGGATAACGACCCTTTAGACCCGCACCGCGCTTGCGTCAATTGCCGGCTTGATTAAGAGGTTTGTACCAGCGGTGTTGCAGCGGAGCCAGCCTTTGCGGCGAACAGGCATTCTTCCCGATCAGGACATTTCCGCGCTCTTCCAGTCAGGCGCGCTGAAGTCGCCGCGCGCTCTCGACGCGGACCAGATCCAGCCGGCCAGCCTCGATCTCAGGCTCGGCGATAAGGCCTGGCGCGTGCGCGCCTCCTTCCTACCCGGCCCCGATCATCAGGTCGCCGACAAGCTCGCGCGGCTGCAGCTGCACGAGATCAGCCTCACCGAGGGCGCGGTGCTGGAAACAGGCTGCGTCTACATCGTGCCGCTGCTGGAAAGCCTGGCGCTGCCGTCGGACATTTCTGCTTCCGCCAATCCGAAGAGCTCGACCGGACGGCTCGATATCTTCACCCGCGTGATGACCGATCGCGGCCACGAGTTCGACAAGATCGCCGCCGGCTATCATGGTCCGCTCTATCTCGAGGTCAGTCCGCGCACCTTTCCGATCGTCGTACGCGCCGGCTCGCGGCTGTCGCAGATCCGTTTCCGCACCGGCAACGCGCTGCTGTCGGAAAGCGAATTGCGCGACCTGCATCATGCCGAGATGCTGGTGGCCACCGAGCCGCCCAACATTTCCGGCGGCGGCATTGCACTGTCGATCGATCTCGATGGCGACAAGGACGGGTTGGTCGGCTATCGCGGCAAGCACCACACCGGCCTGATCGATGTCGACAAGCGTGCCGCGCAGGACGTCGTCGATTTCTGGGAGCCGCTCTACAAGAGCGGCGCCGGCGAACTTGTGCTCGATCCGGACGAGTTCTACATCCTCGTGTCGCGCGAGGCGGTGCATGTGCCGCCTCTCTATGCCGCCGAGATGACGCCTTTCGACCCGCTGGTCGGCGAATTCCGCGTTCACTATGCCGGCTTCTTCGATCCGGGCTTCGGCCATTCGGCGGCCGGCGGCACCGGCAGCCGGGCGGTGCTCGAAGTGCGCAGCCATGAAGTGCCCTTCATCCTCGATCACGGCCAGATCGTCGGGCGGCTGGTCTACGAGCACATGCTGAAACGGCCGCAGGCGCTCTACGGCACCGATCTCGGCTCGAATTACCAGGCCCAGGGCCTGAAACTATCCAAGCATTTCCGCGCCGCGCGCTGATCTTTCCGCCACCGCCAGACCGTGCTTGCCTGACCGGGCGTGCCATGCTTGGCTGTGCCTCAGCCCGTCGAGGTGACGGAAATAAAGGGGAAGACCATGCAAATCTCGAGATGGATCCTGTCGGCAGCCGCAACTGCCCTGCTGACGCTCGGCGCCGGTTCGTTGCCGGTGCAGGCAGCGGAGAAACTGAAGATCGGCACCGAGGGCGCCTATCCGCCGTTCAACACCATCACTCCGGACGGCAAGGTCGTCGGCTTCGACGTCGACATCGCCGATGCGCTGTGCGCGCAGATGAAGGTCGAATGCGAAATCGTCACCCAGGACTGGGACGGCATCATTCCCGCCCTCCAGGCCAAGAAGTTCGACGCCATCATCGCCTCTATGAGCATCACCGAGGAACGCAAGAAGCAGGTCGCCTTCACCAACAAATACTATACGACGCCGCTTGCGCTGGTCGCTCCGAAGGACAGCGAGCTGACCTCGACCGACCCAGCAGCCCTTGCCGGCAAGACGGTGGGCGCCCAGGCATCGACCACCCAGGCCGATTTCGCCCAGGATGTCTACGGCAAGGCCGGCGCCGAAGCCAAGCTCTACCCGACCCAGGAAGAGGCGATCACCGACCTGCAGAACGGCCGCCTCGACGCGGTGATCTCTGACAAGTTTGTGCTGGTCGACTGGATGAAGAAGGCGAGCGACGGCTGCTGCAAGATGGTCGGCGACGTCAAGGGCACCGAGACGCAGGCCGGCATCGCCGTGCGCCTCGACGACACCGCACTGCGCGACAAGCTCAACGCGGCCATAGACGCCATCGTCGCCGACGGCACCTACAAGAAGATCCAGGCCAAGTATTTCGACTTCGATATTTATTGAGAGGTTGAAACTGCCAATCTCCCCCTTGTGGGGGAGATGCCCGGCAGGGCAGAGGGGGGCGCGAAGGATCGCCCTCGCCCACGACAGCTGAAGGGCAGGTGCTCTCGATTGAGACGCTGGAGGGACAGCGCCCCCCTCTGGCCTGCCGGCCATCTCCCCCACGAGGGGGGAGATCACGCCTTCACAGCGCCTTCACCGCCACCTTCACCGGCTTTTCGATCTCGAGCGGGTTGCGCAGCGGCAGGCCGAAATCCCCGGCTTCGATCTCGAAAATATCGCCGGCCTCGGTCCTGATGCCGTCGGCGAAGGACAATGTTGCCGTGCCGAACATGTGCACATGCACGTCGCCGGGCTGGCGGAAGGCCGAATATTTGAAATGGTGGTGCTCGAGATTGGCGATGGTGTGCGACATGTTCGCCTCGCCCGACAGGAACGGCTTTTCCCAAAGCAGCTTGCCGTCGCGAACGATGCGCGATGAGCCCCTGACGTCGGACGGCAGGTCACCGATCAGGATCTCTGGCCCGAACGAGGCGTTGCGCAGCTTCGAATGCGCCAGGAAAAGATAGTTCACACGCTCGGTGACATGGTCTGAAAACTCGTTCGACAGCGTGAAGCCGACACGGAACGGCGCGCCGTCGTCGCCGATGACGTAGATGCCGGCGATCTCCGGCTCCTCGCCGGCATCCTGGGCAAACGCCGGCGACATCAGTGCCGCGCCCGGCGCTACCGCCATCGTGCCGTTGCCCTTGTAGAACCATTCCGGCTGCACGCCGGTCTGGCCCTTCGCCGGCTTGCCGCCCTCCAACCCCATGCGGAACATCTTCATGG
The DNA here is from genome assembly GCF_057784325.1 of Mesorhizobium sp. CNPSo 4689. Classification (NCBI taxonomy): domain Bacteria; kingdom Pseudomonadati; phylum Pseudomonadota; class Alphaproteobacteria; order Hyphomicrobiales; family Phyllobacteriaceae; genus Mesorhizobium; species Mesorhizobium sp. CNPSo 4689. The sequence goes on from NZ_JBWLUZ010000001.1 coordinate 571,765, forward strand.
AATCAGTGAGCTGCTCCTCGCCGTCGGTGCTGAGCTTCTTGTGCATGGAATCGCGCGTCGCCGCCGAGCCAAGATGGGTGAGCCCCGTGCCGGTGAGGTGGAGATGCGCGGGATCGGGATGGTTGATCGGCGACAGCAGGCGCCCCTTCTTGTAGGCGGCGTCGAGGTCGACGGCCTCGCCAAAACCCTTGCGCTCGATCAGCGCGGCGAGCCCGGTGCCCGTGCGCGCGGCTTCCATGGCCAGCGAATAGACGCTGCGGGCGCCGTTGATGATCCGGGTCTTGCCGCCATTGCGGGCGACGACGCGGATCGTCTCTGCGTCGTCGAGGATCTGGGAGATCAGCATGATATACCCTCTCTCTGGTGCCTTGGCCCGGCCGCCTGCATGGCAAACCCTGACCTGCACGGCTCGGGACCAATCCGCGCCGCGGGTGAAATTCTTCGTCCGGATTGCGCTCGCAGGCCTGGTCCCTCGGGGGACTTCTGTGCATCGGCGGGTTGCCGACGGCCGCGATGTGACCCGTATGCCTTCCTGCTTGCCTCGCCCTTAACCCTTGTTCTTGTTGTAGACGTCGAAGACCACGGCGCCGAGCAGCACCAGGCCTTTCACGACCTGCTGCCAGTCGACATTAACGCCCATGATCGACATGCCGTTGTTCATGACGCCCATGATGAAGCCGCCGACCACCGCGCCGATCACCTGGCCGACGCCGCCCATGGCTGAAGCGCCGCCGATGAACACCGCTGCGATGACGTCGAGCTCGCTGCCGAGGCCCGCCGCCGGAACCGCTTGTCCGAGCCGCGCCGCGATGATCAGGCCGCCAAGCGCCGACAATACGCCCATATTGACGAACACCATCAGCGTCAGCCGTTCGGTCTTGATGCCCGACAGCTGTGCTGCCTTGGCATTGCCGCCCATCGCATAGATGCGGCGGCCGATCGTCATGCGTTTGGTGACGAAGACGAACAGTGCGATCAGCACGCCCATAACCATGAGAACGATTGGCAGGCCCTTGTAGGTGGCGAACTGGTAGACCAGGAGCAGCGCCAGCGCGCTGGTCACCAGGGTCTTGACGACGAACAGCGTGAAGGGCTCGGCTTCATAGCCGTGCTGCTCGCGCGTGCGCCGTGCCTTGAGCCCGAAATAGGCATAGGCGAGCACGGCGATGAGACCGATCACGATCGTCGTCATGTGCAGCGTCAGGCCGCTGCCGACGATGGTCTTGCCGGCGGCGTTCACCGTCGGCGGGATCAGCACCAAGGGGCCGATCAAATCCGGAATGAAGCCGGAGCTGAGCGCCTTGAAGCCAGCCGGAAGCGGCCCCACGGACGATCCGCCACCCAGCAGCGCCTGGCAGATGCCGCGGAAGATCAGCATGCCCGCCAGCGTGACGATGAAGCTCGGTATTCGGTGATAGGCGATCCAGTAGCCTTGCCCCGCGCCGATCAGGCCGCCGATGATCAGGCAGACGATCGACACCACCAGCGGATTGCTTAAGGGGCCAAGCGGCCAGATGACCATCATCATCGCCGCCAGCGCGCCGATGAAGCCGGCGACGGAGCCGACGCTGAGGTCGATATGGCCGGAGACGATCACCAGCAGCATGCCCAGCGCCATCACGATGATGAAGGAGTTCTGCTGGACCAGGTTGCTCAGGTTCACCGGCTTGAACAGTGTTCCGGACGTGGTGAACTGGAAGAACACCATGATGGCGATCAGCGCCAGGATCAGGCCGTACTCGCGCAAATTGGTGATTAGCGCAGAGACGGCCACGCGGGGCCCCTGCTGCACATCTTCGGCGACGCCGCTTTTCGGCGCGGGAGCGCTTTCGGTGCTCATGATGCTTTTCCTTCTCCCCGGACGATGGCACGCATTATCTTTTCCTGGCTTGCGTCGCTTGCCGCCATTTCGCCTACGATGCGCCCTTCGTTCATGACGTAGATGCGGTCGGTGATGCCGAGCAGTTCGGGCATCTCCGACGAGATGACGATGATCGCCTTACCCTCGGAGGCGAGACGCGCGATGATGGTGTAGATTTCATACTTGGCGCCGACGTCGATGCCGCGCGTCGGCTCATCGAGGATCAGCACCTCCGGATTGGCGAACAGCCATTTCGACAGCACCACCTTCTGCTGGTTGCCACCCGACAGATTGCCCGTCATCTGATAGACGCTGGACGAGCGGATGTTAGTCTTGGCCTTGTAGTCGTTGGCGACGGCCAGCTCGCGCATATCGTCGATCACGCTATGACGCGACACGCCGCTGAGATTGGCCAGCGTGATATTGTGCTTGATATGGTCGATCAGGTTGAGGCCGTAGGTCTTGCGGTCCTCGGTGACATAGGCGATGCCGTGTTCAACCGCCTTGCTCACCGAGGAGACGTCGATCGGCTTGCCCTTGAGCATCACCTCGCCGGTGATGCGGCGGCCGTAGGAGCGGCCGAACAGGCTCATCGCGAATTCGGTGCGTCCGGCGCCCATCAGCCCGGCAATGCCGACCACCTCGCCCTTGCGGACGTCGATATCGATACCCTTGATCACCTGCCGCTCGGCATGGAGCGGGTGATAGACCGACCAGTTCTTCACCTGGAGCACGGTCTCGCCGATCTTGGGCTCGCGCGGCGGATAACGGTCGTCGAGCGAGCGGCCGACCATCGAGGTGATGATGCGGTCTTCGCTGATATCCTTCTTGGCAAGTGTCTCGATCGTGCGCCCGTCGCGGATGACCGTGACCTTGTCGGCGACCCGGTTCACCTCGTTGAGCTTGTGCGAGATAAGGATCGAGGTCATGCCTTGGCGCTTGAATTCAAGCAAAAGGTCGAGCAGCGCCTGGCTGTCCTTTTCGCTGAGCGACGCCGTCGGCTCGTCGAGGATCAGCAGCTTCACTTCCTTGCTGAGCGCCTTGGCGATCTCGACCAGCTGTTGCTTGCCGACGCCGATATTGGTGATCAGCGTCTTGGGGTCCTCCTTGAGGCCCACCTTCTTGAGCAGGGCGCTGGTACGCGTCTCGTTGGCATTCCAGTCGATGACGCCGAATTTGGCGTGCTCGTTTCCAAGGAAAATGTTCTCTGCGATCGACAGCATCGGCACCAGCGCAAGTTCCTGGTGGATGATGACGATGCCCTTGTGCTCGCTGTCGTGGATGCCTTTGAAATGGCATTCCTCACCGCGGTAGACGATCGCGCCCTCATAGGTGCCGGACGCGTACACGCCCGACAGCACCTTCATCAGCGTCGACTTGCCGGCGCCGTTCTCTCCGACCACGGCATGGATCTCGCCCTCCTCGACGCTGAGGTTGACGTTCGACAGCGCCTTCACGCCGGGGAACGTCTTGGTGATGTCGCGCATCTCCAAAATCGTCGAGGTCATCAGGAATTCCCTCCGAGGCCGGCAAACAATACCGGGCTCGCTGGTTAACGAAAAGGGGCCCTGCGTTGCGCAGGACCCCTGATTTTGCAACCGAGATTACTTCAGTTCGTCGGCCTTGATGTAGCCGGAGTCGACGACCAGCGCCTGGTAGTTCGACTTGTCGACCTCATGCGGCGTCAACAGGATCGAGGGGACGACCTTGACGTCGTTGTTGTAGGTCTTGGTGTCGAGACCGTCCGGCTTGCCGCCCGACAGCACCTTGTCGACGAGTTCGACGGTCGACTTGGCCAGTTCGCGGGTGTCCTTGAACACGGTCGAGTACTGCTCGCCGGCGATGATCGCCTTGACCGAAGCGGTCTCGGCGTCCTGGCCGGTCACGACCGGCCACGGCTGGTCGGCGGTGCCGTAGCCGACGGCGCGCAGCGAGGCGATGATGCCGCGCGACAGGCCGTCATACGGCGACAGCACGCCATCGACGCGGCTGCCGTCCGAGTAGTTGGCGGACAGCAGGTTGTCCATGCGGGCCTGCGCGGTGGCGGCCAGCCAGCGCAGCGTGCCGACCTTGTCCATGCCCGTCTGACCCGACTTGACGACGAGGGTCTTGTTGTCGATCAGCGGCTGTAGCACCGACATGGCGCCGTCGTAGAAGAAGAAGGCGTTGTTGTCGTCCGGCGAACCGCCGAACAGCTCGATGTTGAACGGTCCCTTCTTTTCCGGAATGCCGAGGCCCTTGAGCAGCGAATTGGCCTGGATGACGCCGACGCCGAAATTGTCGAAGGTGGTGTAGTAGTCGACGTTGGCGGTCTTCTTGATCAGGCGGTCATAGGCGACGACGACGACGCCCGCGTCAGCGGCTTTCTGCAGCGCGTCCGACAAGGTAGTGCCGTCGATCGAGGCGATGATCAGCGCCTTCGGGCCCTTGGTGATTTCGTTCTCCAGCTGGCTGAGCTGGTTCGGAATGTCGTCCTGCGCGTATTGCAGGTCGACGGTATAGCCGAGCGCCTCGAGCTGGGACTTCACGGCATCGCCGTCATTGATCCAGCGCTGCGAGGTCTTGGTCGGCATCAGCACGCCGACCAGGCCTTCGCCTGCATGCGCAGGCAGCGTCATGGCCGCGATGCCAAGGGCCGCCACGGCGGCCAGTGTCTTGATGATTTTCACAGTAACTCTCCCTGGTTGATGGACGCGACACCTCGGGGCTTCGCGGGCCGCGCAGTCGAGCAGAAGCGCAAGCGCGCTGCTGTCGTCTATCGATCTCCGGTATCCTCCCAATCGGCCCTGGGACGCAGATTTCAATCGATACGATTTTCCTCGTCATCGACTGGCACGCCCCAGGACGCGCGAAGGGTGTGTCCCTTTGACATAACTGTCAAATGCGATCTTTGATGATTGCTATACCGAAACTGATATATGATTGAAAACAGATCGATCCTTCGACGGGAACAGGCGACAATCATGGCGGCATTGCGAAATCCTTCTGGAATTTCCGGTAGTTACGACGAGCTGCCGGGCGACGGCGAAACCCTGCTGCGCAGCGGCCTGAGCCTACGCCACATGCGCATGATCGCCGCACTCGATGATCACGGCCGGGTGAGCGCGGCCGCGCAGGTGATGAACATTTCACAGCCCGCCGCCTCGCGCATGATCGCCGAGATGGAGGCGGTGCTCGACGTCAAGCTGTGCGAAAGGCTGCCGCGCGGTATCACGCTGACGCCCTACGGCAAGGCTCTGGCCCGGCGCGCGCGCTCGATCCTGCTCGAGATGCGCGAGGCCGACCGCGAGATTTCCGAACTCAAGGCGGGCAAGGGCGGTTCGGTGTTCCTCGGCGCGGTGACGGCGCCGGCGATCGAGCTGGCGGTGCCGGCGATCCGCGAGATCCGCCGCATCTACCCGCGCATCGAGATCACCATGCAGGTCGAGACCTCCAACGTGCTGGCGCGCGAGCTGATCGCCTCGCGCCATGATTTCATCATCGCGCGCATCCCCGACGACCTCAATCCGCGGCTGTTCGAATCGCGCGTCATCGGCGTCGAAAAGGCCTGCCTGATCGTGCGACGCGGCCACCCGCTGAGCATGGGCAAGGCGGTGCGGCTGGAGGACACCGCCGCCTATGACTGGGTCTTCCAGTCGGGCGGCTCGCCGCTGCGCCAGGCGATGGAGAGCAATTTCTTGAACCGCAACATCGCGCTCCCGGACCGCATCCTCAACACCAGCTCGCTGCTCTTGACCCTGGTCATGGTGGCGCAGTCCGACGCCATCGCGCCGGTGTCGATCCAGGTGGCGAAATTCATCCAGAGCCCGGAAGGGCTGGCCGGCGCCATCGACGTCGTCCAGACCGAGTTCGACATCGAGGTCAGGCCCTACAGCCTGATCACGGTCAAGAACCGCGTGCTGTCGCCGGCCGCCAAGATGCTGCACGACTTCATTCTTAGGGAAGTGGGATAAACGCTGGAGCGGATGGCGGTAGTCCTTGGACGTTTCCCAAAACCCGGACAACAGATGAAGCGGTGACGCTCTGCGCCAAAGGCTGGAGCACGTGGCGGGGATCGAGCTCGCGCTAGTGTAACGGAACCGATCGGAAGGTTGATTAGCGTTGCCTTATGTTAACCATCTTGATGCTAGCGTTGGCGCCGCGAGACGAACGCGAGATCACAAGATGGACAAAGATCTGATGCCCGCACGGATGTTGACGACCAGGGCGATTGGGTTCTTCGCCGCCGTCCTGATGGCGCTGCCCGTGAACGCGGAGACCGTGAGCGGCAATCCCGGTGGCCAGATCGTGAACTTCGCTTTGCATGTCGCCGAACTGCGCATCGCCGAGGAGCCAGTGAGCTTTGACGGGGCATGCGACAGCGCCTGCACGCTCTACCTGTCCCTGCCCGCCGAGCAGCTTTGCGTTACCCTGGACGCATCCTTTGGCTTCCATCTGCCCTATGGCGTCGGCGCTCGGCAGAATGTGGTCGCCGCCAACTACCTCATCTCGCAATACCCCGATTGGGTGCGGCACTGGATCGAGGAGCATGGCGGCCTGTCGCACACGATAATGCGGATGGGAGCCGAAGAGGCGGCAAAGCACCTGCCCCTGTGTGGAGTGCTGGCGTGAACGTGGTCGCAGTGGCGCTGTTCGCCTTCGGACGCTGGAGCGGGTAGAGGAATCGAACCCTCGCGTTCAGCTTGTGATCGAAGACCATCTCGTCCTTTGTGTCCATGGCCGACGCCGGCGCTACCACGTCAGAACCTCTTCGACATATCCACGTCGCATCCAGTATGGATACCTCAATCCCCGAACATCGGGATCATTTGCGTAAAGCGATCGTACCGTATTCTGGTTGACTTCGTGGTTGATTGAAAGGAACGTATTCGTGTTCTTTCGAGCAAACCGCCAATATGCCTCGGCGGTTTCTTGCGACATCTCCGTCAGAGAGTCGACGTTGACGATCAGGTCATATCTTTCATCGATTTGATCGATCGCCGTAGCGGGCACTATACGAACCGGTGCAACTGATTCTTCCCCATGCAATCGAATACGCGACGTGCCGAGCGTCCGGCCGAGGAATGAAGCCTGCGCGGCATTGGTCAGGGGAATGTCAATGATTGTGTAATCCTTGATCCCAAAGAGGTCGGCAAAATAGGCTGTCCTGCCCAGCCCCGCTCCAATCTCCAGAACTTTGAAATTTGCTCGGCTTCTTGAGATCTGTCCAATTCGCCATGCCTGGTAGACCGCTTGCAACGCGCGGAACTCCGCGATTCCCCGCTTTGTGCTGAGCCCGATTTCATTTGGAAATGGATTGGGGAATTGCAGCTTGATGCTGAGCGTCTCGTCGATATCATCCAGTATCTGGTCGGCGCTTCGCGCATTGGCGTAGTTGGCGCCGACATCTGCAGGCTGCATTTCCGGATAGGTCATACGACGCGCACCAATAGCTTCGGCAAGGCTGTTCAACATATCCATCAGCCACATCGCGTGGAGTTTTTGCCACGATATGGTGCCGTTGAGACGGCGGACGACGAATTCGTGCGGTTCAACCTCGCCGGGCGGGGCTTTCGCAATATCGTCAAAGCCCCAGAAAAATGCTGTCTCGCTGGGGCGACCCAGCACACGCGCGGCTTTGTCGGCATTGTCTCCAAGCAGGGCGTTGTGAACGTCGGCCTTGATACTGAACAAGGAGTGATCCCAAGCCGAACTTGTCGGCACAAACGCCGCATATGCCCCGCGATACGCTGCCGTAATTCGGTCAACGAGACCGCTGTCATCCTGGGCCCCGACGTGCGGCGATTGCGCTAGGTCAGGAACGTCACCTAATGGCATGCGGCTCAACAGCCACGCGAAATATTCTAAGGAATGTTCTTCTTCCACGGTTTGGACTGGCACACTCTCGGGGTTGGAAAACCAGCGCTTTAGGAATTGCATGTGTGACGGGGCTCCCCTGTTCTGCCATTTGATCGCGCCGCATCGTGGGCGGGCTGAGATCACAACTTCCTGTTCTCATCGGGCTCAGCATGCAGGCGCGGCCAAGCCCTCGGAGGTACGGTCGAACGAGTTTCACGCCTGCCTTGCGGGTCATCCGCTGCATCGCCTCATGCAGAGTTGGCGTGAGCTTGAATCCTGACGTCAAAGCGACGGTACTTGCCGTACGGAGCAGCCGAAGGGAGACGTTGGGAGTGATCCCGCCGCCGAGCCGGACTGTCCATGCCAGTTGCTGGAGCGGGTAGAGGGAATCGAACCCTCGCGTTCAGCTTGGGAAGCTGACAAGCTACCATTACATCATACCCGCAGCGTCACCTCGTTACCATGAGGGCCCCGCTTCGGGCAATCGTCAAAGCCGCCGAAAGCCGCTCGCCCTGTTGGCAAGACGCCTTTGATGCCGGTCGACGGGCATGATAGAACGGCCGCGCCTTGCGAACCGGCACTTGTTTGCTTGGCGATGTTATGGTCCGAACATGAAGTGCTGGGTGGGGACCCGCTTGGAATTCAAGATAAGGAGGAGGAGAAGGACTTCTCACTCCAGAAAGACATTCACGTCAGAAGACCTGCAGTTCCTCCTGCAGCTTCCCGTTTTTGCGATTGTCTCCCTTCTCGCTCCCGAGAAGCGCTGGCAAGCAGCCTGTATGACCATTGAGCGGCTGAAAGGCGCTTCTTCCAGCCTGGGGGATGGCTGCGTCCGGCAGACTCTCGCCTCGTTCGGATTGACTGGCGCTGACGATCAACGCCGCATCGGCGCGATGCGAAGCGAGCACCATGTCCAGATCGTGCGCGAGCGTCTGGCCGGCTGGAAACCCGACATCGAGTTGCGAGGTCGGCAGCAACTCGATGCGGCAAGAAACGCAGGTCACGGCGCGGTCCTGTGGATCGCGCATTTCTCCTTCAACGCCCTCGCGGCGAAAATGGCTTTCGCCGGGGCAGGGCTCGAAGTGTTCCACGTCAGCCGGCCGGAGCACGGCTTCACCAAGTCGCGCTTCGGCATCCGTTTCCTCAACCCGATCAGGACCGGCGCCGAGCTGAAATACGCGGCCGGCCGGATCGTGATCGATCGTGCCAATTCCGCAGCAAGCATGCACGAGGCCCGGCGTCTGCTGCGCGCGAACAAATTCGTGTCGATAACGGCGGGAGCCTGGGAGGGCGAATTGCTGGTCAAGGCAAGGATTGGCCAGTCGGCCATCGAACTGTCGAGCGGCGCGCCCCGCCTGGCCAAGATCGCCGGCGCCCCGCTGCTGCCGGTTTTCGTCGTGCGCGACGACAGCACCGGCAAGATCCGGGTGACCGTGGATCGGCCCATCGACCTGGAAGGTCATCGGGACAGGGCCGAACTCCTGCAGTCAGCCAACGCAGGAATTCGCCGACAGGCATCTGCCCTTCCTCGCGGCCTGTCCTCACCAGTGGCGCGACTGGGAGAAACTGACGGCGTTCAACCCGCACTGACGGCCGAAAGCAAAGCGATGCCCCTGTTCAGCATTCTCATAGCCGATGACGACGGCGGCGACCTCTCCGACCTGGTCACGCAGAACATCCAGTCGTTCAAGGCCGCGCATCCGGGCGAAGGGCATGTCCTGTTTCGGGAAGCGGCGTTGATAGAGTTCATTTCGGCGCATTTCGACGCCGAGGTGCTGTCGGCCTTCCGCACCCTGCGGCCCTACGCCTACAAGGCGGACCTGGCCAAATACTGCCTGCTTTACGAACAGGGCGGCGTCTATGCCGACCTCTCCTATGCCTTCCTGCGCGGCGTTCCCCGCGACAAGCAACGCCTGTCGGTGTTTCGCGACTTTCTGAGCTCGACGCCTTGGGATACCAGCCTCGGTGTGGTCGCCGCGCCGCGGCGTCACAGGGCTCTGGTGAAGGCCATCGAGCTCGTCTGCGCCAATGTGAAGCGTCAGTATTACGGACCAACCGCGCTGTGCCCCACCGGTCCGACCCTCTTCGGCAAGGCCATCGCCATGACCTGCGATGCGGAAGACCTGATCGTCGGAGAGGCGGTCTGGCTGACGCTGCCACCGTCGGATGGCGCCGAACCTTCGCAAGAGCCGAGCCACTGTCTTCAGCATGGCAAGGAATTGGTGGCCATCAAGCGCAAGAAGGGAGGTGGGCCCTTGTCGGAACTAGGCATCTCCAGCGGCAATCGCTACAACCGGCTTTGGCGTTCCGGGGAAGTCTATCGCGAGCGGCCACCCTAGGCGCGCATCTTCCGCCGGCGGATTTGACGGCCTTCCCTGATATGAAGCCCTTCGGCTTGATGCCGGAACGGCAAATGCGTATTTCTGCACGGGCACCCGAATCCGGGCACCTCAATCGGGAGACAGGCCTTGTCCGCACTGACGCGCTTTCTCGGAGACTCGCCACTCAGGGTGCTCATCAAGCTGCTGGTGGTGTCGTTCCTCGTCGGTCTGGTCATGAATGCCTTCGGCTGGTCGCCGATGGATGTCTTCTACGGCATCCGCAAATTCTTCGTCGACCTCTGGAACCTCGGCTTCCACGCCATCGATCGCTTCCTCGGCTATATATTGCTGGGTGCCGCGATCGTCGTGCCGGCCTTTATCCTGATCAGGATCGCCAACTACCGGAAGTGACCCCAACCTCAGGCGTAGCCGGAGGCCACCTCGAACAAGATGGCGTGGCGCGCGGCCAATCTGGCCACGTCGGTCGAGTAGCCGCCGCCGATGACGCCGCAGAGCGGGATGCCGAGCGCGCGAAAATGGCCGATCACCATCTCATCACGAGCGCGCAGGCCGTTATCGCTGAGGGCGAGCCGTCCCAGTCGGTCCTCGGCATGGACGTCGACGCCCGCATTGTAGAAGACGATGTCCCAGCGCGCTTGAGCGGAGAGTTCCGGCAGGATGCTACCCAGCCGTTCCAGATAGGCGGCGTCGCCGGTGCCGTCGGGCAGAGCGATGTCGAGGTCTGACGCGATCTTGCGCATCGGATAGTTGCGCTCGCCATGCATGGAAAAGGTGAACGCGCGGGGTTCGTCCTGCAGGATATCCGCCGTGCCGTCGCCTTGATGCACGTCGAGATCGACGATCAGGATGTTTTGGACAGCGCCTTCGGCCAGCAGCACCAGCGAGGCAACGGCGACGTCGTTGAAGGTGCAGAAGCCGGCACCTTGCCCGCGCCGCGCATGATGGCTGCCGCCGGCGGCATTGCAGACGATGCCGTGCCGCAAGGCCAGCCGCGCCGCCAGCACCGTGCCGCCCGCTGCGAGCTGCGCCCTCAGCGAAACGCGCGGGCCGACCGGAAAGCCGATTTCCCGCTCGATTTTTTCAGGCACCTCGCAGGCCAGCACCTGCTCGACATAGTCAGGCGCATGCGCAAGCTTCAGCCAGGCTTCCGGCGCCGGGTCGGGCAAGTTCGCCGCATCCGGGCGCGCCAGCCCGCGCGAACGCAGAGCTTCCATCAGTAGCGGATACTTGCTCATAGGAAAACGGTGGTTGACGGCAAAGCCGGCGTCGTAGTCGGGATGATGGACGATCTGCAGCGACATGACGTCGGGCGGCCTGCGCCAGTGTTGGAATTCGGTTGGCCGCCATTGGTTGGCGATTGCGTGGCATCGCGAAACTGGGGCACATCGGCTGTCCGATCAAGCCGCAATTAGCAAGGCAGCAATCCTTTGGATGCGACCCAAGCCAACGCCAGAGCCTTCGTCGTCACCCACCGTTCGGTGCTTGCCATCGCCGTGCCGATGACACTTGCCTATCTGACGACGCCGTTGCTCGGCATCGTCGATACCGCAGTGATCGGCCAGTTCGGCGATGCAGCCCTGCTCGGCGGCCTGGCGGCTGGCGCGCTGGTCTTCGATGTCGTCTTCACCACCTTCAATTTCCTGCGCTCCGGCACCACCGGCCTCGTCGCTCAGGCTTTCGGGCGCGGCGACGATGTGGAGGAGCAGGCGGTGTTCTGGCGCGCCGTGCTGATCGCGGTCGTCGCAGGCATCGCATTTGCAGCACTTGCGCCATTGATCGCCATTGCCGGGCAAAAGTTCATGGGCGCCGAACCGCGCGTCAGCGAGGCAATGGCCGTCTATGTCCGCATCAGGTTGCTCGCCGCCCCCTTCACGCTGATCAACTACGCCATTCTCGGCTACGTGCTGGGGCGCGGCGAAGGCAGGCTGGGATTGATGCTGCAGGCAGTGCTGAACGGCATCAACATCGTGCTCTGTTTCCTGCTCGGGTTAGAACTCGGCTGGGGCGTCACAGGTGTCGCATGGGCGACCGTCACCGGCGAGTTCCTTGCCATGCTGCTTGGTCTGGCGATCGTCATTAGGCGGTTCCGGGCCGCGCCCCGGCTGCCCCGCCATCGCATCCTCGACATGACGGCCTTCCGGCACATGCTGTCGCTCAACCGCGACATCATGATCCGCTCGTTTTCGCTGCTCGCCGCCTTTGCGCTGTTCATCCGCCAGGGCGCGCAGGTCGGCACGGTGACGCTGGCCGCCAATGCCGTGCTGATGAACTTCTTCCTCATCGCCGGCTACTTCCTCGACGGTTTCGCCACCGCCGCCGAACAGCTTGCGGGACGGGCAATCGGCGCGCGCGCCGCCGCGCCCTTCCACCGGGCGGTGCGGCTGACCCTGTTCTGGGGCTTTGGACTGGCGGGCGCGGCGACGCTTGTCCTGCTCAAGGGCGGTGCCGGTCTGGTCGCCTTGGTCACCACGTCGCAGGATGTTCGCGCCGTCGCCGACACCTATCTGCCCTGGGCGGCCTTCACCGCGCTGAGCGGCGTGCTGGCCTTCCAGATGGACGGCGTCTTCATCGGCGCCACCTGGTCGCGCGACATGCGCAACATGATGCTCCTGTCGTTTCTCGCTTTCAGCGCCGCGCTGCTCGCTCTGGCGCCGGCCTTCGGCAACAACGGTCTGTGGGCGTCGCTGCACGTCTTCCTGCTGGTGCGCGGCTTCAGCCTGCTGGCGATTTTGCGGCTGCGCGTGCGAACCGCCTTTTAGAGGGGCTTCGATGCCCATTTGTCGAGGCTGATGTCGCGCAACGCCCGGATCGATGTGAGCCGTTCCTTGTCGGCGAAACTAACCATGCCGGTGAGGATGCGGCCGGGCAGTGCGGGCCCGGCATAGATCATGCCGGTGTAGAGCTGGACGAGATCGGCGCCGGCGCGGATCTTTTCCAGTGCCGCATCAGTGGAATCGACGCCGCCGACGCCGATGATGGCGCGGTCCGGCCCAAGCAGCTTGCGCATCTTCGCCAGCACGATGGTCGAGCGCTCGAACAACGGCTTTCCCGAAAGCCCGCCGGCCTCGCCGGTGACACCGGCGCTACGCAGTGTCGGCCGTGAAATGGTGGTGTTGGAGACGATGACGCCGTCGAGTTGCTTCTCGGTGACTTCGGCGGCGATGTCCTCCAATTCGGCCTCGACAAGGTCCGGCGCGATCTTGAGGAAGACGGGCGGTTTGGCCGAAGCGGCTGCGCGCGCAGCAATGACGCGGGACAAAAGTTCGCCGAGCTGCTCGCGCGCCTGCATGTTGCGCAGGCCCGGCGTATTGGGCGAGGAGATGTTGACCGTCAGATAGCTGGCGTATTGGGCAAACCGGGCCACGCCGCGTTCATAGTCGCCGATGCGGTCGGCGCTGTCCTTGTTGGCGCCGATGTTGACGCCGACGATGCCGGGGCCCTTGCGGGCGGCCAGGCGCCTTTCGGCGGCCCCATGGCCCTCATTGTTGAAGCCCAGCCGGTTGATCACAGCTTGATCCGCCGTCAGCCGGAAGATGCGCGGCTTCGGGTTGCCCGCCTGCGGCAGCGGCGTCACGGTACCGACCTCGGCGAAGCCGAAGCCGAGACCAAGCAGCGCGTCCGGCACTTCGGCGTTCTTGTCATAGCCCGCGGCCATGCCAAGCGGGTTCGGGAAATCGATCCCGCAGACGCTGACCTTCAGCCTGTCGTCGCGCACCGGCCGTCCGGCAACCGGCAGGCCGCATCTCAGCGCGGCGATCGACAGCCCATGGGCTGCCTCCGGATCGAACGTGAACAGGATTTTTTGGCCGATCCGGTCGAACACGCTCATTCGGCCTCCAGCGCCGGGAATTGGTGCAGCCCATCCGTGCCGAGCGGCAGGGGTCGCACCCAAAGCACCACGCTGAGATCGAGCGGGGCGTGGAGGTGTGGGAACAGCGCACCACCGCGCGACACCTCGTATTTCAGCGCGTCGCCGAGCCGGCGGCCGTCGATTGCAATCAGCAAAAGGTCGGACTGGCCGGCAAAGTGCCTGGCCGCCGTTTCCCGCACCTGCCCGGCGGTGGAGAAATGGATGAAGCCGTCGGCGACGTCGATCGCAGCACCGGTGAAGCGGCCGTTTTTCTCGGCTTCGCGCCACAAGGCTTCTGGCGCGATCTTGTAGATAATCTGAGACATGGCTGCGCTATAGTCCGAACCGATCATGCGGGGAAGGGCAACTCTTCCCCATTTACGGCGCAAACCTGTGATAAGGTGCGCATACTGGCTCGTGGAGGTTGAACATGCGTCTGCAGCACATACTGATCCCCGCCGCACTTGTCTCGTTCGTCGCGGCGTCGGCCTGGTCCGAAGAGACCGACCGCTACAAACTGGAAAAGTCGGCCAACGGCTATGTCCGCATGGACACGCAGACCGGCGCCATGTCGATCTGCGAGGAGCGCGCCGGCCAACTGGTGTGCAAGATGGCGGCCGACGAACGCGCCGCCTTCCAGGACGAGGTCGACCGCTTGCACACTTCGATGAAGGCCATGGACGAGCGCGTCACCAGGCTCGAAAACTCGCTGTCCGCCCGCCTCGAATCGAAGCTGCCCAGCGAAGAGGATTTCAACAAGACGATGAGCTACATGGAACGCTTCCTGCGTAGCTTCATGGGCATCGTCAAGGATATGGAAAAGGACGACGGCGCCCAGCTCAATTCGCAAAAGACCTGAGCCGTGCTGGGAAAAACTCCGTGTCCGGCCTTTGCCGCTTGAAAACAGGGCGCATCGCCGCATAATCGTTCCGATCCCGTAAAAGCAGTCAATCAGCAGCGGGATTTGGGGAGGACTATTTGCCGTCGGGCTACACGTTCGTCATCGCCGACGACCATCCGCTTTTCCGCGGCGCCCTGAAAGAGGCGCTTGTCGGCGTCGGCGATGTCGCCGCTATCCACGAGGCCGGCGATTTCGAGAGCGCCAAGGCGCTGGTCGTGGCCAATGAAGATGTCGACATGGTGTTGCTCGACCTGTCGATGCCGGGCGCCAGTGGCCTCTCCGGCCTGATCTCGCTGCGCGGCGTTCACCCGGCGGTGCCGCTGGTCGTTGTGTCGGCGCATGACGACCCGGTGACGATCCGGCGCGCGCTCGATCTCGGCGCTTCGGGCTTCATCTCCAAATCGGCCAGCATGGAGGAGATTCGCGGCGCCGTGCAGGCAGTGCTGGCCGGCGATATCGCCGCGCCCATCGGTATCGATCTCGGCGTCGAACGCGACCCCGAAATATCAGACCTGATCAAGCGCCTGCAGGCGCTGACGCCGCAGCAGACGCGCGTGCTCGGCATGCTGGCGGAAGGACTGTTGAACAAGCAGATCGCCTACGAACTCGGCGTCTCCGAGGCCACGATAAAGGCGCATGTCTCGGCCATCCTGCAGAAGCTCGGCGTCGACAGCCGCACCCAGGCGGTGATCCAGCTGGCCAAGATCGGCGGCGACCCGCTTCAAGCAGCAGGCTGACCCTGGATGCGGGGTCGAATTATTCGGCCGCTGAGGCCAGTGGCCTGACCCTGGCCATCATCGACCGCAGCACCGCCGGCTTCAGCGGCTTGTTGATCACCGGCACGTCGAGTGCGCCGGCAGCAGTGCGGACCTCGCTGGAGCGGTCGGCCGTGACCAGAACGGCCGGCAAGTCATGGCCGTGAATTGACCGCAACGTCTCGATGGCATCCAGTCCGGTGCCGCCGTCGAGATGATAGTCGGCCAGCACGATATCCGGCCGGCGCATGCCGGATGCCTCCTCGACACCCGTGACGGTGTCGATGCTGCAACCCCAGCCTTCGAGCAGCAGCCGCATCCCGTCGAGGATGCGGGCGTCATTGTCGATGCAGAGAACACGCAGTCCGGCCAGCGAATTTGTGGCGCGCACCGGCGTCTTCGCTTCGACTTCGCGCCGAGGCGCCTCGGCCGCGACAACCGGCAGGATCACTGAAAAGCGCGTGCCCTTGCCTGGGTTGGAAAATATCCGGATTTCGAGCCTGAGCACGCGAGCGATGCGGTCGACGATGGAGAGGCCAAGGCCGAGGCCTTCGGCTTCGCGCGCGCCTTCGTCGAGCCGGGTGAATTCGTGGAACACCGTGTTCAGCTTGTCGCCGGCGATGCCGATGCCGGTGTCGATCACCTGGATTTCGGCCAGTTCCCCGCGCCGCCTCACCCCGACCAGGATGCGCCCGTGGCGGGTGTATTTGATGGCGTTGGAGATGAGGTTCTGGATCAGCCGGCGCAACAAATTGCGGTCCGTCATGACGCAGAGCGACGACGGCATGATGGTCAGCCCGAGCTTTTTTTCGGCGGCGAGCGGCAGGAAATCGTTGCCGATCTGGCGCAGCAGCCCGTCCAGGCTGAAGGCGGTGTCGTCCGGTTTCATTGCGCCTGCATCGAGGCGGGAAATGTCGAGCACGGCGCCCAGAATGGTCTCGACCGATTCCAGTGAGGATTCGATGTTGACCGCCGCTTTGCCGGTGGGTCCCTTGCCGGCCTTTTCGATCAGCGACGAGCAATAGAGCCGGGCGGCGTTCAGCGGCTGCAGGATGTCGTGGCCGGCGGCGGCAAGGAAGCGCGTCTTGCCGAGATTGGCCTCCTCGGCCAGCATCTGCGCCTGCGCCAGCTCCTCATTGACGCGGGTCAGTTCGATGGTGCGCGTCTTGACCCGCTGCTCCAGCGATTCATTGGCTCGCTTCAGCGCCAGATCCTGTTCGACGCGCCCGGAGATATCGGCATAGGTGGCGACGATGCCGCCGTCCGGCATCGGGTTGGAGCGCAGTTCCAGGATGCGGCCGCTGGTCTTCAACTCCACCTGCCACGGGCTGACGAAGCTGGTCAGGCGGTTGAGCATCGCCACCCGCTGGTCGGACGGAATGTCGCCGCGCTGCGCGAGGTGGTGCAGGATGCGGTCGAGCGAGACGCCGACCTGGCCCATCTCGTCGGGCAGGTCGAACAGCGCCCGGTACTGGCGGTTCCAGCAGATCAGGCGGAAATCCCGGTCGAAGACGGTGATGCCCTGTTCCATCTGGTCGAGCGCGATCTCCAGCAGGTCGCGGTTGTGCTGCAGCGCCTCGGTGGCGTCGTCAAGCAGGCGGAAGGCATCCTTGGATTCGCGGTCGTTGCGCCGGAACAGTAGCGACAGGATCAGCCGCGCCGAGGAGGAACCGACGGCGCTCGCCAGCAATTGCTCGGAAAAACGGATGACGTCCATGCTCGCCTGCTCATTGCCGTGCAGCGTGGTGCCGTTGGTCTTTTCGAACGACTGGAAAGAACGCTCGGTGCGCTCGACGCCCAGATAGCGCGAGATCGTGTCCTTGAGGTCGTTGACGGTGATGGCGGTGCGGAAGCGGCGCAGGCTTGGCATCGGGCTGGCCTCCCGCGGCACGAAGATCGCCGCCTGGATGCGTTCCAGCGGCACCGATGCGCGCGACAGCGAACCCAGGACAAAGAACACCGTGTTGATCGACAGGCTCCACAGCACGCCATGGTTCAACGGTTCGGCGACGGTGCCGAACAGCGCCTGCGGCCGAAGCGCCTCGAAGCCGAACAGGCCGTGGACGAGGATGTCGGCATCCGGCGCGGCGAGCGAGGGCAAAAGCAGCGTGTAGCCCCAGCAGAGGATGCCGGCGACCATGCCAAGTGCTGCACCCCTGCCGTTGGCGCCGCGCCAGATCAGCCCGCCGATCAGCGCCGGAGCGAACTGGGCGATGGCCGCGAACGACATCAGGCCGATGGAGGAGAGCCGCGCGTTGTTGGTGCTCTCGCGATAGTAGAGGAAGGCGATGAACAGCATGACGAAGATCGCGCCGCGCCGCACATTGAGGATCAGCGACGACCAGTCTTCGCTTTCGGAGGTCGTGGTCTTGAGCAGGCGGCGCACGAACAGCGGGATGACGAGGTCGTTGGAAATCATGATCGACAGCGCGACGCTTTCGACGATGACCATGGCGGTCGCCGCCGACAGGCCGCCGATGAAGGCGGCCATTGCAAGCACATCATGGCCGCTGAATAAGGGCAGCGATAGCACATAGAGGTCGCTGCTGGTCCTGGTCCCGACCAGCGATAGGCCGGCAAAGGCGATCGGCAGCACGAACAGGTTGATCGCGACAAGGTAGAGCGGAAACACCCAGGTCGCGGTGCGAAGTTCAGCCTCGCCGCGGTTCTCGACGATGGTGACGTAGAACTGGCGCGGCAGCATGATGATGGCAAACCCGCTGAGGCCGGTCAGCACCAGCCAGGTGGCCAAGGAGGTGTTGTAGCCCATCGCCTGCCGCACCTCGCCATTCTCGGCGAGCTTGTCGAACATGTCGCCTGGTCCGCCGAAGATCAGGAAGGTGACCATCAGGCCGATCGCCAGGAAGGCGGCGAGCTTGACCACGGTTTCCACCGCCACCGCCAGCACCAGCCCGTCCTGGTGCTCGGTGGCGTCGGCATGGCGGGTGCCGAACAGCACCGCAAACAGCGCCAGCAGCATGGCGACGACCAGCGAGATGTCGCTGACGAACGGATCGAAGGAGGGTGGCGATCCCGTGTAGTGCTCGACCATCAGGCTGACCGAGCCGGAGATCGCCTTCAATTGCAGCGCGATGTAGGGCACCGCGCCGATCGTCGCGATCAGCGTGGCGATCGCCGCGACGGTGAAGCTCTTGCCGTAGCGGGCGCCGAGGAAGTCGGCGATCGAGGTGATCTTCTCGGTCTTCGCCAGCCTGACGATGCGGTTGAGCAACGGAAAGCCGAACACGAACACCAGCACCGGCCCGGTATAGATGCCGAGGAATTCGAGGCCGCGTTCGGAAGACAGGCCGACCGAGCCGAAGAAGGTCCAGGAGGTGCAGTAGATGGCGAGGCTGAGCGCATAGATGAACGGACGGGCGCGGTCCGGCCCTGCCGAGCGCCGGTCGCCAAGGCTGGCGATGACGAACAGCAGCGTCACATAGGCGATCGCGATGATGACGATGAACCAGCCCTGCACGGCCCGAAATTCCTCCTGGTACAGACGCAATCACAGCTTGGGGGGCGAGTCCATCGCGGCTTTCGGCGCATGGCTGTCAGGTCTGTCGGACATTTGGCCGCTGACCCCGGGGAAGGAGAATGCAGCTGCTTTCGCGCCTTTGCTTCTGTTGCAACCAAGGGTTTTTGTTATGGTGGACGTGGGCCGGCGCCGAAGGGATGGTGGAGGCGGCAGCGCGGCCATGGCAAGGAGGGTCGAATGCTGAAAGAATTCCAGGAATTCATTTCCAAGGGCAATGTGATGGACTTGGCCGTCGGCGTCATCATCGGCGCCGCCTTCGGCAAGATCGTCGATTCGCTGGTCAACGACATCATCATGCCTTTCATCGGCGCACTTGGCGGTGTCGATTTTTCGAACTACTTCGTCGCCCTGTCGTCCAACGTGCATTCAACCAACCTTGTCGATGCGCGCAAGGAAGGCGCGGTGTTCGCCTACGGGAATTTCATCACCGTGGCACTGAACTTCATCATCCTCGCTTTCATCATCTTTCTGATGGTCAAGGCGGTGAACAATATGCGCAAGCGGCTGGAGAGGGAGAAGCCGGCAGCACCCGCCGCTCCACCGCCCGCCGATGTCGCTTTGCTCACCGAAATTCGCGATCTGCTCGCCAGGAGATAGCCGGAGCAACATTTCTGGACCAAAACCCCGGTCGCTTGCAGCCGGGGTTTTCTGTTTTCGCCTGCCGCAAAACAGGCTAGCTGTCGCAAAACCAACGGACATTTACATGACCCTAATCCAGAATTTACGCGCCGAGGCCCGCGCCGCGCCCGAAAGTGGCATCGTCGCCGTCGTCAACCACGGCCGCCTGCGCGACGGCCTGATCCCGCTTTGGGCCGGCGAGGGCGATCTGCCGACGCCCGCCTTCATCAGCGATGCCGCTGCCCGCGGACTGGCTGCTGGCGAGACCTTCTACACCTGGCAGAAGGGCATCCCGGAGCTGAGACAGGCGCTTTCCCGCTACTATGACAGGCATTTCGGCAAGAGCTTCGCCACGGACGAATTCATCGTCACCGCCTCCGGCATGCACGCCATCCAGCTGGCGATCGACGCGGTCGCCGGCAGTGGCGACGAGGTCGTCTATTTGTCACCGGCCTGGCCGAATTTCGCCGCTGCCGCCGGTGTCGCCGGCGCCGTTCCGGTTGCGGTCACGCTCGACCAGTCCGGCAATGGTTGGTCCTGCGATGTCGACAAGATCGCAGCCGCGATCACGCCAAGGACCAAGGCGCTGTTCGTCAACACGCCGTCCAACCCGACCGGCTGGACCGCCGACCGGGAAACCCTGCAGGCGATCCTCGACCTCGCCCGCGAAAAGGGCATCTGGATCATCGCCGACGAGATCTATGCGCTGTTCCACTACGGCCATGGCCGCGCGCCGTCCTTCCTCGACATCGCGACCGGGGAAGACCGCATCCTGTTTGTCAACAGTTTTTCCAAGAACTGGGCGATGACCGGCTGGCGCGTCGGCTGGATCAAGACCCATCCCGCCCTGCAGCAGGTCTTCGAGAACCTGATCCAGTACTCGACCTCGGGCGTAGCCCAGTTTATGCAGCGCGGCGCCGTCGCCGCACTCGACGAGGGTGATGCCTTCATCGTCGAGCAGGTCGAGCGGGCGCGGGCGGCGCGTGATCTGGTCTGCGGTATCCTCGGCGCGACCGGCAAAGCGCGCTTCACCGTGCCGCAAGGCGCTTTCTATCTGTTCTTCACGGTCGACGGCATCACCGATTCCCGAACCGCCGCCTTCGACATCGTCGATCAGGCCAATGTCGGCCTGGCGCCCGGAACCGCCTTCGGTCCCGGCGGCGAAGCCTTCCTCAGGCTATGCTTCCACCGTCGCCTCGACCAGCTCGAGGAAGCCGCGCACCGGCTGGCGAAATGGATGAAGACGGTCTGAGCAACTGAGGGTCAGCGTCTTCAGCCGCCTGACTTCGGGACCAATAGAGGAATAATCCGGTCGCTCTTCGCGACCGCGGGGCGACCGGCCGCGCCATAAGGAATGCCCAGAGCATCCCAGGTCTCGACCAGCGCGTCCTGCAGTTCGGCGATCAGTTGATCTGAATGGAAGGGCGTCGGCGTGATGCGCAACCTCTCCGTTCCGCGCGGCACTGTCGGATAGTTGATCGGCTGGATGTAGATGCCATGCACGCCGAGCAGCCGATCGCTGGCCATCTTGCAGAGCTCGGGATCGCCGACCAGCAACGGCACGATATGGGTCGGCGAGTCCATCACCGGCAGGCCCGCGGCGCCGAGAATCTCCTTGGTCCGCGACGCCTGGCGCTGCTGCGCGTCACGCTCGGCCTGTGAGCGCTTCAGATGACGGATCGACGTGGTCGCCGCAGCCGCGATCGCCGGCGGCAGCGCCGTGGTGAAGATGAAGCCCGGCGCATAGGAGCGCACGGCGTCGATGACAGCACTTGTGCCGGTGATGTAGCCGCCGAGCGTGCCGAATGCCTTGGCGAGCGTGCCTTCAATGATGTCGATGCGATCGGCGAGCCCCTCGCGCTCGGTGATGCCGCCGCCGCGCGGACCGTACATGCCGACGGCATGGACCTCGTCGATATAGGTCATGGCGTTGTAGCGCTCGGCGAGCTCGACGATCTGCTTGATCGGCGCGATGTCGCCATCCATCGAATAGACGCTTTCGAACACGATCAGCTTAGCGCGCTCACTGCCGGCCGCCTGCAGCAGGCTCTCGAGATGCGCGACGTCATTGTGGCGGAAGATCTTCTTTTCGGCGCCCGAGCGCCGCACGCCTTCGATCATCGAGGCGTGGTTGAGCTCGTCCGAAATGATCAGGCAGTTGGGCAGCAGCCGGGCGATGGTCGAAATCGACGCTTCGTTGGAGACGAAGCCCGAGGTGAAGACCAGTGCCGCTTCCTTGTCGTGCAGGTCGGCCAGTTCCAGTTCGAGCTGGACCAGCGGATTGCTGGTGCCGGAAATGTTGCGGGTGCCGCCGGCGCCCGAACCCATCTTGCCGGCCGCGTTCTGGAAGGAAGCGATGACGTCGGGATGCTGGCCCATGCCGAGATAGTCGTTGGAGCACCAGACGGTGATTTCCTGGGCGCGGCCGTTGGAGCGCCAAATGGCGCGCGGGAACTTGCCCACGATGCGCTCGAGGTCGGCGAAAACGCGATAGCGCCGCTCGGCATGGAGCTGGTCGATCGCTTCCTCGAAGAACCGCTGATAGTTCATGTCGACGTCCCAAGTTTTGCGCGGGATCATAGTCATTGCCCCCTTTGGCGTCCACCGGACCTTTTTGGTCAAAATGCCACGCCCCGGACCTGTTCCTAACGACCACGGTTCGTGGCCTATTCCCTTGATGTGGATCAATTTTGTTTCGGTACCATGTCGCAGGCCATAGCGACTGTTACCGACTTAACATTCAGGGTTTTAATGGCCTTGCGGCGGGCTTTCCAGTAAGGCGCTTGTTGAGACAGTTTCCGATAAATCAGAAGGTGCGAGGATTCGGGATGGCGGTTTTGGTAACGGGCGGCGCCGGCTATATCGGCAGCCACATGGTCTGGGAGCTTCTGGATGCGGGCGAGAGCGTGGTCGTGCTCGACCGGCTTTCGACAGGCTTCGAATGGGCGGTTGCGCCCGAGGCGAAGCTCGTCGTCGGCGATGTCGCCGACAGGGAACTGGTCGGTTCGATCATCAGGGACTATCATGTTGACGCCATCATCCATTTCGCCGGCTCGATCGTGGTTCCCGAATCGGTCGCCGATCCGCTCGGCTATTACGAGAACAACACCTGCAAGACACGCACGCTGATCGAGACCGCGGTGCGCGAAGGCGTCCCCAATTTCATCTTTTCCTCGACCGCCGCCGTCTATGGCGGCGCCGGGCTGGAGCCGGTGCGCGAGGACGCCAGCCTGGCGCCGGTATCGCCCTACGGCCTATCCAAGCTGATGAGCGAATGGATGCTGCGCGATGCGGCGATCGCGCATGGGCTGCGCTATACGGCGCTGCGCTACTTCAACGTCGCCGGCGCCGACCCCAGGGGCCGTACCGGCCAGTCGACGCCGGGCGCTACGCATCTGATCAAGGTTGCCTGCGAGACGGCGCTCGGCAAGCGGCCCTTCATGCAGGTGTTCGGCACCGACTATTCCACCCCGGATGGTACCTGCATGCGCGATTACATCCATGTCAGCGACCTGGCAGCGGCGCATCGCCTCGCCCTTGAGCGGCTGCGCGCCGGGGGTGCCAGCCTCGTCGCCAATTGCGGCTACAGCCACGGCTATTCCGTGCTCGAAGTCATCGACAGCGTGCGCCGCGCCTTCGGCCATGATTTCGAGGTGAAGATGGGCGATCGCCGCCCTGGCGACGCCGCCGCCATAGTCGCCAATTCGGAGCTTGCGCGTGCAGAACTCGGCTGGACGCCGCAGCGCGACGACCTCGACCTGATCGTCGCCGACGCGCTTGCCTGGGAGCGGATCCTGAGCAGCAAGAACTCCGCACGCGGCTGAAGGGCTCGTCCCGCGCTCGCTAAAGCGCTATTGAAGGGCTTCGCGGCGAAGCGTGGAGGCGCTTTGGCCGTTGAGATTTGGGGGGCGGCATGAAAATACTGGTACTCGGCGCGGGTGTTGTCGGCACGGCGGCGGCCTACTATCTGGCCAGCGACGGCCACGAGGTGACGGTAATCGAGCGCCATCCGGCGCCGGCGCGCGGCACCAGCCAGTCGAATGCCGGTCTGGTGTCGCCAGGCGACGCCACCGCCTGGGCCTCGCCGGCGGCGCTGAAAACGTTCCTGCGCGCGCTCTATAACCACGATCTCGGCATCAAGGTGCGGCTGCGCTTCGATCCGTATTTCCTGGCCTGGAGCATGCGTTTCCTGCGCCAGTGCACGGTATCGCGCCTGCGCGCCAACAGTCAGGTCAAATTGCGTCTGGCGCTCTATTCTCGCGACTGCATCAATGCGCTTTCGGCCGATACCGGCATCCACTATGACGAGCGCAAGAAGGGCATCCTCTATTTCTTCCGCTCCCAGCACAGCCTCGACACCGGCACCGACAATTACCGTTTTCTCGCCCAACATGGCCTGCCGATCGAGATCGTCGGCCGCGACCGCCTGATCGAGCTCGAGCCCGGCCTTGCCGATGCGAAGGACAAGATCGCCGGCGGCGTCTATTCGCCGATCGACCAGACCGGCGATTCCCGGCAATTCGTCGAAAAACTCGCCGCCCACGCCGCCGAAAAACTCGGCGTGAAGTTTCTCTACGGCACGACGGTCGAAGGTCTCGACATCGAAGGCGATCGTGTGCGTACGGTGATGACGTCGGCCGGACCGGTCTCCGGCGACGCCGTCGTCATCTCGATGGGGCCGGAAAGCGGCCTGCTTGGCCGCCGTTACGGCATCGACCTGCCGGTCTATCCGGTGAAAGGCTACACCGCGACCATTCCCTTGGAGGATGAGAGCAAGGGGCCGACCATGGGCGGCGCCGACGAAGACCAGTTGATCGGCTACTCCCGGCTCGGCAACCGGCTGCGGCTTGCCTCGACGGCCGAATTCACCGGCTTCGACCGCACGTATCGGCCACGTGACTTCGCCGCCATGTTCAGGACCGGCAAGGAGCTTTTCCCGGGCGCCTTCGACGAGAAGAAGGCCGAACTCTGGGCAGGTCTCAGGCCGATGATGCCGAACTCGGTGCCGGTCATCGGCCAGGCGCGCTACACGAACCTCTATCTCGATACCGGCCACGGCCATGTCGGCTGGACCATGGCCTGCGGCTCCGGGAAATTCCTTGCCGACATCGTCGCCGGCCGCAAGCCAGAGATCGACCCGCAAGGGCTGGTCTACAGGAACTGAGCGATGTCGGGTCCGCAAGTCGCCATAGATCTCGGTCGCATCGAGCGTAACGCCCGCACCATCGTCGAGCGCTGCGCGCGCTCGGGCATCAAGGTCTTCGGCGTCACCAAGGGCACTTGCGGCATGCCGCAAGTGGCGCGCGCCATGCTGCGCGGCGGTGTCACCGGCATTGCCGAATCGCGCTTCGAGAACATCCGCCGGCTGCGCGACAGCGGCATCAATGGGCCGATCATGCTGCTGCGCAGCCCGCCGGTCGCCCGCGTCGAGGAGGTGGTGCGCAGCGTCGACATCAGCCTGCAATCCGAACTCACCATCATCCGCGAGATCGCCCGCATCGCCGAGCGCATGGGCCGCGTCCACGACATCATGCTGATGATCGATCTCGGCGATCTCAGGGAAGGCATCTGGCCGAACGATCTGGTGTCGACGGTCGAGCAGATCCTCGAAATGAAGGGCGTGCGCATCGCCGGCATCGGCACCAATCTCGGCTGTTTCGGTGCCATCATGCCGACGGAAGAGAACCTCGGCCAGCTCGTCGCCCACGCCTACAAGACCGAGCGCCTGTCCGGCAAAAGCCTCGACTGGATCTCGGGCGGCGCCTCCTCGTCGCTGCCGCTGCTGCTCGAGGGACGGCTGCCAGCCGGCATCAACAATCTCAGGGTCGGCGAAGCGATCCTGCAAGGCGGCGTCGAAACCTTCCGCGACACGCCCTGGGACGAGCTCGAACCCGATGCCTGCCGGCTGACCAGCGACATCATCGAGGTCAAGCTGAAGCCGTCGCGGCCGATCGGCCAGTCCGGCTATGATGCCTTCGGCAACCAGCCGGTCTTCTCCGACGAGGGCGACAGGCTGCGCGCCATCGCCAATATCGGCCGCGAGGACGTGCTAGTCGAGGGGCTGGTGCCGATCACCAAGGGCATGCGCGTGCTCGGCGCCTCCAGCGACCATCTGCTGCTCGACGTGGCCGATGCCGATCCGCCGCCCGCCGTCGGCGACCGCGTCGCCTTCCACATGAGCTACGGCGCCATGCTGATGGCGATGACTTCGGAATATGTCGAAAAGGCCCCAATGCACGATGTCGAGGACTATTCCGGTCGCAAGATGGTGTCGATCTCGGCCGAGCCGGCGGCGGCCGGCATCGTGGCGCGCGAGGCGACCGGCGCCCGGCTGGAGGCGATGAATTTCGACGTCGTCGAACTGGCCGATGTCGAGCGGCCGCCATCCGGCCTGATCAGGCTGACCGTCGGCGCCGATCGTCGCAATGCCCACAAGGCGCTGGCGGCGACGGCGCGCGCCACGCATTCCTTCGGCCTTATCTGGATCGATTCCATCGCCGCGCTGATGCCTGAAGACGAGGAAGGCATCGACCTGCCGGAGGTCTCCGTGCTGGCGCGAGCGCTCGGCCTT
The DNA here is from genome assembly GCF_057784325.1 of Mesorhizobium sp. CNPSo 4689. Lineage (NCBI taxonomy): Bacteria > Pseudomonadati > Pseudomonadota > Alphaproteobacteria > Hyphomicrobiales > Phyllobacteriaceae > Mesorhizobium > Mesorhizobium sp. CNPSo 4689. The sequence goes on from NZ_JBWLUZ010000001.1 coordinate 598,039, forward strand.
GACCACAAGCCGGGCGCTTTGCAGCCGCAGCTGTCGCCGGAAAACGTCGTCATTGTCGGCCTGCGCCACGCCGATCCGGCCGAGGCGCGGGTGCTGAACGATTCGCGCGTTTCCGCCTTCACCATGGCCGATGTCGATGCCATGGGTATGCGCGACGTCATGCGCGAGGCCATCCACATCGCCGCTTCCGGCACGCAAGGTTTTCACGTCAGTTACGCGCCAACGGTGACCGAATTCGCAGGCTGGGCGGCGGGTTCCGGCGGCATCACCGTGCGCGAGACGCATCAGGCGATGGAGACGATCGCGCTGTCCGGCGGGCTGCTGTCGATGGATGTGTCCGGGCTGACGGCCGAACTGGAGCCAAGGCTGGCGACCGAAACGATCAACTTCGTCATGTCGGCCTTCGGCAAGCGGATTCTCTGATCAGCTCGCGTCGACCGCTGCTCGCCATGCGCGCGCATAGTCGGCCCATGCGAGATCATCAGGCGGTTTCGTTGTTTCGCCCTTGCTTCCGATCGCGCCGCGATCGGTCGCCAAAAGGGCGGCGCCGATGCTGGTGCCGGTCGCGGCTTCCGAGGCGATGACTGGCCGCGCCGTCGCGGCCGCGAGCATGCGGGTGAACAGCCGGTTGCGGGCGAAGGGGCCCTCGACGATCGCCGGGCCATCGCCGCCGATCAGGCCCAGACAAGTCGCCGTCATCAGCGCCAGATAGAACGAGATAGCGACGAAGCGCTGGCCGTCGGTGACGTCCTCGGCCGGAAGCCAACGTGCGGCGTGATGCGGATAGGGCCCCGAGCCTTGCTGGGTCGAAGGCAGCAGCAATGTCCCGCGTGCCAGTACGGCGGCGACATCGGCGTCGCTCCAATCCTGCGGCTTGCCGTCGGTCAGAAGCGAAAACTCACGTCCGCCCATGAAGCGCGCTGACGGAACGGGATTGCCGAGCGCGTTGACATTGACCAGCGTGTCACGCGCCGCATCGAGCGCCACCTTGTTGCCGCCGACTGCCATCGACACCACCCAGGTGCCCGTCGAGACGACGGAGAAGGGCGGCCGATCGGCGATGAGATGCGGCAGCAGCGAGGCATTGGAATCGTGCAGCCCGCAAAACACCGGCGTTTGCGGGTCGAGCCCGGTCTGGCGGGCAAGCGCGGGTAGGATCGGCCCCAAACGGTCCTTCGCCGGCCGCACCGGCGCCATGAGCCGGCGCCAGCCCATCCGGTCGACCAGCGACGAGAAATTGGGCTGCCACGGGTCCCACAGATCGGTGTGGCAGCCGAGCGATGTCACCTCGTTGGCGGCAACGCCGGTCAGCCGCAAGGCCCAGTATTGCGGGTACATCAGGATCGCGGCTGTCCTGGCAAAATCGGTCGGAAAATGCCTCCGCTGCCAGAACAGCTGCGCACCGATGTTGAGACCTGCCGGCAGGCGCGGCGTGCCCGTCTCGGCAAAGGCCGGGCGGATCGCATCATAGTCCTGGGCTAAATCGTCGGGCCCTGCGAACTCATAGTCGAGCACTGGCAGCGCCAGGCCGCCTTTAGCGTCGACCAGAACCGCCGTCGCTCCATGCGTGGTGATCGATATGGCGTCGATGCGTTGCTCGCGATGGATCGCGGAAAGGCTATCGATGACGAATGCCCAGAGGCGTTCGACGTCGTGATGCGGGTAGGGTCCATCTGTGGAGGCAGCATTGGCAACGCGGCGCAGCGTCACCTCGCGCACGGTCGTGAGATCGACCAGCGCCACCTTGGCGTTGGTCTTGCCGATATCGATGACGGCGACGTGGCGGATCATGCCATATGGAACATGGTTTCCAGCGGCACCGCCACCGGCTCGTTGTCGGCCTTGGTTTCCATGACTTCTGCCATGTGCGCCCACCAGCGCTGCATCACCGGATGACCGGGCAGGCCGGCCATGCCGTGATCGTCGCGCCGCCACAGCACGCCGAACAGGATGTTGGTCTCCTCGTCGAGATGGATCGAATAGTCGGACACCCCGGCCTGTTTCAGCAGCGCCACCAGCGACGGCCAGATCTCGTCATGGCGGCGCTTGTACTCGGCCTTCATGCCGGGGTTGAGCTTCATCTTGAAGGCGTATTTCTCCATCAGGCGAAGCGCCCCCCGCGCAGCCGCCGCCAGACGATCGGAAGTGCAATCACGATGATCAGCAGCAGCCCGATGAAGATCGACATGACGATGCCCGGCACGTTGAGCAGGCCAAGGCCGAAGGTCACCAGCCCCATGATGAAGGCGGCAAGCACGACGCCCAAAATGCTGCCGGCGCCGCCGAGGATGCTGACGCCACCGAGCACCACCATGGTGATGGCCTCCAGCTCGTAGCCTTGCGCGATCGACGGTCGGGTCGAGCCGAGACGCGAGGTGATCAGCACCGCGGCGATGCCCGACATCAGCCCGGTCAGGCAGAACAGGATGAACTTGATGCGGTCGACGCGCACGCCGGAGAACTGCGCCGCCACCGGATTGTTGCCGATGGCAAAGACACGCCGGCCAAAGCTCGTCCGGTGCAGCACGAACCAGTAGATGACGGCCGCCACCAGGAACAGCGCCAGCTCGAACGACACCACCCACCAGACATAGCCCTGGCCGAAGAAGGCGAAGCTCGCCGGATAGCCTTTGTAGGCCTGGTCGCCGAGCACGATGAAGGCGATGCCGCGAAACAGGCTCATCGTGCCGATGGTGACGACGATGGAGGGCAAGCCGAGCCGGGTCACCAAGAGCCCGTTGAAGGCGCCGCAGCCGAGCCCGACCGCGATGCCGATCAGGACAAGCACCGGCGTGCCGGCGCCGGCCTGCACCGCCATGCCCATCATCGTTGACGCCAGCGCGATGATGGCGGCCACCGACAGGTCGATTTCGCCGGAAATGATCAGCAGCGCCATGGCGAGCGCGATCAGCGCCTTTTCGGTGAAGTTGAAGGTCAGGTCCGACAGCGACCACGGGTCGAGGAAATAGGGCGAGGCAAAGCTGTTGACGGTAAAGATCGCGACCGCGACGACGACCAGCAGCGCCTCCCAGGAGAAGATCGCCGAAGAGAGCGGCTTGTCCAGCCGGTCTGGTATATGGCGCGGGGCAGGGGTGTCGGTCATGCTGCTTCCGCCTTTCTGAGGATGATGCGGCCCTGCCGGCGTTCGCCGCGCGCATTGAGCACGACGGCCAGGATAATGGCGCTGCCCGAGATCGCCATCTGCCAGAAGGGCGAGATGTTGATGACCGGTAGCGCGTTGGAGATGATGCCGAGGAACAGCGCGCCGAGCACCGCGCCGCCGACCGAGCCGATGCCGCCGGCGATCGAGATGCCGCCGATGACGCAGGCCGCGATGATGTTGAGCTCATAGCCGTTGGCGACCTCGACCGAGGCTATGACGTAACGCGAGATCCACAGATAGCCGGCAAGCCCACCGATCATGCCGGAGATGCAGAAGACGATGAATTTTGTCCGGCCGACATCGATTCCGGCATAGACCGACGCGGTCGGATTGACGCCGATGGCATAGATCGAGCGGCCGAGCGCGGTGCGCGTCATCACCAGGAAGAACAGCGCGATCACCAGAAGCGCGATCCATGACAGCACTGGAATGCCGAGAAAGGCCGCGCGCTGAAAATTGATGAAATCGGCGCTCATCTGGTCGGCATTGACCCAGGCGCCGCCGGATATGACGAAGGTCGCGCCGCGATAGATGGTGAGCGTGCCTAATGTCACCACGATCGAAGGGATGTTCAGCCGCCACACCAGCAAGCCGTTGATGGCGCCGAGCACCAGTCCGACGAGAAGGGCGATGACGATCAGCAGCGGGATCGGGATTGCCGGATGCGCGGCGTTGAGCATCGCCACCACCATGCCGGTGAAGCAGAGATTGGACGCCATCGACAGATCGATCGAGCGGGTCAGGATCACCACCATTTGGCCGAGCGCCAGGATCATCAGGATCGAGGTGTCGTTGAACACCTGGCGCAAATTGGCCGGATCTGCAAAGCCGGGGAAGCGGGTCGAAATCAGGCCGATCAGCACGGCGATGGCCGCAAGCAGCCAGATCTCGCGGTATTTGAGAAAATTCTTCATGCCGCGATCCCCGCTGCTGTCCTCACCAGCGTCTCGGCGTCGAGCCCCTTATTGTCGTGCACCGCCGCGATGCGACCTTCGCGCATGACGACGACGCGGTCGGACATGCCGAGGATTTCCGGCAGCTCGGACGACACCATGATCACCGACAGGCCCTGCGCCACCAGCTCGGCCATGAAGCCGTGCACGGCGGCCTTGGAGCCGATGTCGATGCCCTTGGTCGGCTCGTCGAGGATGATCACCTTGGGCGCGGTCGCCAGCCATTTGGCGATGACGATCTTCTGCTGGTTGCCGCCGGACAGCGTGCCAACATCCTGGCTGAGTGAGGAGGCGCGCAGATCGAGCCGCTCGGTGTAGGAGCGCGCCAGCGCGAACTCTTCCGCCAGCCGAAGCATGCCGGATTTGGACGTGCGCTTCAGCGAAGGCAGCGATACGTTCTGGAAGATCGGCAGGCCGATCACCACGCCCTGCTTGCCGCGCTCTTCCGGCACGTAGACGATGCCGGCCTCAATCGAGTCAGCCGCCGATTTCGGTGCAATGGCTTTTCCCTCGAGCGTGATCGTGCCCCTGCTGGTGCGGGTGATGCCCGATATCGCCTGCATCACCTCGCTGCGCCCGGCGCCGACAAGGCCGTAGAAGCCTAATATCTCGCCCTTGTGCAATTCGAAGCCGATGTCGTCGAACTCGGTCGGATGCGACAGGCCGGCGACGGATAGGACCGGCGCGCCGATGCTTGCCTTGCGCTGCGGAAAGATGTGGTCGACGTTGCGGCCGACCATCATGCGCACGATCTGGCCCTGGTCGGCGTCCTTGAGCAGGCCTTCGCCGATCATCTCGCCATCGCGGAACACCGTATAGCGGTCGGCGATGCGGTAGATCTCATCGAACTTGTGGCTGATGAAGAGAATGGCCTTGCCTTCGCTCTTGAGGAACTCGATGAGCAGAAAAAGCTCCTCGATCTCCTTCATCGATAGTGCCGCCGTCGGCTCGTCCATGATGACGATCCGTGCATCGATCGACATGGCGCGCGCGACCGCCACCAGATGCTTATTGGCGATGCCGAGATCCTTCAGACGCGTGTCGGCGTCGATATGGCCGGCGCCCATCGTGCCCAGCACTTCGCGCGCATTGCTGCGCATGGTGCGCCAGTCGATGGTGCCGAAGCGGGTGCGTGGCGCGTGGCCGAGAAAGATGTTTTCGGCAACCGAAAGGTCGTCGAACAGCACCGTTTCTTGATGAATGGCGGTGATGCCATGGCCGAAGGCGGCATGCGCACTGTGCAAGGTAACGGCCTGGCCGTCGATACTGATGGTGCCGGCGTCGGGCTGGTAGATGCCGGTCATGATCTTGACCAGCGTCGACTTGCCGGCGCCGTTCTCGCCGATCAGCGCCGTCACCTGTCCGGGATAGAGCGACAGGCTGACATCGTGCAGCGCGCGTACGCCGGGAAAACTCTTGGAGATGCCTGAAAGCGTCAGGCGCGGGGCAGAGGGCTCGGACGGGCCCGAGGGCCCGGGCCGTTCCGTCTCCAATTTGTGTTGGGCTGTCGTGTCCATATCCGTATCAGGCCCTGATTCAAGGTCCGTTTGAAGATGCGGCGGAGCGTGAGCCCCGCCGCGTCAGCTTGAAGGCGCCAGGATCAGTAGATCTTGGAGAACTTCTCGATGTTGGTCTTGTCGAACTGGAAGGGCGGAGCCATCGCAGCCGAGTTGGTGTCGTCGAGCGTCACCTTGCCGACGCGGCCGATCGACAGCGTCGCACCCGGCTTGGCTTCTTCCTTCTTCACCGCCAGATCATGGGCGAGATAGATGGCCGAGTAGCCGAGGTCGATCGGGTTCCACAGCGCCACCGCCTGGCTGGAGCCATTGTCGATGAACTTCTTGAACTCGGAAGGGAGCGCCAGGCCAGTGACATTGACCTTGCCGATGAGACCTGCGTCGGTCACCACCTGGGCGGCGGCAACGACGCCGACCGTGGTCGGTGCGATGATCGCCTTGAGGTTCGGGTAGGACTTCAAGAGGCCCTTGGCTTCGTCGGTGCTCTTGGCCGAGTCGTCATCGCCATAGACGGTGGCGACGAGGTTGATCTTGGGGAACTTCTCCGGCAGGATTTTCTTGGCCGCTTCGATCCAGGCATTCTGGTTGGTCGCGGTCGAGGATGCCGAGAGAATCGCGACGTCGCCGCCTTCCGGCAGATAGTCGGCGGCGAGCTTGATGATGGTCTCGCCGATCAGGCCGGTATCGGACGGGTTGAGGTGAAGCTGGCGGCCTTCGGGCGCGACACCCGAATCCCACGAAATCACGGTGATGCCGCGTTCCATCGCCTTCTTCAGCGCCGGAACCAGCGCGTCGGCGTCGTTGGCCGAAATCGCGATGGCGTCGACCTTCTGGGCGATCAGCGAATTGACCACTTCGATCTGCGCTTCGGCGGTTGCCTTGGTCGGGCCGGTGTAGATGACCTCGACATCGCCGAGTTCCTTGGCCGCCTCCTCGGCGCCCTTGTTGGCGGCATCGAAGAAGCCGTTGCCGAGCGACTTCACCACCAGCGCGATCTTGACGTTTTCGGCATAGGCGGCATTCACGAACATGGCGGCGGAAAAGGCCGCCGTAACCATCAATTTCTTCAGAAAGCTCATCGAATATCCTCCCTTGAGCGTTGCATTCCATCGCCGCTGCGGGCGTGAGGGTGTCTCAGGCCTGCAGTGAAGATTCTTCCTTTGCCGGTTTGCGGGCGACGATCAGCGTCACCCCGGCGGTCTCCAGCATCTTGGCTTCGCGGTCCTCGATGCCGTCGTCGGTTATCACCGTGGCGATGCGCGTCAGGCCGCACAGGATCAGGCTGGAGCGCATGCGGAACTTCGAGGAGTCGACCAGCACCACCAGCTCGTCGGCCTGGTCGATCAGCTTCTGCTCGGCCTGGATCAGCAGCGGGTCGCCTTCCATCAGGCCGAGCGGCCCCAGCCCCTGCGCGCCCATGAACATGCGGCGCGCGTAGAAATTGCGCGTCACGTCATTGTCGAAGGGCGACAGGATGATGTTCTGCTCGCGGTAGATCGTGCCGCCCGACAGCATCACCGTGTTCTTGGAATGCTTGAGCAGGTGTTCGGCGATCGGGAAGGAATTGGTGAAGATCGGCATGCGGCGGCCGGTCAGGAAATGCACCATCTGGAAGGTGGTGGTGCCGCCATTGATGATGATCGGCTCGCCGTCCTTGCAGAGCTCGACCGCTTCGCGGGCGATCGCCCGCTTCTGCGCGGCATTCAGCGTCTCGTTGACGGAAAAGGGCCGGCCGGCAAGGCCGATGAACTGCGGCGGCGAGATCGCCTCGGCGCCACCGCGCACCCGGCGCAGGCGTTTTTGCACATGCAGGGCCGCGATATCGCGCCGGATCGTCGCCTCGGACGAGTCCGTCAGGTCGACCATTTCCTGCACCGTCACCACAGGTTTTTCCTGGACGGCGGACAGAATGATCCTGTGGCGCTCTTTCTCGTGCATGGTTCCTCCCTGCCTGAGCATCTAGGCACCCAAAACGCGCAGTGTCAATCATTTCCAATCATATATTTTCATTGTGCAGTGCAATATGATCGATATTGATCGTTTGTGATTGACAATCTCGCCGCTTCCGTAGACATTTGGCCAAGATCGACCGCACTGTTCGCGTGTCTCACGGGAGGATATTCAAATGCTCGACAAGCGCTCCGGCTCGCGCCTTGCCAATCTGTGGGATGACGCCAAGGCAGCGTCGATGAGCGAACCGGAACGTCTCGTCTACCGCTCGAACACGCTCGGTTTCGACAAGCGCGTCACCAATTATGGCGGCGGCAACACCTCGTCCAAGATCTGGCAGAAGGACCCGCTGACCGGCGAGAGCGTGGAAGTGCTGTGGGTCAAGGGCTCGGGCGGCGACAGCGCCTCGATCAAGCTCGACGGTTTCGCCACGCTCTACATGGATAAGCTGCGCGCGCTGAAGGGCCTCTATCGCGGCCTCGCGCATGAGGACGAGATGGTCGGCTTCTTGCCGCACTGCACCTTCAACCTCAATCCGCGCGCGGCCTCGATCGACACGCCGCTGCACGCCTTCGTGCCGAAGCCTTTCGTCGATCATATGCATCCCGACGCCATCATCGCCATTGCCGCGGCTAAGGATTCCAAGGCGCTGACCAAAGAGATCTTCGGTGACGCCATCGGCTGGCTGCCGTGGAAGCGGCCGGGCTTCGAACTCGGCCTATGGCTGGAAAAGTTCTGCCTCGAGCATCCGGCCGCCAAGGGCGTCATTCTCGAGAGCCATGGCCTGTTCACCTGGGGCGATACGCCAAAGGAATGCTACGAGACGACAATCGCGGTGATCAACCAAGCAATGGAGTGGTTCGAGCGCCGGTCGGAAGGTGTGGCGATCTTCGGCGGTGAAGTCGTCAAATCGCTCGATGCGCAGGCGCGCCGCGCTGTGGCCGCAAAACTGATGCCGCGGATCCGCGGCCTGATTTCCGAGAAGAGCCACAAGCTCGGCCATTTCGACGATTCCGCCGCCGTGCTCGAATTCGTCAATTCCAGGGATTTGCGGCCGCTGGCCGCCCTTGGCACGTCCTGCCCGGACCATTTCCTGCGCACCAAGATCCGGCCGCTGGTCGTCGAGTTCGACCCGGCAAAGCCGGATGTCGATGCCGTCATCGCGCGCCTCGCCGACGACATTGCTGCCTATCGTGTTGGCTACCAGGCCTACTACGACAGCTGCAAGCATGCGGACTCGCCCGCCATCCGCGATCCCAACGCCGTCGTCTATCTGATGCCGGGCGTCGGCATGTTCACCTTCGCCGGCGACAAGGCGACCGCCCGCATTTCCGGCGAATTCTACGTCAACGCCATCAACGTCATGCGCGGCGCCTCGACCGTCTCGTCCTATGTGGGCCTGCCAGCACAGGAAGCTTTCGACATCGAATACTGGCTGCTCGAGGACCTGAAACTGCTGCGCATGCCGAAGCCGAAGGCGCTGGCCGGCCAGATCGCTTTGGTCACCGGCGGCGCCGGCGGCATCGGCCGCGCCACCGCCAACCGCCTGCTGCGCGAAGGTGCCTGCGTGGTGCTGGCCGATATCGACGAGACGGCACTCGCCAGCGCCAACGACGAGCTGGCCAAGGCCTACGGCAAGGATTTCGTGCGCCCGGTGCTGATCAACGTCACATCGGAGGACCAGGTCGTTTCCGGTTTTGCCGAGACTTCGGTCGAATTCGGCGGCATCGACATTCTGGTGTCAAATGCCGGCCTGGCGTCCTCGGCGCCGATCGAGGACACGACGCTGGCGCTGTGGAACAAGAACATGGACATCCTGTCCACAGGCTATTTCCTCGTCTCGCGCGAAGCCTTCCGGCTGTTCCGGGCCCAGAAGATCGGCGGCAACGTCATCTTCGTCGCTTCCAAGAACGGTCTCGCCGCGTCGCCCAACGCCGCCGCCTATTGCACCGCCAAGGCGGCCGAGATCCATCTGGCGCGCTGCCTGGCGCTGGAGGGCGCTGAGGCGCAGATCAGGGTCAATGTCGTCAATCCGGACGCCGTGTTGCGCGGCTCGAAGATCTGGACCGGCGAGTGGAAGGAACAGCGCGCCGCCGCCTACAAGATGTCGACCGACGATCTGGAAGAGCACTACCGCTCGCGCTCGATGCTGAAGCGCTCGGTGTTTCCAGAGGACATCGCCGAAGCGATCTATTTCTTCGCCTCCGACATGTCGGCCAAATCGACCGGCAACATCATCAATGTCGACGCGGGCAACGCGCAGAGCTTTACGCGATAATAGTTTGAAGGCGGCGCCGCCCCTCACCCTTACCCTCTCCCCGTAAGGACGGGGAGAGGGGTCGCCGACGCCGGAGCGCTTCCCTTCTCCCCGTCACTATGCGGGGAGAAGATGCCGGCAGGCGGATGAGGGGCAGCGCCGACCGAACACATATGGGAGGAACCACCGTGTCCGAAACCATCATCTCCGCCGAAATCGTCGACAAGGACAATGCCGCGCGTAAGGCCAACCTTGAGCGCGACTATCAATCACTCGGCGAGCGCCTCGACCGGCACGGCATCGCTATCGACGCCATCCGCGACAAGGTGGAAAAATTCGCGGTGGCGATCCCGTCCTGGGGCGTCGGCACCGGCGGCACCCGCTTTGCCCGCTTTCCCGGCGCCGGCGAGCCGCGCGACATCTTCGACAAGATCGAGGACTGCGCCGTCATCCGCCAGCTCACGCAGGCAACGCCGACCGTTTCGCTGCACATCCCTTGGGACAAGGCTGATCCGAACCGGCTGAAGCAGGCGGCCTCCCGCTTCGGCCTCGGCTTCGACGCCATGAACTCCAACACCTTCTCCGATGCCAGGGACCAGAAGCTCTCCTACAAATTCGGTTCATTGTCGCACGCCGATGCCGGCACGCGCCGCCAGGCGGTCGAGCACAATCTCGAATGCATCGAGATCGGCAGGACGCTGGGCTCGAAGGCGCTGACGGTGTGGATCGGCGACGGCTCGAACTTCCCCGGCCAGGTCAATTTCGCCAGGGCCTTCGAGCGCTATCTCGAAGCCATGAAGGACATCTATGCCGGCCTGCCGGACGACTGGAAACTGTTCACCGAGCACAAGATGTACGAGCCGGCCTTCTACTCGACGGTCGTGCAGGACTGGGGCACCAACTACATGATCGCCAAGGAGCTAGGCGACAAGGCGTTCTGCCTGGTCGACCTCGGCCATCATGCGCCCAACGTCAACATCGAGATGATCGTGTCGCGGCTGATCCAGTTCAAGAAACTCGGCGGCTTCCACTTCAACGATTCCAAATATGGCGATGACGACCTCGACGCCGGTTCGATCGATCCCTACCGGTTGTTCCTGGTCTTCAACGAACTGGTCGATGCCGAGCTTTCCGGTGCTGAAGGTTTTCATCCGGCCCACATGCTCGACCAGAGCCACAACGTCACCGACCCGATCGAAAGCCTGATGCTGTCGGCCGTCGAGGTACAGCGCGCCTATGCCCAGGCGCTGCTGGTCGACCGCAAGGCGCTGGAAGTCTTCCAGGACGCCAATGACGCTTTGATGGCGACGCAGACGCTAAAAACGGCTTACCGCACCGATGTCGAGCCGATCCTGGCCATGGCACGGTTGAAGACCGGTGGCGCCATCGATCCGGTGGCCGCCTACCGTGCTGCCGGCTATCGCGCCAGGGTCGCGGCGGAGCGGCCGGCGGTCGTCGGCGGAAGCGGCGGGATTGTCTGAGGCTGATCTAAGGCAGGCAACTGCTTCAGACAGGTCTCGGATAATTGTCGAGGTCCGCGCTGCCCCTCATCCACCTGCCGGCACCTTCTCCCCGTAAACGGGGAGAAGCCCGCTAGTCGCCGCTGTGGCGCGCCCTTTGCAACGTTGGCGATTGGCGAAATCGTCGAGGAAAGCGTCCTTCGGGAAGAAGTGCCCGGCAGGGCGATGAGGGGGGGCGCCCACACTGGATGGGTATTCCCCACGGAGAAGAGAGTCAGGTGAACGATCACCAACCCGTGTCCGCCGTCATTGTCAGTAGACTCTCCCGCCCCAAGCGGCTCTTCTAGGCGCACCCCACGCCCGGAGCCCGCCATGCACTTCACCCGCCGGACGCTGATCGCCGTCAGTCTCTCCTTCACTTTCGCCTTAGCACCGCTGACCTCAGCCTTTGCGGCCTCGCCTGCCCCAGCCAAGGGCGAACACGGCATGGTGGTGACCGCACAGCACCTGGCCTCGGAAGTCGGCGTCGAGGTGCTGAAGAAAGGCGGCAACGCCGTCGATGCCGCGGTCGCCGTCGGCTATGCGCTGGCCGTGGTGTACCCGAACGCCGGCAATATCGGCGGCGGCGGCTTCATGACCATCCGCTTCAAGGACGGCAAGTCGACCTTCCTCGATTTCCGCGAACGCGCGCCGCTGGCCGCGACCAAGACCATGTATCTCGACAAGGATGGTAAGCCGGTGAAGGGCGCCAGCCTCGACGGCTATCTTGCGGTCGGCGTGCCAGGCTCGGTCGCCGGCTTCGAGGCTGCGCGCGAGAAATATGGCACGTTGTCCAGGCAGGATCTGATGGCGCCGGCGATTGCCTACGCCAAGGACGGGTTCGTCCTCGATCAGGGCGATGCCGGCTTTTTTGCCCGCTACGCAGACCGGCTGGCGAAGGATCCGGCTGCGGCCGCCATCTTCCTGAAACCGGACGGCAAGCCCTATGGCATTGGTGAGCGGCTGGTGCAGCCGGACCTCGCCGCCTCGCTGTCTGCGATCTCCGAGAAGGGGCCTGACGCCTTCTATAAGGGCGCCATCGCCGACGCCATCGTCAAGGCAAGCAGCGCCAAGGGCGGCATTCTGGCCAAGCCGGATTTCGAGCAGTACGCGCTGCGCGAGCTGAAGCCGGTGACCTGCAACTATCGCGGCTACGAGATCATTTCCTCGCCGCCGCCGAGTTCGGGCGGCGTCATCATCTGCGAGATCCTCAACGTGCTGGAAGGCTACCCGCTGTCCTATCTCGGCGCCGGTTCGGCCGAGACGGTCCATGCCATGGTCGAGGCCATGCGTTACGCCTATGTCGATAGGAACTCGGCGCTGGGCGACCCGGATTTCGTCGACAATCCGGTCTCGAAGCTGCTCGACAAGGGCTACGCCAAGGACATCCGCGACAAGATCGATCCGTTCCGGGCCGGCGTCTCGCAGGATCTGATGCCGAAGGGCTTTGGCGAGAGCAAGGAAACCACGCACTATTCGATCATCGACAATGACGGCAATGCGGTGGCGGTGACCTATACGCTCAACGGCTTGTTCGGCGCCGGCGTCGTCGCCGACGGCACCGGCATCCTGCTCAACAACGAGATGGACGATTTCACCCAGAAGCCGGGCGTGCCTAATCTCTATGGGCTCGTCCAGGGCGAGGCCAATGCCATCCAGCCGAAGAAGACGCCGCTATCCTCGATGAGCCCGACCGTGGTGGCCAAGGACGGCAAGCCGTTCATGGTCATCGGCAGTCCCGGCGGCTCGCGCATCATCACCATTACGCTGGAAGCGATCGTCAATGTCATCGACCACGGCATGAACATCCAGGAGGCCATCGACGCGCCACGCATCCATCATCAGTGGCTGCCCGACACGGTCTATGTCGAACCGTTCGGACTGTCGCCCGACACCGAGAAACTGCTTGCCGGCATGGGCTATCATCTCGATCTCGGCGATACGACTTGGGGCCAGGCTGCCGGCATACTGGTCGGCGGCAAGAGCCTGGCGGAGATCGAGAAAGGCGGCGGCGCCCGCTACAATGGCGCCATCGACAGCCGCGCCGCATCCGGCGAGGCGCTTGGGTATTAGACTCGTCTAGGGTGCGTTGAGATTCAGGTCAGGCGACCAGCGTAATCGTCGACGCAATCAGCAGCACGGCCGCGATGCCGACGAACAGGGCATAAATTCGCGGCCGGTCGAGCAGCAGCGCATTGCCCGATATCCAGGCCGAGGTGGCGCCGCCAAGCGCGAACAGGAAGCCGTTGCGGTGCCCGAAGGTCATCGAAGCGGCCATCAGCCCACCGATGATCAGGGCGCCGAACACGATGATGACGGCGACGGCATATTTCTCGAAATCGTTGCCGCTGCCCATTGCCGGTCCGATCGTGTTCAGATTCGGCAGGTCGTCCGGATCGAAGGGGTTGGCCGAGCCGTATTCGTCTTGACCGATGGATTCGCGCATCACTCGTTCTCCGCTGAGCGGCAACAAACCATCAACGCTTGCCGAGCGCAACCGGCAACGCCACCCGCGGCGATATGTTCGCCGCCCTCTGGTGCCAACGTGCCACGGTTTGCCGGCCAAGCTCAACGGCCAGATCGGCGATCTGGTTCCACAGGCTTGATCTATTTGGAGAAATCGCTGCGCACGATGCCGTGCCGCTGCAGCTTGTCGTAGAAGGTCTTGCGCGGAATCCCCAGCGCCTCGATCGTGCGCCTGACGTCGCCGTCATTGCGGCCAAGCGTCTCGCGGATGATGTCGGCCTCGTAGCGCTCCAGCCGCTCCGGCAACGGCATGGCGTCATCCAGCTCCACCGGCGCGGCGGCCCGTGCTTCGCCTCCTTCTTCCAACCCGAGCACGAAGCGCTCAGCAAAATGCGCCAGTTCCCGTACATTGCCCGGCCAGTCATGCTCCCTGAGATGGCGCTGGACGGCGGCCGGCACGGCCGGCACCGAACGCCGGAAACGGGTGGCGGCGCGCTCGGCGAAATAGCCGAACAGGAGAAGAATGTCGTCGCGGCGCTCGCGCAGCGGCGGGATCGAGATCGTCACCACGTTGAGCCGGTAATAGAGGTCCTCGCGAAAGGCGCCGCGCTGGCTGGGATCGCCGAGATCGACCTTGGCGGCCGCAACGACGCGCAGGTCGACCGGCCGCACCTCGTTGGTGCCGAGCGGCGTCACCTCGCGCATTTCCAGCACCCTCAGCATCTGCACCTGCGTCGACGGCGGCATGCTTTCGATCTCGTCGAGGAACAGCGTGCCGCCGCTGGCATGCTCGATGCGGCCGATCCGCTTCTTCTGCGCGCCGGTGAAGGCGCCGGCCTCGTGGCCGAACAATTCGCTCTCGATCACGGTTTCCGGCAGTGTGCCGCAATTCAGCGCCACGAAATTGCCCTTGGCGCGCCGGCTCCAGCTGTGCAAGAGGCTCGCGACCACCTCCTTGCCGGAACCGGTTTCGCCGGTCACCAGCACGTCGACATCGGTGTCGGCGATTTGCCTGAGCGTGCGGCGCAGCCTTTCCATCGCCGGCGTCTGGCCGATCAGCGGCAGGCCGTCCTGCGCCTGCTCGGCCGCCTCGCGCAAGGCCCGGTTCTCCATCACCAGGCGGCGCTTTTCCGCCGCGCGCCACACACTTTGCGCTAGCTTGTCGGCGGCAAAAGGCTTGGTGATGAAGTCGTAGACGCCGTCCCTGATCGCCTTGACGGCCATGGCGATGTCGCCGTGCCCGGTGATCAGGATCACCGGAATGTCCGGGTCCAACTCCAGGATGCGGTCGAAAAGCTGCAGGCCGTCGATCTCCGGCATCCTGATGTCTGACACCACGACACCGGCAAAGCCGGCATCGAGCCCGGCCAGAGCCTTGGCCGCCGAGGAAAAGGCCGACACCGAAAACCCGGCCAGCTCCAGCGTCTGCCTTGTGGCCTTCAGCAGATCGATGTCGTCATCGATCAGGACGACCGGTGCGGGATCGTTGCTCGTCATGCTGCTTTCGCAAGATGGATGGTGAAACGGGTGCCGCGGTCGTCGCTTGCAACCTCGATGCGTCCGCCATAGTCGGCGACGATGTCCTTCGAAATGACGAGCCCGAGCCCGAGGCCTTTTTCCTTCGACGTGTTGAACGGCGTGAACAGCGACTTGAGGATTTCGGGCGGAATGCCCGGCCCGTTGTCCGACACATTGACGGTCACGCCGTCAGCCGTCTCCTCGGCCGACACCTCGACCCTGGCGTTCTCGCGGCCGTCAAGCGCTTCCAGCGCATTCTGGAACAGGTTGATCAGCACCTGTTCAAGCCGAATCCGGTTGCCCTTCACCTTGAGGCCCGGTGGTGGCGGCGTGATATCAAGCGCGTCGAGCCGACCGGCAAAGCGGCTTCGAAGCAGCACCACCGCGCCCTCGATGACACCCTTGAGTTCGACCGGCTCGGCCGCGGTGCGGCCCTTGCGGGCAAAGGCTTTCAATTCCTCGGTGATGGTGCCGATGCGTTCCGTAAGTGCGGCGATGGCGCCGAGATTCTCTTCGGCCGGTACGGTCTGCTTCCTGTCGAGGAAGACGCGGGCATTGTCGGCATAGGCGCGGATCGTGGCAACCGGCTGGTTGATCTCGTGCGCGACGCCGGCGGCGACCTGGCCGAGGATGGCCAACCGGTTCGCCTGCACCAACTCCTGCTGCACCACCTGCAGCTTGGCTTCCGTACTGCGATGGCCCGTGATCTCGGCCTGCAGCCGGTCGCGGGCACGGCTCAGATCCTCGGTGCGCTCGACGACGCGGCGTTCGAGTTCGGTGCGCGCCGCTTGTTCGGCGGCGATGCGCATCTGCGCCGACTGCCGGCGCCACAAAAGATAGGCGGCAAGGCCAATGAGTGGACCGATGACGCCAAGCGCCAGAAGCCGCATTTCACGCTGAGCTGCAGCAATCGGCGCCTCCGCCGGAACGAGATAGTCGAGTCGCCACGGCGTCGAGGCGATCGGCGTAGAGAGCCTGAGATATTCGGCTTCGCTGCCGCCTGGCGTGATCGCATGGACGAGCGCGACGTCGGCGCTCAAGGCTTGCGGCCGATTGATCGGCAGCGGCACCAGCGGCGCGTCGCCGAACTGCTGGCTGTTGCGGATTTCGCCAAGCACGGGTTGGCCAAGCGGTGCCGTCGTCATGAAGCGCCAGGAGGGTACGCTGGTGATCAGCACGACGCCATGATCATCGCTGACATAGGCCGGGCGGTTGGCCTCGTGCCAGTCGGCCTCGAGCTGGTCGAATTCCATCTTGACGACGACGACGCCGAGCGGTGCCGCGGCGCTGCCGACGCGGCGTGAAATGTAAAGGCCCGGACGCTTGCTGACATTGCCGAGCGCGAAGTATTCCGCGGTGCCGGTCTGCATCGCGACGGAAAAATAGGCGCGAAAACCATAGTCGTTGCCAACGAAGCTTGTCGGCTCACGCCAGTTGCTGGAGGCGATGGCCAGGCCGTCTATGCCGGTGACGTAGAGCACCGAGGCCTTGGTGCCGGAGACCAGCCCTTCGAGCTTGCGGTTCAAAACGTCGATTGCCACCGGGTTGCGCTCAGTCAGCGCGTCACGCACCTGCTGGTCCTCCGACAGAAGCAGAGGCAGCGCGCGCGGGTTCTCCAGCACCGCGCGCAGCAGCGCGACCTTCAGATTGGCGTCGGTGCGCCCTTGCGCCGCCAGTGCCCGGATTTCGGTGCTGCGGCCATAGAGGCCGGCGCCGTAAAGTGCCGCCGCGGCGATTGCGAGCGCCGCAGCTGCGAACAACAGCCAGGCCCGGCGCGCCCGCTTGCCGAGTTGCTCGGGCGTCGAAGACAGGACTTGAGCTGGGGCAGCGGCGGGGCGTTGCAGCATGGCCTATCTGTGCATGATTTCGCACAAAGCACAATTTGACTTATGCGGATGGCCGCACGTCGCGATATGGCAATGCATCGATCGAACAAAAAATGTTCAACAAAATCAATAGGAAGAGCTCACAAGCAGAAACTGGCACGCCTGTTGCACTCTCATTCGCAGCAGCCGCGAGGCTGTTGGAGGTCA
The DNA here is from genome assembly GCF_057784325.1 of Mesorhizobium sp. CNPSo 4689. NCBI lineage: Bacteria > Pseudomonadati > Pseudomonadota > Alphaproteobacteria > Hyphomicrobiales > Phyllobacteriaceae > Mesorhizobium > Mesorhizobium sp. CNPSo 4689. Next base: position 615,395 of record NZ_JBWLUZ010000001.1, read on the forward strand.
ACGCCCCGGGAGGTCGAGGGTTCGATCGGGGCACAATGGAGGACGTCATGCAGACAGCATTCGCTGCCGCCGAACCGCGCGGCAAAGTTCCCTTTTACCGGCATCTTTACGTGCAGGTGCTTACCGCCATCGCCGCCGGCATCCTGCTCGGCCATTTCTATCCCGAATTAGGCGCGTCGCTGAAGCCGCTCGGCGACGCCTTCATCAAGCTGGTCAAGATGGTGATCGCGCCGGTCATCTTCCTGACGGTCGCAACCGGCATCGCCGGCGTTTCCGACCTGCAGAAGGTCGGCCGAGTCGCCGGCAAGGCGATGATCTATTTCCTGTTCTTCTCGACGCTGGCGCTCGTCGTCGGCCTCGTCGTCTCCAATGTCGTCCAGCCCGGTGCCGGCATGCACATCAATCCGGCGACACTCGATGCCACCAAGGTGACGACCTTCACCGAGAAGGCGCATGACACGACCATCGTCGGCTTCCTGATGAACATCATCCCCGACACCATCACCGGCGCCTTCGCCCAGGGCGATATTCTGCAGGTGCTGTTCTTCTCGGTGCTGTTCGGCGTTTCTCTCGCCTTGGTCGGTGATCGCGGCCGCCCGGTGGTCGATTTCCTGCAGGCGCTGACCACGCCGATCTTCCGCCTGGTCGCCATCCTGATGAAGGCCGCACCCATCGGCGCTTTCGGCGCCATGGCCTTCACCGTCGGCAAATACGGCATCGCCTCGATCGCCAACCTCGCCATGCTGATCGGCACCTTCTACCTGACCGCTTTCCTCTTCGTGATTGTGGTGCTCGGCGCCGTCGCCCGCTACAACGGCTTCTCGATCCTGGCGCTGATCCGCTACATCAAGGAAGAGCTGCTGCTCGTTCTCGGCACCTCGTCCTCGGAAGCGGCCCTTCCCGGCCTGATGGCCAAGATGGAGCGCGCCGGCTGCAACCGCTCGGTGGTCGGCCTGGTCGTCCCGACCGGCTATTCCTTCAACCTCGACGGCACCAACATCTACATGACGCTGGCCGCCCTGTTCATCGCCCAGGCGACCGACACGCCGCTCACCTTCGGCGACCAGATCCTGCTGCTGTTGGTTGCGATGCTGAGCTCCAAGGGTGCCGCCGGCATCACCGGCGCCGGCTTCATCACGCTGGCGGCGACGCTTTCGGTCGTGCCGTCGGTGCCGGTCGCCGGCATGGCGCTGATCCTCGGCGTCGACCGTTTCATGTCGGAGTGCAGGGCATTGACCAACTTCGTCGGCAACGCGGTGGCGACGATCGTCGTGGCGCGCTGGGAAGGCGAGCTCGACCAGACCAAGTTCGCTGCCGCGATGGCAGGCGATCTTCCGGAAGAGGCCGATCTCTCGCTGCCGGGCCTGCAGCCCGCCTGATCCTTCAGGCTTTCGCCTGTGCAGGCCGCAGCCGGTCACCGGCTGCGGCCTGTTCTTTTCACCGGCCGGCGCATAGGTTGATCTCAACCCGCCATGGCGAAAGGCCCGTGAATGAGCAGCGCGTTTCCCGAAATCTACCTGGTTCGCCACGGCGAGACGGAATGGAGCGCATCGGGCAAGCACACAGGCCGCACAGACATCCCGCTGACGGCTGCCGGCGAGGCTGCTGCACGTGGTGTGGCGGAGCGCCTCAAGGGCGCGTCGTTCCAGGCAATCTGGTCGAGCCCTTCTCAGCGGGCCTACAACACCTGCACGCTCGCCGGCTTCGGCGCGGCCTGCGTCAAGAAAGACGATCTGCAGGAATGGGACTACGGCGCCTATGAGGGGCTGACCACCAAACAAATCCTTGCCGCGCGCCCCGGTTGGAATGTGTTTCGCGACGGCTGTCCGGGCGGCGAGATGGCGGCGGATGTCGGCGCCAGGGCCGACCGGATCGTCAGCGGGTTGCGAGCGGTCGGCGGCAACGTGCTGGTGTTTTCGAGCGCGCATTTCCTGAGGGTGCTTGCGGCGCGCTGGCTCGGCCTGCCGCCGCAGGACGGCGCCTTGCTGGTGCTGGACACCGCGAGCCTCAGCACCCTCGGTTACGAGCACGACCTTACCGAACCGGTTATCCGCAGGTGGAACCAGAAGTAGCAGGCTGACGGCAGCCGCGTACCCGTAGCTCAGTTCGCTAGCATCGCCCGTTCCTCGGGAGTGATGTGCCGCGCCTTGCCTTTGGCGAGATCGCCAAGCTGCAAGGACCCGATCGCCACCCTTACCAGCCGCAACACCTCGACATCGAAGGCGCCAAGCAGCCTGCGGATCTGGCGGTTGCGGCCCTCGTCGAGCACGATTTCCAGCCATGCCGTGCGGCCGCCGCTGCGCAGCATCTCGATCGAGCGGGCCGTCAACAGCTCGCCGTCGACGACCACACCATCGCGAAACCGCGCCAGCATAGCCTCGTCGGGCGGCGTGCCGATCTGCACGTGATAGGTCTTGGCGACATGCGAGGCGGGATCGAGCAGGCCATTTCCCCAATGCGTGTCGTTGGTCATCAACAGAAGGCCTTCGCTCGCCTTGTCGAGGCGGCCGACCGGCGACACGAAGGGCAGGTCGAGCCCAACCAGGCAGTCATAGACCGTACCTCGATCCTGCGGGTCGTCCCGGGTGGTGAGCAGGCCGCGCGGCTTGTTGACCATCAGATAGACCTTGCGCTCGGCAACGACGCGCTCACCGTCGACGGTGATGCGGTCTCGGCCGGGATCGACGCGCAGCGATCCGTTGCGCACCACCTTGCCGCCGACCCGCACCCGCCCCTCGGCAACCAGCGCCTCGGCCTGCTTGCGCGAGCACAGCCCAAGCTTCGACAGCGCGCGGCAAAGGCTGACCCCGGCGGGAGGTGGTCGGCGGGCGATGTTGGGCGGCCGTGTCATGCGTTAGTGGGTGTTCTTCCCGGTGGTCAGCGACAGATGCCATGCGCGGCGATCGTCGCGCAACCCGCCCGGGGCATACCGCGAGAGCCCCGCGCGATTCCACGTTGCGAAGATTGTTGGCCGGTTTGGTCATCTTGAATGTTGACTATGAAAGTCAGGTTTCATAGTCAGCTTGGCACCGACGGCTGCAAGCCGGGTATGTAAGATCGCGGCGCAGAGGGAGACCAGGATCGTGCCGGAGAATGACAGGCGGGCGGCCAGGCGCGGCAGCATGACCCGGCGAGGCGCGCTTGGGCTTTTCCTGCTGCCCTTCGCGGGCTCGCTTTCCGCCGCGCCGCGCCCCCTGCGCATCGTCTGCCTCGACGCCGGGTTGACCGAGACCTTGCTGATGCTCGGCGTCCGGCCGGTAGCCATTGCCGACCGCGAAGTCTGGGAGAAATGGGTGGTCGAGCCGCCGCTGCCGCCGGAGATCGCCGATGTCGGCACGCTGCTTGAGCCCAACCTCGAATTCCTGCAGCAATTGCGCCCGGATGTCATCCTGGCCATCCCCTATCTGGACGGCATCAAGCCGCTGCTTGAGCGCGTCGCGCCGGTGACGACCATCGGCATTTACACCGAGGAGGGCCGGCCCTATCAGCTTGCCGTCGAGGCGACGCGGCAACTGGCGCGGCTTGTCGGCAAGGAGGAAGAAGGCGAGGCGCTGATTGCCGCGACGGAGGCTGGGTTCTCGGAAATCCGGCAGCAGCTGGCGCCATTGTCGGCGCGGCCGCTCTACATCGTCAACTTTTTGGATCCGCGCAATGTGCGTGTCTATGGCCGGCAGAGCCTGTTCCAGGATGTGTTCGACCGCATCGGCATCCGCAACGCCTGGACGGGCGACACCAACTATTGGGGCTTTGCCACGCTCGGCCTGGACGGCCTCGCCACCGCAAGTGACGCGCGGCTGGCCTACATGGAGCCCCTGCCCGAGGGCGCCGGCGGTACGCTGACCGAAAGCCCGGTCTGGAACGCCATGCCCTTCGTGCGCAACCGCTCGATCATGCGCCTGCCCGCCGTGCTAATGTTCGGCGCGCTGCCGTCCGCAGCCCGCTTCGCGCACGAACTGGCCAAGGCGATGACCGGAGATGCCGCGCATGGCTGACGACACTGTCGCCCAGGGTGGCAGGCGCGCCAGTGGGACATGGCCGCGCCGCCTATCCGCCGGCCAGCCAGTCGGCGCCATCCTGCTTTGCGTGGTGCTCTCGGCCGCCGCCTCCACTGCCACGCTCTCCAATCTTGCCGCGCAGTTACCGGCGGCGCTCTGGCTCGACGCGCTCGGCACGCCTGATGTCGCGAACATTCGGCTGGTGCTCGTCCACTATGCCTTCCTGCCGCGGCTGGCCATCAGCCTGCTCTGTGGCGCAGCACTTGGGCTCGCTGGAACCGTTCTGCAGCAGGTGCTGCGCAACCCTTTAGCCTCGCCGGAAACGGTCGGCGTCTCAGCCGGCGCCCATCTGGCGCTGGCGTTGGCGACGCTTGCCGCGCCGTCCTTGCTCGCCTTCGGCCGCGAATGGGTGGCGCTGGCCGGCGCATTCGTCGCGATTGCCGCGGTTGTCGCTCTGTCCTGGCACAAGCGCCTGTCGCCGCTCTCCGTCGTGCTCGCCGGCCTGGTCGTCAGCCTTTATGCCGGCGCCATCGGCGCTGCCCTCATCGTGTTGCGGCATGAATGGCTGGCCAGCCTGTTCATCTGGGGTGCCGGCTCGCTCGGCCAGCAGGACTGGACGACGACGCTCTGGCTGCTGCCGCGCCTCGGCGCCGCCGCCGTCGCCATCGGCCTGATGGTCCGTCCGCTGACCTTGCTCGGCCTTGAAGACGAAGGCGCCCGCAGCCTTGGCCTGCCGCTCGGCGTCTACCGTGTCGCCGGGCTCGGCGCGGCGGTGGCGCTCATTGCTTTCGTCGTTGCCGCCGTCGGCGTCATCGGCTTCGTCGGCCTGGCCGCCGCCACGCTCGCCCGCATCGGCGGCGCCCGTCGCCTCGGGCAGCGGCTGCTCATGGCACCGCTCGTCGGCGCGGTTCTGCTCTGGGCTGCCGACCAGGCGGTGCAATTGGCGACCGGGCCGCAGGGCGACCTGTTGCCGACCGGCGCCATCACGGCACTTCTCGGCGCGCCCCTTCTGCTGTGGCTGCTGCCACGCCTTGCACTGGCCTCGGAAGCCCCGGCGCTGACCGCCGAGCATCTGCCTCGAAGCCGCCGGCCCGGCCTGGTGCTGGCGGCGCTCGGCCTGTCCTTGGTTGTGCTGGTCGGGCTTGCCTTGCTGCTGGGGCCGGGGCCGCATGGCTGGAGTTTTGCTGTCGGCGATCAGCTTGAGCCCTTGCTGTCATGGCGCTGGCCACGCGTCACGGCGGCGCTCGCCGCCGGCGCCATGCTGGCGCTGGCCGGGATGATGATGCAGCGCCTGACCGGCAATCCGATGGCCAGCCCCGAAGTGCTCGGCATCAGCGCCGGCGCCGCGCTCGGCATGGTGCTGGCGCTGTTCTTAGCTTCCGATCCCGGCCGCCCTGTCCAGACAGCCGCCGCCATCGCCGGCGCCTTCGCCGCCCTGCTGGTCACGCTGACGCTTGGCCGCCGCGCCGCCTATGCGCCCGAGCGGCTGCTACTCGCCGGCGTCGCGCTGACGGCGCTGTTCGACGCGCTGATCCTGGTGCTGACCGCCACCGGCGATCCGCGCGCCATGCTGCTGCTCAACTGGCTGACCGGCTCGACCTATGGTGTCGATGTGGGTTCGGCGCTGCTGACTTCGGCCATCGCGCTTTGCCTGTTCCTGCTCGCGCCTGCCTTCATCCGCTGGCTGGACATGCTGCCGCTCGGCGCGCCTGCCGTACAAAGCCTTGGCATTGACCTGCGCAAGACGCGGCTCGCGGTGCTGCTGATGGTCGCCGCACTCACCGCCGCCTCGACCCTGATCGTCGGTCCGCTGACCTTCATCGGCCTGATGGCGCCGCATCTCGCCCGCCGCCTAGGGCTGGCGCGCGCGCTGCCGCAGGCCCTGGGCGCGGTGCTGGCAGGCGCGCTGATCATGGTTGCCGCCGACTGGATCGGCCGCACCGCCATCTTCCCGCGCCAGATCCCGGCCGGCCTCGTCGCCACGCTGATCGGCGGCCCGGTGCTGATGTGGCTGCTGCGCCGCCGCTGACTCTTTTGTTCCTCGGGAGATCTCCATGTTCCAGTCGATCGCGACGCCAGCCTTGATCGCCGACACCACGGTCCACGATTTCGTTCCCACCACGGGCGGCGAGCCCTGGCGGATCTTCCTGCATGTGCCGCCCGGTGAAGCCCCCGAGGCCGGCTGGCCGGTCCTCTACATGACCGACGGCAACGCCGTCATCGGCACCGCCGTCGATGCCATGCGCGTGCAATCGGGCTACCCCTCGGGCACCAACGTCGAAGACGGAGTCATAGTCGCCATCGGCTATCCCGTCGCCGGCGCCTATGACCCGCTCAGGCGCTCCTGGGATCTTGGCCCGCCGCCCGGCAAGACCTATCCGCCTTTCCACGAAGGCGGCCCCGAGGTGCGGACCGGCGGCGCCGAAAAATTCCTCGCCTTCATCGAGGATGAGCTGAAGCCGTTCGTGGCCAGCCGCGCCAGGATCGACGCTGGCCGGTAGGCGCTCTACGGACACTCCTTCGGTGGCCTGTTCGCGCTCTATGCGCTGTTCACCCGCCCGCGTGCCTTCAGCACCTGGATTGCGGCGAGCCCGGCCATCTATTGGGAAGACCGCGCCATCGACCGGTTTCTCGAAACATTCGAGACCGCGGTGCCGGACGGGCTGAGCGCGCAAATGATCCTGTCGGCCGGCGAATACGAGACCGAAAAACTGGCGCCGTTCCAGATCGGCGCCGCCGACGAGCAAAAGCGCCTGGAGCAGAAGAAGCTGACACGCACCGACGAATCCGCGCGGATGATGGCGGAGCGCCTCGACGCCATCCCGAGCTTGCGCGCCAGCTTCGAATTGCACGCCGGCGAAAACCACATGTCGATCCTGCCGGTCGCCGTCAACCGCGCGGTGCAGACGGCGTTTGCGGTGCAACGGGGAGATGGCCGCTAGAGCAATTCCGGGAAAAGTGCGTAGCGGTTTTTCCGTCCGGAATTGCGTAAAAAACAAAGAGCTGGAGCAGTTCAAAGTTTCAATCAATTGTTGAACTATTCCAGCGGCCCGACCAAGGCCCGCTAGGCTAGCAACGTTTGCAACGCGCTGTGATTGCTAGCCGCCGCGAGCCGGTGGCAGTTCGAACAAAGTAGCGCCATTCTCCTGGCCGCGTTGGACATAGCCGATGATCCGGAACCATTTGGCGACGTCGGCTCTCTGCAGCCAGCTGCGCGAGCGAATGGGGAGGTTGCCGGCAAGCGCCTGGATATGGCGAATGTGCCGCTTGCAGAAGCGGATGGTGGCGGCGCTGAAGAAACCCTCCTGCGCGGCAAACAGCGTATCGGCGGCGTCGCTATGCTCGTTCCAGGCGATGATCGCCACCGTCTTTTCGCCCTCGACAAGGGCATGGGCACGGCCTTCCTTCAAATTCATCATCAGATTGTCGTAGGCGGCCTTGCTGTCCTTGCCGGCCGCCACATACTCGTCCGATATCCGCTTGGACAGACCGCGGAAAACACTCTCGAGATCGCCGACCGTAGCTGCGCGTGCTCTCATTTCTCCTCCTGCAGCCCCGCCAGGCAGTTTGCCCTAGGGATCGGGGATCACCAAGCAAATCAAATCCGCCAATCGGCCGATGCGAGCAAAGTGATTTCGGCGGGTGAGGCCGGCGAATACGCGACCGAAAGGCTGGCGCTGTTTCAGATCGGCGCCGCGGACGAGAAAAGCGCCAGGAGCAGAAGAAGCTGACCGCATCGACAAATTCGCGCGAGCCATGGCCGAGCGCCTCGACGCCATCCCGGCCTCGGCGCAGGAAACCGTTGGGTCAACGGTAGCCGGTCGCGTAGCTTCTCCATCCGATGGCGCCAGTCCAGGCGCAGAGTGGCTTACCTTGGCCGTGCTGAGGGTGAACGTATCCGCCAACCTGGCGCTTGGGTTCGCGCAGACCTATCCATCGGGTGAGCAAATCCAAGGCCGAACATCTATGTCAGGCTGATCACTCTGCCTGCAGCGTCGAGGTGGCATCTGATTCGCGCCTGCCGGATCTCGGCGCCCCCTTGCCTTGCATAATGTATGCGAACTGCAATCGGGGCCGAGACTGCGCCTCGGCTCAGACGGCGTAGGGAGCCTGCGCTCATCGCACGTACATTCACGACACCAAACGGAATAGCGGCCAACTCAATCGCCTCACGGCAGGCGCGAACCATTGCACCCGGCGTGCCCGGTATCGCTTCAATTGTCGTCACGGCCGATGAGCGACCGCTCCTAGGCCAGAGGATGCGTGGCAGGACGATGGATTTTGGTGCGCCTGCGGCCGCGGCCGCCGCAGCGGCGGGAGCACCGGGGGTATCGCCTGGAGGGGTGCTTGCTGAGCTACTATCCGACGAGGCGTCTTCCCCACTAACTTGGCCGCTCGTTCCAACGCTCGCGCCGCCGAGTTGGCCGCTGGCTCCAACGCTTGCGCCGACCGAGCCGTTGCCAGTTCCGACCGAAGCTCCGGCGTCTGCTCCTCCTACGCTACCGACGTCCGCGCCAACACCGACTGACGCCCCGTTCTGGCCGACGCCCACACTGGCGCCAACCCCGACATTGCCGGCCCGGGTGCCAACTCCCGCCTCAAGGGCAGTCGCAGGCTCGATCGCGATCGCAATCGAGAAAGCGGCCGCGAGATACTTGCTCATCGCAATCCTCCGTTCCCGGGCTGTCATTGGCGCAATCCCTCAGCCGGCGGCCGCGTGGGAAGCAGCGCGTCTGGCAGCACGATCGTCATCAGGCGAGCGGCTCGCGACTTGCGCACTTCCGCGCTGCCGACTTCCTGCTGCCCCGAGTTTGGCGACGATCTGCGCTGAGACGCGCGCGCGCTTGCGCGATCGATGGGGCGTGCCTTTGCTGCGTTTTCGACCTGCGAGGTGCGACGCTCAGCCGAGCGCTTAAGGGCGTCGACGTCCTTGCGTGCCGAAGCGAGGTCGCGGGCCAGGCCAATGGCCTTTTCGCGCTCCTGCTCCCACGCCTCCTTGAACGCCGTCGATATCCGGGTCAATTCCTTCTTTGCCGCGTCGCGTTCCTGCCGAGCGGTTTCAAGATCGCTCGCAAGCGAGCTTGCTCTTTCGCGTTCCCGTGCGAGCGCCTCGCCAGCTTGCCTTGCAGCAGCGTCGGCAAGCTGCCGGCCCCGGATGGCGCTGGCCTGCGTTGTTGCTGCCAGCTTCGCGCTTGCCTCCAGAGCTTCGATGGATTGACGGGCCTTGGCGATATCACGCTCCAGGAGCCCGACCTTCCGGCGCTCCTCTTCAAGCGCCCGCCTCGTCCCGGCCAGAGACACTTCCGCGGTATTGCGCGCGGCTTCGGCAAGCTGCCGGCCCTGGATAGCGCGGGCCTGCGTCGTCGCTGCCAGCTTCGCGCTTGCCTCCAGCACTTCGAAGGACTGACGGGCCTCCGCGATATCTCGCTCCAGGAGCTCGACCTTCCGGCGCTCCTCTTCAAGCGCCCGCCTCGTCCCGGCCAGAGACACTTCCGCGGTATTGCGCGCCGCTTCGGCAAGCTGCCGGCCCTGGATGGCGCCGGCTTGCGTTGTCGCTGCCAGCTTCGCGCTTGCCTCCAGCGCTTCCATGGACTGACGGGCCTGCGCGATATCTCGCTCCAGGAGCCCGACCTTCCGGCGCTCCTCTTCAAGCGCCTGCCTCGTCCCGGCTAGAGACGCCTCAGCGGTTTTGCGTGCCGCGACGCCCTCGGCAGCAAGTTCCTGGCGGGCCGCCGCCAGTTCACGGGGCAGATCTTCCCCATGCGCGCTGCTGGTCTTGATTGCATCGATATCCTGTTGCGTGAGGAAACTCTGTTCATTTGCTGCGCGTTCGCGTTCAGCCAGGTCGCGCTCCTCCTTTGCCAGGACCTGCGAGGCAAGCGCCTGGGCGCGAGCTGCCTCGAGTTCCATGCGAGCGGCGCTCAGACCACGCCTCAACGCGTCGACCCAGGATCGCTCGAGGGCTCGCTTCTGTTCCGCGGCAGCAAAATCCATCTGGGCGCCATTCGGCTGCGAGACTGTGACGGGAGGTTTCGTTTCTGACGGAACGAGTGCGATTGCTGCAAATCCAAACAGCACCAGGCAAATCGGAATGAAGGGCAGCGGGGCGGACTGCTTGCGCTCGTCATGAAACAACGCAGCTATCAAGTGTGCTCCGTCAGGAGAGTGGCCAAGGGGCGTGGAAGCCCAGTTGGATCTCCGCCCGTGATCCATTGCGGATCCTCCATGGGTCGACCGCACTGGTGAAACGCTTGCCTGTGGCGTCAGGGCTGACGCAAACTCAAGCGCCCCGCGCTACCGCGCCAGGCAACCCTCAGGCATGTCATTCAAGCTATCAAAGGCATGTAGGGGCAGTAAGTACCGAATAAGGGGTAGTGATTCCCAAACTGCCCGCACAGGGTCTCCTAAAGTATCAACTATCACGGGCTTCGATGAGTTCCCTGTACGACGTCAAATCCTCAGCTCCGACGATTTTCGAGGACATGCGCTGCGGCGAGCACGTCAAAAGCGTCGCACGGCATCCTCACCAGGCTCCGCGATCCAATACATTCCGGATCCTTGGAGTTGCTGATTGCGTCTGTGACCCGAAGAAGCCGATCACAGACGACGCAGCCAGGTCGCCAGCGCCGCCACCATTCCTCCGCGATGAACTACGAGGGCGCGTTCGATCGCAGCTAATGCCTCTTCCGAGCCGCCACACTGCGGTTTGCAACATGGAAACAGGTATGGGTACACCGCACCTGATTGCCAAAATCGTTGATTTTCTTGAGGGAAAAAATGGTGCCCAGAGGCGGAATCCAAGAAGATGAAATGTGGACGTTTTTTCAGATACTTGCGGTCTTCCAGTGGCAGCGTCTACCAACAGAAATACCAACAAAATATTTCTGTGGATAGGTTCGTTTCCTGAACATACTGGCCGGGAGCTTTGCCAGCTATTCTGCCCGCCCGTACCAAGTAACCTTATGACTTCAGGGTCTCGTCAATCCAGTCAAACACGACTTGATCCTTGAACGACAGGGCGCCCGACTGGCAGTGATTTTCAGCACCGTCTTCCGCAGTGAATTCAACGAATGTTTTTGGAGAATTAAGCTCATCGTAGACCCGCTTTGGCTGCCCAGCGAAGAAGATGTCTGCCGCCGCTTCCAACACTAGGCACGGAGACTTGATCTGTTTCACAACATCACGAATTGTGTAGGCCTTGGACGCTTCAATGAGTTCGGCGACCGTTTTCACGCCCGGTGACCAGGTGCCTTGGGTGATTGCCCAGCGTAAGGGTGTGCTGTTCACCATCGCGGCTTCTACGATTATTTTGACAGCCATCGGCATCGCCGGCTTCAAAAGCCTTGATTGTATCTGCGGGGAGCAGATTGTGGAAGCTTTCATGGAAATCATAGACCCCGTCAAAAAAGACATGTGCACGGAAACGATGTTCGAACGCCGCAGCACGGGCAGCGAAATATCCACCAAGGCTCATGCCAATCAAGACAAGGTTTTTCCCGTCTACTTCAGGCCGGGTGAGCGCATAATCGACTGCTGGCGTAACGACTTTTTCCCAGTCGTAGCGGAAGGGAAGCTTTTGCTCGCGCATCGGCGCGCCTTGTCCAGGTCCGTCAAACGTCAGGCAATTGTAGCCACGCCTTACTGCTGGAGCGCCTCCGTAGTAAAACAGCTCTTCAAGGCTTGAGTCATATCCGCCATGGAAGATAATCGTAGGCCTTGGTTCGCCACTGTCGCCAACTTTGTAGAAGTATCCAGGAAGTGTGGTGTTCTCGTAAGGAATCTCAACACGTTCCCAGGTCGGGCCGATTAGTTCGGCAGCTTTGCTGTAGGCCTTTTGGGAGGCCCGAGATTCCGAGACGATGCGTGGGTCATCAGGGTTTCCGTGCAGGTAGAATTCTGCCATACGAAAGTAGGTCGATGCCCCTAGGTACGCTTCTCGGGCGCTGACCAGATGGTCCTTGGACAGACATGTATCAGCACGAGACAAGGTGCGTTCTGCGCGCTTATGCCATTCATCATACCAATTCTCGAAGTTCCCCTCTTTAATCTTGCTGCCAGTTGCTACAATCTCGCCGAGATCAGATCCCCCATAGTACATAAAGCCAAGATTGCGGACTAGCTCGAATGCGAAATGGTCGTCGTTGAATACAACTTTCATGTCCATTTCCCTTGGTTAGCGAACAACATAGGAGCACATCGAAAACCAACCCTACACGCCTCATTCCTGAGCCTAGGGAGAGCCTAAGGAGCCAAAGAAATGCGCCTCACCGACATTGTTGTGCGGGCGCTTCAGGCACCGGACACAGGTCAGAAGACTTACTCTGACGAAACGCTGCCCGGATTCGGCGTACGAGTCTCGCAAGGCGGACCGGAAACCTTCGTGATCGTCTGCGGTCCCACGCGGGAGCGCATAACAATCGGCCGCTTCCCGATCATCAGCCTCTCTGAGGTCAGAACCGAAGCGAAGCGGTTGTTGGCCGAAAGGACGCTTGGAAAGAACCGCCCCAAAACCGTCTCGTACAACGAGACAAAGAAGGAGTTCCTCGCCGAGGTCAAGAGCAAGAACCGCGCGCGGACGCACCGCGACTACTCGCGCCTGATAGGACATTTCGCGTTTGGGAATACCAAGCTCGGCGATATCGCCAAGCAGGACATCAAGAAACGTCTCGCCAAACTCGACCGCGTTCCCTCCGAGAGGCGCCATGCGCTTGTCGCCATCAAGGTCTTTTTCAATTGGGCCGTTCGCGAGGAGTATCTCGCGCATAGCCCATGTGAGGGACTGCAAGTCCCACCATCGGAAAAAAAGCGCATCACACGAGGAGCTGGGCAAAGTATTGGCTCGGAGCCTTGTAACCCTCCTATCCGTACGGTCCGATTGTCGTCCTCTGCTTGCTGACAGGACAGAGGAGGGGGAGATCGTCGCGCTGGAATGGGAATGGATCGACCGGACCAACCGAACGATCACCCTTCCCGACAGCATCACCAAGAACCACAAAGAGCACGTCTTTCCATACGGAGATGTAGTCGCAGCTGTCTTGGAAAGCATCCCGCTCGTCGGCAATGCGCGCTATGTGTTTCCGGCATCACGCGATCACGTTAGGGGCAAACCCACTACGACGTTCAATGGATGGGGCAAAGCCAAACTTATGTTCGACGAAGGGCTTGATGGAGTCCGACCGTATGCCCTCCATGACTTGAGGCGGTCGCTCAGCACCCACATGGCGCCGCTCAAAGTTCCGCAGCTCGTCGTAGGAAAACTTTTGAACCACGTGTCCAAGCAATCACAGTCGGACATCGCCCAGGTTTACAACGTCTATGAGTATCTTCCCGAAATGCGCGGCGCCGTGACGAAGTATGAGGCGTACCTCACCAGCCTTCCGAGGGCGTAACATAGCTCCACCATTTGCGCCCCGCTCCCAAGTGCACTCGCCAAGCTTCTTCTGGAATGATACTTTCCTAACGCCAATTGGATTGTCGTCCATTGGGCATCGCGATGCTCCCCAAACAGGAGCCACCGCGATGAGGTGCATAAGCTGGAAAGAACTGAAGACCATCGTTCCGTATTCCAGACAGCATATCGGCCGCCTTGAACAGGCCAACCAGTTCCCCTTAAGGGTAACTCTCGGCCAGTGCCGGGTGTGCTGGATCCTCGATGAAGTACGAGCCTGGCTTCAGGTACGCATTGACAGCAGATCACTCGCCGACACTCCTGACGAATAATCGGGAGCAGCCCCTGGTCCAAACGACCAGGGGCTTTTTTAGAGTTAAGACCTCGCGTATCAGTCGCACCCTCTAGTGGACGAAAATGCCATCGAAGTGTGCTCGACGATGACACGACGACACAGGGACCGGTGGCCGCCCATTTCGGGGGGGACAGGAAGCATCGGCTCATGAGATTGGTGTGGTGAGCGGCCCGAGACATAGGTAACAGAACGTACCGGACACATAGGTAACACTTTTCGCTTTGCGGAGGTGTTGATGCCGTGGATGGAGTGTTCGGTGATGGACGAGCGTGTTCGCTTTGTCGGCCGTCTTCTTGACGGCGAGGCGATGAGCGATGTGTGCCGGTCTTTCGGCATCTCACGAAAGACCGGCTACAAGATCTTCAACCGCTATAGGGAGGAGGGCCTGGAGGCGCTGACGGACCGCTAGCGGCGGCCGGTGCGCTACGCCAACCAGTTGCCGGACCTGATCGAGCGCATGATCGTGGCGGCCCACGGCCTGGTCGCCCGCGCCCGCCAGCGGCGGCGTTGCAGGGCCGAGGGCACCGAACTGTCGCAGGCGTTGTCGCCCAACGATCTGTGGTGCGCCGACTTCAAGGGCGAGTTCAAGCTGGGTACTGGCCGCTACTGTTACCCTTTGACCGTCACCGACCAGGCCTCGCGCTACCTGCTTGCCTGCGAAGCTCTTGATTCGACGAAGGAAGCGCCAGTCATCGCGGCTTTGGTGCGGCTCTTCAGGCCCGGCCGAACGCTACGCCCCTTCTTCAAGAGCCTATGAGGGGTTGCCCCGATCTCAGCTACCCCTTCCACGACCGCGACATCCTCGTCACCAATTGCGGCCGCATCTGCATGAACAGGAAGAAAATCAACGTCAGCCACGTGCTCGCCGGCCAGAAACTCGGCATCAAGGAAGTCGACGACGGCATTTGGCTCGTCTCCTTCATGTGCTATGATCTCGGATATATCGACTTGGAACAGAGGACCTTGCAGACCATCGACAACCCGTTCGGCACGAGGTTGTCACCCATGTCTTAGGTACAAGCTGTTACCTATGTCTCCGGGCCGTACATGGTTGATCATGGCAGCGCTAGAGGGCTACCGCCAATACAGCGCTGTTGTTGAAATCGTCTGCTAACGGACCATTCGCGGTGAGTTTATACGATTAGATCTCGTTTTGCTTCAACCGAGTTGAGGCGCTGATATCAAGGGGTTCAGATAGCCGCATCGGGAGAATTGCGTCTGTCCGCGCACCGTTCAGCTCGTTGCTATCTCATTCGGATGTGTAACGAGCGCCTACTCGTCAAGGTTGGCCGTGGAGCGTATCGCGCAACGGATCAGGCGGCGACATGACCAGGGTTCGGGGTGACGCGCAAGCAGCCAACGTGACGGCGACAGGCCCTAGTGATCGGAGCGAGCCGTAGGGATGAGATTCAGAGGCATCAGAAATTCGAACTCGTCCAGACAGCTATCGAAATCGCCATTGAAGGTTCGAACTGCTCTATCTTTGCCCACCAAGACGATCTGATATGCGTTCTCTGCCGGGTCAAGCGCCCACCAATAGCCCTCGCGAACTGTCGATGGATCGACGGCGCCCTCCGTTGGCCAGAGGCTGGCATCAAGCCATTGCAGTAGCTCGAATTCTATCAAGTCGAATGGATCGGCATCCCCAACACGATTGGCCATTTGGCCAAAGGAATAAGAACCTACGTCGATGATCTCGGGCCGATCATCCTCCTGCCGAATGCTAATCGCCGTAACCGCCCGATTGTCACCGCCTGCCTGATATCGTCGTGATGGCCTATGACACGTGTTTAACGACGTCGTTTGCGACGTGTCTTGTGCGAGGTTTGCGATGCGTGTCGAGATTCTTGGTGCTGAACGGCGTCGTCGCTGGGGTGATA